>JAEHCM010000002.1 GCA_020696365.1 Thermoplasmata archaeon | reverse complement strand
CTGGAAGAGATGTAACCCTAATAGGAGCTGCCTTGGTAATCATTTCACTTGTAAGCATGTGTGTGTTATCCTACAAATCCAAGAAACAATGAATTCACATCTATTTTGATTTCGTAAAATTCGATTTGTCTGGCTACGCATAGGAGTGGACCGAAGGGGATTTGAACCCACATTTTCGACTGGCTCGGCTGAAAAAGGTACATAGTCCTTCCAGAATGGCATCTCGGGAAGGGTATCGAAAAGGAGGGGTTATTTGCCCTCACCAAACCCCTTAATCTCTCCCATTACACGCCTAACTCAAAGCTACCTCAAGCACCTTCAGAATTGCATCCGGGTCGAAAGCTGTTCCGCAATAGGCGCAAGATCTGATGCCCCCTGCATTTGTGTTTCTGTCGACCGAAATGGCAGCTCCACAACTAGGACATCTGTAGGGGACAATCAATCCGCCCCTTCTGATCTTGTCTAGCAGGTCGTTAATGTCGACGGTTACATGTTTGACCGTCTGAGACTTTCCTCTCGCCCTCGCCCTACCGGCCTCGACAAGCAGCCCGAAGGCCTCACATAGCTGCGCCAATTCCTCGAATCGTCCTGTCTTCTCGTAGTATCTTCGTGCCTTCGAGGGAAATTCGTCAACAAGACGGTCTTCACATTGCCCACAGACTATGAATGAAGGCTTCTTCTGTGCCGTTGTATGATATTTGTGTTCATTCAACTTGTGGAACTTGTTGATTTCTTTCGCCTGGGATGGTGAGACCGTTAGAATCCGGGCACAATCGTTACAGAGCGTCTTAGAACAGACGGTGCACTCGTATGTATACCAGTAGGTGGGTCGATTGACAGGGCCGAGCGCAGACCTGCGTTTCATAGGCCCCTGAACCCAATACGCCGGTCCCCGATGGTTGAAAAGGGTGACCTTCCTCCCACATGCGCCACAATTCGTTCTTGCCAAGTTATCACGGTCGGTATCGCATTCTCTCCCCTATGGCCTTTTCTCACGGATGTTGACCGAAGGGAATTCCTGTCCGCATGAATGACTGGCTCGGACGAATACTCATCCACAACGTTTATAGTAATGAACAGACTAGTCTGCCAGAGGGATTTGGCGAGATGACTGAAACAGTCCAAACATCTGACAAAAGAAAGGACAAACCAAAACCACGTAAGCGGAGTGGGACGGCTCCGAAGGCAAAGAAACCTAGCAGAAAGGAGAAGCCCTATCCATTACTAACATTCGAGGAGGCCCTTCAGCTACCCGAGGCGATTCAGACTCATGCTGGAACGCATAAGATTAGGCGGACCACTTTGTTTGACCATTTGAACAAGAGCCCTACGAGTGGCCATAGCAGGGCGCTTGTAACGAATTCCTCCAAGTATGGTTTGACTACCGGTTCCTATAGTGCGGAACACTTAGTACTGACTGACGACGGGAACACGGTAACAAGCAATGAAACGACCCCTCACGACCTTACAGGAGCTCAATTCCGACTCGCAATTGAGGGAATTGAAGTGTTCAAGAAACTGCACGAAAAGCTGACAGGAAACAAGCTGCCCTCCCGAGAGGTTCTGATCGATATGGTGGACGAACTAGGTGTCGAAGAGAAGGACAGGTCTCAGTGTGTTGACATCTTCATATCAAATGCCAAGTATGTCGGATTGCTCAAAGTCCTCTCGGGTGCAGAGCGAGTCGTACCTCTGGACCACGTGATTGAAGAGCTTCAACCGGTCAGGAGGACTCATGACGTGACGCCTCAAGAACCAAGAGACTCCCCTCCGTTTGATGTTGAAGCGACAATGAAGGCAGATTTCTCGAAGACATGTTTCTTCATTGCTCCCATTGGCGATGATGAGTCCGAAGATAGGAAGCATTCTGATATGATTCTTGCTGCCTTCCTTGAACAGGCACTTGAAGGGTCAGGGCTCCTTGTGGTAAGGGCGGACAAGATCACCGAACCAGGTATGATCACAAGTCAGGTGATTCAGTACATATTGAAGAGCAAGGTCGTAGTAGCAGACCTTTCGTTTCACAACCCGAACGTGTTCTATGAATTGGCGATTAGGCACATGACGGGGTTGCCCACTGTGCACATAATCCGAAAAGACGATAAGCTGCCATTCGACTTGAAAGACTTCCGGACTATAACCATTGACACATCTGACAAATATCATCTCGTGGCTAGCCTAGACTCGTATAGGTCCGAAATTGCCAACTTCGTTCGTATAGCGCAAGAAGGGGGAGACGGACGGAATAATCCAATACTCGCTCAGAATCCTACTCTGAAAGTGTCGTTCAGTTGATGCTGCCCCGTTCAGAGGAGCCAACCTTGAGGTGCGCTCCGCTGCAACCTTGCCTGATTTAGCCGCTTCATTCCTGGGCTCTTGGAAGCGGACGCTGCCTAATCCCCATTCTCACTCCCCGCTGTTCAGCCCGTTGGGCAGAGCCGAATCCATCAGGTCCTTTTGGGCGCAGCCGAGACAACCTCTACAAACGTACTCCCAACTGCTATACATCGCCTTCGATGACTTAAGGGCTTCCTTTCCGCCCCTATGGCCTTTTCTCAGAAGGCGAAAGACTATTCGTCAGTTGCTGTGTCGTATGCGACGCCGATTGCAGTAGCCATGTCGCGCGTCTCCGTTACTCAGCCGTCTGTGTGCTCCGTTTGCGCGAGTTCGTTTGCGTGGACTCTTAGCGCTGCCCTTTGCGCGCTATACTGGCTCGGCGCGTTTGCGCGGGAAACAATAGCGCGCAAGCACGCTATGGAAAATTAATAAATACTCAGGCGGTAGACAATGATTGTGGGGAGGTGTAACAATGAGATTTCCCAAGCTCGACGAAAAGAAGATATCAATGATCGAGAACTTAGCCGCGGACCACTCCCTGTCCTGGAACGACGTTTCAGAACGGGTTGGCGTGTCGGCCACAACATGCCGGAAATATGGAAGATCCGTACGCGAGTCTACGCTCAAGCAGGCTCGCCCAGAAAAGAAGGCCGTACGAGATGTACGCCATCGAGAGGGAGACATCGTAAGCTTTGCGGCGCCTACGACAGCGGGAGACGAGGAGCTCGACACTCTGAGAACCGTTATGGCACAAGCCGGTGTGGAAAGACGCCTGGACTCCATCGTGTCCATATTCGGCCAGCATCCAAACTGGGATGATCTGCCGGAGCTCGATAGGCTAATGAGCGACGCAGGTGCTTCGACCCCCGCTAGACTAATGGCTCTGCAAGATTGGGCAAGACGCCGAGGACTCCCGAATGATTATGTTCGGAAGCGCTATTCAACGACCGTGCCTTCATTAGAATCAGCGGTCGGAACACGACCTGTTGTCGCGGAGAAAAAGGCGGCGTCCAAAACCACCATGGAACTCATGCAGGACCACATAGACATCATGCAGACCCTGCAACAGATGGAAATGACGCAGTCTGGGGTGCGCCCTCCAGCGCCCGAAAAGAAGGATGGGCTCGTCGATCTGATGGAAGACCAAGTTCGGATAGAGAAGGCCCGAAAAGAATTACAGGACCTTCGCAGACCTTACAAAGCTCCGGAGAAACCCCAGGAACCTAAGACGATTCGGACGCTCCATGATGGGACCCAAGCAACAATGACCGACACAGAATGGATTAGATATCATAATATGACGGTCAGGGACGAAAAGAAGAAGCGATTAGAGTTACAGGAAGAGACGGAACAGGCAGAGCTGCAAGAAAAAGCGAAACAGACAGAGCTGCTCGAGGAGCATAAGCAGCAGGCAGACCGGCAGGCATGGCAGGCGAAGAAGCGGGAAGAGAACCTGAAAATCCGGGACGACAACGAGGAGAAAACAGCCATGATTGCTCGAACAAATAAGATGGAGATGGAGAGAGAAGTAGAGCAGCTCAAGCAGCTGGAGACGCGCATTCGTCGAGAACAGGAGGCCTGGGAGGAAAGAGACCGTCAATACCACGATCAGCAAGCCGCAAGGGCCGAGGATCTCAGACAGAAGGCAGAAGCCCGCAAACAGAAGGAACGCGACCCGCAACAACCGGTCGAGGAGGAGACGCACCCTCCGTCGGAAGTTCAAACCGCGGATGTGGACGACAGGCTCGGCTTTGGCTTGTTGGAAGCCGTTCGTAGCGTGAGGCCGAAACTGATAGACCTCATCTAATGACCGGCGTTTGGTCGCTCATGAAAAGCCCCCCGAAAACTCCGGGCCCTTAAACCTGCGTTTTCTTTCTCAATATCATAGTATGGTTTCCACCATATATTCGAAAGATGCATCATACAGGTCCAATACGAACAGGTCGTCGTTTCCATCCACGGCTCCCTGAAGAACCGTACCGATCGTGTATGTAAGCGTCAAATAACCGCCGGTCGGGTCCGTCCCAATGGTCCGACCATTTGCCGGGTCAGGGTCGATGTCGATCACCATGTCGTCAAGATGCCAGTAGGCGTAGATACTTATCGCGACCTGGTCGCCGATGAACTGAACGCCGTCCGGTACGACCAGGTCCAGGTACGTCGGCTCTATGAATCTGCTGTGTCCTGTCCGTGCTTGAGCGTATATGTCCGTTCCGACGGCTTCGCAATCGATGAGAAAATCTTTACCCCCTGGGGGGACGCTGTCTGGTACGAAGCTCAGGAAGTTGACCCTAATGGTTATGGCTCTTTCCATCTCCAATGCAGTGACCCTGTCCTCCAAGCTGGAGACATCGGCCTGACGCCCTCGCCGCCGCTCACGATCTACTACCAGTCGCGCCATTCCTCTAGGCGAGGAACGGCCTTCCGCCCCTGTGGCCTTTCTCCGGGTGATTCAACTGCATCAGAGAAATCTAAGGCGCTCCTCCATTTCGTCTTACTGCCTTTGGATTTCTTGCGACAATTACTCTGCTTCCTCTTGTCTCATCGTATCGCTTGCGCCTGTAATGTCTAACGGTTGATCTTCCGACTCTGCATTTCTCAAAGGCGACAAGTTCCATTCTAATCAGCCGATTGACCAGCCTACATATGTACTGCCGACTCGCCGTCTTCCATCGGTGGGTTTTCCCGACCCGGGTATTCATCCTTATGCGTTTGTATTCCTCGGTCAATGTCTTCGTGGTGTGAAGGCTAGTAGGCTCTCCTCGGTGAAATCTCTCTTCCCTGTCTATGATCATCTGGTAGACCCTGCTGAGAGGCTCGTTCAGGTCCATCTTCTCCACAATAGGATATCTCGGAGGCTCCACGGCAGTAACCTAACTCGTAGACAAATATATCAACGTTGACCGATGAAGAGCCGCTCCGGGTTGATGTAAACACTGAATGTCCAGCAAGCTGCAATCGGTTCTGAATATCCTTGGCCTTGTTTACCTCTCCCGAGCAACATCCATACAAGGCCCGCCATATCTGAATACGAATACTATGGGTGGAAAACTTCGCCCCCATCTAACCGTCGTCTCCGGCGTCGTTGAGAAGACGCTCAGGGATGATCTCGACGTGATTAGAGCGGAGTATCACATCGATTCCCGCTCCAAGCTCATCGCACAGATTCTTGAGGACTATGTTCAGAGTCTGAGGTCGAGAGGAGGCTTAGATGGCGGCTTATAAGCCCGAGCGAGGCCGCGGGCATGATGATAGTCCTTCGCGCGGCGATCGTTCGAGCAAGGCTGCTTATAAGCATCCCCGGCGTCGGTCGCATGCGGGAAGTGGCACCGCATCGAGATCGCAATCGAGGGAGCGCTCGGCAGGAGTCGACAGCTCATCCGATAGGTTTTCGTGCAAGCATGCCGATACCCTCTACGGTGGTGAGGACGGGGACAACTCATCACTAGGATGCGATATACATGAATCCGAGCTTGAACCCCAGCTCGGGACGGACGGGGAGAACGACGCTCGCCATGATGCCGTCGGTGATGATTATGAATTGCCGTTAGAGCTTGAAGGTATCTTGGAACGCTTCAGCCAATCTACGCGCATCAGGCTAAAGAGTCCGACCGTGAGAGGCTACTCGATACAGTTCCGACGATTCTGGACGGAAAAGAGCCTGGAGGGCACTACGAAGAGAGTGCTTTCCAAAGACGGCCAGAAACTACTGCTGGAATTTCTGGAAACTGTGCCAAAACGGAGTTGGCGAACCATGCTGTCGTCCCTCTCCAGCGTATGGAAGTACGGGGTTTGTCTTCCTTGGCCAATTGACCCCAAGCGAGACCTTCCAAGGCTTCCGAGAGTTGGGCGTCGAGCTACACCTTCAGACGCGCTCGTCCGCAAGTGGCACGATGCCGTTCGCCGGGAGCCGGACATATACCTGAAGCTCGAGTGGCTATTGTTAGCCCAGCATGGATGGCGACCACAACACCTCTGTAGAATCAAATGGAAGCATCTTCTACGCGATGAGGACGACAAACCGTACGCACTGGTTGCCGAGGGCTTTGAAGAGAACTTCAAGACGCACGCTTCGATTGCCTGCCAGTTGTGCCCCGAAGTGGTGGAGGCGTTGGTCGAATGGGAGAAAGAAATCGGAACTGCCACATCTCTCGAGAACCCAATCCTGCCCTTCAGGAACAGGGCGAAGCGGTTGTTCGTCAACAGAGAGCAGTCCACCGAAAATATAAGGGACCAATGGAAACGGATACAAACCCGGCATGGTCTGCAGCCACTTCTTCCGTGCCAAATGCGTCACTTTGTCAGCACCGCATGCAGACGGGCGGGTCTGAGTAAGCAGAGTACTGCATACTTGCAAGGGCATGACCCCACCCAAGGTGGAAGCATGCGTGACTGGTATGATGCACCCGGAGTCGAGGAGGCATTCTGTGAGCAGGGTGAGCGCATACCGAACGGCCCTCTCGGAGTCATTGAACCCCCTGAGATTGAGGTCACTGACGGCCTTCCAAAGGAGGTAGGTGCCATGGTTTCTCAGTTCCTGGATGGCTCCGTTGGCACGCTTGAACTGATGAAAGCGCTTGACGAATGCAGAGTCAACATCCAGAAGGCTTCCCAGCCGAGAGTTGAGCGATAGAGTGTTTATACAGCCAATATTGGGCGTGGAAAGCAATTTATACAGCCAATCCATTGGGCGCGATGATGGCAGAAGACGAAGATTCGGAGTTCCAGCGAAAGGCAGCGTTTGCTTTCTTCTCGCTTCTGCTTGTTGCGGGCATAATCGTCTACTGGGGCTGGGGCCTCATCTATGGGACATGGTATCCGTTCGACAGGGGTAACATCGGGATATACACGATATACACTCCCCTGATTGCCTTCGGCATCATCGGGATGATTCTGTTCCGGAAGAAGAGGGCGGACACGTAGGAGCCGTTTCTCACCTCTCTTGTCAGGCTGACGATCCCTTGGGTGACCGTCCACTCACATCGCTCTGGCTATGTAGACCGAAGTGCGCGTGGGCTTCCCGCAGACGACACAAGCTCCGTCGAACCCCTCGTCATCGACCGGCGTGCCGATCATGTTCCTGTCCGTACGGTTCTCGATCGAATGGCCGCAATCCTCGCCGCCACACCATCCTGCCCTGATGAATTTCTCAGGCAGATTCTCCAGAGAGTCGACGGCAACGGTGTCCGCATCCATGGTCTTCTGAGCCCTCTCGAGCATGTCAGCCGCGATCCTGGCAAGCGTCTCCCTGGCTTCGTCCGTGACGCGTTCCCGCTCTATGAGGGTCTTCTCGCCGTTGTCCCTCCTGGCGAAGGTTACTACCCCCTTCTCGATATCTTTGGGACCGAGCTCGAGTCTCAGAGGAACGCCCTTTAATTCCCAGTCGTAATACTTCACACCGGGCCTGACGTCTCTGTCGTCAAGGTGAACTCGCAGCCCTGAGCCCTTGAGTTCGTTGTACAGATTCTTCGCCTCCGCGGTCACAGCCTCGGCAGCGCCCTTTGCCAGAACTGGTACGACCACGATCTGGATGGTCGCTACATCGGGCGGTAGCACGATCCCCTTGTCATCGCCATGGATTGCCACGATTGCTCCGACCAGCCTTTCGCTCATGCCGAAGGTCGTCTGGTGGACGTACTTGTGCTCCCCCTTGTCGTCCTCGTACTTGATATCGTAGGGACGCGAGAAATTCTCCTTGTACTGGTGTATCGAACCCAGCTGGAGTGTTCTACCGTTCGGCAAGACCGTGTCGATACCTACCGTGTAATCCGCTCCCGGGAACTTGTCCCAGTCCGTGCGCTTGAGCAGCTTGTGAGGGATGCACCATTTCCGGGCAAGCCTTTCGACGATCTCGTAGTCCTCCCTGATCTGTCTCTCTGCATCATCGAAGTCAGCGTGACATGTGTGTGACTCGAAGAAGTGAATCTCCCGCACCCTGATGAACGCCCTCGTCTGCTTCGTCTCATACCTGAATGTGTTCACTATCTGGTAGGTCTTAAGGGGAAGGTCCGCATGGGACCTGACCCACAGGGAGAACATCGGATACATGGCCGTCTCGCTCGTCGGTCTCAGGAGCAACTTCACGTCCAGGGGGTTCAATCCAGCATGTGTGACCCAGAACACCTCGGCGTCGAATCCCTTGATATGCTCCTTCTCCTTGGCGAACTGGTCCTCCGGTATGAGGAGCGGGAAGCATACCTCATCGTGGTTCGTGGCGTCGAACTCCTCGCGTATGTGCGTGTCGATCGCCCGCATGATCTTCCAGCCGTAGGGCGTCCACACGTTCATCCCCTTGATCGGATAACGCTTGTCGGTGAGGTTCGCCCTCTCGACCATCTCGTTATACCATTCGCTGAAATCTTCGGCCTTCTTCATGACAGTTCCGAGAATCCAGGGGAGGCATATGTAGCTTTTGGTGCTGTCTTCAGTCCCTTATGGCTCTGGCGACCTGAGGAGCGACCGTGATCGCAGTGGTGGATGTCTCGATGGTGTCCGTGGAGAACACCTCGTCGCAGGCTTCTCTGAGCCGAGGAATCGCATCGGATGCAAAGACGCCGTGCGTGCACACAGCTATGATCTTGGCGGCGCCCTGTTGCCTGAGCTGTTCGGAGGCCTTGACGATGGTTCCGCCCGTGGATATGATGTCGTCGACTATCGCGACCGTCTTGCCACTGACGTCAAGTGATTTGGGTGCCATCTTGACGGTCTTTCCATCGAGCCGCTCCTTGACGAGGAAGTCCGCCTCGCATCCTGCTACGCTAGCTACCATCTTCGCGTTGTCCCGTCTACCCTCATCGGGCGACAGGACCAGCTCGACGCCCTCCCGCTTCAGGAACGCGCCTACTTCGGGGTGGGCCGAGACATTCTTCGCAGGTATGCGGTCGAACCATGCGACCACGCTGGGAGCGTGGACATCGACCGTCACGAACGCGTCGGACTGAAGCTGTATGATCCGAGCCAGCATCCGAGCGCTTACCGGTTCACCCGCCTTGAACTTCTTGTCCTGGCGAGCGTACCCGAAGTAAGGTACGACCGTGGTCACTGAGGACACGTCGAACTCCCGGACCGCATCCTGCAGCAGCAAGAGCTCGACGATATTCTTGTCCGGCCACGCGGTCTGGACGATGACGACATCCTGCCCGTCCAGGTCGTCACCGACCCTGACGTAGCATTCGTCATCAGGGAACCTCTTCACCTCGACGTCCGCGAGGTTCGCCCCGAGGTTCTTCGCCAATTCCCCTGCAAGTCTTCCTGATGCTGAGCCTCCGACGATGTGCATGATATCAGTCGCGGACAACGTCATCCTTTCTCATATAACTTGATGCCACGTCAGCCATGCAGGCGTTTTACGAAAGCATTAATAGACGAAATCGTCATATTGGGAAATTGAGATGGGATGCATTTGAACGAGAGCACCGACCAGTTGGAACTATCAACAGGCGAAACCGACGCTTCGTTCCCCGAAGATGTAGGTGGAGCCCATGACGAGCATGCCCCCAAGCCACGCTCCCACCGCGCGCAGAAGGTCGCCGATCCCCACGGGCTCACGCAGGTGGGCGTGATATACGGCAACGTCGGCACTCTCAAGTTCAACATCGTAGTGACCGCTCCCCTGGAGAAGATGGAGTTCGTCCAGGTGCATCATGGCTTGCACGGGTTCGTCCTTGGGCAGGTGTCCGAGATCGAGCGGCGTACCAACCTGACGACGGACGGGGTCCAGTCGATGAGTCACGGAACCCCTGTCGAGATCGAGGAGAAGGAGATCGCGACGGTATCCGTTGTGGGCTATCGGGATGACAGGAACCTGCTACAGGCTCCTAGGACCCCTACGCGCGCGGGTGAGAGCGTGTACCGCGCGCAGGAGGACCTGATAAAGAGCGTGGTCGGCATCGAGGAGCATACCAATTCTGGCGCATATATCGGCCTGCTGGCAGGACACGACATCCGCGTGGAGCTCGACATCAACCTACTCGTGCAGAAGCACGTGTGCATCCTCAGCAAGACTGGCGGCGGGAAATCGTACTGTTCCGGTGCACTCATAGAGGAGCTGATGAAACACAATGTCACCGTTTGCGTGCTCGACCCTCACGGCGAATACTCGACGATGCGGAAGCGGGGGACAATCAAGAAGACAAACCGGGACTTCGGTGTGAAGCCGAAGGGATACGATGAGAAGATAGCTGAGTTCGCGACGGACACGAACCTGAACAAGCATGCCAAACCTCTGAAATTCACGCTCCACAACCTGGATGCGAGGGAGATCCTCGGTCTCACGAACATCAAGAACGTGAGGTCGTACCTTACGATGCTCAGGAAGGCGGTCGACGCCCTCCGGGACACGAAGGATAGCTTCTCGATAACCGACATCATAGCTGTCCTCGAGGCCAACGACGAGCAGTCCAGCGGGATCCTGATAAGCGAGTTGGAATACCTGAACGAGATAGATGTCTTCGCGGAGCAGGGGACGAAGATCGACGAGCTCATCAAGAAGGGCAAGGCTACGATCATCAACCTGAGAGGCACGCCGCCAGACATGCAGGAACTCATAGTCAACAGGATAGGCAATGCGCTCTTCGAGCTCAGGAAGGTCGGGAAGATACCTCCGTTGATGTTGGTTGTCGAGGAGGCGCACAACTTCTGTCCACAGCAGGGACAAGTGGCGTGCTCTAAGGTGTTCCGGACCATCGCGTCCGAGGGCAGGAAGTTCGGTCTGGGGCTTATGGTGATATCTCAGAGGCCGGCGAAGGTGGACAAGAACGTGCTGAGCCAGTGCAACACCCAGATCATACTCAAGGTGAACAACCCGAACGACCTCAAGGCGATCGCAGCCTCGATCGAGGGATTGACAGATGGCATGGAGGACGAGATCCAGAGGTTGCCAATTGGAACCGCCATCATCACCGGCGGCGGCGTGTCCATGCCGCTCTTTGTGGATATTCGCCCCAGGGAGTCGCTCCACGGCGGCGAGAGCGTGGAGATCATCCCGTCTAAAAGGGTGTAGTAGCGATGACGGGCGACGGCGACACGATAACTATCGAACGAGTCGAGAAGTACATCACGCTCACATCGGACGCACTGACCAAGCTGCGGATCGCCGCACCTGACAGGTCCTTTAACAGGAAGATGGCTGAGGATTTTCTCACGATGGCGAGGTCATACTTCGAGGACGCAAAGGAGTTCGCCAGGAAGGGCGACCTGACGAACGCGTTCGCGTGCGTGAACTATGCGCACGGATGGCTGGACAGTGGTGCGAGAATCGGTCTGTTCGACGTGGGCGGTGACGACAAGCTCTTCACTCTGTACGAGTGATCATGTGACGCCTCTCATGCCCGATCGGGCAGAACCCTGGCGCCTGCACTGTCGACGCCGCACAATCGGGCCTCTCCGAACGCGCTGAGGATATCGACCAACTCCTCCGTTCGTCCTATTGCGAAGACGGAATTGCCGAGCATGACCATGCTACCAGCTCCAGCGGCGGATGCTGCGTCCATGGCGGCGACCACCCGTTCGGAGGCGAGGCCGGTCTCCAGTGCGAACGACGATGCCAACCGCATAAGGTCGTCCACCGTCGGTCGGTCGAGCAGCTGGGAGACACTTTCTGCGCCGCCTCGGTTGATGCGCTGTGCCAGCTCGACATCCTTGAGCATATCCGAGGTTCTGATGGGTGGTCCGACCACCGCGAGAACGACTTCCGGCGTCTCATCGATGCGGTGGACTCTGCCGGCCGGCGGGAGGCCTGGCGATTCGCGTATCGTGATACCCGCGCGATGGATCGCAGGAACGTCTCCCAGCCCAGTGCCGCATTCGATCTCAGCGACATGCGTCGCCTCGAAAGCCTTCTGGCGGGCGATCCCAAGGATGTGCGAGGCTGCGATGCACGCGGAGAGTGCCCCAGCTGCGCTCATCCCGAAGCCTTGACTCTCCGGAAGGTCGAGCTCGGTGGTCACATTGACATGAATCTGCTCCTCACCGAGCAGGTGCCCAAGTGCGGCTCGGGTGACTTCGGCTTCTCTGGGCTCGCGGTCGATGTTGACATCGATCTCGAGACGATCGGCTCTCTCTATGCTGACCTCGGACAGTGCGCCCAACGAGATACATAGCCCTCCACCTTTTGAGCCGCTTGCCAGCAGGTTGTCCACCCTGCATATCTCGAAGAATCCTGTGATGTGTCCCGGGCAGAAAGCCCTAGCTTTCATCTGACCATCCTCGCGGCCCTGTCGAGGATCTTCTCCGCCACTTCCGCCTTCGTGCCCCTGAGTTCCTCAGGGGCGCCTTTGTTGTCGACGAGCAGCACCCGTGTCTTTCCGGCGGAGACATCCTCCACGAGGTTCGCCGCGACGAACGAGCATTTCGACCGCTCTATCAGCGCCACCGACTCTGAGACCAGTCTGTCGTCGTTCACTTGCGACTGAGCCTTGAACCCGACGACGACCTTCGCCCTGATGTTGTCGATGATCTTCGGGTTCCTCGTCAGGGTCAGTGTTATCTGTGGCTCGGACGACGATATCTTGCCCTCCGCCTTCTCAGGGGCGTAGTCCGACACGGCAGCGGGGAAGAGCACGATGTCCCATGTCGGTTCCTCAGCGACGACCATATCGTGGAGGTCCTGAGCCGTTCGGAAACGTCTGGATGATACGTGGGATGGAACGGCGGCGTCTGACCTGCCTATCCAGAGTTCCGTTTCCGCTCCCCTGTGAAACGCCGTCCTGGCAATCTCGATGCCAGTCTCCCCGGAGCTCCTGTTTGTCAGCACCCTGATGTCATCGACGGGCTCTTCCGTCGCTCCGGCGATCACGAGGACGCTCAACCCTTTGAGGTCCCTTCTTCCGATGTGTGATATCACGGTGGAAACGATGTGGCCGATG
Source organism: Thermoplasmata archaeon (assembly GCA_020696365.1). Classification (GTDB taxonomy): domain Archaea; phylum Thermoplasmatota; class Thermoplasmata; order UBA10834; family UBA10834; genus UBA10834. Next base: position 206,923 of record JAEHCM010000002.1, on the reverse strand, counting down.
TCCGGCATCTTGGCCTTCGACTCCTCCATCCTGGACTCGAGAACCGTCACTCCCATGCCTTTCAGTCGCTCGATGTTCTCGAGCACTGCGGAATTCTTCATCATGCTCCCATGCATGGCCGGCACGACTATGACTGGTATGTCGCTTCCCAGCGCGGTCGTGGCGAAGGTCGTGACCGAGGTATCGTCGATCCCGCAGGCAACCTTGGACAGCGTGTTAGCGGTGCAAGGGGCTATCAGGAGCAGGTCGACTCTGTCGGGCACATCCCCGCAAAGCGCCACGTGTTGGACTCTGCCGTCGATCTCCGTGGTCACAGGGAATCCAGAGGCGAACTCGAGCGCGTTTGGGTGGATTATCTTCTGCGCTTCCCTAGACACGACCACATGTACCTCGGCACCGTGTCGGATCAGCTCCCTGCAGAGCCTGACCGAGTCGACGGCCGCGATGCTACCCGTCACGCCAAGCACGACTCGTCTGCCTCTCAGCTCGTCTCCCTTGGTACCCCTCAGATGGTCTGCTGGATGCATTCAACCACGTTCGAGCCCTCTCTTGGTATTAAAACTTCCTCTCGTCCAAGGCCAGGAGTATTTCCTCGACAATCTCTCCCGGCGGTCGCGTCGAGTCGATCTGGACGATGGTCGGGTCCTGTTCCGCGAGTCTTAGGTAGTTGTCCTGGACTTCCTTCAAGAAGTCCGCGCGCTCGAACCTGGATAGCTCGCCCCTGTCGCCTATCCTGCCAAGGGCCACTTCCGGATCGATGGTCAGGAGGAAGGTCACGTCCGGATTGATCGATATCCTGATGTTTGCATCGAGGAGCCAGTCGAAGTTGTCGCCCCGCGACTTCCTCATCAGGTAGGCGGTCTGATACGCTACAGTGGAATGGTAGTACCTGTCGCAGACCACGACCTTTCCGTTCGCTAGATGATCTGCGATCTCCGGCGTGTGATTTGCTCGGTCCGCCATGAAGAGAAGCGCGTCCAGGTAGGGGCTCATCTCCTCGGAGCCGCCCTTGCGAACCGCCCTGCCGATCCAGGAATCCGTCGGTTCCCTCGTCAGGACGGCGCGAGGACCCAGCCTGCCAGCAACGGTTTCTGCGACGGTGCTTTTCCCGCAGCCGTCGATTCCTTCAATCACCACGAATCCCGACATTATACTCCGCTCCGATTGGTCCCGCCCGTAGTTAACAGTTTCCGGGGCAGCGGTCGGGATCGGGCTCCCGCCAGCATATCGAACGAGGCTTGACCGCCCCTTCTGACAGGTTATAAGTAGGCAAAATACGTTTACACGCCATCTCAGGTGATACACTGGTCGTGGCCTATGTATTGATTGCGACATCGACGGGCAAGGAGACATTCGTCTTGGAGAGCATAAGGCTCCTACCTGAGCTGTCGGAGGCACACCAGCTGTTCGGCCAGTACGATATCATTGCCCGTATGGAGACAGACGACTACGACAAGCTGTGCGATGTCGTGCTCCAGAAAGTCAGGAGTGTTCAAGGCGTCACGGGATCCAGGACACTCATCTGTGCCAGGTTCAAGCGGGATTGAGATCGTCGCTCACCGTGAACCTGCGCCGTCAGCCATCTTCTTCTCGTACGCGTTCCAGCTCAATATCATGTCCCGGGCAGCCTTCGCCTCGTCTATCCTCCTGCGGGCCGTGTTGTACGGAGCCCCCTTAAGGATCTCCGGGTCCTCTGCCATTATCATCCTGCAGGCTTCCACGAACGCGTCCAGAGTGTCCTTTGTCTCGGTCTCGGTCGGCTCTATCATCAAGGCCTCGTCGACGATAAGAGGGAAGTAGATCGTTGGTGCGTGGAAACCATAGTCGAGGAGTCGCTTCGCGAAGTCGGTCGTCCTCAGCCCTTTCTGCCTGAGCGGTTTCCCGCTCAGGACGAACTCGTGCTTTCGGAGGTCACCATAGGGCATGTCGAAGATGCCCTTGAGTTTCTCCTTGAGGTAGTTGGAGTTCAGGACCGCCCCTTCAGATGCCCTCTCGAGCCCGTCCCCTCCGAGCATAAGGATGTAAGCGTACGCCCTGACAAGAACCCCGAAGTTGCCGTAGAACGCCCGGACCTTGCCGATGCTCTTCGGTCTGTCATGGTCTAGCCTGTAAACGCCGTCCTTCTTGACGATCCTGGGTACTGGGAGGTACTCTTCGAGGAACGCTTTGACGCCGACTGGCCCTGCCCCGGGCCCTCCTCCTCCGTGGGGGGTGGCGAACGTCTTGTGGGGGTTGAAGTGAACAATGTCGAAGTCCATAGCACCGGGCGAGGTCTTGCCCATGATGGCGTTCAGGTTCGCTCCGTCGTAGTACAGGAGCGCTCCTGACTCATGGACTATCCTCGCGATCTCCGTTACGTCCTTCTCGAACAACCCGAGTGTGTTCGGGTTCGTCAGCATGAACGCGGCCGTATCGTCGGATATGGTCGCCTTCAGCGCCTCTACGTCGACGCAGCCGTCTTTCGACGGCAGGTCGAGCACATCGTATCCGACCATCGCGGCGCTTGCAGGGTTTGTCCCATGGGCCGTATCTGGTAGGATGACCTCATTCCTGTCCTCCCCCGTTGATTCATGATGGGCCCTCACGATGTGCATTCCAGTGTACTCGCCGTGCGCCCCAGCGGCAGGCTGCAGGGTGACGGCATCGACACCACCGATCTCGCAGAGCATCTGCTCGAGTCCGTGCATGAGGGCGAGCGCACCTTGGGTCGTGCCGGTGTCTTGTAGCGGATGGAGCCCTGCGACCGTCTCCCACCACACGATCTCATCACATACCTTGGGGTTGTACTTCATCGTGCACGAGCCGAGCGGGTATAGGCCGTTGTCCACGCCGAAGTTCATCTGGGAAAGATTGACGAAGTGTTTCACGACCTCCCTCTCTGGGAGGTCTGGAAGCTTCAAGCTGGATCGCACCAGTTCATCCGGTAGCAGGTCGCGGACGTTCAGATCGTCGCCCTGTTCCACGCTGTCGCACCCTTCCATTAGCAGGGGGACGTCGTGGACCGCTTGGTGGTATCTCATCTCACTCCCTCCAGCGCGGCCAGGAGCCTGTCGTGGTCCGTCTGTGAGTGCATCTCTGTCGTTGCATATAGGGCGCAGTTCTTGAGTTCCGGAAACCATCTATCGAGCGAGACGCCTCCGTGTATTCGCTTGTCCAGGAGGTTCTTCCTGATGCTCTCCGCTGGAATGCTAGACCGGACCGCAAACTCGTTGAAGTGAGGCGCATCGAAGACGGGGGCGTCAAATCCATCGATCGCGTCGATCCTCTTTGAAAGGGAGCGCATGTTCTCGAGGTTCTTGAGCGCGGTCCGTCTCAGACCCGCCCGTCCGAGCACTGCGAGATGCGCCGCCACTGCCACCGCGAGCAGCGCCTCGTTCGTGCATATGTTAGAGGTGGCCTTGCTGCGCCTTATGTGCTGCTCGCGGGTCTGGAGCGTCATGCAGAATGATCTTTTTCCTTCGGCATCCTCTGTCATTCCTATCAGGCGCCCGGGCATCTTTCTCACGTGATTCGACTTGCAGCCGAAGATCCCTATCGACGGGCCGCCGTAGCTCATCGGCACGCCGAACACCTGGGCATCGCCGACCACGATGTCGGCCCCCATCTCGCCAGGAGGCTTCACCAGTGCGAGGGCTAGTGGGTTGACGCCGACAACCATCATCTTCTCTCCGAGGACGTCCCTTATTCCTTTCCAGCCAGTTTCGAGAGGTCCGAGAAAGTTCGGCGTCTCGAAGTAGAACCCTATGACATCGTTGCTCATCTTCGATTCGAGGTCTGAGAGGTCTACCTGTCCTGTCTCAGGCGCGTATGCTACCTCAACGATCTCGATGTCCGCTCCCCTGGCGTAGAGCCTAGCGACCTCCTTCCGCTCCGGACTGACCGACCGGCTCATCAGAAACTTCTTCCCTCCGACTATCCTGTGCCCCATTAGAACTGCTTCTCCGATAGCCGTGGATGCGTCGTACACGCTGCAGTTCATGTAGTCCACGCCGGTAAGCTCCACCATGAACGACTGATACTCGAACTGTGCCTGGAGCATGCCCTGGCTGATCTCCGATTGATAGGGCGTGTAGGATGTGATGAACTCCGACCTTGAGATTGCGGTCTTCACCGCGGCCGGAATGAAGTGATGGTAGACTCCCGCTCCGAGGAAACTGAGCCAGCGGGATGCCGGTTGGTTGACGGATAGAACCCTCTCCATCTCGCGGATGAGCTCAAGCTCGCTCATGCCCGCCGGAAGTTTCAGTCCAGGGATTCGGATCTCTTGTGGTATGTCTTCGAAGAGGCTGTCGATCGAATCAATTCCAAGCTCGGCGATCATCTGGGCAGAGCACTTGGAGCGCTCCATGACGGGCGTTCAATCGGAATCCACTGCTAAAGCCTTTTTGCATCGACAACCCGGTTTCCGGGTCAGGTGTGCATGGCCAACGCACGGAGTCTCCTGACGAAAGCGGGCAGGCTTTCGATGTCTTTGATATCCTTCTTCGCCAGGATGACGAGTTTCCTCCGTATGGTGTCGTTCACCTTGGTGCCGTTCGACTCGAACGCCTCCTTCAGTCGTCTAGCGAGTTGCCCACCCTTCCGGTCCCAGTCCGTGAGCAGCACGACCGACGGCCAATCTCTCGATATGGTCTCGGAGAACGTGAACAGGGATACGCCCTTGCTAAGGGTGATGATGTTGCTACTCACCCCCAGGAGTTCCAGGGCCTCGACATCCCGTCTTCCCTCGACGATCACGGGCATCTCCCTGCTAAGCTCCTCCAGCTCGTCGATGATTTTGAGGGTCTCTTCCAGGCGTTCGGACGGCGAAAGCATTCTACTCCAACCCCAGTTTCGACTTGACATCATCGGTGCTGAGCGGAACGAACACGGATTTCCTGTGGGTCTTCGACCCCTTGACGACGGTGATGGCGCTCACCGGGACCGACAACTTGCGTGATAGGAACTCGACGAGTTCCGCATTGGCTGCGCCGTCTTTCGGTTCTGCAGCGACCCTGACCTGAACCGCTCCTCTCCACGCGTCTATCCCACCTATCTCGGTCGATCTGGCCCCTGGGGAGACGACGAAGTACACGAGGCATCCGCCTCTGGCCTCCTTGACGAATTCAGTCGGACGGTTCATGGCAAGGTCCGTCGAGTTATCATTGCGCTCTGTATAATCCTTTTCCCAAGCCGGTCAGCGCGCAAGCATCAAATAGGTTGTTGATGCATGCGCGAAGCAATGGCCGACAAAAGGGGGGACATGGGATACGAAGAGATCATGTCGCTTTTCAGGCAGGAGTACAAGTCTCCTCAGCTGACGAAGGTCGAATCCTCCCTTTACGACAAGATGAACCATTACATCCGGAGTCTTCGAAAGGAGAGCGAGCGGGAGCTCGCTGTCACCCCCAGCTCTCAGGCGAGCATGATGATCAACGACCAGCTGAAGAAGGCGACCGAGAAGGTGAAGAGGGTGTACGAGCTGCGTCAGCGCAAGATTGCGCTCCTATCCCTGAGAAGAGTCGCTGGCGACAACCCTGAGACGAGCAACCTAACGCCTGACGAGCTGGTCCTTTACTCCAGTCTTACATCCGTGCTAGGTGCTCACCAGGACGGCAACGCCGATTTCGAGAACACCGGGCCTCGGTTCTCTGAACCGAAAGACATCGTCAATCTTCCAGACGCCCCTCCGAGCAAGGCCTCCGCGAAGGAGGATGAGGCGTCTGAGACAGAAGATGCGAGGGAAGATCTGGTCCTTGTCAGGGTGCTTGAGGACGTCCCGACCTTCGCGGGAGTCGACAAGGACTACACTCTCAAGAAGGAAGACCTGGTCGCGTTGCCGAAGAATGTCGCGGACACACTGGCATCGCACGGGAAGATTAAGCTCATGAGCGTCTCGTTATAGCGCGAACGGCCCGTTCTGGCAACCGTGCTCCGTGGGCGCGATCGAAGGTCTGGTCCCGTCATCGTCCATGACGCACTTCTCAACAGCTTCCCTCGCCAAGTCCATGGTGTTGTTCTCCTTGCTCAGGTGAAGCAGCACTATCTGTCTGATCCTCTCGCTGGCGACCTCAGAGCACAACCTGCCAGCGTCCTCGTTCGAGAGATGGCCATGATCGCCTGCGATGGTTCTTTTCAGGAAATTCGGGTAGCTCCCGTTCATAAGCATAGCCTCGTCGTAATTGGCCTCTATCATGACCAGGTCGGAATCACTCATCCCCTTCAGCACCTCTTCGGTCAGGGATCCAAGATCGGAGGCGATCGATGCTCTCCTTCCGTTGAGCGAGATCGAGTATCCGACAGGTTCCGCCGCAAGGTGCATCACCGGGAACGCGCGAATACTGAGGTCACCGACAGCGAACGTGCCATGGCGTTCTATGGCTTTCGCATCGGTCCCTTCGAGAGGCGTGAGTGCCAACGTGCCCTCCGTGCCAAATACCGGGATGTCGTGGACGCTACAGAACCGCTTCGCACCCCTGTTGTGGTCTGTGTGTTCATGGGTGAGCAAAACTGCATCGATGTCCTGCCCCTCGGTGCCGAAAGCTGAAAGTCTCCGCTCCATCTCTTTGCACGATATCCCCGCATCGATCAGGACTGATGTTTCATTCGAGCGGAACAGAATCGAGTTGCCGCAGCTACCGCTGCTTAGTACGGCCACAAACGGTCGGTGCATCCGATTGCCACAATGGCCCCATTGCTGATAAAATCTTTCCGGGTCGATTTCGTCTCTGACACGCGTCGTCGAGATTCAGAGGCATGTTCGAGCAACACCGTTGCATCAGGCCAGATGGTCTCTGGAAACTGCCCAAGCTCGATAGTTTTATTAACGGCAACCATATACTGCGAATTCGCGGGCCTGTAGCTCAGCTAGGTAGAGCAACCGGCTCTTACTGCGATACCTATCGGTTCTCTCAGGAGATACCGGTGGGTCGAGGGTTCGAATCCCTTCAGGCCCGCCTTTTCCTTTTGACTGCTGATTCAACATCTCGGTCTATGGACTCGGGCGTGTGAGATGGAAGAAAGAGTAAGAGGTTTTCACGGCCAGGCCGTGGTACGTCTGAGCCGTTCCAGTCTCAGGAGCAGTAGTCCTCGAGGAAGGCCAACCAGCCGGTGTCGATACCGAACTGTGTGTCAGCATACATCGGGCCGTAGTAGTTCCAGTCTCCCTTCTTAGCCCAATATAGTGTGAGCCCTCTGCCGTCTGATATGTCTGGACTGGTGTGAACAGCAACCACGGAAGCATCGATGGCCGTGACCATTGCAGTGGTCGCAGCTCTCAGCTCCACGTTGGCAAATCGGCCGTCAGCCAGCAGCGTGTCTCCGAGATTCGCCATGTCCACGAAGTACTTGGTTCCCCACGCCACGTAGCAGTTCTTCAAAGCGTCTCGGTAGACTCTACTGTACGACGCAATGTTGTCGTGCATCAGACCGCACCAGGTTTGCAGGGTCGTGGCGGAGGCGCCAAGGGCAGCGACGTCCACTGCCGAAAGGCACACTCCGGTATACGTACTCTGGTCGTAGAACTCTGCCCAACCATCGACCATGTCGAGCGCCAACTGTGCGGGCGTCCTCGAAGAGTCGATGGCCACTGGCATGAGCATATAGTCGTACGGATATCCGAATACCGGTATGCCTTCTTCGGAGCCCACGAGGTAGTCCACCAGACCGGTCGTCCAGGCTTCGTAGACAACCTCTGTGTTGGCCATGTTGCACGCGTCGAACGAAAGGACGTCTATGTGCACCCCCGCGTCCTCGATTGCGGCCTTCATCTCCGGCATCCGTATCCTGTCCCAGGACGTCTGGTCGAAGCTGAACTCCACCCATCCATAGCCGTGGTTCCATGCTGTGACCGACAGCTTATCGGACGGGTACAGGGTCGACATCTCGGTTATGAACCAACTGAATGTGGCCCCGTCCCCGAAGTTCATCTCGGGATAACTGTTCACCACCTGCCAGGAACCCCCTGATATCTCCACCAGCTCCGTCCCGTCGGTCTTGAGCCTGTCTATCATGGCGACTATCCTGATGTCGGAGTTGGCGGGCAAGCCCAACAGCCCAGGCAAGCTAGCCTCCTCCCAATATCTCTCAAGGTCGTTGTCGCCGTTCACGTACAGGGCGAAGGTCCACGATACCACAGTCTCCGCTTCAGCTTTGCCGGCCACAAAGAGGCCCGATGTCGACAGCATGAGCCCCAGGGCAAGCACTAGGCACACATTTCTCAATCTAGAACGCACTTTCCACACCCCCACATCGAGACGCTTCACCCGTTAGGGGACAGCGTCTCCGAGGGTGAATCGCTTTAGCGGTTATTATATCATGCGCCGGGGAGGCTCCACCGAGCAAAAGTTAATGCATGGGAGGCTCATCATCGACATACCACAGCCGCCCGAGCGTGAGACGGCAAGAGAGGTTGAAGTCGATGGCCCCCAAGAATCTGTATTTCGCAGGCACTGCCGGATGTGGCAAGAGCACCTTGACTGGAACCTTCCAGCAGTGGATGCGCAACGAAGGGTTCGACGCGATTACCGTCAACCTCGACCCCGGCGTCGATACGCTGCCGTACGAGCCCGATGTCGACATCAGAGACTGGATCCGCCTTTCCGAGGTGATGGCCGAGTATGGCCTGGGACCGAACGGCGCCCAGATATTGGCCGCGGACATGCTGGCCCTCAACGCGAAAGAAGTCGTTGACGTCATCGACACCTTCAACACGGACTATGTTCTGATCGATACGCCCGGTCAGCTTGAGCTGTTCGCCTTCCGCCAGAGCAGCCGGGTGATACTGGACGCTATGGACAGGGAGTCATCCGTCCTCGCGTTCCTTTTCGACCCTGTTGTCGCGAAGAACCCCAACGGCTTCGTGACAACATTCCTCCTGTCTGCCACGGTTCAGTTCAGGCTCACCGTCCCTATGGTGACGATGATTGCGAAATCCGATCTTCTCACCGAGCCCGAGAGGCAGCTCATCGAGCGGTGGAGCACGGACAAGTACGCTCTCTGGAGCGACCTGTGTGACGAGGCCGCCAAGGATCCACAGACTCAGATCAACCTAGAATTTCTTCAGGCGCTGGAGACAGTCGGCGTCATCGGAGGCGTGGGGTTCACAAGCTCTGAGACATTTGAAGGGATCGCGGACATATATGCGATCGTCCAGCAGCTGATTGAAGGCGGAGAGGACATCGAAAAATAGGCCTGGCAGCTCGCAGATCCCCACGGTCCATCGCCGTACGATAGTGGTACATGCAAATGTCTTAAGAACGAGTAGACTGTCCACTTCCTGGTCCGTCGTGAGGTGTCTCCGAATGTATGCTGTTGTTAAGAGGCACAAGGCTGCTGGAGCTGAGATTGAATCGGTCGATAAACCCAAGCCAGGCAAGGGTGAGGTTCTCATCTCGATGAAACACAGCTCGATATGCGGCACGGACGTTCATATATGGCAGTGGAACCACTGGGCCGAGAGACGGGTGAAGACTCTTCCGATCATATTCGGTCATGAGGTATGCGGCGAGGTGGTCGAGAAGGGGGATGAGGTGAGTTCCCTCGAGATCGGGGACTTGGTCGCTGCTGAGACGCACATCGTCGATCGGACATGCTATCAGTGCAGAACCGGTAGGATGCACATCTGCAGGGACATGAAGATACTCGGCGTGGACACCGACGGCGTCTTCGCGGAGTACATCCGCCTGCCGGAGATGAATGCGAGGAAGCTCCCTGCCGGTTTAGATGTCAAATTGGGTTCGTTGCTGGAGCCGCTCGGCAACGCCACTTTCACTGTGCTTCCGGACGAGTGCGCGGACGATGTCCGTGACAAGAACGTGTTCGTTGCGGGGTGCGGCCCGATAGGCCTGATGGCCGTGGCGATGTTGAAGGCGTTGGGTGCCCGGAAGGTGATTGCGTCGGAGCTTGCTACCGACAAGGTCAGGTTCGACCTCGCGAAGCGCATGGGGGCCGACGTGGTTCTCGACGCGGCGATGGGGCACGATAGCCTTGTCGCGGCCGTCCGGGACAACACCGACGGCAATGGTGCGGACGTATCGCTCGAGATGTCCGGAGCACCCGCTGCATTGCGTCAGGTGTTCGATGCGCTGACGCCAGGCGGGCGCGTGTCCATCCTCGGACTATATCCAGACCCCGTGAAGTTGGATATCAACAACGCCGTCACATTCAAATCCGCCAGGGTCTATGGCATCACGGGCAGGAAGATGTTCGAGACATGGGATGAGATGTACAAGGTCCTCGAGAGCGAAGAGTTCAGGTCGAAACTCTCATCGATAGTCTCCCACACCCTGCCGATCAGGGACATCGCCGACGGTATGGAGCTCATACTATCGAGACAGTCCGCGAAGGTGTCTCTGGTTCCTGAATGGTGAGGAGAGATGTCGCATAGGGATCCCGTATCGTTCCTTGGTGTCGAGTACAGAGCGCTCGTCGAAGCCGAGATCGACTGGAAGCTCAGGGTCTTGGAGGGCCCGAGCTCCCCGAGATGCAGAGTCGACGGCAGGGATGTCATCATGCTCTGTTCGAACAACTACCTCAGCCTCAGCAATCATCCGAGACTTATGCAGGCTGCCATCGATGCAGTCAAGACGCACGGCGCTGGCTCGGGCTCTGTCCGGCCGATAGCCGGAAACATGGACCTGCATGTCGAACTCGAAGAACGCCTTGCGAGTTTCAAGGACGCGGAAGCGTCCCTCGTGTACCAGACTGGCTTCGCTGCTAACGCCGGGCTGATACCTCAGCTGGCTGATTCCGGAGACCTCATAGTGAGTGACGAGCTCAACCACGGGAGTATAATCGACGGAGTTCGGCTGTCAAAGGCTGACAGGGCGGTGTACCGTCACTCCGATGCCGCCCATCTGGAAGTAGTTCTAGACACGGCCGAGCGGCACGATCCGCCCTACAGGAGGATCCTTGTGATCACCGACGGCGTGTTCAGCATGGACGGAGACATCGCCCCGCTCGACAAGGTCGCGGCGGTCGCTCGCAACCATGGCGCGATGGTCTACGTCGACGACGCCCATGGTGAAGGGGTCCTGGGAGACGGCGGGAGAGGTGTGGTCTCGCACTTCGGTCTGACGAGGGATGATGTCCATGTGGAGATGGGGACCTTCTCCAAGGCGTTCGGCGTCGTCGGGGGGCATGTGTCCGGAAGCCGCGACATGGTCGATTTCGCACTGAACAAGTCACGCACATGGTTGTTGAGCGGCTCTCATCCTCCCTCCGTGGCGGCCTCGTGTATCGCCGCCATCGATGTTCTCGAGACCGAGCCTGAGCACGTGCGGAACCTCTGGTCTAACACCGAATACTTCAGGAAGGCAGTCCAAGGCATGGGCTTCGACACCGGCAGCAGTGTGACCCCGATAGTGCCGATCATGATCGGCGACAGCGGCGATGCGAAGAAGTTCAGCCGCCGTCTGTTCGAGCTCGGCGTGTTCGCCCTGCCGATAGTCTTCCCGATGGTGGCGCGGGATAAGGCAAGGATAAGGACGATAATGAACGCTGCGCTGTCCCATTCCGACCTGGACGAGGCGCTTGCGGCGATCGAGAAGATAGGCAAGGAGCTCGGTCTTGTCTAATCCTGCTCCTCAGCGGCATCCGTCAGCATCTTCTCCGTGACAGACACCTTGAACTCTTCCGACGGGATGACGACTTCGAACACGACGATGTCGACGACGCCTTTCTCTTTGAGCGACTGTTGGGGTGGCAGGATGTGATGCTTCTCCATGAACCTGCCCAGCAGGTCCTTCCCGTCCTCTCTGACTGCTTTCTTGATGACAGCCGGCTTCCTCCAGAAGCCGGATCCAAGTTTGGCGATCGTCCTGCTACCTTCCAAGTGGAGCACTATCATCTCATGCTCTTTGGAGAAGAATTTGTCCCTGTTCTCCAGGGTGACCTCTATGCCTCTGTTCCTGTTCGGTCCCTGCCAGACCGTGCACTCGAAGACATCGCCCTCGGCTGATGTAGCCGGTGCCCCCGCCTGCTTCGGTGGAGACGTGAGGACATGACAGTCGGGGCAGAACATCTGGTCCGTCTCCCTCTTGCATCGGTTACACACACGTGTCATGCCAGGGTTCATTGCTGTGCTGATAATGACTTGAATGCCATTTCAAGGTTTGCGTTTCGTTGAGGACGTTCACGGTCGTCCTGATACGTTGCCGGATGGTCCCCTTCTTCACCGGGTGGCCGATTCGATCATGTGCCGGCTGAATCCGCAGTGCTGAGAACTGGGCACTCAGAGCCTGGAAAGGTCCTCCAGCTTGGCGCTGTCTTCTCCCTTGCGTCGAGGCCTCTTCTTACGGGGCTTCGGGGCGGCCTCCTCTTCCTCGACCTCTTCCTCGTCCGGCTCCTCGTTCCTAGCCGGCTTCTTCCTGCCAACCCTGCCTTTCAGCGGTGCGTTGCATCTAGGGCACTTGTCCGTCCCTCTTATGCACTCCTTGCAGAGGACGGCCTTGCACTTGGCGCATCGTTTGACAGCGATGCCCCCGTGGAACAGGCAGCGTCTGCCCACCAGGTCTGATGGAGCCTCGTCCGCACCGCCTTCTTCGTCCTCCTCGTCTCCCTCCGCTGCGTCGGCTCCCCTGGAACCTCTCCGAGGAGTCCCTTTGGTGCCGGTCCGAGGGCGTTTCCTCACAGGCCTCTCCTCAGACTCATCATCGGCCTCCATCTCCTCCTCGTCGGCATCAGGCTCCTCCTCGTGATGTCGTCTCTGCCTCGGTGCCTCAGACCGGCTCGGCTTCGCGGCGCTGCTCTCCCATGGGGAGTACTCGCCGAAGCCCTCGGAGACTATTGACTTGAGCGTTACCGTCTGCGATTCCACGCCTCCCTCCTGGAAGGTCATCAGGATGGTCACCAGCTGACGTGCCTGATACGCACCCACCTCGAGGTTCCTGATTATTCCAAGGACGCTCTTCTGGTCGCCCGGCAGGTCCAACGCCTGCCTGAGCAGGGTATCCGTCTGGGGGTCTGACACCTGTGTGCTGAAGCTGTGCTCCTCGACGGCCTTGAGGTAGCTGAGCATGCGTTTGGCACTGGAGACCCTCAGCTCCGGGAAGTTGACGGTTACATCGCACAGCCTGAGGCCGTGGGTGGAGAGGTCTCGTTTGAGCATCGATGTGACGAGGATCTCCCTGGACATCTTCTCGTATTTATTGAACCCCTCAGGTGTCAGCTGAGAAAGGGAGATGTCCTCCAACTGGCTGAGGTAATCTAGAACCTCTCCGAGGAACGCGTATGGGATCCCGCAGACCCTGAAAGCCTCCTCCTTTGTAACGGGCCTCCCGTGAGTGTACTCGAAGTCCAGTACGGATCGCGAGTAATCCTCGATCTTCGTCTTCCTTATCTCATCCTCCGCCAGCGTCCTGCCTTCCGCGGCCGTCTCGAAGTAGGGGTCGATCGTGAGCGCGTGGTCGAAGCATCTCAGCGCCTGCTCCGGCCTTCGGAGCTTCAGCATCGCATACGCTTTGCTCTTCCAGGCCTCCTTGTCGTTCGAGTCGAGCCCGATAGCCCTGTCGTACGCCGATGCCGCCTCCTCGTGAGCATCGAGCTTCTCCATCGTTGCCCCCTTGCTCATCCAGACCTTCGAGTTGGACTCATCTATGTCTAGGGAGCGGTCGAAGCAGTCGTTCGCCTCCGTGAGGGATCCCATTTCGGCGTAGAGCTGCCCCAACCTGAACCACGCGACCTTGTCTTTGGTGTCGATCTCAATGGCCTTCAGGTAGGAGCGGACCGCCTCCTCCTTATCTCCCGCCGCCTCCGCCGCCTTCGCCCTGCTCGTCCACAGGTCTCGGTCGCTGGCTCCCTGCCTGATGGCCTCGTCGAAGCATCCTAGCGCCTCGGATATCCTGTTGAGCTTGAGCAAGGCCATTCCCATGTACTTCAGGGCCGAGATGTTCTTGGGTGAGTGACGCCTCGCCTCGTTGAACGCGTCGAGGCTGTCCTCAAGCCTCCCTGTGGTTGCGAGGGCCCGTCCATGGTCTGTGTGGAATTCATGGACGCTCGGGAGTATCTCGATGGCTTTTTTGAAGTCCGCTAGTGCTTCGTCGAATCTCTTCAGCTCGAGGTACGCCTTTCCCCTGTTGTCCAATATGAACGGCTGGTTGGGGTCGAACTTGAGCGCCTCCTCCAACGCCTCGGCAGCCTGCGCCGCCTTGCCCATGTTGAGCAGCAGGGAACCCTTCCGGTTCCAGAGAAACTGGTCCTTCTGATCGAGCGAGATGGCCCTCTCGTAACTTGTCAATGCCTCGTCCGGCCTTCCGAGCCTCTCGAGCGCCTCTGCTCTGTCCGCAAGCGCGTGCTTGCTATTCGGGGTCAGGTCTAGGATCTGGTCACAGACGTCGACGACAGCTTCGTTGTCGTCGAGCTCCTTAAGCGCCAGCTTCTTGAATTCGAGCACGTCGACATCCTCGTCGTCGATCTCCAATGCCTTGTTGAACGCGAAGAGGGCGTCGCTTGCCATCTTGAGCGAGAGGGCCGCATTCCCTCGATCGATGTACGCGTTCTTGTCCTTCGGCGACACTGCGAGGACCTCGTCGCACGCTTGGACAACCTCCGCGTGCCGCTTCAGACTCTTCAGGGTCTCCTTCTTCCTGTTCAGGATGTGGGCGTCCCTCGGAGACAATGAGAGGGCGGAGACATATGCCTGCAACGCGTCCTCATCACGCCCCAGCTTGGTCAGGATCTCCCCTTCTCTGACCAGCAGGTCGACGCCCGGCTGCGCCTTGATAGCCTGACGGATCGTCGAATGAGCTTCCTCGTAGCGCTCCAGCCAGACGAGGGCCTCAGACTTGAGGACCAGCGCCTCCACGTCTCCAGGTACTGTCTTCAGTAGCTCGTCGTACCTGGCCAGCGCCTCCTCGTAGCGTTTCAGCTTGACGAGCGACCTGCCGAGCTGCTTATGGGTCCCTGCATCGGCTGGGTCTATGCCGACGGCCTTCTCCAGCGACTTGATCGCTTCCTTGTAATCCTCCGCGGCGTATGCCGCCCTGCCCCTAAGTTTCCAGAGGGGCGCGCTATCAGGATTCGATGATATGCCCTGTTTCGTATAGTCCATGGCCTCCTTCGGCTTGCCTATCCTCAGGAACAGGGCGGATACGCTGTAGAACACGTCCGCGCTCTTGGGGTCATGTTTCAGGGCTAAGAGATAGGATGCAAGCGCGTCCTCGACGCGGTCCATTCGGTCCAGGGCCACTGCCTTGTCGAAATGTGCCGATCTGTTCGACTCGTCGAGGGTTATTATGCGGTCGCAGACATCTACGACTTCCGAATCCTTGTGGACCTGTTTGTAAGCCTCTTTCAGACTCTCGAGGACGGGTTTGGACTCTGGTGTCGTCTTCAAGGTCTTCTCGAGGGTCTTGACCGCGTCGTGTATCTTCCCCATCTTGATCTGTGCTATCCCCTTGTCGTGCATCGTCTCGTGGTCTTTGGGGTCGATGCTCAGCATCTTGTTCGCCCACGATATCACCTCGTTGTGCATGCCAAGACGGACTAGGCACTGTTTCTTGAGTGCCATCGCCGGCCTGTGCGAAGCGGAGACTGCCAGCGAGGCATCCGCGAATGTAAGCGCCTCCTGATATCTCTCCAGAGCGAACATACCACTGGCTTTGTCCGCAATGGTCTCATGGTCCCTCGGGTTGAGGAGCATGATCTTTTCGCAGACGCCTATCGCGTCCTCGTATTTCTTCGCCTTCAGGAGGGTCTTCTTCTTGTTGAGGAGTATGTTCAGGTCGTTCTCCTTGATGCCGAGAGCCCTGTCAAAGGATTCAATCGCCTCGTCGAACTGGTTCAACTCCTCCTGCACGACCCCGAGTTCGTTCCACAGGACGGGGCTCGAATCGTCGAGTCTAACGGCCTTCTTGAAGCTGCTCAGCGCGGCCTTCCTGTTCCCTTGCTTGTGCTGGATCCGCCCTATGCTGTCGAGTATGTATGCGTCTTTGGGGTCTATCTTGAGGGCTTTGTCGAGCGCCTTTATCGCTTCCTCACCCCTGCCACCGAAGTTGAGCGCCGCTCCCTTCCCGATCCACAGCTCCTTATCCTTGGGGGAGACCTCAAGGCCCCTGTCGATGACCTCGTTAGCCTCGTCGTAACGCTCCAGCCTCGAAAGGGCGGACGCCTTGAGTTTGATAGTGTCCAAGTCCTTGGGCTCGTGGGCAAGGATCTTGTCGTAGTATGAGATGCTCTCGGGCTTGAGCTGAATCACCTTCCTGTAGCTGTCGATGGCATCGGAGATCTCGTCGAGTTCCTCCAGCGTAGCGCCTAGCATCGACCAGTATCTGGACGATGTCGGAACTTCCTCCACCGCCTTCTTGTGCCACGCGATGGCCTCGTCTCTGTCGTCCAGGCGGAGTGACGCCTGGCCGAGCACGATCATGGCTTCTGCGTTCCTCGGGCTGAGTTGCAGGGCCTCCTTTGCGAAGTCCCTCCCAGTCTGGTAGTTTCCCAGGTCGACAGATATCGATCCGACGGTCGAGAACAACTCGGAGAAGTCTGTCCTCATCTTGTCTATGAACGGGCGGTTCTCCTTCAGCGTACCAGTGAGCTTCTGCAGTTCAGCAAGTGATTCCCTCCGCCTCCCTGCCTTCACGAGGGATTCGATTCTGCCAAGGTCCTTGGTCGCCCTTCCGAGGAGCCTCTTCTCTTTGTTTGTCAGCGAGTCTAGAAGACCCAAATCACACTCTCCTGTGTTAAGGCGACTTAATGGATTGTCTTCATAAAGTACTTTCCAGACACGAGGGTCCGTTGATGCGCTGAGCAGACAAGGTGGCAACGTTGTTCGTCCGACGACGTCTAATGCGCAGCTTTGGGTTCCGACGGGTTGCATCCTATGTCCAGATGGGGTCACGCTCGCGCACGTGAGTGTTGGTCGTGGCCTGTATCAGTCTGACGAAATCGGTTCATATGCCTCTGCATTTAAAAACTCTTATATATTCTGAAGCGACATAAGGTAGATTCGCTGACGAAACGTCAGACAAACCGTTCGAATGGGATGCAATGCTGAACAGGAAGGCTGTGCGGGCCGCGGTGCGGAATGCTGAGGCTATCAAGTGGGTTCGCAATCACACGGTTCGGGATCTTGAGTGTCTGGCCGACGAGAAAAAGGCTCGAGGAGAAGATGCCCGGGGCATCATCGATCTACTGGATGAACTCAGGGAGATTGACAGGAGTCTTTGTTCCGAGCTAGAGCTTGTCCCCGAGACGTGTGAGTGAGCATGGACCACAGAGCTAAGCTGAGCTTCCGCCCACATTGCTACGTCCAATCCCTCGCCCTTGTGGAGTCGAGGAGATTCGACGCGGCAGTCGCCCTAGCACATGCTTCCGACTTTGGAGAGGAGTTGTAGGAAGTCTCGTGCCGTCACGTAACGGTGGCGCGTACCAGACCTGGCTCGTGGGATAGAAGGTGCAGGTGCCGGGATTTGAACCCGGGCCGTTGGCTTTCATCCCTCTCCATCTTTAATCCCTCTAATGGAGGAGTTGGAAGGCCAAAATCCTAACCAGACTAGATTACACCTGCCTACAACGGGCGAAGAAACCAGTTGTCTGATAAATACATTTCTTCCTGATGCGTGTTCTTGGGGAAAAGGTGAAAGCGTAGTTCGTCAGTACCGCCATCCTTGATTCCCATCATGACAACACGTTATGCTCCGACGATAAACTCTCTTGTCGCCGGCATGATGCTTCTGTCGCTCGTGTCGGTTGCCGTTGCAGCATCAGGATTAGCTTCATTGGGCGATGCCAGTTCGCCAGACAACGCCCTTTCCCCTGGAATCAGGTATTCGTATCATTCTCTCACAACGGCTGAGATGGTAGACTTGAGCGCTAGGTTTGGTGTTTACGACCCTTCGCTCGACTATAACACGATGATTGGCGAACACGGGACCGGACTCGCCCCGCCTTCGAGCGAGGGGTGGCAGTCTATGGTCGGCAGCCTGAACGTGCTCGATTCCGTTGAGGCCGACATGGAATCGATTCCGTCATCGTTCGACCTCTCGACTGAACCGACATTCCCGGCAGTTGGCAACCAGGCTTCCCAGCCGTCGTGCGCTGCATGGGCTGCGACGTACTATGCCTATGGTTTCGCAGAGGCGACTGACTTGGGATGGATGGAGGCGAGTTCTGGTGTCCCCGGCCAGCTCATGTCTCCAGCATGGACTTACAGTAGAGCCAACGGCGGACGCGATTCTGGTTCGTGGACGGACGAGAACATGTTCGTCGTGAGGGATTGGGGCGTGGCGACAATGGCCACAATGCCCTATGACGATTCGGAAGCCCTCGATTGGGGCTCACCCTCTGCCTTCAGGGAAGCTCCAGAGCACAGGGCCGACGAGGTGTTCTACATTCCCTACGCCGGCTCTGCCACAGTAGACGAGATCAAGGTCCTCGTCTCCGAGGGTACGCTCGTGACCTTCGGATTGGACGCGCTACAGTTCCTCTCTGGCTTCGCGGACGGCAACCTCATCCTCTCGGCCGCCGAGTATTCGTCCAACATTCTCAACCACGCTCAGACGATTGTAGGGTTTGATGACTCGGTCGCTGACGATGGAGAAGTGGGCGCATTCAGGGTGGTTAACTCCTGGGGTGCTGAATGGGGGGACGGGGGATTCTATTGGCTCACGTACGAGGCGCTGCTTGAGTTTGGGGATATGGATAGGCAGTTATTGAACTACATCACTGACATTCCGGATTACTCACCGGAGCTGGTGGCGGTGTGGCATTTCAACGATGCACCTGCGAGAAACGCGGATATCGAGGTTGGGCTGGGTCCCGTCGAGTCCCCCATCGGATCGAAGATTCCGTTCTTCTTGAATGACAGAAGCGCCTCGCAGCGTTTTCCGACGTATATGTGTCTCGACGTCTCCGAGTTCTCCGACGACTACTACGACTCTGCCGGGTCGTTCTTCCTGGTTGTCGGCCGCTCGACGTTCAAGGGGGTCATTTCATCGTTCAAGATGGAGCATCACACCTGGGGTTACGTCCCGGGCGCGGCGGCTCGCACTTCTGCGCAGTCCGAGGATGTCCCAAAGGCAACTCCTGGGAGCGTGAGCGTCACGTTGCCGCAGCACGACCCGGTCTCAGCTTCGGAGGCTCTAGATAGCGCGCTCCTCTCCTTCGTGGCGATGGGCGAGGTCCAATGGGTCGGCGTGAACCACGCCACCGCCGGGGATGGTGATTCCATTCAGAGCGGCGATGTGGGCGACGGCGAGGCCACCCCGATCGCCATTTCAGTCTTCGGTCCAGCACAGGTGTCCTTCATGTGGAGGGTGTCCTCTCAATCGGGAAGTGATGTCCTCCGCTTCGAGATTCCAGAGGCAGGCGTGAGCGAATCCATAAGCGGCGATCGGGATTGGTCTGAGAGAACCTACGACGTCGAGGATGGCGTCCATACCCTCATCTGGAGCTATTCGAAGGATTCTAGCGTCAGCGAGCTCGAGGACACCGCTTGGCTGGATTCCATCCGTGTCTCCGCCCCACTCCTAGGTTTCTCGTTGGAGGCGTCATACACCGCGAACTGCGGAACGCCGATTCTGGTCACACCGTTCGACATTCACAACCTGATGTCATCCGAGCTTGAATTCTGGTTCGACTGGGGTGACGACTCGCCCATGGATCCGGGCAACGCCGATGATGGATACTCCGCATCGCACGTCTACGAGGAGCCTGGGCAGTACACGTTGTCCGTCACGATGGAAGACGAGTACTCGAACAGCATAGGCAGAACAGCGGAGGTCGAGGTAGACGATGCGAATTATAGGCCCACTATACACTCGTTGGAGGTGGATCCCGCCGAGAGTCACTACGAGCCGGGCTCCGTCGTGCGGTTCGAAGTGAGCGTTTCGGACGTCGAAGGCGACTCAGTGACTGTTTCTGTGGAGCTCCCCGCCCTAGGGGTCGTGCTATGCGAGACGGATGCTACTGATCCTGGTTTGACCACCTTGTTCTCACTCGAGTACACCTGTCCCCTCGGCAGCGAGACCGCGTACGAGGTCGTCGCGACGGCAACGGACGATGCAGAGCACTATCTCTTAGATGACTGGAGCAGCGCCACAGCTGCCCTGCTCGTGAACACTCCGCCGGTCGCGCTGGTGGCTGTCTACTCAGGCACGGCCGTTACCGGAGAGACCATCGCCTTCGATGCGTCCTCCTCGGTTGATGCCGAGACCGCCTTCGAGGCTCTGGAAGCAAGATGGGACTGGGAGAGCGATGGTGAGTGGGACACGGAGTGGTCGGACGACCTGGAATCGAGCCATGCGTATCCCGTTCCCGGGTCATATGCAGTCACTGTGGAGGTCAGGGACTCCAACGACCTGACCTCGACGGCGACAGTGGAGGTGATGGTGACCGGGGAGCCGATTCCGGAGTTTCCACTCGTGATCGTCCCTGTGTTGGCGGTCGTGTTCGTGTTCGTCATAACAGGGCGCAGGCGACGCGTCCGGGGTTGACGCGGATTACGAGTTTAGTCTGTGCCCCGGTCTCCATGTCCATATTCGCTAATGGGCGCGAGGCGAATGATGCCTACCCTTGACGAGTTCATGAGGGCGGGATGGGCCGAGTATTTGAGGACCTTCATGAGGGGTTCGCCTAGTCAAGAGTGATATACGCCATACTCCGGGGCGACGCCAAGTGATGGCTCAACCGCTTGTATCTCCCCTTCGGTGAGCAGGACTCCCAGAGTGAACGATACAACGCCCAACAGCGTGATCACGAACGCGACGAATCGGCGATTCGAAGTGGACGACGCGACAACGATTCCTGAGACGGGGATGGATGCTCCAATTGCGTAAGGATAGCCCACCAAGCTTCTCGGCAAGAGGTTTCGGGTGATAGCTCCGGCGACGAACGAGAGCACGACAGCCAATGCCCCAACAACCGCAAAGAGGATTCTCTGTCTGGCACGAGACTTCCTCATCCTGGCAATGTCATGCGAATCGACGCCTAGCCTCTCGGCGTCGATCTCAACGTCTCGGTTCACGCCATTTCCTCCACTGTGATGTGAACGATATTCCCTAGTAATATCTCTTCTGGTTCCGTTGACTGAAAAACCCACACTGGCCCAACAAATATATATCCAAGATGTTTATACAAAATTCAATCGGGTTCGAAACAGCTCGGTCATGGAGGATTTCGTATGAGAATATATTGTGCGGACGGTAGGTCGTCACCTCTGTCGGTGATTCTTGCGATCGTCGTCGCCACGACAATCATCGGAACTGTATTTGTAGCCGATTCGTCTGAGGGCGAGACTTCTGGCGAAACCGTACTCAGAATGGGTTTCATGCAGAAGGTTGACAGCATGAATCCAAATGTCGGTTTGGTGGATGCATCGTATGTATTCTATGGGCTCGTCTATGATTGCCTTCAATCGGTAGATGATGACCTCAAGTCTGCTCCGAACCTCGCGCTGGGTTGCGGAATAGCAGAGGACTTCGAGCCGTATGGATCCGTTTGGGGCTACAATCTCACGCGTAACGCCTACTGGCACGACGGAGAACCATTCACGGCAGATGACGTCACTTTCACTCTCAACCTGAATGCCGAATACTACTCGACGATGTGGGCCTACCTGCCATATGCGTATTTCATCGACTACGCAGAGAAGATAGACGACTACACTGTCTTGGTACACTTCTACGACAGGATGACCGGCGAGCCGATGCCTGTTGCCTTCGGATCATCCTTGTTCATGCCTATTCTGCCCGAGCACAAGCTGGGAACCTGGTCGCCGGCGGACATCAGCTTCAACTGGGACGGTGTGTTCGACGACTCCGACCCGCCGATAATCGGTACTGGGCCGTTCATGGCGACGGAGAACATATACGCCGAGTTCCTTCAAGGCGACAAGCTTACGCTCGTCAGGAACCCGTATTATCACTGGACACAAGACATGCTGGAGGTAGTGAAGTTCGATAAGCTCGAGATGCGCTTCTTCGACGACGCTACGGCGATGGCGTTGGCGCTGGAGTTGGGCGAATTGGACGTTGCGCAGTTTCCGCCTCGTGAGTACACTGTTCTGAAGGAAAGAGTAGATACCGGTGTTCTTCAAAACGTCGAGACCTATGATGGGCCGAAATGCGATCAGTACTGGACCGGTGTTTTCATCAATCATGCCAACGCAGGGCCGAACCCGTCAAGGCTCGACCCGATCATAAGGCAGGCTATGACGATGGCCACAGACAAGGCGTACATCAACGACAACTTCTACCTTGGTTTGGGTGTGCCCGGCTCGACCCTGATATCGCCGATCAGCGAGGATTGGCACTATCAACCAACGGCGGAGGAGATATACGATTACGACCTCTCTGCCGCAGAGTCCCTCCTGGAGGCGGGCGGGTACAGATACACAAACTCTTCTCCCGACGTGAGGGTCTGCACCGCGGACAGCTACGCGGTCCAGGAAGGCCTCGTCGCCGAAGGGACGCCGTTGATATACGACATGGCGATCAGACAGGAGTATCCTGAAGAGAAAGACATAGCCGTGTACCTGGAGAGCGAATGGGCGAAGATCGGCGTACAGATCAATTACAGGATAATGACCGAGCCCGCGCTCGGTGCCTATGTCTACAGCTATGCGTACGATACGGTCATATGGTATTGGGCATACGATCCTGATCCCAGCTACGCGCTGTTCTGCCACTCGAAGGTGTCATGGGGTGGCTGGAACGATAACAGGTACACCAGTGTCGCATACGAAGAGAACTTCACCCAATCGGTGCAGGAGTTAGACGTGGATCTGAGGAAGGAGTATGTGGACAACTGTCAGAGAATACACTACTTGGATGTCGGGAACATAATATTTGATTACGTCGGACAAACCTATGTCTGGAGGACTGACACCTTCACGGGATGGGGCGACTGGGCGACCAACCCGGGACGGAGCATCGACGCGTGCTGGGGCGGCAACCCCCTATATTTCGACCTGACGCCAGCCGGCTATGTGCCCCCAGACGAGTCATGTCTCTTGACGACCTATGCGGAAGTGACTGGCACTGAGGGTGACAACGGATGGTACGTGTCCAACGTTACCGTCGAGCTCGAGGCGGTCAGCATCTTTGATGACACGATTGCCCCGATAACGACCGTGACCCTATCCGGGGTATTGGGTGATAACAGCTGGTTCACTTCGGCCGTGACCGTTGAGCTGGAAGCCCATGATGACTATGGGGACGTCGAAGCCACGTACTACTCCGTGGACGGCGGTGAGTGGCAGACGTACACGGAGGAGTTCGAGATATCGGAGGAGGGCAACCACATTGTTGTGTTCTACTCTGTCGATGACAGCGGAAACCGTGAGGCCAACAGGACCGCTTGGACGGGGATAGACTGGACGTCGCCGTCTATGACCATTGACCTGTCGGACGGATTCCAGTTCAACTCGGGCACGGTGATCATAGGATTATCATGCTCAGATGACCTCAGCGGCGTCTGGCAGTGCGAACGCTCTTTGGACGGAGGAGACTATGTCCCATGCGATGAGGGGTATGTCGTCTTTTACGATCTCTCCGATGGCAATTACTTCCTCGACGTGAGAGTGTACGACGAGGCGGGCAACACGGCTGAGGACTCGGTTTGGTTCGATGTGAATATTACGATCCCCGTTACAGACAGGAGGGTGGATTACTACTGGTATGACATGTTCGCCCACCCGCTCGGGCCCTGGTACGAAGACCGTCTTCTCAATTATGGAAACGAGTACGCCGTCACCGATTCATATCCTTATCTTTACGTGTGGGAGGGCTCGCCGTATGGCAATATGCAGGTCAACACATTCATGCAATTGACCGTAAACGCCACCGACATCCCGGAGGTGAACATGAACGAGAATCCCGAATTCCTTCCGTTCCTCGGATTTGCCCGAGGAGGCAATGCCGAGATCAACTGGCACATGGACTATCTGACATGGGATGAGGCGGCGGAGAAGTTGGGCCCGGGCCCCCTCGCATGGTCCGATGGCTGGCTCATCGACCTCAATGGGACCGTGGGACTAGACAGAGACGGTGCGAAATCCGTCCTTGGACTGAGCGACTCGGAGTTCGACGACTTCGACACCTGGTGGGCTAGCAACGGAGCCGGTGTGAAACTCGATTGGCAGTCGTGGCTCAACAACGAAGCGTCGAACGACAGGTTGGCGACCTTCAACATGTACGAGTACGACCTCACGTTCGTCTACTTCGTTATGGATGCCGTGAAGGTCTCGGACCAAGTGGTCATCCAGATGGATACGGTCAGCTGGGGTATGGAGGCGCTCATGACTCGATGGCTGCATGAGGCGTTCATGCCGACCGAGTGGTACATGGAGGATATGTACCTGAACGCAACGATCGGACCGGATGATTCGGAGATATGGCTTACGGCCGCCGTGGGCTACGCCCTGACCGCTTCGGAGACCCTCGAGGACGGAACGCCGTGCTGGACCTGGCAGGCCATGCTGCAGGATTGTGTTGAATCCTCGCCGGAGTACTCGATATCTGATTTCGACCCGTACGTCGATATGGGATTCTTTAACACGTATCCGGGTAACGACTGGTACGGAGAGACGATGCCTTACGACTACACTCCAGGTGCGTGGAACCTGTCGGAGAACGAAACCATGACTTTCGAATGGCCAGAGGGGGAAGTCCTGTTCTTCGCCCATGATCCGGGCAACACGACGAGCCTGATTGCAGACACATCGGATTTCTGGTCAACCATGACCGTCGAGTACGCTGAACCGATGTGGGCCGACGCTCCGGAGTTCATCTCGGTCGACTACGATGCCAACCAGATTCTGTACGAGGGACCGTTCGACATGTACACCTGGTCTGAGGATCAGACCGCACACGAGTGGCTGGCAGACGAGTGGAACAGGATGGGCATATTGCCGTATGGCATGCCATGCATCAATTTCAAGGCCGAGGATTACGAAGCCGTTCTCGCCCTCTCGGACGACGATGATTCGGGCTTCAGCACATCCGCCATCCTGAGCTTGTCCGATGAGGTCGACTACACCTCCTATCGGCTAGAATCCGATGACTGGCAGACATACACGACGCCGTTCGTAATCTCCGAGGATGGTATACACACGATCGAGAGATACTCCGTCGACACCGAAGGGAACGTCGAAGATGTCCGGACATTGGAGGTCAAGATCGACAAGACCGCGCCTGAGCTTGCCCTGACAGTCGATGACGGGACTGAGTTCACAGCAGACGATGTCAACATTTCCTGGACCTGTTCTGACGCGTGCAGCGGCGTCGACCGAGTGGAGTACTCTCTCGACGACGAAACCTACATCGAATGCGGTGGTGACGAGTGGGTTAAGCTTCTGAACCTTAGCTCAGGGGAGCATGTGATCTCGATACGCATCTACGACGAAGCAGGGAATTCGGCAACTCAGAACCTGATATTCACTGTGAAGTCCGGAGGCGGATACGACCTCAGCGACTATGCGCTACCGATAGGTATCGCGGTCGCCTGTGCAGCCGTCGCTATTGCGATATTCCTGATGTATGCCATGAGGAGAAGGTCGGGCCAGGGGCCATCCGAGTAGTCTGCCGTTCGCCGTCCTGCGAGGGTCATGCGCACGAGGGAAGCCAGCGTGGCGTATCGCAGAGAATGAGAAGTGGAGCAGGTCGGATTCGATTCTGAGCGTATCGGTTAGAAATCTAATCGGCGCGTTTTGGCGGCTGGGAGCATTCTCCCGACTCTTCTTCAGAGTTTCAAGCCGCCTTCCCCCCCAAGTAAAGGTAGCCACCGTCTCGCTGGTAGGCATTAATAGCCGTATCTCCATGATGTCTCCGAAATGGGAGAAGCGCGCTCAGACACGAGGGACAAGAGCGTGGACTTGTCTTGTGAGTCGAAGATGGGAAACCGAAGGGGTTGACATGCACGATTCGTCTATTGTGATAGAGACCAGGAACATCACGAAGAGGTTCAAGGACGTTCTGGCTGTGGACTCCCTCAGCATGAAGGTCCGCAAGGGTGAGATATATGGATTCCTGGGACCAAACGGTGCAGGCAAGAGCACTACAATCAAGATGATAATGGGTCTATTCCATCCCACCTCCGGAGAGGCATTCATAAACGGAAAGCTGGTGAATGGAGGCGGAATGGAGCTGCGCAGGGATGTGGGGTTCCTGCCCGAGCGCATATCATTCTATGACAATCTCACACCGATCCAAACGTTGAACTTCTTCTGCGAGTTGCGCGATGTCGATAAGTCCGTCGTACCCTCGCTCCTCAGGGATGTGGGCCTGGAGGGCGCCGCCAATAGGAAGGTGGGCACGTTCTCCAAGGGGATGGCGCAGTTGCTAGGCCTAGCACAGTCGATGATAGGGACCCCCTCCATATACGTGCTGGACGAACCCACAGGAGGACTAGACGCAAGGTGGGTTAAAGCTGTAAGAGACAAGCTCAGGACTCTGAACGAGCAGGGTGCCACGATCATATTCTCATCGCATATCCTCTCAGAGGTCCAGGCGCTCTGCCACCGGGTTGCGATAATAGACAACGGTAGGCTTGTTGCCGAAGACACGATCGATAACATCAGTGGCGGGCTCCACATTAGGCCGCGCTTGTGGATTCAGAGCACTGGTCTGAACGAGAAGACTCTATCCTGGATCCGGGAAATCGAAGGCGTCGAGGATGTAGCCGCGAAAGGCGACAGTATGACCATAACATGTGACGCTCGAGTTCGGCTGAGAGTGATGATCACGATGCAGGAGGGCGGGCTGGTCATCAAGGATTTCAGGACCGTCGAACCCACCCTGGAGGAGGCGTTCGTGAAGCTACTCTCGGAGGAGGGTGAGTCGTAGATGTCACTGAATCCCAGGTCGGTCTACATCATTGCGAAGAAGGAATTCGCCGACAACGTGAGGAGTAGGTGGATCGTTGCGCTGATAGCAATCTTCCTGACACTGACTATCGCCTCCGCTTTCATGGCTGGCGGGGGGAGCGTTGGCGAGATGGACCTGACCGTGGGTGTGCTTATGACCATCTCTAGCATGCTCGTTCCCATCATAGCGATAATGCTCGGCTACGCGACCATATCGGGAGAGGCGGAGAGCGGGGCGCTCTCGGTCGTCCTCGCCTGTCCGGTAAGACGTAGCGAGGTCTTGCTCGGCAAGTTCCTTGGACTAGGGTCGGTGATATGTTTCTCGATCCTTGTCGGTTTCGGAGTCTCTGGCATGATCATCGCTGGAACAACCGGGCATGCCCAGTGGGGTGGATATGTTGCCTTCATACTGTTGACCATGCTCCTTGGCCTGCTCTACGTGAGTCTGTCCATGTGTTTCTCCGCTTTGCTGAAGAGACGCGTGACCTCCCTGGGCGCGGGGGTTGTGACCTTCTTCTGGGGAATGATCATCGGGATGATAATGATGGGGCTGTTCATGGCCACGGGCGGAAGCATGAACGACCTGATCTCAGGGGACACCTCCTCTGTTCCGGACTGGTTCTGGTTCTCGGTGTTCCTAAGCCCTCAGGATGGGAACCAGATGGCCGCGATGCTGGCATTCGGCCAGACAGAGTTCATGGGATTCGAGTTCGACGTGCCCTGGATCACCCTCTCTTCGTTGGCCTTTGCGCAACTGCTATGGACCGTAGTACCGCTCATGCTCGCCTACTGGTGGTTCCAGAAGAGGGATGTTTGAATCCTGCGCTCGACCCGTCTTAGCGAACTCCAATCGGCGACGAACAGCCAGTAACAGACAGGTTCGGAGAAAATGTTCTGCCAGAAGTCTAGGTGGACCGAAGAGGAATCTCCATGGGTCCCCATTTTTCATAGAGCCATGATAATAGAATGCATGTGTTCAAGTTTCACTTCTCTTGTAGCTTCTGCTTTAAGTTTTGAGCGACCTCTTCCGCTTGTTCGAGGTCTTCAGCGTTAGGTCTACCCTTATTCATTCCCCCAAACAGTTTGAGAAAACTATTGGTGTTAAAACCTTTGCAGTTGAATTCATCAACAATCGTGTAACCTTTGGATTGCAGCTTTTCCATAAGCGGCAAGTGAATCTTTGGCTGCCTCTTCTTTGTAACTCCGCTAGTTGAGAAGACGAATGCCTTCTTGTTGGTGACCTGTGGCAGTCTATCGGCTAGGTTAAGCAGAGCTCTATGGTTCTTTCCATCATAGATCCCTGAGCCAAAGCCTATTAGCCTATACTCTTGAAGCTCTTCAGGGTCTATTTGCTGTGGAGTCTTTATTTCTGCGTCAAGAACCTTTGCGAGGACCTTAGCGACCTTCTCAGTGTTCTTGTGATGATATGAGGACAGAACCACTAGAGATTTCGTTGGCAACCCAACACTCTCCAATATTCGAATCAGAGTAATGAGATTATGCATGCATTCATTAAATGCCTTTTGTGTATCTTGTGGGGGTTGTCAATTTGTTCTAAGAACCGGCCAATTGACTATGTCTTCACCCTAACCGTCATATTGTCTTCCGCCCCCATTGCCTTTTCTGACGGCCCCTTTGAAACCCTGCGTTTCTAAGCTCCCTGAGAAGTCGTTCATAGTCTTCTTCAGCCTCTCCGGTTTGACGTTGTCGCATCCTCCCCTTCTTACCTTCAACTCGCACATCGGTCTCCCAAAGGAAATGTTAAATTCCCACACGCTATTCCCGGCCCGGTGGTTCGAGAGTGAGGCTCGAGGTAGTGCTTTTGGGTCTTGTGCTGATGGTTGTGGGCTTCTTCGCATCCCCGCTGGGGCCAGTGTCGTGGGTCCCGTTCATAACCGGGTTCATCATGCTGGGCTTCGGCCTGATGGTTAACAGTAGGGCCAAGGCCGCTGCCAAAGCAAGAGCAGCTCGGATGAGGAAGACCCGGGGGTATTAGGCGGCCCGTCTGTCCATGACTCAGAGTGTGATGGCGAGATGAGATGCGCCTACTGCGGGCAAGATAATCCCCCGGGGGAACGACTCTGCACCAACTGCAAATTCGTGCTGAGAGAGGTGGACCCAGAGGCGTTCGGCAGACGTCAGCCCTCTAGCTCATCGTCGAGTCGCCCCTCACAGGAGAAGCGAACCGCATTCCATAGAACTCGAGCTAGTGGTAAGAAGAATCCGATCATGATACTAGTCTCAATCGCAGTGGCAGTGATTGTGATTGTGGCGTTCCTAGCGCTGAGAGCCACTTACCAGAGTGATTCCTCGATGAATGCTCTGCTCTTCTACGGGTACTCGCCCTCGACTGAGACTTCCGAGAGCTCTGTTCGCGTGTGGGGGGACGTATACAATCTCGGTTCCGACGATGTTGACGCTCTCCTTCACATCATCATCTCTGACGACGATGGTCATTCTTCGTCGCATGACGCGAGAATCGGTGTAGTCCGCGCGTTCGGGAACGTTGACGTGAGTGTGTCATTCCCTTGGCCATACCCATGCTCGTCGTCAGATGACTTGACGGTCGAGTACGACGTACGTACTAGGAGCGCTGGTCTGTTCTAACGTGTCCCCTCAGGCCTGCTCTAGGGCCTCAGTTCTTTCTCCAAAGGTTCGCCCACGGATCATTCCCTTCCGCCCCTATGGCCTTTTCTCAACCGATAAAATTCAGGAGTGGGGTAGGTCGGATTCGAACCGACGATCCCGTGATCCCGAACCACGAATCATACCAAGCTAGACCACTACCCCTTGGTTGATTGGGTATCTGGGGATAGAAAAGGGGTATTATATATGCATGGGGTTTGGACAAGCAGCGCCATCCTGCGCTCCTTTCGTTCCGGCGAACGTCCGACTCGATTGGAGTGGTTGAAGGCAATGCGATTTCATCCGCTAACCTGGCGAGGCCAGACGCCGCGCAATAGTCATCACTTCGGCTATTGTCGGTGTTCTAATACGGCAGTTTTAAATATCCGCAAAATCCTGCGTCATTCATGCGAGACCAGGTCAGAGAGAAGATAGCAGGTGAGATATGTCTCTCGGAAGAGCCAGGGAAGACGATCCGCAAGTGGAGGGAACAGTTCTCCATATCACAGCAGGATCTCTCGAAGCATCTCGGCGTCTCACCGTCTGTCATAAGTGACTATGAAGCGGGACGGAGGAAATCCCCCGGCATCACGACGGTCAGGAAGCTCGTCGACGCGTTCATCGGCATCGACGAGAGATCCGGAGGCAATGTTCTGAAGCAGTACTCGCTCGCGGGGAAGGCCGACTCGATAATATCGATCAAGGAGTTCTCCGCCGAGATCTTGGTGCCGGAGCTGGTCGACGCGGTTGAGGGCGAGAACCTGACGCCTGCGATTTCTCTTGACAAGCACATCCACGGCTACACGGTCATAGACAGCGTGAGGGCCATCACCACGCTCAGCTCGTTCGATTACCTGAAGATATATGGTTGGAGCAGCCAAAGGGCCCTCATCTTCACGGGGGTGAGGTTCGGCCGGTCTCCGATGATAGCGATAAGGGCCCATCCCCTCAAGCCAGCGCTCGTCGTCTACCAGAAGCCGGAGCACGTGGACGAACTCGCGATAAGGCTGGCCGAGCTGGAAGGGATACCTCTCATCAAGACGACACTAGCGATCAGCGACCTTGTGGAGAAGCTACAGACACTCGGGTGACTCGAGAGAAGGTGAGTGCAGTGAAGGGAGTGGGAATTGTTAGCTACGGTGCTTATGTGCCGCATTTCAGGATAGTCCCGGACGAGATCGGCAAGGTCTGGGGAGTGGATGGGAAGGCGATGGGAAAGGGTCTCATGATTTCTAGCAAATCCGTCCCTGCGCCGGATGAGGACACCATCACAATATCGGTAGAGGCTGCGAGGAACATGATGAGTCGGTGCGCCGTCGACCCGAAGGACATCGGGGCGCTGTATGTCGGCTCGGAGTCACATCCTTACGCGGTCAAACCTTCCGGAACCATCGTCGCGGAGGCCATCGAGGCGTCTCCTGACCTCACGGTTGCGGACTTCGAGTTCGCATGCAAGGCGGGCACTGCGGCCATGCAGGCCTGTATGGGGCTCGTCGGGGCGGGGATGGTGAAATACGCGGTCGCCATCGGAGCGGACACCTCACAGGGCGCTCCCGGGGACGCGCTCGAGTACTCTGCCTCCGCGGGGGGAGCGGCGTTCCTGATAGGTGCGCAGAAGGTGATTGCCACGATAGATACTACCTACTCCTACACCACGGACACCCCGGACTTTTGGAGACGCGAGGGACGGGTTTACCCGCGGCACGGTGGAAGGTTCACCGGAGAGCCTGCGTATTTCAAGCACGTCTTGAGCGGTGGGAAGGGTCTCCTAGAGCGGACGGGCATGTCGCCGGAGGACTACACCTACGCCGTGTTCCACCAGCCGAACGGGAAGTTCCCTACCCGGGCGGCTAAACAGCTGGGGTTCTCGGCCGAACAGATCAAGACAGGCCTGCTCGTTTCTCAGATAGGTAACACGTACTCGGGCGCGGTCCCCCTCGGACTCGCCGCCATCCTCGACGAGGCGAAACCTGGGGACAGGATATTCGCCGTGGCTTACGGCTCCGGCGCGGGATCCGACGCCTTCGACATCACCGTGACGGACGAGATGGCCACGTTCAAGAGGGACGCCGCCCCTACCCTGAACGAGCTCATGGCGAACCCGAAATACCTCGATTACGCGACGTATGCCAAGTTCAAAGGCAAGATCGCGAAGGAGCGTGATTGACCATGCGAAGGGTTGCCGTCATAGGCGTTGGCATCACCGAGTTCGGCGAGCTCTGGGATTCATCGTTCAGGAAGTTAGGCATAGGCGCAGGGTTGTCGGCGGTGAGCGACGCGGGGATATACTCCGACCAGATCGAAGCGCTCTTTGTCGGGAACATGTCTGCCGGCCGGTTCATACGTCAGGAGCACGTAGCAGCTCTTATCGCGGATTACTCGGGCATCGCGAGGGACAACATACCTGCCACTAGGGTCGAGGCCGCCGGAGCCTCCGGGGGACTAGCCCTCAGACAGGGGCTCATGGCGGTGGCTTCAAGCCTCCACGACATAGTCGTCGTGGGTGGCGCGGAGAAGATGACAGACGTGAGCGACGTAGAATCATCCATGATCCAATCGTCCGCGGCCGACCAGGAGTGGGAGACAGAGCTCGGGGCGACCTTCTCCGGTCTGCATGCTCTGATGGCCACGAGGCATATGCACGACTACGGCACCACGAGGGAGCAGCTCGCGGACGTCGCGGTCAAGAACCACAGACATGGCGCTCTCAACCCGAAGGCGCAGTTCAGGAGGGAGATCAACAGGAATGTCGTGTTGAGGTCCCCCATGGTCGCGAGCCCGTTGCGCGTCTTCGACTGCGCACCCAGCTCGGACGGCGCGGCGGCGGTCGTACTCTGTCCATTGGACATGGCGAAGAAATTCACGGACTCGCCTATAGAGATAGTCGGCTCGGGCCAGGCGAGTGATTCTCTGGGCCTGCACCACAGGAAGGACATCTGCACGATGGGCGCGACCAGGGCAGCGACGCAGAGAGCGCTCAAGATGGCGGGGCTTTCTCAGAAGGATGTGGATGTCGCAGAGGTCCACGACAACTACACCATCAGCGAGATAATCGCGATCGAGGACCTGGGCTTCTTCCCGAAGGGTGAGGGTGGAAAGGCGACAGAGGAAGGTCTGACCTCCTTGGATGGCGATGTGGCTGTCAACACCTCCGGGGGCCTCAAGGCAAGAGGGGACCCGATCGGCGCAACGGGCGTGGCCCAGGCAGTCGAGATAGTAAGCCAGCTGAGAGGGAAGGCTGACAAGAGGCAGGTCAAAGACGCAGACGTGGGACTGACGCAGAATGTAGGCGGGACTGGCGCGACGGTCGTGGTCCATCTGTTCAGGAGGGTTTGATATGGCGTCGGCACCACGGTACTGGAGGGAGAACCCCAGCAGATACAACATGGTAGGCTTCAAGTGCAACAACTGTGGGAAGTTCTACTTCCCACCGAGGATAATCTGCCCTCTCTGTCACAGGAAGAGCGTCGGCAAGACAGAGCCGGTCAAGATGAAGGGAACGGGCGCGATATTCTCCTTCACGGAGGTTCATGAGGGCATGGACGAGCACAACTTGCAGAAGCCATACATCCTCGCAATGGTAGAGCTCGATGAGGGCGCCAAGGTGACCGGGCAGGTGATAGACTGCGATGCCTCCGACCTCTCTATCGGCACGAAGGTCAGGGCCACTCTCCGCAAGCTCAGCGAGGAGGGTTCGGCCGGTGTGATCCATTACGGGTACAAGTTCGTGCCTCTAAGGGAGAACGGCGAGCGACCCCGGGACGAATAAGTACAGGTACGTGCAAGGGGATTCATGCTGTCGCCTACGATGGAGGAGGTTCTTCATGACCGAACAGGCGTCCGCCTCTCGAGGGGCGGTGAGGATAGACGGCTCCACCTTGTCGATAGACAAGGTCGTCCGTGTGGCTCGCATGGGCGCAAGTGTGGAGCTGGCCACCGAGGCGAGGGGCAGGATATCTGAGTCTAGAGCGTCCCTCGAGAGACTTCTTGACGGGGGGTCCACGGTGTATGCCGTGAACACTGGCGTGGGAGACCTACTCGATGTGAGGATCCCGCAGGACGATCTGAGGACTCTTCAGGTCAACCTTCTCAGAAGCCATGCATGCGGCGTCGGAGAGGCGCTTCCCGTGGAGGCCGTCCGAGCGATGATGCTTCTACGGGCGAACGCCCTCGCGAAAGGGTTCTCTGGCATACGCCCCCAACTCGTCGACATGCTGGTCGACATGCTCAATAGCGGGGTACACCCGGTCATACCCCGCCAGGGGTCGGTGGGCGCGAGCGGAGACCTCGCACTTCTTGCACACCTAGCACTCGTTGTCATCGGCGAAGGCCGGGCGGAATCGAGCGCAGGGGTCGGGCCAGGTGCGGAGGCCCTTTCTGCCTCAGGGATCGAGCCTCTGGTCCTCGAACCGAAGGAGGCGATATCACTCATCAACGGCACGCAGGGCATGACCGCGGTCGGCTGCCTGGCAGCAGAGGACGCGGCGAACCTGATCGACAACGCGCAGATAGTCGCCGCGATGTCGCTGGATGCCCTGAAGGGAACCGCTGTCGCGTTCGACGAGTCGATCCATAAGGTGCGACCCCACAAAGGTCAGCTCGCGGTCGCGAAGAACATGCGTACCCTTCTGCAGGACAGCGAGGTCATGCAGTCGCACAGACACTGCGCTAAGGTGCAGGATGCCTACACGCTTAGATGCATCCCACAGGTGGTCGGGGCGACGCTTGACGCCGTTTGGCACGCGATGGGCGTGCTCGGAGTCGAGATGAACTCCGCGACCGATAACCCTCTCTACTTCCCCGAGGATTCCAGGATGCTGTCCGGTGGAAACTTCCATGGCCAGCCTGTGGCCCTTGCCATGGATTACATGGGACTCGCGGTGCATGAGCTCGGAGCGTTCTCCGAGAGGCGCCTGGCGAGACTCGTCGATCACAAGTTGAGCGGGCTCCCGCCGTTCCTTACGAGGCATGGAGGTCTCAACTCGGGGATGATGGTTCCACAGTACGTCGCTGCCTCCGTCGTATCGGAGAACAAGGTGCTCGTGCATCCAGCCTCCGCCGACTCCATCCCGACAAGTGCCAACCAGGAGGACCACAACAGCATGGGCATGACCTCTGCCTGGAAGGCCCGACAAATCGTTGAAAACGTCTCCAGGATTCTCGCGATCGAGATGATGGCTGCCGCTCAGGGTTTGGATTTCATACCTCTGCACGCGAGCCCAGCGATCGAGAGCGTAAGAATTCTCCTGCGGTCGAGGGTGCCCCGCCTCGAGGAGGACCGTTCCATGGCCGGGGACATCGAGATGATAGCCCGGATGATCTCGGAAGGTGTGTTCGTCGACACGGCGGAACAGGTATGCCATTTCACGCGCTCCTGATCTTGCGATAGATTGAACATCGCACATTCCATATGGCCTCACGAGGGGAGTCGGTTGGAAGATGTCGCAGAGGCTGCAATTGACCATGCACTTCGCAGCGGTGCTGAGTTCGCTGATCTGAGGATGGAGTCGTTCTTGGGTACCGTCATTGTCGTGATGGATGGAATGACCAAGACCATCACCACAATGGTCGAGAGAGGTTGTGGAATCCGTGCGTTCGTTGACGGTGGCTGGGGGTTCGCCGTCTGCAACGACCTCGGCATCGGCGTCGTCAGGGAGGCTGCGGAGAAGGCTGCGAAGCTGGCTAGGGTGAGTAGGGACAAGGCAAAGGTCAGGTTCAAGATTGACGAGGCCCCGTCGAACAGGAAGAAGGACGTCTACCCGTGCCGCGTACAACCGTCGTCGGTACCTGTCTCAGACAAACTGGGGCTAGCGATGGGTTTCGACAAGTCAATGGGGTCCGTGGACGAACGCGTGGTCAGCAGGAACACTCGATACGAGGATTATGAGGGGAAGAGGGTCGTCGCCAACTCCTTCGGGTCCCTGGTCGTTACGGACGAGTGGTGGACGCTGGCTTCGTGCTCCGCATGGGCACGGGCCGATGGCATCGTCCAGCGGGGACATGAGTCGGTCGGCAACGTCGGAGGATACGAGGTCGTCCAGTCCGGGGAGGCTGCCGAGATAGGCGTCAAGGCTGCCGCGCAGGCCATAAGGCTCCTGGACAGTAAGCCTGTCCCTGCGGGCAAGTTCACATGCGTGCTGGACAATAGGATGACGGGGATGCTGGCGCACGAGGCGCTGGGGCATGCGTGCGAGGCCGACACAGTGCTTGCAGGCGCGTCGGTGCTCGAGGGCATGCAGGGAAAGCGCGTCGCAACCGAAGCGGTCACACTCGTCGATGATCCTACCATCGCCAACACCTTCGGATATTTCGCGTATGACTGGGAAGGCGTGAAATCGACTAGGCACACGCTGATAGACAAGGGCGTATTGAGCGGGCTCATGCATAGCCTCGAGACGAGCAGCCGGATGGGCGTCCCCGCTGACGGCGCAGGCAGGGCGGAGAGCTACTCGACCCCTCCCATCGTCAGGATGAGTAACACGTTCATCGCGGCGGGAGACGTCAAGAAGAATGAACTGATCGAGGAAGTCCGGGACGGCATGTTGATCGTCGGTGCCCAGTACGGATATGTCGACCCTGCGAAGGGCCAGTTCATGTTCAAGTGCGATGAGGCGTATAGGATCGTGAGAGGCGAGATAGGCCAACGATACCGCGATGCCATACTCTCGGGGCTTGTGTTGGAGGCGCTGCACGGAGTCACGGACGTTGCGGACGATTTCGTCCTGACCGACCCGGGCTACTGCGGGAAGTCCGGGCAGGATGCGAGGACGACGGACGGAGGACCTCACATCCGCGTGGAGAACATGCTGGTCGGAGGTCTCGCATAGGGGTGTATGAGATGAGCACTGTATCTGAACTGGCAGACCTAACCGTTGGGATCGTAGAGAGATTCGGTGGCCTGACTTTCGACATCCTCGTGACGCAGAACCGCGCAGCCACTGCGGAGGTCGAGAAAGGCTCGATGAAACAGGCGGCCTCGGTGATGGACTCCGGCGTGGCGGTCCGCGTGTTCGACCGAGGCAGCCCAGGGTTCGCATACTGCTCCGGACATGCCGTCGCCGACATTGATAAGGCGGCTGAGCTGGCGGTCTCACAGGCAAGGGCGGGAGTCCCGGACCCTGATTTCAAGGGTCTTCCAGTGGCGGAGAATGTCACGTTCAGACAGGGCCTCTACGACAAGTCCATCGCCTCGCTTCAGCCGGATGAGGCGGTCGACATGCTGCTGACACTAACGGACGTCGCTGGGGATGACAAGAGGATATCCTCGGTGAACGCAGGTCTCATGGTGGCCGTCGGCGAGGTCGCGCTCAGAAACAGCAACGGTCTGTCTCTGAATCAGGGGATGACATCGTTCGACGTATTCTCTGAGACAGTCGCCCGCGACGGGGATATGATGTTCTCAGGCCTCGACTACGCCTCGAGCAGAAGACTGGAAAGAAGCTCTCTCGAGACGGTCGGGCGCAGCGCGCGCGAGCATGCCGTCCGAGGGCTCGTCCAGAAGAAGATCGAGACGGGGGACCTCCCGGTCGTCATGGACCCGCTCGCATCCGGCTATGTCCTGGCCCAAGCTGTCGGCGGAGGCGTGAACGCAGAGAGTGTTCAGCGCAAGAGGAGCTATCTGTCGGGCAAGCTCGGGGAGAAGATCGGCGCTGAAGGGTTCTCGGTCCTGGACGACCCTACGGTGGAATGGGCCGTGGGCAGTACCTCGTTCGATGGAGAAGGTACCCCCTCGCTGAAGAAGAGCGTGATCGAATCCGGAGTGCTCAAGTCTTACCTCCATGATTCCTATACGGCCGGGAAAGACTCGATAGAGAGCACCGGCAACTCATCCAGAGGAGACGCCGTGTGGAGTTACAGGTCTCCACCTAGCATCTCGTTCTCGAACCTGGTAGTCGCGAAAGGAGACGCAACGACTGAGGAGATGATCCGAGATACGGGTCGCGGGGTATATCTCCGATTGACGTTCGACAACCCGAACCTGGCGACTGGCGAGTTCTCGGGGCTCATGATGGAGAGTTACCTGATCGAGCACGGCGAACTGGGGGACACCATCCGTCAGGCCACCGTCGGGATAGGGCTTGTCGACATGTTTTCCAGAATCGATATGGTGGGGAAGGAATCGAGGTCGGCCTTCGGCGTAGACACACCAGCGATAAGGATATCCAGCGCCAAGGTCGGCGGCTCAGCCTAGAACTTGAATTCCTGTCCGCAGACAGGACATCTGCCCGCCCTTTTGGCACAGGCGAGGTGGAGATCGCTCCCGCATCTGCACGAGACGATGTCGAACCCTGACTTGACCTTGCCCTGGCAAAGGGCGCACTTGGACACTCCAGTGGCCCTCGCGATCTTGAAAGGCGGCCCTGACGAGTACACTTTCAGCCGACCCTCGATCTCGAAATCGTCCACCGCTGAATCGAACCGCCTTCTGGCGGAGATGTTTGCCCTGATCGATAGATCGCCCTCATCTCTGGGCACTATCCTGGCGACGACGCGCTC
Organism: Thermoplasmata archaeon; assembly: GCA_020696365.1. Lineage (GTDB taxonomy): Archaea > Thermoplasmatota > Thermoplasmata > UBA10834 > UBA10834 > UBA10834. Next base: position 169,023 of record JAEHCM010000002.1, on the reverse strand, counting down.
CTCTTTCCCGGGCTCCAGCAGGTCGATGGATTGGACGTCCTTCAGATCGAACTCCCCTGACAGCTCGACCTTTACCGACCTGGCGGCCGCCTTGCCGCTGTTTCGGAGAGAGACGACGATTTCACTCTCGGTGCCGCTGTACAGGCCGTCAGTCGTGATCACTCCGGATATATCCGCAGCATAGGATTCGGTCTGTGTGTGAGCGGTGTCCAGAGCCTCAGCGACAAGCTCGATGGCTGAATCGTAATCCTTCTCCTTCTCGAGGTCTGCCAGGTCCAGCAGCCTCTTGGCCTCCTTGACAGAGCCACCGAGCCGTCGCAGGTTCTCTATCGCGCTCTCGGCTGCGATCGAGATGTCGAGGTACTTCCAGTTGGAGTCCTCGATGGTCTGGACCTTCTGGTCCGCCTTCATGAGTATGTCGAAAGCCCTCATGTGGTCCCCCGAGTCTATGCTGGTTCGCGCTTCATCTATGAGCTTCCGGATCGACTTCACGCCCGCCCCCACATGGCCGAGCGTCACAAGTCGATTTTCTATTTCTTGCACGAGGTTCGAGATCTTCTTCTCGACCAGGTCGATGCATTTCCCTCTGCATGACTCCGCCTGCTGGTACGAGAAGTCCCAGAGCTTCTCCGAGAACGATGTCCCTGCCACCTCGAGGAGGTTCTCGCAGTCCTTGGTGTCGATGCCCATCGCATTCGCCTTCGAAATAATCTCCTTGGTCTCGTCCATCAGGTCGCTGACGGATGTCTCGAACAGCGTCCCTACCTTTTTCGAGCATCGGACGAGTGCGTCCCTGAACTTGTCGAAATCATGTACTGATAGGTATTCGTGCGCCATGTCGATTATCTCGTCACAGCTCGAAGTGTCGATATTCACTTTCTTCAGCCGCTCCACCTGCTCCCTTGTGGCGCTGAACGCGATCCGGGCGCTGTCGAGGTTCTCCCTGATCTCATGCAGGGCGTCGCCGCTCTCAATGGCCGTGGAAAGAGCGTCAGTGTATTTTCCCTGCTTGAGAAACGACTCTGCTCTGTCCGCGATCTCGGCGGCCGCATCAACCCTGATCCCCTCGGCTGTAGCGTCGGCCAACTTCTTCATCGCACTCTCGACCGCTTGGGCGCTGATGTCCTTCTGGAGTTCCGCGCGCTCCATCTCGGCCTCGCACTGCATGGCCAGTTTGAGGGAGTCCTGGTACTTTCCATTGTTGAAGGCGTCGATGCCCTCGGCGACATACCTCTCGGCGATTCCGACGTGCATGCCTTCGGCGATGGTTTCCTCGACACGCGCCTTGAACCGTTCCAGAGTCTTCCAGATGGTGGATCTGGTGGCCTCGAGCGACATTTCTGCCGACTTTTTGGCGAGCTCGAGAGCTATGGCGTACTGATGGCGGGTCATGGCCTCGACCGACTGGTCGAGGAGCTCCCTCGCCTGGTCGACCGACATGTTGAACGTCTCTGCGTCCTTGAGGCTGCTTCTCGCGCTCTTAATCTCACCGGCCGCCTGTGAGCTGAGGTTCCGTATATGGTCGATGTCCTCCTTCGCCGAGTCCAGGCATCTGAGCGCCTCGGAGAACTCCGCCTTGCTGGAGAGCTCGGTCGCTTTCTCAACGAGCTTATCGGGTCCGACCGTGTCTATGCTGACGTTCTTTGCATCGGTGACGATTCTCTGCACATTCCGAATCATCTCCTCGACGCCAGCCGTGAGGGACACCTTCGCGGTCTCGCTGGCCTTCTTGCTCAGCTCGAGCGCTTCGTCGTAATCCTTCTGCTTCATCTGCTCCTTGGCCTTGGATAGCAGTCCCTGTGCCTCGTCGATCGTGATTCCGTGTGCCTCCGCCAGGTCTATGTTCTCCTTCGATACGAGTATGAACTTTGCTGCTAGGTACATCGCGAGCCTTTTTTCGGTCTCGTTGATCAGTCTTTCGAGAATGTCATCGGCGGCGTCGAGCTTGCCCTCCAGGAAGATGTCTCGGGCCTCGTTGAGCCTTCTAGTCTGGCTCGACACGTCTATCCTACTCTCACCCGCCTCGTTGATGAGCTCCTCGGCCTTTCTGGCCTTCTCCTTGATGGTGTCATACTTGGCGATGCTGTCCCTGATCTGCTCTTTGGTGCTTGCGGCAAGATCGAACGCCTCACGGAACTCCCCGGCCTCGGCCTTCTTCCTCGCGTCCTTCAGACGGTCCTTCGCGTTTGAGATATCGATAGTCAGGGTCTTCGCGTCTTCGAGAGCGTCCTTGATGGCCGAGAAATCCGCCTGCAACGCTCTGAACATCTCCTCGTCAGCGTTCTGCACGACCTCTCTCATACGCGATAGAGATTCATGGTACGATTCCTTCTCGAGAAGCTCCCCCGCTCTGGTTTTGAGGACTTCGAGGTCCGATGTATCGATCCCCATCGATGCGGCCATTTGGAGCCTCTCGCGCGAGACGCCGGCCATCCTCTCGCACTCCTGTCTGCCCAGGTCCTCCAGGCCTGCGGTTATCTCGAGGATGATCACGTTCGTCCTCTCGAACTCCTTTTCCGCTATGAGGTTCCTGGCTTTTTCGATACTCCCCTTGACCTCGGTGAGTGAATCATCGAATCCTGTGATGCCAGAGACGAAGTCATCAATGCTGTTCAGCTTGTCCGTGAGCGCCCTCGACAGGGCGCTCGAAGCGGCGTTCAGACTGGCGTCGATCAACGAAATCGTCTCTGACAGGTTCTCCCCCGACATCGAGATGGTGGCCTTCTCAAGGGTCTCCTCGGCCTCGATGACTTCGGCGCCGATCCGGATGGCGAGCTTCACTGCACGGTCCGCGTCGTCGATCTTCACCCGAGCCACGTCATAGGCCATCTTCCTGGCCATCGAGACGCCCTCGGATGTGGTCTTGCCTGCCTTCTCGTAGTCCCTGTTCTCGAAGGCCTTCTTGGCGTCTGCGAGATGGCTCTTGGGCTGCGAGATATCCAGGTCCAGGGCCTTCGCGAGTTTGACGCTCTTTGCGAGTTCAACGAGTCCGTCCCGGGCCTTGTAGAATAGCTGCAGCGCGATCTCCACGGCGTCCTCGCTCTGCTCCGCGAGCCCGATCGCCTCTTCGAACTTGCCGTTCTTGAGGGCTTCTCTCGATACGTTGAGCAACCGCAGAGCCTCGCTCATGTCCACGCCGACCTTCTTGGCGAGGACGAACTTGTCCTTTGCCTTCGCGATGACTCTCAGCACTCCCTGGAATTGAATCGCGTGATTCTTCCCCTTCGCCTCGTTGTACGACTTGATCGCGTCGTTGTACCTCTTCTCCTTGACGGCTTCCTGTGCCTGGTCAAGGAGCTGCCGGGACTCATGCGATTCTTCGTCGTCGGTCTTCATCGATTTGATGCTGTTTCTGATCTCCCTGATCATGTCGTTGAGGCTGCTTGAGATAACCTTGTCTGCCTCGCCCTCGGCCCTCTTCGAGTAGCTCAGAGCGTCCCTGTACCTCAGGGATTCGAGAGCGCTCCTAGCTCGTTCGATGTGTTTGGTCACTCTCTCCGTTTCAGCCTCGATGTCCTCTCCCGTACGGACAATATCATCAGCTCTCGTGATGGTCTCCTCGATCTGCGACTTCAGATTCTCCCCGGCCCCTTCGAGAGCCTCCTTCAGCTGGGACATGCTGGTCTCGTAGTCCTGCTTCTCAAGGGCGGACTTCGATCTGGCAAGGAGATCCTCGTACAAGCTGACGTCATCCCCCATGTCCTTGGCCTGGTTGACGACGCCTTGGGCCTGAGAGAACAACGCAGAGAAATGCTCGTGGAACGCCCTTTCCCCGGCGTCATACGCGCTCTTCGCCTGCTTCATCGCACCTTCGAGGTCGTCCTTGACGACGAGATCCTTGCTCCTCTCGAGTATCTCCTTGGCGCCCTTAGCCTCGCCCTCCGCTCCGGCGGTGAGTTTGAGAAGTGCATCGACAGAATCAGCGACATCTGCGATCTTATGGATGTAAGCGTTCTTGGCCATCTCCCTTGCTTTGGTCGAGTGACCGATGGCCGCCTGGTAATCCCTGCCGTCAATCGAGGCGGCGAACTCGGACAGCGTCTTATCGATGTCAGATATGTCGACATCGCTGGCCTTGCAGAGGTCCAGGAACTCCTGAAGAGATTCTCTCTCTGCCTCTGCGAGCTTCTTGTTCTTAGCGGCCTCCTTTGCCCGCCCCTCCAGCTGCTTCGCAAGCTGGAGGCTTTTTAGGTAATTGCCCGCCAATTCAAACCAGGCTCCTGTCCGACTGCACTCGAGAGAGATCTTTCCTCTGGCAGAACTTCAGACGTTCTCATTTTAGTCAATCGTATTAAAGGTATCGTCATGTAGTATCAACTCTGATAGGCTGCTGCTGCGACCCCGTCGTCTATCTCAGGGCACCGCTCAGGCGGTCAAGAGCCTCTTTGGCGGCTCGTCCAGCCCTCTCGTACTGGTCCTGCACATCCATCCTCATACTATCGGCCTGCTCGCTGTCGGTCGAGCCCTCGATGTTGATCAAGACGTTCATCAATGCTCCGGTGACACCCGCCTCGGCGAGGTACACTGCCACCGCCACGTCCGAATACGCGTTCTTCGTGCCTATCTCTCCGACCCTGGTCGCCATCTCCAGGATGCGCGCGCACGCCCTGGCGGTCTTCTGAGGGACCTCCGTCGCCTCTCCCAGGGCGGTCTTGACGGCCTCGACGGCGTCATCCGTCCCCTCCGCCCGCTTCCTTCTCATGGCCTCGACAAGCCCGTCGTAGGCCCTTGCGTCCTCCTGCGCCAGGTCCACGAGCTCGTCCCTTAGCGTGAGGAGTGAGTCTGTGAGCATGTCTAACTCCGGTCTCTGCTCCTCGCTCTTCCTGCTCTTCGCGGTGACGGAGCACACCATCGCGAGAAGGGATGCAGCCATCGCTCCCGCGGCCGCAGAGGCGGTCCCTCCACCTGGCGACGGCGAGCTGGACGATAGTTCAGCACAGAAATCCCTCAGACTCTCTACACCATTTAGCACCATATCCGTCTCTCCAGGATTTGACCGCTGGTGAACTGCTCGAGCTTCAGGAACCTAGTCGTTATGTCGCATATCGCATCCAGAGGTATCAGGCCGATGATCTCGCCCTCCGCGACCTCGATGCCTCTCGCCTCCGCCTCTCTTCCGACCTCTTCGAACACTTTAGAGATGGGCGTGACGGTGTAGTCCGTCAGATTCATCGACACCTGGACCATCCCTTTGTCCTTCAGGTCGAACCCAAGTGCCTTCAGGTGGGGGAGCCCACCGCCACTGGTCCGTATCTTCTTCGCGATGTCCTTCGCGGCTGCAAGATCGTGCGACCTGAGGTTGATGTTGAATGCTATCAGAGGCATCCTAGCTCCGACCGCGATTGCACCCGCGGTCGGATGCACCTCTCGTGGGCCGAAGTCCGGATACTTGGAGTCGTCGGTCCTGATCGACTCCCTCAACCCTTCGAACTGCCCTTTCCTGACATTCTCCAGGTTCTTCCTGTCGGACCTTTTCGCAGCGGATTCGTACAGATATATCGGAATCTTAAGGTGCTTGGCTATTCGCGCACCCACGTTGTGAGCCACCTCAACGCAGTCATCCATCGTCACACCCTGTATCGGCACGAACGGGAGCACATCGAGCGCTCCCATCCTAGGATGCTCCCCCTGGTGCTTGGTCAGGTCTATCAGCTCTGCGGCGGCTTGTGCGCCTCGGAACGCGCCCTCCTGAACGCTCTGCTTGTTACCGACGAAGGTCACGACGGACCTGTTGTGGTCAGGATCCATCTCGACATCGAGTATCTTTATGCCAGGGGCAGAGCTGATGGCGTCCGCGATTTTGTCTACCACTTCCTTATTCCGCCCCTCGCTGAAGTTGGGGACACACTCCACTACTTCCGCCATGATGGTCCCCCATAATTGTCGTGAGGTCTTATTATAATAGCACCGAAGCGACTTTTCAAAGCCAGTCAGTATCCGTTTGTCGATTCACTTCTTTATAAGGTCGACATTCGCCACGCGCTCGAGGACGAGATCGCTCAGAAGGTCGGCCCGGGTGGTTCCTGCCGACGTCAGGTCGATCCCGAATCTGGTGAGCTGATCCATCTCGACGGATCCCGGTTTCCTGGGTAGAATGTCCCATCCTTCGCCAGGGTCGAACCCGTTGGTGGACAGTCTCGCGACGACGACGACAGTCGTAGTGTCGCTTACCGACATCTTCTTTATCGCGCTGCTGAGCTGCCTCTCCCCGGACGAGTACAGGAGCGTCTCCATCTGAAGGGAGTCTGAGGCGTTCCACCCCCCGTCGATGGCCTTGCGCGCGTGGTATAGGGCGCTCGCGAGGTGGTCGGAGCCGAACACCATGCTTCCGTCAAGAACCAGGATGCTTGCTCCCGCTGCCGACGCGTCGTCGAGTAGGGCATCCATCAGTCTTGGCCCCTCTCCGGGCGCGGTCTGCCGTTTCCAGGCGACGATGCCACCTTCCGGGGGTCCAGAGTCCGTGTCGGGCATGGGGGTCAGAAGCTAGAATCACTCAGCACGGTAATATAACTTGGTCAGAAATCGCCGAGGGAGCTCTGTCCAGATTCCGGCTCTTCTGGGATGCCCGGCTCCGATTGTCCGAGCTGCGACTTGATCGACCTCGCGACAGCCTCGCCCACATTGGGTATCTGCCTCAGAATGTCATAACTCGTGTTACGAAGATCTTCGAGCGTGCGGATGTTGCGGTGGAACAAGGCTCTTGCCCTGACGCGTCCAATTCCCTTCAGTTTCACCAGCCCGAGAAGCTCGCCCTTGACTCCGTATTGGATCCGCCTGTGTATGTCCTCGATGTCTCCGACGGCGTCGCGGTTCACGAGCCCGGCGATGCGTAATGCTGCGTGCATGAGCCATTCGGCCCGCTCCACCTTGTTCCGGATGTCGCCGGGGCCGATGCCATAGGTCTTCTCCATGGACGTCTCGCTGGTTTCGGAGATCCAATCGTAAACCACCTTGGCCGTCTTGATCTCAGATAGGAAGAGCTCGTACCTGCCTATGTCCGATGGAGGCACGACCTCGACCAGGAGGCTCTCTCTCACCTCGTCGAGGAACTCCTCTATCCAATCATAGTCCGAGCGTCTCAGGTACATGAGCTTCATGTCCGGGACGGAGCAGACCGCGTGTATGAGCCCGAATTCACAGGCCTCCCTGTGGTTCTTCAACGCGTCTCTGATCATGGTGGCGGAGAGCGGGTCGATGTAGACGTCACTGACCCTCTTCCCGAAGCTTGTCACCGCAAGTTCGTCGTCGCCCTCGATCATCCCCTCATCCCTGAGGAACTTCGTCACCTTCTCGATGTTGTCCTCGAGATGATGGATGTCCGTCTGGTGAGCCAAGAAAGTCCTTCCGAAGAAGTCGAGGAGGTCCTCGTAGGACCGCGCATCACCCGTCGCTACGAGCCCCAGCACATGCGACCGTATCGCTGGCTCCGTCCCGAGCTTGGAGTAGAGGTTCTCGTTCTCTCCGAGCAGGTACGTGTCGAGCATGAACTGCCTCTCCTCCTCGTTCCTCGCGATGAGGATCGCCTCTCCGTACTTGTCGTACCTCGGACGCCCCGCCCGGCCGCACATCTGCTTCACCTCGAGGACTGGCACGGCTGTATAGCCGAAGTTCGAATCGAACCTCTTGACATCCCTGACGATGACAGTCCTTGCCGGCAGGTTGATGCCAGCGGCGAGGGTGGGCGTGGCGGTGATGACTCCGATATCGCCGTTTCTGAAGCTGGACTCCACGAGCTTCCTCTGCGAGCTGGCTAGGCCGGCGTGGTGGAACGCGCAGCCGTTCCTGATGCATCGCGCGAGCTTCGCCCCGAGCATGGTAGGCTCCTCCTGCTCCCCGGCGAGCCTCTTCGACGCCTGGCTCAGCGCACCCTTCTTCTCAGGCATGAGCCTCCTCACCATGGTCCCCAGCTCGACAGCGAGCGACTCGGTCGACCTGCGCGTGTTGACGAACACCAGACATTGGCCCCCTGCCCGGATCGTGGAGGCGACGATGCTGTGGATGGGGTTCTCCCCCTCTGGAAGGGTCCTTTTCGAGTTGTCCGTGAAGAATATCTGGCCGTCCGAGCACACGCCCTCCCGAAGGGGTACCGGCCTCCAGTCGCTGATGACCAGCTCCGCCTCCAACCACTCCGCGAGTTCCGAGCAGTTGCGTATCGTCGCAGATAGGGCGATTAGCTGGGAGTCCGGGCTGAAAGTTCTGAACTTGACAAGTATGACCTCCAGGGTCGGGCCCCTGTCGGGATCGTTCATCAGGTGGACCTCGTCAGCGACGACCACCGTGATCTGCTTGAGCCACTTGGTGCGGTGGCGCAGGAGCGAATCGACCTTCTCGGATGTCGCGATTACGACGTCGTATGTGCTCAGCTTCGGGTCGATGTCGTCGTAGTCTCCGGTCGACTCCCCGACTTTGATGCCCAGGTCCGCAAACTTCGAGAGGTCCTCGTACTTCTCCGAGGCGAGGGCCTTCAAGGGGACGATGTAGAGCGCCTTGCCTCCTTTGAGAACGCTGTGAAGGATTGCCAGGTATGCGACCAGGCTCTTCCCGGAGGCCGTCGGTATCGCCAGGACGAGGTTCCGACCTGCAAGCGCTGGGGCTACAGCCTGAGCCTGTGGGGGGTACAGCTCCTCGATCCCGTTGGCCCGCAGCTTCTCTACTATCCGGCCATCAATGCCAAGGTCATCTAGCTTCATTCTCTTCCTGCAGGAACCGATTTGACATGCCGACACAGTTAATATTTGTTCGTGCTGAATGAAATGCTTCGCACGGGCCGGACCGAATACACTGGCTCGGCTCATTGCATAACGCTTCAAGGCGCAATGCTTATTTAGCACAAGCTTAATAGGAACCCCAGGTACTGGTGTAGTCCGATGGGCGTTGTTGATTCTAAGGCCGAGCTGGGCTTGCCCGATGTCGAAGATTGGATCAAGAGCCAGAAGTTCGAGGCGACCGACGAGATCACGATTCCGTCCAACCTCGTGGACCAGGTCGTCGGTCAGGAAGCGGCAGTGAGGGTCATCAGGAAGGCGGCCGAACAGAAGAGGCACGTCATTCTGATCGGCGACCCGGGTACTGGCAAGTCCATGCTGGCCAATTCCATGATCGACTTCATCCCAAAGGGCGACCTCCAGGATGTCATCGCGTATCACAACCCTGACGACTCGAACGAGCCCAAAATCAGGATCGTCCCGGTCGGCAAGGGCAAGGAGATCGTCCAGGCACAGAAGGCAGAGGCCGAACAGAAGCGCAACCAGAGAAACTCATGGGCGATCGGTCTGCTGGTCATGTTCCTACTCCTCACGGTTTTCTTCTACATCCAGTCCGGAGATTCGACGATACTCCTGATCGGTATCGTGGGTGCCCTGTTCATATTCATGATATTCAGGTACATGACGGGCCAACGGCGCGAGGCCATCATGGTCCCAAAGTTGGTGGTGACGCACGCCCCCGACGATCCACCGCCGTTCGTGGACGCCACGGGAGCGCATGCGGGTGCGTTGCTCGGGGACGTCAAGCACGACCCGTTCCAGAGCGGAGGGCTCGAAACGCCTGCCCATGAGCGGCTGGAGCCCGGCGCGATCCACAAGGCTAGCAAGGGAGTCCTATTCATAGACGAGATAAACATGCTCAGGATAGAGAGCCAGCATAGCCTGCTCACAGCCCTCCAGGAGGGCGAGTTCGGCATTCTCGGCCAGAGCGAGAGGAGTTCAGGCGCTATGGTGAAGAGCGAACCCGTCCCATGCGACTTCATCCTCGTGGCAGCTGGGAACCTGGATGCGGTCGGTAGCATGCATCCGGCACTCCGGTCAAGGATCCGCGGCTACGGGTACGAGATATACATGAGGAACACGATGCCCGACGACGACGCAAACCGGGAGAAGCTCATAAGATTCGTCGCCCAGGAGGTCTCCAAGGACAAGAAGATACCGCACTTCTCGAAGGCGGCGGTGGCGGAGGTCATCCGCGAGGCCCAGAGGCGCTCCGGACGCAGGGGCATGCTCACCCTCAGGCTCCGAGAGCTCGGAGGCTTGGTGCGTGTGGCCGGTGACGTCGCGCGCGAGCGTGGCGAGAACCTCGTCGAGGCCAGGCACGTGGTGGAGGCCAAATTGACCGCACGCTCCCTTGAGCAGCAGGTGACCGACCGGGCCGTGGAGCACAGGAAGGACTACGATATGTGTCTGACCGAGGGTGCAGTGACGGGGATCGTCAACGGGTTGGCGGTGCTCAATGCCGATTCGTCCATGGCGGAGTTCTCCGGCATAGTAACCCCGATCGTCGCCGAGGTCACGCCCTCCCAGGAGAGGGAGAGTGGGAGGATCATCGCGACCGGGAAACTCGGGGAGATCGCAAAGGAATCGGTGCAGAATGTCTCCGCCCTCATCAAGAAATACACTAGACAGGACATAACCAATCACGACATACATGTTCAGTTCATAGGCACATACGAAGGGATCGAGGGCGACAGCGCGTCGATAGCCGTCGCAACGGCCGTCATGTCGGCCTTCGAGGACATCGAGGTAGACCAGAGCGTCGCGATGACCGGGAGCCTGAGCGTGCGCGGTCAGGTGTTGCCGGTGGGCGGAGTCACTGCGAAGATAGAGGCCGCCGCGGAGATGGGCATAAATACGGTGTTGATACCTGAGCAGAACATGAGGGACGTGGTCCTGGAGGACAAGTACATAGGAAAGATCCGGGTCATACCCGTCAGGACGCTCAGCGACGTCCTCTCCCATGCGCTTGTCGGTTCGAAGAAGGAGGGATTGCTGAAGAAGCTGGCTGCCTTGGTCGTGGCAGGGAAACGGCTCTCTCCCCCTTCATCGAAGCCTTCGACGCCCGCGTCGGCAGTCGAGAGGGCCGTCATCAACTGAGTTCAGAGGTCCGGTGGTTTTAGTGCGCGCCCTGGTCGTTGGCAGGTTTCAACCGTTCCATAGAGGTCATCTCAAGGTCGTCCTGGAAGTTCTGTCGGAGTGCGACGACCTCGTGATCGTGATAGGGAGCGCTGAGGAATCCCATACTATGTTGAATCCGTTCACAGCCAGCGAGAGGTACCAGATGATCATGTCGTCTCTGCCGGACGACGCCCTTTCAAAGGTCCACATAGTCTCGGTCCGCGATGTCAACAGATACGCCATATGGGTCGGCCACGTCGAGTCATATGTTCCGCCGTTCGACGTGGTCTACTCCAACAACGCGCTCACCCGCTCGCTTTTCGGCCAGGTCGGTTACGAAGTGAGGAAGACCAAGACATACAACGGCAAGCTGTACTCGGGCACCGAGATAAGGCGGAGGATGCAGGCGGGCGAGCGCTGGCGCCACCTCGTGCCCCCAGCGGTCGCCTCGTTCGCCGAGGAGCTTGGTGTGCGAGCGAGACTCGCGGACGTTTCGGTCAAGAAGGCTTCTCGGAGGAAGAGTTGTGCTCGCAAGTGATGTCGGAAAGGTCCTGGAACAGCGGTCTCTGACCCTGGCAGTCGCCGAATCATGTACCGGGGGCAGACTCGGGGATGCGATCACCGATGTGCCAGGGAGCAGCGCCTACTTCCTCGGAGGTGTGATATCGTACGGCAACGAGGCCAAGTTCTCGCTTCTCGGAGTAGACCGGAGCACGCTCGAATCGATGGGTGCGGTCAGCGAGGAGGTCGCCCTGATGATGGCCGATGGCGTCAGGAAGCGGCTTGGAGCCAGTATCGGAGTCGGCATAACTGGGATCGCCGGCCCGACGGGGGCCACCCCTGCCAAGCCAGTCGGCCTCGTTTACATCGCGGTCAGTTCATCCGAGCGGTCGTTCTCCGCTCGCAGCGTCTTCGCCGGCTCGCGGTCGGAGGTGAAGGCTCAGGCGGTCCTCAAGGCACTCGAGATGCTGTCGGAGCTCTTGAGCCGTGGATGACCGAGCGAGGTCGTTGCGCGCGCGCATTGCCGTTCAGTCCGAAAAGTTTCAATAGTCCAGACATGCATTTGCGCAGTGCACTCATGTCGGAAGGGAAGCTAGATAGGATGCCCACGGGAGTCGCAGACTTCGACTCCATAATCGGAGGCGGGATGCCCGCGGGCTCAGTCGTCCTGCTACTCGGCGACGTCGGAGGTGGAGGGCTGGAGTTCGCGCTCACTTCCGCAGCCAAGATCGGCCTCGTGAAGGAGTTCCCGGAAACCCGTAGCTTCATGATGGGCGATGCAGGCAAGGATGGCATATTGCCGGACAAGATGGCCTATGTGACTTTCTCCAAATCGAAGGAGGACATACTCCGGGAGGTCCAGTTCTCCTTCGCGAAGGATTTCCACGAATCTCTGGAAGCCAACCTGCTCTTCAAGGATTTCTCCAGAGGATACTTCTTCAGAACTGTCGTTCCGACAAGCTGGGTGGGTTCGGACTGTTCCGACCTCTTCGCGGAGAAGAAGGACGAGGATGTCCTCGAATCGTTGGTCTCCTTCTTGGACGAGAACGCCCCCAAGAGCCTTATCGTGTTGGACTCGTTGACGGACCTCGTGGTTTCGGAAACCGTCAAGTTCGAGGATATCGTGGCGCTACTCAAGGGGATACAGCGTATGGCGAAGAAGTGGCAGTGCATATTCTACATACTACTGACGGATGAGATACTGGACAGGAGACGGCAGCAGATGATCATCGACAGCGTAGATGGCGTCCTGCGGTTTGAGTGGGCCAAGTTCCATCACACATCCAGGAGGCAGAGGTACCTCTATGTCGAGAAGTTCATGAGCGTCCTGCCGCATCTCGACCAGGAGAGGATCGCCAGGTTCGCGACCCTCATCACGTCCCAGAGCGGGTTCGTCGTGATCAACACGGAGCGTGTGGGGTGAACAGGATATGGAGCTGAGTAGGATCAAGACAGGTGTATCTGGACTGGATGAAATGCTTCAGGGCGGTCTGCCTGAGGGGCATATCGTTGTGCTCATGGGCTCCTTCGGGACGGGCAAGACGACGATGGCGCTCCAGTTCCTGATGGAAGGTCTCGCCAATGACGAGCACTGCATATTCATATCGCTCGAGGAGGACAAGGACTCCGTTCTGAAGAACGCCGCCTCATTCGGCTGGGACCTGGGCGACGCCATATCCGGCAAGAAGCTCGGGCTCTTCAAGCTCGAGCCATCAGACGCCAAGACGACCATCACGAGGATAAAGAGCGAGCTGCCGAAGTTCGTGAAGTCATTCGGGGCCAAGAGGGTGGTCGTCGACTCGATCTCCCTCCTCAACATGATGTTCTCGGATGAGTCGGAGCGCCGCACCAACCTGTTCAACCTCAGTCAGCTGCTTCGGAGCACAGGGGCGACCGTGATCCTGACGGCCGAAGTCAAGGACGAGAACCCGAGGTCGTCGCGCGACGGGCTCGCGGAATACACTGCTGACGGAGTGATTCTCCTGGATTCAGAGGAGAACCGTGACTCCGGGGAGGTGCAGCTGACGGTGAGAGTGTTGAAGATGAGGAGGACGGCCCACTCGAGGAGGGTCAAGCCGTATTCGATCACGGGGAGCGGCATCGTCGTTCACGCGGACGCGGATATGTTCTGAAGCGCACGCGTGCGTCATTTTGCGGAGGTCTGTCTCGGCATCATCGTCATGTCAGCTCCTCGTCGAGCACTGAGCCGAGGCGCCTCAGCCCCTCGGTTATCATCTCGTCCGAGGGGTATGTGAAGTTCAAGCGGAGCGTGCTGAACCCATCCGCCGGATTAGGATAGAACGCCTTGCCGGAGACGAACGCGACCTTCTTCTTCACCGCCTTCTCCAGCAGTTCGACAGATGACGCCCCCTCGGGAAGAGTCGTCCACAGGAACATCCCACCCTCAGGCGTCAGCCAGCGGACGCTGTCCGGCATGAACTCTGACATGCCCTTGAGCATGAGGTCGAGCTTCCTGCCATATATCTTGCGGATCTCCGCTATCTGCGGGTCGACGTGTCCACGGGTGACGTACTCGCACGATATGACCTGTCCGAGGACGTTCGTGCAGACATCGCTGGACTGCTTCGCTATGATCAGCTTGCGCAAGATGTCCGTGTGTCCGACGGCCCAGCCCACCCTGAACCCAGGCGCGAGTATCTTGGAGAAAGTGCTCATGTACACGACTCTGCCCTCGTCGTCGAAGCTCTTGATCGGGCGGATGTCCTCTCCTTTGTATCTGAGCTCGCCGTAGGGATCGTCCTCGAGGATGATCAGGTCGTGCTCGTGGGCAAGGTCCACGAGCCTCCGCCGATTCTTCTCGGGCATGGTCACCCCTGCAGGGTTCTGGAAGTTGGGGAGCACATACACGATCTTCGGGTGCTCGCCGGCCTTCGAGAGCTCCGCGAGCTTCTCCTCGAACAGGTCCATGCGCATGTTGTCATGGTCGATCGGGACGGTCTCGAACCGTGCGTCGTATACCGCGAACCCTGTCAGGGCCGTCAGGTACGTGGGCGCTGAGACTATCATGGGGTCGTTCGGGTCGATGAAGACCTTGCCCATGAGGTCGATGACTTGCTGCGACCCGCTGACCGTGATGACATTGTCGGTGTCGATGTCCATCCCCTTCTTCCTCATCCGGTCTGCGAGCGCTTCACGGAGAGGTAGGTAGCCCTCGGTGATGCCGTACTGCAGAGCTTTTGCGGCGTCGGCCGCTCCGAGGATGTCGTTGGCGATCTCGCGTATCATCTCCGTAGGGAACGTCTGCGGATTCGGCAATCCACCCGCGAACGATATCATGTCGGGGTTCTGCAACAGTTTCAGCAGCTCTCTGACGTCCGATGCCTTCAGCTTGTTGGCCCTAGCCGAGAAGTGTTTGTCGAACGCCTCACCCAACTATCAGTCCCTCGACACGCAGTACCTTCTCCAAGGGCCTTAATCCTTTTTCCCTTACAGGAAGAGAGCCTTTCCAATGCTAGCGTCGGCGTGAGATAGTCCGCAGTCCAGCACGACCAAAACCATTAATAACGGCAATCACTTACAACGCACCTGGTCACATGAAACTGATACGCCAGGGCAAGGTGAAGGACGTCTACGAGGTGGACTCCCGCACACTCGAATTCTTGTTCTCAGACAAGATATCCGTCTTTGACAAGGTCATCCCATCGCTGATCCCGAACAAGGGAGAGACTCTCTGCAGGTCGAGCGCTTTCTGGTTTCAGGTCGGCCGTTCGATCGGCGTCAAGACGCACTTCAAGGAGTTCATTCCTCCGGACCGCATGAGGGTTCAGCGGGTGCAGATACTCGAGTACTCCCAGATCAACAGGAAGTCCACCAACTACCTGATCCCTCTCGAGGTGATATGCAGGCACTACGTCGCCGGCTCCCTCTGGGACAGGATATGCGAGGGGGAACTGAAGCCGTCTAAGCTAGGATTCAAATCGGGAAAGGATGTCAAATACGGTGACAAACTCCCCGAACCGTTCATCGAGGTCACCACGAAGCTCGAGAAGGTCGACCGGCTCCTCACGAAGAAGGAAGCCCTGAAGATATCCGGACTCACTCAGGCCGAGTACGACAACATCATCGAGACCACACTCCGCGTGGACGAGGTTATCGCGGAGGAGGTCGAGAAGCGCGACCTTATCCATGTCGACGGGAAGAAGGAGTACGCGTTCGATGAGAACCGCGAGCTCATGGTCGTGGACACCTTCGGCACCTCCGATGAGGACCGCTGGTGGGACTGGGAGAGCTATTCGAAGGGGGAGTTCGTCGAACTCAGCAAGGAGTCCGTGAGACAGTACTACAGGCAGACAGCCTACCACGAGAAGCTCTCGGAGGCTAGGAAGAAAGGCAAGCCCGAACCGAAGATGCCGACGCTTCCAGCGGATAAGATCGACGAGATATCCAAACTGTATATCGAAATGCTCGAGAGGATCACGGGCGAGAGCTACAGATGAGCCCGCGGGTCGTCCGTCGGGCACGACCCGAAGAGTTGGTCTCATTCCCGGTTGATGGATGAGTGGGAAGGATGGAGCTCCACGGGATAGACGAGTTGATGCGGCATCTGAAGGGACGCTACGATTCCAGCGAACGCAGGCACGAGTGGCGCGCCCTGAGCGGTAGAGACCACGTGAGCGGCAAGTATGACACGTTCATCTTCTCCGAGGACAGGGTCTACCAGATCAGGTCCGCTGAGGTGTCCCCGAGGAGGATGGTCGCGGTTGGTGGCGAGGTCGGTTCCAACTCACCCGACCTGTTCGAGCTGACCAAGAGTGGCTCCCCCATCCCGCTCGGAGTCATATCCAAGGCGACCGATGCGTCCGCGATCGTCATGTTAGGGATGCAGCAGTACTCCTCGGATGTCGCAGACGTTTTGAGGAACGAACACTTCCACTCCAGGCAGGACCGTCTCGAGGGAGAGCTCGAGGCCAGGTTGGACAAGCTGCTCGAACGCCCTGAGTTCAGAACGTCCTACAGGCGCCTTCGCGAGGACCAGAATAGCTACTTCGCCTGATCCTGCCATCCGGCTCCGGAACCGTCCTACGTGAGGTTGCCGTCGAGGTAATGCTCGTATCCCGCCAGGTCCAGTAGGCCGTGTCCGGAGAAGTTGAACGCGATGATCTTCTCCTCGTTCTTCTCTTTGGCCTGCAGGGCAAGGTCGATCACCGCCTTGACGGCATGGGCCGTCTCGGGGGCCGGGATTATCCCCTCGGACCTCGCGAACAGCGCTGCAGCATCGAACACTTCCTTCTGCTCGTATGCGACCGCCTTCACGACACCCGCATTCTTCAGAGCGCTGACCGTCGGCGCGGCACCGTGGTACCTAAGGCCACCTGCGTGGATAGGCGACGGGATGAACGCGTGCCCGAGCGTATACATCATGAGCAGAGGCGTCATCTCCGCAGTGTCGCCGAAATCGTACTCGTACTTGCCAGCGGTCAGCGTCGGCACGACCGTCGGCTCGACCGCGACGAACTCCGTGTCGAGCTTCTTCTTGAGCTTCTGTCCGATGAACGGGAATGTGAAGCCGGCGAAGTTGGACCCGCCACCGACACATCCGACGAGGTAGTCCGGCTGCTCGCCCAGCTTCTGGAACTGGAGCATCGCCTCCTGGCCGATGATGGTCTGATGCATCATGACGTGGTTGAGCACGCTGCCCAGGCTGTACTTCGCCTTTTCGTCCTTCACGCATGTCTCGATAGCCTCGCTGATGGCGATGCCCAGGGACCCAGGGTGGTTCTTGTCTTCGGCGAGGAGCTTCTTACCGAACTCTGTGAGGTTGCTGGGAGATGGACTGACATCGGCTCCGAACAGACGCATCATCACCTTTCTGTATGGCTTCTGGTCGTAGCTCGCCCTGACCATGAACACCTGGCACTCGAGGCCGAAGTGGTTGCAGGCCATGCTGAGCGCCGTTCCCCACTGTCCAGCCCCTGTCTCGGTGGTGAGTCGCTCGACGCCCTCCTTGAGGTTGTAGTACACCTGCGCGAGCGCTGTGTTGGTTTTGTGACTCCCTGCTGGGCTGAGGTCCTCCCTCTTGAAGTATATCTTCGCAGGTGTCTTCAACGCCTTCTCGAGCCTGACCGCTCGCTGGAGCGGACTCGGCCTCATCACCATCAGGTATGAGTCCAACACCTCATCGGGTATGTCGATGTAGCTCTCCGACGACATCTCCTGGGCGATCAGCGCTTTCGGGAAGATGACTTCGAGGTCCGACGGGGAGATCGGCTCCTTGGTCGCCGGATTCAGCGGCGGTGGGAGCGGCTCTGGCAGGTCGGGTAATATGTTGTACCACTTCTTAGGCATCTCTTCTTGCGAAAGCGTCGTTCGAATTGTCTTCAATCCACTCACTCCCTTCGTTGCGAGGAGACGGTGACCACGTGGACCGTATATATCCTTTTGCTGCATTGATGTACACATATCGGCGTATCGCGGGGGAGGCGACTATCGTAGGTAGATTAGCCTGGACCGCCTCCTGTCCCAGGTCCAATCATCCTCGGTGACCGCTTCGTCCCTCCTCGTAACCATGTAGTTCAGCTTGGCATCGAGGTCGTCCGCGTGATGGACCAGGAGCGCCTCCGGCATCATCGGTTCCACGGGGGATCCCCACTCCTTCTTACCATGGTGCGCCAACACGATGTGCCTGAGCTTCATCGCAAGGTCTTCAGGGAAGCCATCTATCGTTCTGATCCTCGCAGCCAGCTCCTCGTCGCCGATCGTCAGATGGCCTACGAGGTTCCCTTCGGGTGTGTGGTTGATGCTCGTCCCCACCGTGAAGCTCCTTACTTTCCCTATATCATGGAGCAGGGCTCCGGCTATCACGAGGTCGCGGTCGAGGTTCGGCTGCAGCTGGATGACTTTTACGCACATCTCCACGACGTTCAGCGTGTGATGCAGCAGCCCTCCCACGGCAGCGGAGTGTAGCTGGATAGATGCCGGGCAGGCGCTGAAAGCCTCCATGAACTCGTCGTGCTCGAAGAAGCTCTTCAGCAACATGGAGACATGAGGCTCCTCCACGCTGCGGGCGAAGACAAGAAGCCTATCCTTCATCTCCTGGATGCCGTCCAGGGTCTTCAGCAGCCCGGAGATGTCGTAGTCTCCGTCGCTGAGGTGCTCAACGACCCCGCCGTTCTTCTCGCTGATCGAGATCTCCAGCTGGCTCTTGAACTCGCTCACCTCGCCGACTATCCGGACGACATCCCCCTTACTGAGCGAGTCATGGAGCGACTCGACCCTGGCTCTGTCATCTCCCCCCCAGTACTTCGCGGTCATCTGGCCGGTCCTGTCGGCGACCCGGAACTCGAACATGTGGCCGTATCTGTACTCTGAGACGGGTTTCCTGTACGCCACCGAGAAATACGAGTCGACTCGGTCACCCGCGGCCAGCGCTCCGATCAATTGCTTGTCGGCCATGCCATCCAACCGTTCCTCGCTGCGTTCAGCGTCCTCCATAATCGGTTTGACTATGTATTATATTCCTTCCGGGGTGGTGAGCCGAAAGCCCTGGTTGAGCCCCAACAACTGGCGGTATGCTGAATCGCCGTCCCCGCCGGGTGGTGTGGATAGGACGGACTTCCGGTCACACCCTCTTGAGGACGGCCTCGGTATACAGGCTGGTTCTCGATACAGTTAGCATACCCTGTCCTTGAGGGGTGATGCTAGACCATGTCCGCCTCTGAGAGACAGACGACGCGCTTGGCAAGCGCCCTGGCGGGTTCCAGCCCTTATCATCGCGTCGATGTTGCCGTCTCTCCCGGGGCTCCCGTCGATCGCCAACACTGCACTCATCGAAATCCCTCTCGATCCTATCTGCCTCCGCGGATCGAGCCTGGACCGTTCAACCTGTTCGGGCACGAAAAATAAATCCGCTCCGGCCCCGCATCCCGTGGAGCCGGAAACTGCATTTCCCTCTTCTTGCCTGCTCACCAGCAGCGGGAGTACCCGCAGGTCCTGCATACCACGCATCCCTCGACGTACTCCACCATGCTTCCGCACTCGGGACACTCGGGACACACATCACCCCTGTCCACGTGGTTCTGCTTCTCGACCGTCGCGCCTCCAGACCAGTCCCTGTCCGCGCCTTCCCTGACCGCCGACCGGCCCTTGGAATAGCGCTCAAGGGCCTTTGCCACGGCGTCGCTGCACGAGAGTATCATCCCTCCGGGCTGCCAAAGCGGAGACGGGCACCTGATGCCCCTCAGCTGCTTCACTATCGACTCAGGCTCTATCCCCGACCTGAGCGCCAGCGAGAGCAGGCGACCTATCGCCTCAGACTGGGAGGCGGTGCAGCCTCCGGACTTTCCCATCTGCGTGAACACCTCGCAGAGTCCGTTCTCATCCTCGTTTATCGTGACATACAGATGCCCGCACCCGGTCTCGATCCGCTGCGTCGAACCCTTGGTGACATAAGGCCTCGGCCTGGGCGCGCGCGAATCCTCATCGCCATCCTCGGCGGCCTGCGCCTTCGCAGGCGCATCACCGACGCTCAGGACCTGGTCATCCCTACTCCCGTACCTATACACGGTGACGCCTTTGCACCCGAGCTCATAGGCGAGGAGGTACGCCTTCTCGACATCCGCCGTCGTCGCTTCGTTCGGGAAGTTGACCGTCTTCGAGACCGCGTTGTCCGTGTGCTCCTGGAATGCCGCCTGCATGCGTATGTGCGCTTCCGGGTCGATGTCCAACGCGGTGACGAACAGCTTTCGGACGTCCTCCGGGACTCCCTTCACGTCGCTCACAGAGCCCTGGGCGGCAATCTCCTTCATCATCGCGTCCGAGTAGAACCCTCTGCCCTCAGCCACCTCCTCGAATATCGGGTTCACCTCCGGCAGGATGTCCTTATCCATCACGTTCCTCACGTATGCCACCGCGAATATCGGCTCTATGCCGCTCGACGCGGATGCTATGATGCTTATCGTCCCGGTCGGGGCGATGGTCGTGACCGTGGCGTTCCTCATCCCGTCGTACCTCTCGGCGATTCTGCTGCCGTCGAAGTTCGGGAAGTTCCCGCGCTCCTGGGCCAGCGCAGCAGACGCCTTGCGTCCTTCTTCATCGATGAATTTCATCAATCTTCTTCCGAGATCGAGCGCTTCGTCGGCATCGTATGGGATGCCCATGCGTAGGAGCATGTCCGCGAACCCCATGACTCCCAGGCCTATCTTGCGGTTCGCCTTCGTCATCTCCTCGATCTGCTTCAGAGGATACTTGTTGACGTCAATCACGTCGTCCAGGAACCTCACCGACCAGTGGACTGTCTCGCGCAGCCTGTCGTAGTCGACGGCGGACTGCCCCCCCTCTAGTCTCAGCATCTTGGCCAGGTTGATGGACCCGAGGTTGCACGACTCGAAGGGCAGCAGGGGCTGCTCCCCACAAGGGTTGGTGCTCTCGATCTCGCCGATGTGTGGCGTCGGGTTGTCTCTGTTAATCCTGTCCAGGAAGATGATCCCCGGCTCGCCGTTCCGCCAGGCCATGTTCACGATCATGTCGAACACCTTGCGGGCCTTCATCTTGGATGCAGGCTCCTTGGTCCTCGGATTGACGAGCTCATACTCCCCGTCCTCCGTAAGAGCTGCCATGAACTTGTCCGTCAGCGCGACGGAGATGTTGAAGTTGGTCAGCTTGGTGCTGTCCTTCTTGCTCGTTATGAACTGAATGATGTCTGGATGGTCCACCCTCAGGATGCCCATGTTCGCCCCGCGTCTGGTGCCTCCCTGCTTGATGGTCTCCGTTGCGGTGTTGAAGACCTCCATGAACGAGATTGGGCCGCTCGACACGCCTGCGGTGCTCTTGACCGAGTCGCTGGCCGGCCGGAGTCTCGAGAAGCTGAACCCAGTTCCGCCCCCGCTGTTGTGCGACACGAAGCCGTTCGCCAGGTAGGCGTGGGTGCCTTCCACGGTGAGGTCCACGACATCACGCTCCCCCTGAGGCACAAGTTCCTTCACGGTGACACAGAAGAACCCTTCGTCGTCCGCTTCGTCGTGGGCAACGCCTGCACTGTTCAGAGCAGCAGAAAGCTCCCTCTCGTCGGTCTCGGCCGTTCGCCTGTTCAGGGTGATGGAATCGAAGCCGATCTTGTCTCGGAATACTTGAAAGCCGGACCGAGTACAGATTGTCAGGGCACTTCCTCTACGGATGGTTGGCACACCGACATAGAACAGCATGGTCTGAACATCCCTCGCGGTCTCTTCGGAGGCAAGGTCTACCGAGATCACGCCAGTCGGGCCGATCCCGCCGTGTTCGGTGAACGCTCTTCTGAGGAATTCGCAGAGGGCGCGCTCGTCGCTTTCGATGACCCTCTCGTCGACGCCTGATTGTAGTATCTCTTCTACCTCACAGTCGACACTTTCCAATACTCCCCCCAGCCATCCCCCGAGCTTCATGAGGAGGGTGTCGTCTCTGTGCAGTTCGTCGATCTGCCTCCACTCGTGTGCTCCTTCCCTGCTCCTCACCATAAGCCGGTGGAGCCCTGTTCCCGAGACGGAGTAGCCCTCGACGGTTTCCAACGTGAACACTTCTTGCACGCCGTTCGAATGCCGCCCGACGACCTTGTCCATTCCATCATGGGTTTCTATCCAGACGCCTTTCTCGATCGCTCCGAGCTTCCTACAGCCCCGGTCCGTCATCACGAGTGTCTCTGGGACGAGACATTTGTGGATGAGTGCTGTGAACTTGATGGCGTCGAATATCTCCTCCATCGAGTCGCCTATCGGAAGAACGAAGCAGGCAGACAGCTGCCCGAGCTCTCGACCCGCGTTCATAAGTGTCGGGCTGTTCGGCAAGAACTCCTGGCGTGCCATGGCCTCGTAGAATCGCCGTGCGGTCTTCTCGACCTCCTCCTCGGACCCTCCATAGTTCGCCTCTGCGGACGCAATGGCCCGGGCCACCCTCTCGAAAAGTTGTCTTGGAGTCTCTACGGGCTTCCCATCGTCTCCCTTCCGGAGGTACCTCCTCTCCAGTACTGTCTTGGCGTTTGCACCGATCTGTGGCTCGAGGTCCCAGCCTCTACCTCTGCCTTCTTCTTTGTTTCTAGGGCCGACAGTGCCCCCTCTTGGTTGATCCGGCGTCGTCGACATTCTCCCCCTCTGGCTTCAGTGAAACGCATTTCAGATTGCTCAGGATTTCGCATCCGTCGATGGCATCGCCACTTGTTACAAGCGCAGCATGCTACCCCTAGGTATCTGCCTGCTTAGGATGCGAAAAGCTTTGTTGTTGAGTGTAAGTTGCCCAATCGTGTTGCTCAGTTTAAAGAGCTTTCCAGACACGATTTGGTAATAGTACGTCTCATTGTTCTAGTGGAAACGGCACCATGTCTTACCTGGTCATTTATCTGATTGTTTATCACATGCGGGGCGCCAGCATACTAGTATCGACCCAATGTGTGCGTATTAAAGTCGTATTCGGAGGACTGATGTAATTAACGGTGATATCCCGACTCCGTTCGTGGACACAACGATTAGTTACCGCAGGGTCCACGGGCCGGACGCGGGGAGAATTTGAATAGGAGATGCTCATAGTAGTTGACCGTAGAACCGAGGGGGTATGGATTATCAAGGTCCGAGTGAAGATGTTTGCGTCCTTCAGAGACATAATCGGAACGAAAGAGGAGGAGCTCGAGATCCCGGAAGGGACCACTGTTAAGAAACTCCTTGATAGTTACATCGAGAGATTCCCTGATATGGCTAGGTACAGGGACCACATCATCCTCTCCGTGAACAAGGAATACGGCGCTGCCGGGCTCGAGCTGAAGGATGGCGACGAGGTCTCGTTCCTTCCACCTGTGAGCGGCGGCTGACCGTGGTTCCTACAAAACTCTCCAGAAGCGGTAAATAGCGTTACGGACATAAACGACCCCGCGGCCTCCTGACTGGCCCAGTGCGTTGCTCCAAGGACTGCATCGAAAAACCAGATCCAACACGAGGTGTGCATTGACCATGATCAGAGTCTGTTTGATTATCGCCGCATTGGTTTCAGCGGTCCTTGTCCTGCCAGGAGCAGGAACGATTCCCGATGGGGGGTCTGACTGCCCAGTCATTCTTATCGAACCTGACCTGGGCGCGGATGGGCCTCCTGTCGATTATGCCTACAGGAACTTCTCAACCGTGGTTGAGACCCTGTACGATACAGAGTCGGTGCACTCCGATATCGCGAAGGTATACGATATCGGGGATAGTTGGGAGAAGACAGAGGGCATTGCAGACCGGGACATCCTGGCAATCAAGATATCGGACAACGTCGGCTCCGACGAGGACGAGCCTGAGGTGTTGATAATGGCCCTTCATCATGCGAGGGAGTGGCCTACGACCGAGATCGCGCTTCAGCTGATCGAGAACCTCACAGATTCATACGGCTCAGACTCCAGGATCAGCTGGTTGGTCGATAACCGGGAGACATGGATAGTACCCGTCGTGAACCCCGATGGTCTGGAGTACGCTATGATGTACGACGACATGTGGCGGAAGAACCGAAGGGACAACGGTGACACCACGTATGGCGTCGACCTGAACCGCAACTACGACGGTTCGGCGAACGGTGACCCGCTCGGTGAATGGGGCGGCGTTGGCACCTCTGACATTACATCATCTGACATCTACTGCGGCGAGTACGCCTTCTCCGAGCCCGAGACGCAGGCCATAAGGGACCTCGCGCAGAGCCACAGCTTCACCGTCGCAATAGACTTCCACACGCACAGCAATCTGGTGATGTGGCCCTGGGGTTACACGACCGATCTGCCTCCTGACAATGATGACCTCGTGCGGATCGGCAACGAGCTCGCGGACCTGATCGGTTACGAGGCCGACCAGTCCGTCGGGCTGTATCCAACGACGGGCGACTCGCTCGATTGGCTCTATGGATCAGAGGACGTGTTCGCCTTCCTGTTCGAGGTCGGCGAAGGCCCGGACTTCAACCCGGACGGCGAGGAGACCGTCCTTGAGCAGATAGCCGAGAACATACCCCCTGCACTCCTGCTGATAGATCTGGCAGGAGACCGCGAGGAGAGGCAGTTCGACATCGCCCATGCCCCGCTCGGCGACTCTCTCTACTCGGATGATGGCTTCGAGGTCAGCGCGGATATCACGGCCGCGCGGGGGGTAGACACTTCTTCGATATCGGTCGCATATCGCATCGATAGCGGCCCCTGGGCAGAAGTCGGTATGTCCAAGACCGCTGGGAACGACACCTACTCCGGTGTGATTCCGCCACAATCGGGTGGGAGTCTGGTGGATTATTACGTCATCGCAAGTGACGAGGGAGGCGTCGGTCTCACTTCTCCCAGATATGCGCCGTACGATCTTCACACTTTCACTGTGATAGTGGATAGCGAGTCGCCTGTCGCTGATGCCGGAGTGAACGCGACGATAACCATCGGGGCCAGCATCATTTTCGATGGTTCGGATTCGACAGACAACGTCGGCGTATCCAACTACTCCTGGGTATTCGTCTACAACGGTTCTACTGTCGAGCTGTACGGGGAGAATCCTACATTCACCTTCTGGACGGAAGGGACATACGACGTCACCCTCGTGGTGACCGACGGCTCGGGCAATAGCGATTCCGACGCGGTGACCGTGGCAGTCATGGACGGTGCGATCCCGGAGTTCGGCTATGTCGTTGCCCCCGTAGCGGCGATCCTGGCAATGTTCGTGTTCGCCAGGTTCTACAGAGGCAGAGGTCGCCGTCGCGAGTCGGGTTAGGCCGCCCTGCCCTCATTCCAGAAGCACTGTCTTGAGAGGGATTCCTCTCACGCAGTCCGTGACTCCTTTCACGGACACTATCTTGAACCGCATCCCCTCGGACGCCCCAAGAGGTCTGCAGAGCGTATAGTGCGGGCATCCCAGGTTCCTGCACTCGTTCGCTTCGAAAGTCAGCATCGACCCCTCGAGAGCGACCTTCGCGTGCACGACGGCCTTGAGAGGTATCTTCTCGACCTCCACGACACGGACGCCTTCCTCGTGGATCCTGCATTCGTGCTGGACCTCTCTGATTCCTTTCACGCGGTACCTTCTGTTCTCCTCCAAGTGGAAGCAGACGTTCCTGACCTTGCAGTCCCTGCATTCCGCCAGGGGTCCTCCGAACACGAATTCGAACCCTTCCTTGCACTGCAGCTTTCCGACAACTGTGACGAGCACCATACTGGACACCTCCGCATTTCGTTCCTCATATCACGCTGGTAATCTTCGCCAGGCGTTCTGCGGCGTCGGGTGTCAGGCCTCGGTCTCCTAGGATGCTGTATCTGTCCTTCCTGATCTCATGCGCGTGCACGAGGGCGTCAATGATCTGCTCGGGAGAGACGCCGAGCTCCTCAGCGTTGGTTGGCGCGCCGATGAGACGGAGCGCCTCTCGTATCCTCTCCCAGTCCCCTCCGTGGAGATACATCATCATGATCGAGCCGACGCCGCACTGCTCCCCGTGGAGAGCCTTGCCAGGCGCGGTTTTATCCAGAACGTGTGAGAACATGTGCTCCGAACCGCTCGTGGGCCTAGAAGAACTGGCCACGGCCATCGAGATGCCGGAGATTATTATGGGTCTGATCGCCACCCAGACGCTGTCCTCCAGATTCGGTTTGATGGCGGCAGCGTTCTCGATTATCGACTCGGCGGCGTACTTGGCGAGGTTGGCCGCACTTGAGCTGAAGAACTCGCTCCTCAGCCGGGCTGCGAGCTCCCAGTCGAGTATGGCGGTCGTGTTGGATATGACATCCGCACACCCTGACGCGAGGAGCCTGTACGGCGCCTTCACGATCAGAGCCGTGTCTGCGACGATGCCGAGCGGAACGTTTGCATTGAGTGAAAGCGAGTTGCCGCCATCCCTGATGGATGCGCGGGGACTAGCTATCCCATCGTGGGATGCAGAAGTGGGCACGCTGAGGAACGGCATGCGCATGTTGCCAGATGCGAGCTTCGCGAGGTCTATCTTGCTGCCGCCGCCGACGCCCACCAGGAACGACGCTCCAACCTCCTTGGTCTTCTCTTCGACCTTGACGAGGTTGTCTTTGCTGGCCTCCCCCGTGGTGATCGAGTGGACGGTATATCCCTCGTCGGCCAGTATGTCGGAGACGACCTTCGCCGCGAGGCTTCCAGTCGTCGGCCCCGTCACCAGAAGGGCCGTTCCCCCGAGCTCGAAGTCCTTGGACATCTTCCCTATCTCTCCCACGACTTCGTGGCCGGCAAGCACCTGCCGGGGGAAATGCATCGTCCTGGCCTTCGTGAATCCATCAGCTATCAATGTGAATACCTTCGTTTCAGTATGAACGCACTGTTCTTGAACTTATCGCTTTCTATCTCATGAATGGCATATATATCTTGCAGGAGCCCGTGGAAGCTCCGACCAGTACCCGTCCTCACGGAGGGGAGACCCGGTCCATCTTCTCTATCAGGTCGTCCATCCTGAAGGGCTTCGGCAGGAACTCGGTCGCGCCAGCATCCCTAGCCTCCTTCTCCACCAGCACGTCCGCGCTCACGAAGATGACCTTCTGCGTCGGGTTCATGCGCACAATCTCCTTCGTGGCATCGACTCCGTTCATGACTGGCATCCTGTGGTCCATGATTATTATGTCCGGCTTGTCGGGAGAGTCGGTATATTTCCTGATGGCCTCCTCTCCGTCGAACGCCATGCCGACGACCTTGTACCCGCGGAGCTGGAGGATGTCCCTGTAAAGCTCCACGATGAACAGCTCGTCATCGACGATCAGCACGCTCGTCATGCTCTATCAACTCCTGCGAACATGACCTTGAACACGCTGCCCTTGGCCGTTTGCTCCGTCTGGAATGCACCACCCAGCTTCTCAGCCATCACCCTCGCCATTATGAGCCCAGCCATCCTGCCCATCCTGGTACGGGAGTCGATGGAGACCTCGCCTATGGTCTTGAATCCCAGTTTGGACGGCACGGCGACGTTCTCATCGCTCAGCCGCACGACCCAGTGACGGGCACCGTGAACATCCTCTCCGGATACTCTCACCTTCATGCTCGCCTGTTCGGAGGTGTCGAGTCGGATTATCCCAACAATTGCGTTGGTCAGCACCTCGTGGACGATGATCCCGCCGGCGACGACCGCCTTATCCTCGCTTTCCTCCAGCTCGACTCTGACCCGTCGGTCTGGGAACATGTCGGTAGCATCGGAGATGGCCTTCTTGACCGCCTCGTTGAGGTCCACAAGTTCGGAGGGCATCTCTCCTATCTTATCCGTCAGGCAGAGCACTTTCATGCTCTCGAAGATTTGCGTCGAGATCCTGATCTGCGACTCCGCTCTCCTCGCATGCCTCTCGGTCTTCTCATCCGCCCCGGACGATTCCGATATGAGCTCAATCGCGCTGAGAACCGTCTGGTTGATGTTCAGAATGTCGTGGCTGACCAGGTCCACTATGACCTGGAATTCCTCGTCGAGGCTGTGGTCATGAGTCTCGCAGTTCAACGCCCATGCTCCTTGGTGATGCCCTAACTCGATGTTAGGGTGATACTGGGTAAAAAGGCTTGCCTAGCCGACATCGCCGTCTGACGGCCCTGAATATCCTTGCCTCCTGCACAACATTGGCCAGAGATGGCCTTTTATGTCTGTGCTTTCAGGCGAAGTCGTCCAATGTCCGGGCAGCCGACAGCCTAGCCTTCTCCGTGCCCTCCGACACCCACTTCCGGTAGTTGGCGGGTAGGTCGGCGTCGCTGTAATCCCGGTTTCTCCTGGACTCGAGGTTCTTGATGTCGGACATGAGTATCCAATAACGCTTCGCATCCTTTCTGCCCTTCTTGCTCGGGAACCTGCCACGCGCGTCTATGAGTATCTCGTCGTTGAGGCATATGTGGGCGTGCTCCTCGTCCAGGACCGCCACGGTGTAGCCTGGCTTCCTCTTCGCGAAGTGCCTGAGCACGAGGTCCACGATTCTGTGCTCGAAACTCCCCCTGCCGACTATGGTCATGTTGTCGGGGTCCTCGGAGAACGTCAGGAAGTCCTTGGCCCTCCTGTACTCCCCCGTGACCCGCCTTATGCGGTCCTTCATCTCCTTGGCCTCGGGGGCCGCCTGGGACAGGTACGCCTTTGTACCCTCTTTCTCGATGAGCTCCAACACCCTGAATATCAGCTGCAGCCGATCTCTGTAGTTGAACCTGGATGCCCAGAATATCTCATCCTCGAGAATCTCGTTCAGCTTCTGGTCCTCGAGGAAGTCGAGTCCACCGAAGCGCTCTCTGTACTCAGAGTACAGGGAGTCGAAGTCGAGCTCGTCCGCATCGAGAGTTCCCTCGAAGAAGAACCTCTGCCCCCTCGCCCTCTCCATCGGCTTCGCGTTGTGTACACGGCTCGCGAGGAAGGCTCTGGTGATCGACTGCGGTGAAGGGCTGAATAACACGAGCATCCGGCGGCACTCCCAGCCGAATTATGCTCGATGTGAAATATAGAGTTTGGGGAGGCCGGCCTGCACGTTCGAGCGATTCAAAAAGACTATCTACCGGTCGTCGTATGAATCTGATACTTGACGGAGACCGCGCAGGTGGGAGACCCAGCTAGCCTCGGCGACGTCTCGGAGCTGTTCGACAGGGCGAACGAGGCGTACGATTCGGGCGACTACATCAGGGCCATCGATCTACTGGATGAGTGCATATCCAGGGAACCGTCGAGCGTGGTGGCCTACAACAACAAGGGGGCTGCGCTGGACGCTATCGGCCGCATGGAGGCGGCGGAGGAATGCTATCGTGCCGCGATCTCTCGGTCTCCATCATACGAGCTCGCATGGCACAACCTCGGCAACAGCCTCTTCGCTCAGGAGCGGTTCAGAGGTGCCAGCAAGGCGTATGCGAGGGCGCACTCGCTCGATGCTGGCCGGGTCGAGAACCTGATAGGCCTCGCGGAGTCCAGGATAGAGTCCGGCCGTCGCAGGAAGGCGAACTCGGCAATCGGCCTCATATCCGCAGTGGCCGAGCGCGACCATTCGCTGATGCTGATCCAGGCCGACCTGTACGTGCTGACCGGGGAAGGTGAAATGGCGGTCGAACGGTGCGAGCGGTACATATCGGCGCACCCTGAGGACGTCCAGGGATATGTCCACCTGGGAGGCGTGAGGCATGAGATGGGGAGGTACGACGAGGCCATATCCGCCTTCGAGCGGGCCCTTGAACTAGCGCCGGACGACCTGCAGATATGGAACAACCTCGGATACTCGTGCTCCTGCGCGGGCCAGACGGACAGGTCGCTGGCCGCGTTCGACCGTGCGATAGAGGTCGACCCGTTGTACAAGCACGCGTGGTACAACAAGGGCTATGCCCTGCACGGAGTCGATAGGCTGGAAGAGGCGATCGTATGCTATCGGAAGGCAGTCGAGATCGACAGCCAGGACCGGGTGCTTCTAAACAACCTCGGTAACGCCTTGTACAATCTTAGCCAGTATGCGGAGTCCATTCCCATGTTCGTGGAGGCGATCAACGTCGACCCGGACTACGAGATAGCGTGGAACAACATCGGCAACGCGCTCGAGAGGATGGGGATATTCAGAGAGGCCATTCCGTTCCACGATAGGGCCCTGGATGTGCGCCCGGACTTCGACTACGCCCTGTACGCGAAGGGGGTGTGCAAGGGCGCCATCGGGGAGCCCGAGGAAGGCTACGACCTGATACTGGAGTCGCTCGACCTCAACCCGTCATACGGCGAGGCGTGGAACGCACGTTCCAGGATGGCTGTCATGCTCGGGCGGCTCGACGACGCACTCGCCTCCGTGGAGCGCTCGGTGACCCTCAACCCTCGGTTCTGTGAGGGCTGGATCGACCGCGGTGACATACTGCTCGACCTGGGCGACGGCTCAGGCGCCGAGCAATCATACTTGCAGGCGTTGAGGTGCCTCGACGCGGTCGTCGGAGAGAACGAGAGCGACGGGGAACCGTGGACCCTGCGCGCCAGGGTCTTCATGCGTTTGGCCAGGCACAGCGAGGCCTTGAGCTCGATGATCAGGGCCGCCGAGTCCCGTTATCCGGACTCCTCAGCGGTGTCTCTCGCGTTCGACCTCTGCAGGATGGCAGACATCGTGGATCCCCCGCAGGAACTGGCGACAATCGCTGCGAAGACAGGCGACCCTGATACGGCCGTCGCGCATGCACGGTATCTCGCCCGCAAGGGCGACTGGCCCGCTGTGAAGGCCGTCCTACCCTTTTCCGAGCCGGAGTCGCTCTCCCTAGACGTGAGGCTGTTGCTGGTCAGAGCTTACGTTTCCGAGGAAGACCTGGAATCGGCCACCCTACTTAGAGAGTCCTGTCCGGAGCGCGACCGCGAGGAAGTCGAGGCTGAGCTCCGGCTCGCGTCTGAGGATTGGGCCGGAGCGGTCGAGTCTCTCGAGAGGGTTCTGTCCGCCAGGCCTGGAGATTACCACGCCGCCGTCTCGCTGGCGAGGGCCTACATCCGAGCCGGAAGGCCGCGCGAGGCCATCCAGGCGGCTGAGGTCGCATCGGGGATCGACCCGCAGGACTGGGAGGCGCTGGAAACGAAGGCCGAGGCCTGCGACGCGCTTGGTTTGAGCAGCAGAGCTGGGCGGGCGCGGGAACGGGCAGCACATCTGCTCGCGCGATGCTCTCGGAGCCCGCCGAGAATCCGTCTTCTGAGGTGAGTCTAGCAATGGCAGAGCTCAGGGTCAGGAGGAGGCACCGACTGCGGCAGAAGGAACTCAGGAGCATCGTCTCCGGGATAGACTCCGCGTTGGGCACGAAGAGTTTCGATGACACTGATGTGGTGGACCGGGCGGAGACTCCAGCCTACGACATCCTGTATGTCGAAGGCAAATTCCTCGGTATGGTCGTTGGGGAAACTCCGTTCCTCACGGTGCGCGGGATCCTCAGGTACGGCGCTACGAAGAGGTTCGTGACCGTCGACATGGGCGCAGTGAAATTCGTGGCCAACGGAGCGGATGTCATGGTACCAGGCATCGTAGATGTCGAGGCGTCCGTGGTCGAGGGGGACCTCGTATGGGTCCGGGACGAGAGGAACATGAGGCCGCTCGCCGTGGGCAGAGCACTGGTATCCGCACCGGAGATGGCGGGCAAGTCGAAGGGGAAGGCGATATCCTCGATCCATCACGTTGGAGACAAGCTCTGGGCCCTCGATGAGGACGTATGAGTCCTCATCTCCGCATGTCAGTTGGATTATAACCTTTATATCCGAACAAAGATATACCCAACCCAGAGGGATGCACGGTGACAATTCTCAAGAAGAAGACATTCCCTTCGTCGCAGGATTCCGAAGGCAAGGAGCATTCCAGCGCGGAGCAGTACATCGACCTGAGCGAGATGACTTTCGACGATGAGAGGCTGCTGGAAGGGTCGGAGGACAGCACGCTGGTCAAGGTGGGCGAGCTCTTCAGGTACGAGGACCTGTCCGTTTTGACGAGCGAGGTCTACGCCGGGAACCTGGTCGTTCTGGACTTCACGTCCATAGCCAACGATGACCTGACGATGAAGAGGATCACCTCGGAGCTGAAGAACGTCGCGAGGGATGTGAACGGCGATGTGGCCGGGATAGGCAAGAACCTCGTGCTGGTGACTCCGCAGGGTGTCAGGATAGACAGGACCAAGATCAAGGGCGGCCTCTGAGCGAAGGCGCGTTCGGTCTCGCAGATGCGACCCCCAGCCGCGGCTGGGTAGGTCATCCGATTCTAGGCCGCTCTGAAGAAGTGATGAGGCGATTCCTGGGCGCTAACGGGACCGCTACTCGGCAATGGGCGGCGTCGCCATGAACTGGCCGTCCCTGAATATGAGCGTCTGATAACCGTGGTGTATCTTCGAGTGGCGCATCTTGACTGCCCGTATCCTCAGCTGCACGTCCGACTCACCGACATCCACGAACTTGAGCAGGATCGTACCGTCTGCCAGATAGTCCTCGTGGAAGGGGCCGAACACGCTGCCGTTGTGCTGCGTCTCCGAGATGAGGATGGTCGTCACTCCGAGCCTCTTTAGGAAGCCGAAGAAGTGGAACAGTTCCTGCCGGGGGCTCTGTATCGTCGTGAGGGCGTATACTGCCGTCAGCGAGTCGACGACGACGATCTCGACCCCCTCGTTCTCGACCTTCTTCCTCAGGTACTCCTTCAGTATCTTGAACCAGTCGCGTCCGATGTCGGCGTCCGTGTGCTCGAGCCTCAGCTTGCCGATGTCTACTATGAAGAACTTGTTCTCGTCGACCGTCCCGAATCCGAGCCGTTGCATGCATTCGAGGAGGCTGTCCTTGCTCTCTTCGATGCTGATGTAGAGGACGTTCGTGGCGCGCTTCTTGATATTGTTGTACAGAAGGTTCAACGCTATGGACGACTTCATCGTGCCAGGCGTCCCGGCAAGCAGCACCACGTGGCCTTTCCTTATGCCTCCGCCTATCTTGTTGTCGAAGCCGTCGATGTACGTCAATATCCTGTCGTCACTGGGAACGAGATTGGACTTCAAGGGGGGGGAGCCCTCCTACAAGCTGCGTTATCATCGGTGTTTGCTTTTAAAATGATTTGCTCCGAATTATCCTCGGGTCGTTGTGGCTGCTGCAAAGGTTTTTCTATGGGTTGTGACGAGCGATGGAGGTTCCAGCGTCAGGGATGGCTGCCTCTGTTTGGGTCGAAGGACCATCGAGGCAGCGGAATCGTATCAGAATTCCATCGAGGGGGACGTGGGTAAAATCACCCTACTGACCGGGCTCGATTGTTCTAAGATTGTACCATAACATGTCAAACGCCGGAGATGTGCTACCGGGCTTCACCGGATACTGACTAACGTTCCGGAAGATGACGAAAAGGGGGAGAAAACTGAATGAAACATGCAGGAACTACAGTGCTAGTCGTTCTCGTGGCGCTGATGTTTGTCCCTATGACAAACACATCTGCTAGCGATATACACGACGAAGATTTGCCGACTATGAAGGGCCCGATTGATGTCGCCGTGTATTTCGCGGACAACATGGCCTTCACGCCGCAGTGGAGACTGGATAACTACATCCGGATCGAGGTAATGATCCTCAACGCAACAGGAGACGATATTCTAGAAGCGGAGCATATCCTCATCAGTGATACGGATGTAGGTGAGGAGTACACCCCGACTAATCTCCGGGAGAACCCGGAAATGCTCTTCGATACGAACATGATCTCGGTCTCGGAGATATGGATCAACATAACCTCCGTACCCACCGGTCCTGATTCGACTGGAGACCGTGTGGCGAGCTGGTACTCGAATTTCGAAGGCGACGGAGCGGGAAACACGGTGATCAGGGAGATCAACGGCGAGGGCCACCTCATATACGGCGGGAAATGGGACACCTCGGGTGTGACTGACCCAGGATTCTACAATGTCTCGGTAGGCCTGCCTGGAACATACAACATCAAGTGGGCAATCCAGCATGACCGGGGCGTCGAAGAGGATCCCGTCGAGGAGGTCGCTGTATTGTCTGAGGACCCAGCGGACCCGATTGGATACATGTCCGTGCCAGATGCGAGAGGCGACGTCGACACAGACACCAACGAGGCGCTCATCACGCTCGGTGAGCTTCTGGATGGCGGTGGAAGCGGTACCAACGGTGGCGGTGATGTCGCAGGCGGTAACGGACCAGCCTACCAAGGCGAAGGCGTTCGGCGGCGCTAGGACTCTGCTGTCAAGCCAGTGAAACCCATTCCATTAAACCATTTCTCTTTTATCCCACACGCAAGTGCCAAAGTCCACGCAGTGCTCGAATCAGAAACAGCCGAGAGCCTGCCATCCGCCTGTAATGGCTGGCAGGAAGGTACTCTCTGCAGCGACGTTTCAGCAGGGGGTCCTCCTTCTGTGCAGTTAGACTGAACTATTATATGTCGCGACATTCTCTCACGGAGCTGTGTGCGCGTACAAGATTATCCGTGACTCCGTGCACGGGAGTATACGCGTCGACGAGCCGTTTCTTCCACTTCTGGAATCGAACGAGCTTCAGAGGCTACACAGCGTGCATCAGCTAGGGCTGGCGAACCTCGTCTATCCTGGAGCGAATCACACGCGTCTGGAGCATTCGCTTGGGACGTTCGCGGTCGCGAGCAGGATGAGTTCCTCCCTTCAGATCAGCCACGACGAAGACCTCCTGGTCCGATGCGCGGCCTTGTTACACGACATCGGCCATCTACCGTATTCGCACACATTCGAGATGGTGCTTCACGAGCAGTTCGGGATCGACCACGTGGAGATATCTAAACGTTTGATCCGAGGTGAGGATTCGATCGTGTCTGAGGCAGAACGGAGCGTGCTTGGCGGGTTGAATCTAGTGGTGGACGCTTTGGAAGGGCAAGGCATCGACCCAGGGACCGTGGCTTCGCTCTTGGACGACGCTCATCGAGCGTCATTACAGCAACGCACTCTGGAGAGCCACGAAGGACAGGCACATTTCAACGACCGTCGTTATCTCCGCCAGATGGTTAGCGGGGTGCTCGACGTGGACCAGCTCGACTACCTTGTCAGGGACGCTCATTACACTGGCGTCGCCTACGGTGTGATAGACCTCGACAGGCTCATCGATACGGTCCAGATATTCAATGGGGACCTTGTCGTCGAGAAGGGAGGCGTCAGCGCCGTAGAGGGGATGCTCGTCGCCAGGGCACTGATGTTCTCATCCGTGTACTACCACAAGACCGTCAGGATCGCGGAGCTGATGCTCGCCAAGGCTGTCGAGAGGCTCGGACCGGAGGAGATCGGTGAGATCTTCAGGATGACCGATTCGACACTGCTGTCCCACCTTGTCTCGAAAGGGGGTTACTTCGAGAAAACAGCGACGCGCATCAAGTACAGAAGGCTGTTCAAGAAGGCGTTCGCGCTGTCCGTCCTGGACATCGACGAGGGGCAGTGGTCGGCCGTCGACGCGCTCGGGGAGATGGCAAAGCGGAGGGCCGTCGAGGAGGATATCGCCCAGAGGGCAGGGGTCGATTCGGGCGAGGTGATAATCGACGTTCCGTCACATGAGCTGCCTGTCTCGGAGCCGAGGATATCTCTGACCGACATACGCGTCATCGACGGCAGCCGGGTGCGCCTACTCCCGAAGCTGAGCTCTATCGCGCAGTCGCTCCAGAATAGAAGGGTCCACGAGTGGGCCGTCATGGTGGCATGCCCTGAGGAGCACAAGGAGAAGGTCGCCAGGGCAGCCAAGAAATCGATCCCGATCTAGCCCTTCATCACGCCCATCGGCCGGAGCCTCGCCACCAGTTTTGATATTCCAGCACCCTCAGCGATTCTGACCACATCGGACACGTTCTTGTATGCTCCTGGTGCCTCCTCCACGATGCCCCCCTTGGAGGCGGCGCGTATGTAGATCCCCTTACTGCGAAGATCGGCCACGACTTGGTTGGCGGAGAACCGTCTGGTCGCGGCGGTGCGTGACATCTGCCTCCCCGCCCCGTGGCAGGTCGAACCGAAGGTTTCCGACATCGCCCCTGGGGTACCTACGAGCACGTAGCTCTCGCTGCCCATGTCACCGGGTATCAGCACAGGCTGGCCCACCGATCGGTACTGCTCAGGCACTTCGGACCGCGAGGAGTCGAAAGCCCTCGTGGCGCCCTTCCGATGGACATAGACTTTCGTCCTTCTACCATCGACGGCGTGCTCCTCTAATTTGCATATGTTGTGGGCCACGTCGTACACCGAATGCATCTCCATCTCCTCGGCTGACCGTCCGAGCGCTTTCTCGAACGACTCCCTCAGCCCATGGAGTATAAGCTGCCTGTTCGCCCAGGCGAAGTTCGCGCCAGCGCTCATCGCGGCGAAGCACTCCCGTCCCTCCTGGGAGTTCACGGGCGCACACGCCAGTTGCCTGTCGGGCACGTTGATTCCGTATTTCTTGAGCGCTCCCTCCATAACACGTATGTAATCGCTCGCTATCTGATGGCCGCAGCCTCTGGAGCCGGAGTGGATGCTGACTACCACCTGCCCCTCTCCCACCAGCCCGAACGCAGCGGCCACATCACGGTCGAATATCTCGTCGACCTTCTGGATCTCCACGAAATGATTGCCTCCTCCGAGGGTGCCGAGCTGCGGGGCTGCCCGCTGCTTCGCCTTCTGTCCCACATTGGACGAGTCTGCGGTGTCCATACACCCGCTCTCCTCGCAGGCGACGATGTCGTCGTCCCATCCGTAGCCCTTGGAGACCGCCCACTGGGCACCTCCCTCGAGAACGTCGTCGACCTCGGCGTGCGACAGCCTGACCTTCCCCTTCTCGCCGACGCCCGATGGAACGTTGTCGAATATCGTGTCGACCAGCGTCTTCACGTTCGGTTCGACGTCGTTTACCGTGAGGTTCGTTCGGACGAGCTTCACGCCACAGTTAATGTCGTAACCGATGCCGCCTGGAGAGATCACCCCTCGCTCTGAATCGAAGGCAGCGACGCCTCCGATCGGGAAGCCGTATCCCCAGTGGATGTCCGGCATGGCCAACGACTTGTCGACGATGCCCGGGAGACACGCGACGTTCGCTGCCTGCTCGGGCGCGTTGTCGCGTTTGATCATTTCGATCATCTTCTCATCGGAGAATATCACAGCGTCTGTCGTCATGCAGTTCCTGAAGGACTTCGGTATCCTGTACCTGAAATCGTCGATTCTCTCCAGCGGACCTGTCCAAGCCAAACCAGTTCACCTGGGCGTGCCACGCCCACGTGCGTATATCTAAGTTTGGCCCAAAGCGTTGACAGACTACCTGCAGAACATGTGGCTACGGCGCGCATATTGCACCTGGTCGTGAGGCCAGATAGATTATATATTGGTAGAACACACTACTCTTCTCCGTTAAGTCAGGCACCTTTCATCTGACGACAGCGTGTACTGACATCGACGGTCTTCCTATTGATCTGAGAGGTGTTTGAGCATTGAGCGACGAATCCGTCTTCTGCCCGCTGTGTGGCAACAAGGTCTCCACGTACGTAAGCAAGTGCCCCTTCTGTTCAACCAAGCTCGAGAGGGTCCTTACCCGACGTGAACTGGACAAGGTGATCGAGAAACGTCTGATGCAGCGTCTCGAGTCGAGCCGCACAGACGACGATGCTCTTACGAAGGATTTGTTCAGTGCCAAGCTCCCGGAGGTCAAGGTGTCCTGTCCGTCCTGTGGCCAGGAGATGGAGCCAGGGACGGTCAGGTGTTCCCGATGTGGCGTGCCGACTGTGACAGAGGATGACATGCTCGAGTGCCCGGAGTGCGGCACCGCGGTCGCCCAGGGAGCTACCGAGTGTCACAAGTGCGGCGTCGCGTTCGATGTGGATCTTCCGCAGCTCGCCGAGCCCCTGCTCGACCGAGAGGTGGCAGGAGAGCCGGAGCCCGAGGAGGAGCCGCCACCCCCTGCTGGTATGGTCACGACCATCCCTGCCGAGACGGCGGCCCCGGACCGCGGTTTCATCAACGGCAGAGGCGCGGTGAACGGAACGGGGTTCGTCAACGGAACAGGGCTTGTCAATGGCACAGGGATGACCAACGGCAAGGGCATGATAAACGGTACCAGTGACGACACTGGTCCGCCGTCTGGTCGGGGAAGGAGATACTCCACGCTGACCAGGTGGCCTTTCCTCGCGGTTCTGGTCGCTGTGCTGATAATCATACCTACGTTCATCTACTTCGCGTATTCCACGCAGTCAGGTCCGTTCGAGGTCGATGGCGACTTCTCCGAATGGTCGGATGTCCAGACTTTCGATATGCGGATCGACACCCCGAGCGCCCCGACGATAGATGTCGACCGATGGGCTGCTAGGAGCGACTCCAACGACATGTACATCTACATCCGAGCGAAAGGGAGTCTCATGAGCACCAATGTCGTCGACAGCTTCTACGTGTTCATAGATTCCGATGGCTCGGTGTCGTCAGGATACACCGTAGGCTCACTCGGAGCCGATTACATGATGGAGCTCACAGGGTGGAACAACTCTGTCCAGTCGACGTCCGTCATGGTCTTCGACCCGGACGATGACTCACGTGACTGGAACTCATGGGCCCGCATAGGCTCGCTCTCGTACACGCTAGACGGCTCGGAGATCGAGGCCAAGGCCGTGCTTCCGATGACTGTGAGTTCCTCGGTCAAGTCACTGCTGGTGTCGCAGGACGAACTTGAACGTCACGCGATCAGTTACGAGACTCCCTCGGAGGGCGGCCTGCTGATAATCGAGCAGGAGTCATTGGTTCCGAACGACGGAGTGGTCGTCGGCCAGAGCGATGTGCCGTCCCTGCGGCTGAGCGTCACGTGTCAGGGCTCGGAAGGAACGGTCGACAGCGTGTCGTTCACAAGCATCGGTGCCACATCCACATCTGCGGTTCCTGCGTTCTCGGTCGCCCCCGGTGACGCCCCGCATGTGGTCGATGTCACCGTCGATGTGAGCGCCGTCCCGGGTGGACTCGTGTCGTTGTCCGTCGACCCCGTTGCTTCCGAATGGTCATTCACGCACGTGGAGGTCGTCGGCGATGGCGCGTGCGGCTACTATAACGCTACACCCACGTCCATCGCGATAGACGGCGCCTTCGCGGACTGGAACGGCATCGCCATCTCCGATACCGAGGGAATCCCGGTTTCGAACTCGAATATCGACATCGATGAGTTCGCGATGGCGGCTAGCACGCAATCCTCTTTCTTCTACATCAGCGTCGAGGGCGAGCTTTGCGCGGGCACGTATGTCCCCGCGATCAAGGGCAAGCCGTCCGGCACAGGTGGTGGCAGCCCCGTCGTCCCAGTCCGGAAGACCGGTGAGGACTTCGTCCGGGTCTACATCGATGCCGATATCGACCCGGCCACAGGATACCCGGTATCCATCAGCTCCAAGGTGATCGGTGCCGAGTACATGATCGAGGTCGTCGGACAGTTCGGCGATATCGTCTCCGAGTCGCTCTACGCCTACGACGGCACCTGGGCCGAGGTGAGCGGCGTCTCGATCGATGCCGAGAATGACCTTCAGCGCATGGAGATCGGCGTGTTCGTCTCGGCTTTCGGTGGCGATTCGGCAATCGATTTCATCGTGGAGACGACAGACTGGAAGGGCCGCGTGGACGTCGCCGCCTCGGACGATTTCCTCATGAGCGCCGTATCCGGTGGACTGTTGAGCGATACCAAGAGCTGGGTCATCGACTCGTCCTCGGACTCGAGATATGCTACTGCGAACTCCAATCAGAGACAGCTGTTCTACGATGGCACGAACTTCTGGAGCTTCTTCTATGACGGCAGCGACACGGTCTACAAGTGCAGTTCTGATGGTGGGCAGACCTGGACCTACATGGGAGACGCGTTCTCGAGCTCCGGCATGAACGAAACAAGCCTTTGGTACGACGCGGGGAACAAGACTGTTTATATCACTGCAGACAACTCGGATTCCACCTCGGACGTGACAATGAGGAAAGGCACGGTGAACCCGGTGACCCCAGAGATATCCTGGGACACCCAGGAGACGCATGCGATCTCCAGCGACCCCATGTCTAACAAGAACTCCTTCATCTGTAGGGATTCCTCCGGCTATATTTGGCTGGTGGCGAATTCCAACATCTCGTCTGGGTCCCCGAAGTACCAACTCAGAACCGCCCAGTCGGAATTTCCAGACGACATCAGCTCCTGGATTGATCGTGGAAACCTGCTGAGTGGTGGCTTCGAAGGCATCGACGCCAAGGTCGTTCTCTTGCCTGGGAAGCCGTCTTCCGGCTATATCGTCTGGGCGGTCTACACATATGACGGGAATGTGGCGAGCAAGACGTTCACTACCGGTTGGACGTCTGGTGAAACCACGTTGTACACTGCTGGGGGAAGCACGGACAACACCAAGTACGCACCCCCGTCCGCAGTCATCGACGCCAACGGCGTCGTGCACGTCGTCTATGGAACCGGCCATACCGACGCCGGCCCGTGGAAGGGTCAGATACAGTACCGATATTACAGCGAGCTGGATTGGTCATCAGTGCAGACACTCGACGATGCCACCACGTACGGAACGAAGAGTCCGACGGTCTCGTTGGACTCGAGCACGGGCAACGTATACGCGATGTGGCTGAACAGTAACGACGAGGTGTTGGTCGAGAAGAATGTCAGCGGATCTTGGACGAGCATCACCCTCGACCAGACGAGCTATGTCAAGAGTTACCTCACATCGATATACAACGCTTCCGGCGAGTCACTCATATGCTTCCAATGGACCCAGAACACTACGACCTCCGACATCGAGGTGATCTTCGACAAGATACCCGAATTCACGGACACGTTCATCCCGGTGTTGTTCATCCTGACATTGTTCGCGGTCTACCGCTCCCGGGCGCGCCGGATGGGACCGGGAAAGGACTGCGATGAAACTGGCGACGACGGACTCTGATGGTTGCCAGATTCCACAATTTATATAACAGTTGCACTATCCTGTCATGATGATGGCGGAAGAGCGTATGGACGTCTTCCTGAGCTGTTTCAAATGCGGTCGCATAGTGAGGGCTGGTGATTCTGAGTGCCCTCGCTGCGGCCTGCAGTTCGGCCCTGGTACGCTCTTCGAGTGCCCCTTCTGCTCCGGCCTTGTCTGGCGTAATGCCTCGAAGTGCTCGACCTGCGGGACCGACCTGGCGGAGTTCTCTATCAGCGTCGAACGGACCTTCGCGGGCTTCGACATGGACGAGTTCGTCGAGAACATCATCAACACGGAGCTCGAACAGCTGCGTTCGTCCTCCAGAAAAGTGGCGTGCCCGGGCTGCGGCCTTATGATCCGCGGGGACGAGGAGAAGTGTCCGCGGTGCGACCTGCCCCTCGGCGATGTGAGCGTGGTCTGCCCCGTGTGCGGAGAGAAGATGGCAATGGATGTCACATCCTGTCCCAACTGCAAGGCACTGTTCACGGACGTCGAGATACGTGAGGTGTCGGCAGAAACCGGTGAGGCGCCGGGTTCCTCCGTGGGCCAGGCGAGTATCGGCGCCGAGGCAACGGCACCTCGCGCTAAGAAGAGTCGTCCAAGGAAGAGAGTTCCTGCCAAGAAGAAGCCGGCAGCGAAGCCAACCGCTAAGAAGAAGACTGCCGGAGCCGGAAGACAATCGAAGACGAAGAAGAAGCCTGCCAAGAAGAAGACCGCTGAGAAAGGAGGACAGACGAAGGCGAAGAAGACAGGCGCAGGCAAGAAGAAAGGCGGCGGCGAGAAGCGCTCGACGGCTAGCGGCAAAGGCGCGAAGAAGTCCTGAGATGTTCCCGTTGGCATCAGTGGCAGATTCTGCAACCAATTAAATACCCGCAGCATAATCTGACTGTCATGGCTGAGCAATCGCTGCCAGTTTTTATTCTAGCCTGTGTGGGCTGCGGGAAAACGGTCTCCGGAAAGGAGGAGAAGTGTCCCCGTTGCGGGGCTTCGTTCGATGATATAGAATTCGAATGCCCCTTCTGCGGCGAAACCGTCACTGCCTCACAGAACAAGTGCGAGTCGTGCGGCACTGAGTTCGAGATATTCGCCGAGGAGGTGGCCGAGATGGCCGTCGTCGCCTTGGACCATGAGACAATTGAACCGTCTTCTCAGCCCGAGGAGCCCGGAGCTAGTCAGGCGGTTTACGAGTGTCCGTCGTGCGGGAAGCCGGTCGGCGAGTCGGATACGAAGTGCCCTAATTGCGGCGCAATGTTCACTGAGTGATTGCTGTCGTGCAGGAGAGGGGCCGGGACCGGGAATCGAACCCGGTTCAAGGGATCCACAGTCCCCAAGGATACCATTACCCCACCCCGGCCATTGCAAATCCTCCATTGTCTCGCCCTAAATAAAGCTTGTCGCCCTTCCAGCAGGCCGACTCGCAAGCTGGCCCATCGCTTCCGTCACGAGCATTTTCGTCAACCCCCCGCTGGAGGGTACATCCATCGGGGCGACTCTCTCGGGTCGTGGGGATAGACGACATGATTCATGGCCTCGAGAGCGATGCGAACGATTACAGCCGGTGGATGAGGTGCCGGGAATGCGGAGGGCCCGTTTTCAGACTGTCAGGCTGTTTCTCCTGTGCGGTCTGTGGAGAGTCTCGTTGCGAGTGCCTATCATCCGTCTGAAACCATGCGCCCACATTTCGAGGCTTGACACTACGTTCAAAAGTCTTAAGTCGAAGTGAACACTTGACCAGTGTGGTGATTCAGCTGAAGCGGGACATAATATCCGTTCTTGACATGAAGGACGACTTCAAGAAGATCCTTGACACGGCCCTGAAGATGAAGACAGAGCCGCCGAAGGGCAGGAGACCTGAGCCCCTCAAGCGGAAGGTCCTGGCGATGGTTTTCGAGAAGCCTAGCCTCAGGACGAGGATATCGTTCGAGGTTGGCATGACGCAGCTCGGGGGCACAGCGATATGCATAGGCCCCGACGAGGTGCAGATCGGCAAGCGGGAGACCGTCGCTGATGTGGCGAAGGTCTTGAGCCGCTACACGGACGGGATCATGTATAGGGCGTTCTGCAACGAGACCATGCGCGAGCTGGCGAAGAACGCGACTGTCCCGGTGATAAACGGTCTGGACGATTTGGAGCATCCGTGCCAGTGCGCTGCCGACCTTCTCACGGTCCTTGAAAAGAAGAAGAAGCTGAAGGGGCTGCAGCTCACATACGTCGGCGATGGAAACAACGTCTGCAACTCCCTGCTGCTCGGCTGTGCGTTAACCGGCATGAACATGCGTGTTGCGACGCCGAAGAGTCACGCCCCCGACGCCGACCTGCTCGCGAAGGCGCAGAAGATCGCCAAGAAGACGGGATGCACGGTCGAGGTGATGTCCAACCCGTTCGAGGCGGCAGAGGGTGCGGATGTGCTCTACACGGACACATGGGTATCCATGGGACAGGAAGCCGAGAAGGAGGAGAGGGAGAACCTCTTCCTGCCGTTCCAGGTCAACCCCAAGCTGGCCGAGAAGGCCAATAAGGGTTGGTTGTTCATGCACTGCCTGCCTGCACACCGAGGGTATGAGGTCTCCGAGGAGATAATCGACGGCCCCAGAAGCGTGGTGTTCGACCAGGCAGAGAACAGGTTACACGCACAGAAGGCGATACTCTCGACGGTGCTCTAACGCGAGAGCTGCGATCCGACCATCTCGTCGAGAAGTCCCAGGAACTCATCCTTCCTATCGGAGGGTATCGTCGCCCCGGCCGCGATGTTGTGGCCACCACCGACCCCGCCCATTCTGCCAGCGATGGTCCGCATGGCCTCCGAGAGGTCCATCCCGCGTGCCACCAGCTCCTGGGTGCCCCTGGACGACACCTTGACCATCGGCACATCGCTCGGCTCCATCGAGTCCGCGAACGCCACCATTGGAGCTGTTCTGTCCGATCCGCTGCCACCGAGGAGCATCCCAGCGATCGTCCCTACGATGGTCTCCTCGATGTCGTCCTCGGCGTCGAAGAACTGTATGTGCTTCATCCTGGTGATCCCTCGGTTCTTGGCGGACTCCAACGCCTTTCTGAGAGCGTACCTGTGGTCCTTGAGGAGCGCATATCCCTCGGACA
This sequence comes from Thermoplasmata archaeon, assembly GCA_020696365.1. GTDB lineage: Archaea > Thermoplasmatota > Thermoplasmata > UBA10834 > UBA10834 > UBA10834. The sequence continues at coordinate 125,250 of JAEHCM010000002.1, read as the reverse complement.
ACGCGGGTCCTCTATCGCCGACGCATATGCTGAGCCCCACATCCCCCCTCCTATGTCTCCCGCAGGCGTTGAGCAGGGTGGCGAACTCCTTCACGTCACGGACCGGCGTGCCAGGCTCCTCCCGGGTGAGAACGTACGCCTCTCCCGTCAGCCTGTCGATCGTCTCCTGTTTGCGTCTGCGCATCGATAGATGGTCGCGCAGCGCAGTGATTATCTTCGCCTTCTCGTCAGAGGACAGCATCGCCCACGTACGCCACGCATCTCCTTCCTTGAGCTCGATTCCGAGGCTGAGAAGGAAGCTGATGCATTCCTGCTCGTTGCCGGTGATACCTGGCAGGAACGGGTCGCTCGAGTACTGGAGCATCTTGAAGAGTGGTCGCGTCTCGCGACCGAAATACCGGATGTCCTCCTCTGCCTCGACGAACCCGCTGGCGACGGCGAGGGATAGTATGTCTCTGTTGATGCCTTCCAGCCGTCGTGTCTTCTGGTCCTGCAGGTCGCCGACGCTTCCCAGAACGGCGAGGGCTGCGAGGTCGGCGTTTCGCTCGTCCGCTGCGATTGCCACAAGGAATGTCGCGCCCGCTCCGCTCAGGTCAGAGGCACCTGAGATGCCGTGCATATGCGGGTTCACTTGGCAAGGGGCTGAGAAATCGGACAAGAGGGCCTGCGCCTTCGTCCTGGCGTTCCGACCTCCCGCGTCTGGGACGTGATGGTCGCTTATGACCGCCGTGAAGCCTTCGAGCTTCGAAGCCGATCCACTGCCGAGGTCCGTGAACCATACAAGGCCGGAACCCTCGCTCTTCAGCGAAGCGATCGCCGCATCATCTAGCTTCTTGAAGAACTGGACATCGTGTGAGATACCCATCCTCTCCAGGACAAGCTTTGCAATCGAGGCCGCGGCTATGCCATCGGCGTCTATGTGTGTCGCCACAACGACAGTCGGAGCTCGGCGCACAGCCGCTGCTGCCGCTTCGGCGTCTCGCCACAGCCCGTCCGGGATCGACGAGACCAGCTTCGATACCGCTTCCTTCACAGTCTCACCCCTCCGAAGATGACGATAGCTGCAACCGCGAGTATAGCCACGGTAGCGAATGCTATGAACTTCACCGACCTGCTCACGAGGAATACGAAAAGCGCGAACCCGACGGCGGCCAACAGTACTGCGAGAAGCGTGTCCATCCCACCGACCCGTACATTAAGCGCCGTATTCATACTTTCGCAGAGGTGCTGGCTCCTCCCATGAGCTTCCTCTTCATCCGGCCACATGCGATATCGGCAATCGTTTCAAGGTTGCGACAGTCTTCCGCGTTGTATTCCTTGAGGGTCTCGAGCGCGTTCCACGAGCCTTTTCTCTGCCACAGACGCCACAGGTAGACGGCATCCTGTCCCGTCAGATATTGGATGCGCAGGTCTCTCTCGACGCCCATGTCGCGCTCGATCGCCTTCAACCCTCCTGTGTGCCCGAGCCTGCGGAGGAGGTGCTTGAGGTCCAGATGAGGGATGTCGGGGACCGCGCCGGGGAACTGCGACTCAAGCATCGGAACATCGAAGGCCGCCCCGTTGAACGTGACGAGCATCCTTGCAGGCTCAAGCAGAGCGCTCAGCGATTCTGGCACCAGGTTGTGCCCTCTGACGAGAGTGTGCATCCGTCTGCCGTCGTAGACTCCCACGATGGTTATCGGCGCTCTATTGGACGTGCCGGTGGTTTCGATATCGAGGTACAAAGCGCCGCCCCTGAACTCTTCGAAGCACCTCCACTGGTCCTTACTCTTCAGCAGCGACGCGAAGTATCGTGCATCCCCCTCCTGAAGTCTAGCCGTGGCAATCACGAGGGCTTCGTCCGCCGACGCCTTCGCCTTGCCGGACATTCCACGGATGCGTTCGCGATCGACGAACTCTCCCCACGAGAGGATTCCATCTCTCCAGAAAGAAAGCTCGCGCGCAGTTCCGACCCTCTCGAGGAAAATGAAGGAGTTCTCCAGCATCCTGGGTCGTTATCGGACTTCTGGGCTTTAACGGCGCTGTGAGGTCGGGGAAAGTACTCAGAAGGTTAGTTAACGCCTTTCTCCGTTGTGTCCTGCGGCGATGAGAGGATACAGACTCGATGCGGATGTAGAGCTGCTGCCTGGAGGCGCAATCATGCTGCGCCGGTCACGCACCCTCGTGGTCGCGGATCTTCACCTGGGCTGCGAGGCGGCACTTGAGTACGAAGGACTGAGCCTCCCGCGCGTCCAGGCGAAGAAGATCGAGGCTTACCTGATGTCCGTGATCGAAGCGGTAGGTCCTGACGAGCTGGTCGTTGCGGGCGACTTGAAGCACAACTTCTCCCGTAACCTGACCCAGGAGTGGAACGAGGTCACGGGTTTCGTGCGCGCCGTCGCAGACCTTGTGGATATCGTCGTGGTGAGGGGTAATCACGACAACTTCCTATCAGTGATCTTGGCCGAGTTGGGCATACCTTTCAAGAGGGAGTACGAAGTGGGCGATCACACGGTGCTCCACGGGCACGCTGTGGCTTCGAAGAAAGGTCCCCTCGTCCTCGGACACATCCATCCTTCCGTACTGCTGAGAGACGACGTCGGCGCTGGTATGAAGAGTCCGTGCTACTTGTATGACCCGGCGAGAAGGGTCCTCGTGCTTCCGGCCCTGAGCATAGTGTCGCCCGGGATGGACGTTGTGGGAAACCCTTCCTCGGATGTGGTGTCCCCCCTGATCGCCCCGTATGGTCTCGGCGAATTCGTTCCTATCGTGTTCAGCGGTTCGAAGCCCATGACCTTCCCGACGGTCAGTGAGCTCAGGCGAGAAGGCTGTAGGCGGGGCGCCACTTGAGCGCGATGGTAGTTTGGTTCGAGGCCGATCCGACGCAAGCTGCTGCCGGTTGTGTGCTGGCTCGGCCTCGACGACCCGAAAAGGCTTATGTATTCGCATTCTCATGCCAACATTCCAGGTGCTCGCCATGGTCAGGGATGTTTACGTTAGCGATGCCGACATCGAGATGTCTAAGGATGTGGAAAGCATCAGGATCGACAGGTATCTCGTGGATGACCTATCCTCAGTCTTGCGGGGTCGAAGGCGCAAGATGGTCGACAGGATAGAGGAGCACGCAAGGAAGAACATCCTTGCAGTCATGCCTGTCCTCGCCAAGCACTACAACCACGACAACCCCAAGGTCCGTGCTCAGGTGAGGGCGAGCCTCTCCAGACTGGCCTCATCCGAGGCGGGCGAGCAGGCATTGATCGAATGCATGTTCAGCAAGAACCCGAAGATTGCGGAGCCTTCCGCTGCGATACTCGATGGCAAGAACTACGGCAGCCTGAATCTTCTTTCGGTCTATCGTCAGACTAAGAGCTTGGTGTCTCAAGCCTTGAAGGGAGAGGTCTTCCACGAGGATATCGGAGAGCTCGTCGTGGATTCAATCGAGACATACAAGGAGGGCCGGTTCGACCAGGGCATGACGAATATGACGATGGCCAGGGACCTGCTCGAGGACCGGCTCGAGTGGCACAGTCACCTCCGGAGCTACATCAAGGACGTTCTGAAGTTGACACCCGTGCTCAGCAGGAGTGGCGTCCAGGTCGACTCGATACAGGATTCGATCAGGCATCTCTCTTCAGCGATCCCCACGCGCGAGTACTCCGAGGCCAAGAAGTTGCTAGAGCTAAGAAGGCAGGAGACGCATCTATGGAAGCAGCTCTGGAGCCTGGAGGAGTTCATCTCGAAGAGGGTGACGAAGAAGCCCATCGCCGAGTTGAGCATCCTGCAGGACCACGACAAGATACTCATGGAATCCTTCGTATCCGTCGGCAGGGAGGTCCAGAACGCCATACAGGAAGGGGAGGCCGCGGACGCCCTGAAGATAGTCTCCGACTTCATTCGGGGTGACGTGTCAGCTCATTATCTCTCGACTGACGGTGAGCGCCTGGGAGGCGATGACGAGGCTGCTCGGTATGTGATGTGGTCGGTCGGTCTCGGGCTGCTCAAGCTGGTAGCCCCTGCGGTGCCCAACGTGGCCGAGGAGTTCTATCAGCTGTACTTCAGGGATCGTGAGGAATCGTCCAGCATCCACTCGGTACCTTGGCCGGAGCCTTTCGAGGCGCTAGGGCTGGAGTCGCGCGAGGAAACCCCCAAGACCAGGAAGAAGACGAGGAAGCGCTCCAAGTCCAAGTAGTCCCTTTCCGGGCTCATCCTAGGTGCGAAGGGCACCAGTGTACTGCGATTCCTTTCGCAGCGTCCCATTTGATGAGTGTGCGCATGGCGTCGACGCCGACTCTGATGCAATCACTCATGTTCTGCTCGAAGTCGATGGCCTTCTCCGTCGGATGCCAGGGGACGACATCCGAGATCGTGCATATCGCACCTGCCCGGAGGCCGAGGAGAGAACACAGGGTGAAGATAGTGCCGTTCTCCATCTCGATGTTCTTGACCATCATCATCTTCGCGTCTCCGAGCCGGTCCGCCATGAACGACGGCATGTACCCCGAATGCGACATCGACGATATCCTGCCGTCCGTCAGGACTTTGTTCTCGCTGTAGAACCCGTCCACTGACAGGCAGACGCCTACATCGAACCTCTTCCTGGCCCTTGTCGCACTGTCGACCAGGGCTGCCATGACATCGTAGCTCGCGAGTGCAGGGTACTCGGTCCACGCGTAGGACTTGCTCGTCCCGTCTAGGCGGACAGCTCCGCTGGCGATGACGAAGTCCCCCTTCTCGAGGCCCTCGGCGATTCCACCGCTCGTGCCGATGCGCATGAAAGTCTTGGCACCCAGGTTGGCTAGCTCCTCCACGAGGATGGCCGTGGACGGCCCCCCTATCCCTGTCGAGGCGATGGTGACTGAGGTGTCTCCTATCAGCCCCTTGTGGACAGTGAATTCTCTGACCTTTCCAACTTCCTCAGGGTCTTCTAAGAACGACGATATCTTGTGGACTCTCTCCGGTTCGCCGCAGAGGATCACATATTCCGACACTTGTCCGCGTTCGAGGCCAGTTATCAACTGCTTACTCAGAAGAAGCACCTCCTTGCTAGATGCGGAATGCTCTCGTCCCTTATTAATGCCAGTGAAGATTCTACGGCCGTTCGCGTCGATGCACGGGCCCTGCAAAGATTCAATTGCGCATGTGCGCTTCATCGTCGGCATGAAAGGCGCCTATTGCCTTCTGATGCTCTTGGTGGAAGACACCAGTCTGTGCGTTGGGGCGCTCGGCCGTGTCAGCTTCCCGAAGGGAGTCTACGCATATGTCGGCTCTGCCCAGGGTGGGATCGAGCAACGGGTCAGGCGGCACCTCGGGGAGACGAAGAGGAAGAGATGGCACATCGACCACTTCCTCTCGGTCGCCCGCACGGTTACCGTGGTCTCTGTTCCGACGGACAGGAAGAGCTCGGAGTGCGTCATTGCCAAGAGCTTGCTGAGGTCCCCGGTCGCGCAGGCGGTTGTGACGGGGTTCGGCTCTTCGGACTGCCGTTGCGAGAGCCATCTGATACACTTCGAGGGGGACGAGTACGAAGACATTCTTGAGATGGTCGTGGGGCGTGTAAGCATGTTCTTCTGTCCCTACCCAGAGGCCGTGCGTCCGCCTTGATCTCCGGCCATGAACACAGCACCCTTTTTAATCTCTCAGCCTGTTATATCTCTGAAATGACGGATGAGGAACTCGGCTGGATAGTTATCATCCTGTTAGGCGTCGCGGTCCTGCTGATTTACTACGCGTACATCGGTACTATCCGGAAGGTTCTGGTGTCTATAGGATTCACTCCTGGAGAAGCTGGTACGATGATTGTCGTCACCTTCCTCCTGGGGTCGATCACCATCCCGCTCTTCCCGTACAACGGATGGTGGATCGGGATATGCGTCGGTGGTGCGCTCATTCCGCTCTGGATTTGCGCTCGCCTTCTCAGATCCGGGCGTGCGAGCCTCGTCGAGTCAACTATCGGAATCATAATCGTGGCATTCGTGACCTATTTCGTCACCCGGGCGGAAGAAGGGGTGGGCATAGTCGCTGATGTACCGTTGGCGTTCGCGCCTGCTATCGCCGCTGGACTGTATTCGATGTCGACCTTCTGGTTGAACATGGACAAGGCGGCGCCACTGGCCTATGTGTCCGGTGTCGTAGGGACCATCGTCGGGGCGGATATCTTCCGCCTTGAGGAGGTGCTAGCTTTCGACCCTCCTTCCGATGGCGTTTCCGTGCTCAGCATCGGCGGAGCGAACATATTCGATATGGTGTACATGACCGGGATAATTGCGGTCGTCATCGCTATGGTTGTGATTCGCGCGAAGAAGAGGGAGGAGATGTATGGGTTCGGCCTGGTGGTGGCCGAGCACCGCAGAGGAGCAGAGGGTCTGCCGTACGCGAAGGACACGGAGCCCTCCCCGACCTTGTATCCACAGAAGCGCAAGGATCAGTAGAATGGCGGGGAATAGTCACTTCTCCGGTCCGCCGCGCCGCGGCTCACGTGCGACGAACAGGACGAGCGAAGCGAAGACGAACGCCGCCGTCACGAGATATGCTGAAGACGGATCTCCGAAGAAGTCCGCCACTATACCACACACGTAGGTCATCGCTGCCGCTCCCCCGAGCTGGGCCGCGAAGACCACTCCAAAGGCCGTGCCTCTCTCCTCGATGTTCGTCGTCTCGCTCACGATCGCGAAGAGCGCAGGATAGGTCAGGAACATGAACGCCCCGTAGACGACAAGGATCGGCGTCACTAGATACCACGTGGATGTTACGAACAGCGCCAGGAGGGAGAGGATCGAGACGGCAAACCCTACGGAGACAATCGTGCCCCTGTCAAACCTCGCCCTGATAGCCCCGTAGTAGTAGGATGAGACCGTCCCCACCCCGAGCCAAACAGCGAACAGGAGGTCAGCCTCGCCCGCACTCCAGCCCTGCATCGTGGTGAGATTCACAGGGCCGAAGTAAGTCGTCACGCCGTACAACGCGCCGCCTGCTGCGATTGGGACCGTGAGGTACCTTATCTTCGAGATGGTCTCACGGGCGCTGATCGTAAGCGTCCGTGTGCGCGTCACAACGGGGACGGAGTGCCTCTTCGTGAACGCTAGGCCGAACCCAACGGCGGCGAGGTTGAGTATCGCCCAAATGATGCACGGCACCTTCCATCCGAAGGCCTCCCCGAGGAAACCCGAGGATGCGAGCGCCGCAATCACGCCGAAATTGCCGATGCCGCTCTGTATCCCGAGGGCGGTGTCGAGGTATGGTCCGGCGTATTCCCTTGTTATCCAGCTGATCCCTACGGGGTGGTAGAAGCTTGCCCCGATCCTCATGGAGATGACGGCCATGAAGAGACCTACGAAATCGGACACGAAGAGTACGAGCACGAAAGACAGCGCCATGAGTGCCGCGCCCACCTCGAGCAAATATCTTGAGAACGCACGGTCGGCCAATCTGCCTATGATGAGTTGCACTACGACCGTGATGAGCAGGCCGAGACCGAGTATCCCGATCTCCGTGAAGGTCAACGCCATCTCGTCGACGAGTATAGGAAGGAGAGCGACGATAGCTATCAGCGCACCGTCGTTGCAGGCGTGATGATAGCTGATGACGAAAAGCAGCCTGCGATCCCTTGACGGCGCAATCATCGGACACGCTAACAATCAACACGTTTAACATGGTTTCCGTTCGGCGAGCCCGCCACACCATGGATGTAAGAGAAAGAGAGAAGGAAAGAGTTTGCTGAGTTTTTCCGAAAAGCCGCTGCACGTATCCGCCGAGAGGAGACACCCTCACGCCTTGCCCGTGGGAGCTTCACTCGAGCGGCGTTACATGCATTCTTCGGCTACCAACCATTACTTCTCGGAAACACCTCTAGATCGTTGTCCTAGCATCGCATCCAGGGGACGCGATTCGGACACGCCTACTTCTTCTTCTTTTTAGTGGCTTTCTTCTTGGCAGGCTTCTTCTTCGTCGCTGCCTTCTTCTTGGCAGGCTTCTTCTTCGTCGCTGCCTTCTTCTTGGCAGGCTTCTTCTTCGTCGCTGCCTTCCTCTTGACCGGCTTCTTCTTTGTAGCTGCCTTCCTCTTGACGGGCTTCTTCTTTGCCGCCGCCTTCTTCTTGGCAGGCTTCTTCTTTGTAGCCTTCTTCTTGGTCTTCTTGCCACACTTTCCGCAAGACATTTGGTTTTTCCTCCTGTTGCGTTTCTTCACGCGTTTTCCGGCTTGTTACGGCGCAAGGTTTTTTTCGGAGCATCATCCCGCCTACGGCGTTCCGTAAGCAAGTGAAGTGTCAACTTTTTGATGCATCCTCAATTATGTTAATGCGTTTGTATAATAAGTGTCTTTTCATTCGTTTTCGGAGATTGATATTCACGAGAGCAGCCGCGAAACATAGTCGATTGCGTGCAAGTTCGTATGGTTTCGACCCTTGGAATCGTGTGGAAACCTTATTTAGATTCACAATACATACATAGGCGACAGAGCGAACAGGAAGTTGAGCAACTTGCCCCCTCTTGATGATTCACGTAAGTTGAAGATATGTCTCATCGGTGATGTGGGTGTCGGGAAGACGAGCCTCATCAGAAGATACGTGTTGGATGTCTTCGATGACAAGTACATCGCCACCATCGGAACCAAGGTCACTAAGAAGGACATCCGGGTGAAGAACCCGAAGTCTGGCTCCGAGGAGGACGTCACCCTTCTCATCTGGGACATCATGGGGCAGCCGAGCTTCCGCGAGGTACTCCGCGAAGCATATTTCTATGGCGCTCAAGGCGCGATCGCGGTGTGCGACGTGACGAGCAAGGAGAGTCTGACAGAGCTTCGATATTGGATCAAGGCGATGACCGCAACGACGGGAAGGGTGCCGATAGTTTTCCTTGGAAACAAGTGCGATCTCAAGGACGAGGCCCGGGTAACGGTGGAAGAGCTTGAGATGTTCTCGAAGAAACACGATGGGGCCGCGATGTTGACCTCCGCAAGAACGGGATACAACGTCGAGCAGGCCTTCGGGCAGCTCGTGGTGGAAATGCTCGCTCAGTGATCGCCGCACCGGTGGTCCATAGAACAGCGATTTCTCAACCATAATATCGTAGTACGCGCATCACGACTTCCAGAGTGAGCAGAATGGACGCAAGATGCGCAGATACTGTGTTCTACAACGGCAAGGTTCTGACCTTCTCAACCGAGAAGAAGACTGCCCGCGCGATCGCGGTCGCTGACGGTAAGATAATCTCGATAGGCACTGATGTTGAGACACGTAGGTCCGCGCCGAGGGGGTGTGACAAAGTCGACCTCGGAGGCAAGCTGGTGGTTCCAGGATTCATAGACTGCCACACTCACTTCCTACAGATGGGGGTGGATTCCCTGAGCGTCGACCTTTCTGCGACGGGGTCTCTCGACCAGGCCATGGATCTTATGAGGACGGCAGCACTGAAAACGCGGAAAGGCGAGTGGATCATTGCCGCGAATTGGAGTGAGAGCAGATGGGACGTCGGCAGGTTCGTATCGCGTGCAGACTTGGACAAGTGCTGTCCCGACCATCCGGCGGTAGCTCACAGGATATGCGGTCATCTGTCCTCGGTCAACTCGAATGCCATCAAGCGTATCGGAATTGACAGGACGACTCCCGGTGCCGAGACGGATTCTTCGGGGAACCTAACGGGAATCATGAAGGAGGAGGGAGTGTGGGTGGTACGGGCAGCGACCGCCCCCACGCCCGAGAGGAAGATGAAAGGCCTCCAGTTGGCAATCCGGAAAGCGCACTCCCTCGGCGTCACATCGGTCCAAGACAACGGTAGCGTTGACGATTTTCCCGTCCTGCGGCGGGCGGAAAGGGATGGAAAGCTCGGGGTGAGGGTGTGGTTCAACACGCCATATTCTGAGCTCCAATCGCTTCTGAGGCTGGGAGTCTCCACGGGGTTCGGGTCCGAGCGGCTCAAGCACGGCGGCATGAAGATATTCTGCGACGGCGCCCTCGGAGCCAGGAGTGCCGCACTGTCAGAACCGTTCGCCGACGACCCTGGGAACTCTGGCATGTTCGTGCATCCCGTGGAGGAGCTCAACGAGATGGTGGGGAAGGCGGATGAGGCTGGGATCCAACTCGCCATACACGCGATCGGCGATGAAGGTATAGAGATCGCCATCTCTTCGATCGAGCGTGCGCTGGATGTTAGTGGGAGAAACGACCACAGGCATCGTATAGAGCATCTCGAGCTTCCGCGGCCAGATCACATCAAGAGGATGAGACGTCGCAAGATGATCGCCTCCATGCAACCCAACTTCGTCGGCGAGTGGAGCGGGATTGACGGCATGTATGTCGAGAGGCTAGGGCACGAGAGGGCGAGCAGGAACAACCCGTTCAAGGAGGTCCTCGCGGCCAAGGTCAGTCTCGTGTTCGGATCGGACTGCATGCCCTTCTCTCCGATCTACGGCATACGTTCCGCGGTGAACGCATCGTACCCGGCGCAACGGCTCACCGTGGAGGAGGCGTTCCTGAGTTACACACGGAACGCGGCGTATGCCTCTTTTGAGGAGGATTGCAAAGGCACGATATCGACAGGCAAGGTCGCAGATTTTATCGTCCTGTCAGATGACCCCTTCCGTGACCCGGGTGCGCTCGTTTCGCTGTCCATTCTGAAAACCATCGTCGGCGGAGAGGTGGTCTTCGACCGCTCCACGCGAAGCCGGTGATGATGGCGCGTTAGAATGAACGCGTCGAGATGCCTATGCCTAGGATTAGCCACAGGACGAGTGAACCTTGAAAGTCCTTGACTGATTCGAGCGCATATAGCTCGGGCCAACTATTCTGAGTCGCCCGTAGGCTCCTCTTTCGGGTCATCCATGAGCGCTAGGAGTCGGGCCATCGCCACGGTGAAGTCCTCGATCCCGATGTCAACCTCCGACCGGTCGACAGGTATCTCGTCCTGGAGGGCGCACTTGAAGTGTACCTGACACTTCGGGCAGAACATCAGCAGTCGGTCCGCTCCTGCCTTCTTCGCCTCCATCAGCCTGTCTATCTGCATCCTCTTCGTCTGGGCGTTGCAGTTCGTCCACGCGCTCACTCCACAGCAGACCGCCTTGTCCCTCGTCCTCTCCATCTCCAGGTAGTTCCCTCCGGAGAACGCGTCGGCGAGGGCCCTCGGGCTATCGTATATGCCCGAGTGCCTCCCGAGCCTGCACGAATCGTGGTATGTGAACTTGTACTGGGCGGACGCGAAATCCTCTGCTTTCAGCTTCCCCGAGTCGATCAGATCCTTGACGTAGTCCGCGATGTGCACCATCTCGAAACCGAGATCGTCCACAAGGTCCCGATAGTCCCTGTTGAAAGTCCGATAGCATTCGGGGCAAGTGAAAACCACCGTCTTCGCCCCGGATTCCTTGATAAGCTTGACGTTGTAGTCCATGAGTTTCTCGAAGTCGGACTCGTTCCCGGTCCACATGAGGTCGTGGCCGCAGCATTTCTCCTCGTTGCTGACGACGGGAACGACTCCCGCTTTGTTCATTATCCTCACGGCGCTCTCGGCGATGTCCTGGAGCCTCAGCTCTTCCATGTCCTTGAATATGGCGTCGTAGTGTGGTAGACAGCCGACGAAATAGAACACATCCCCCTTGTCCGTGATCTTCATGTCTTCTTTCACCCAATCGAGCCGCTTCTGTTTCAGGTCCGTGTTCGCCATGATCCTCTGGGTCGAGTGTATGACACCTCCCTGAGAGCATAGCGGGGCGGAGCCGTGCCTTACCGCCTCCTCCCTCATACCCCGTATGAACCCGGAGTAGTCCACCTTGTACGGACACATCACGTCGCACTGCTCGCATGTTATGCAGGTCCATATGTCCCTGTCCGTCGCAATATCCTCCACCATCCCCTCCATGGCTCGCAGGACTATCGTCCTCGGGGCGAAGTTGGGGTCGAACGACGCTATCGGGCAGACGGTCGTGCACTTGCCGCATTCGACGCAGTCGAACGCACCGGTGTCCTCGATCATCTGCTTGACCTCCTGCTTCGTCTCATCTTGTGTCCTCGGCTTGAGCTTCGCCTTCTTCTTCATCGGAATCGGCCCTAGCGCCCTGACCTCCTCCACGAACTCGTTGACCGCCTTCGCGAACTTGGTTCGTTCCGACGCGTTTATCCACTCGGTCCTGAGCCTCCTTGAGTCGAGCCCGATTATGTCGAAGAGCTCCTTGAGCGCGTCTATCCTCTCCTGCGCCTTCTCGTTCCCGGAAACGTAGTGGCAATTGTCCATGAGGCATCCGATGACTATCACGCCGTGGGCTCCGTGCTCGAAGGCATCCATGATGACGCCAGGCTCCACGCTCCCGCTGCACATCACGCGGATTATCTTCACGTTTGGGGGATACTCGATCTTGTTGACCCCTGCGAGGTTGGCGGAGGGGTAACCGCACCAAGTGCAGGTGAATGCGATGATCTCCGGCTCGAAGTCAACGCCCTTCCCCTCAGCCATCGGCGTCCACCTCCTCGAGTATAGCTCTGATCTGCGCTTCGACCTGTTCACGTTTGAAGTTGTTTATCGTGATGGCCTTGTTGCAGCATGCGGTCGCACACGCTCCGCAGCCCTCGCACACTATCTCATCGACCCGCGATATCTTGACCATCTTCTCAGGGTCCTCCTCGAGCTTGATGGCCCCATACTCGCAGACCTCCTCGCACCTGCCACATCCGCGGCACCTTTCCTCGTCGACGAAGGCGACTATCCTCGGGAACGGCGTCTTCCCCTTCTTCATCAACTCGATGGCGCTCGCCGCAGCCGCCTTCGCGTCCTCGATGGAGTACCTGATACCCTTGGGGCCCTGTGCAGTCCCTGCGACGTAGACACCTCTCCGGAACTCAGACGGGAACATCGGGTTGATGTCCTTCATGAACCGGTCGATGTCCGTTTGTATGTGAAGCATCTTCGATATTGCGTCGCTCCCGTCTGCGGGTTCCTGACCGACCGCGAGTACCACGATGTCGGACGGGATGCTGAGCAGCGTGCCGGAATCCGTATCGAGCGCCCTCACGAAGAGTTTCCCGCGGTCCTCCACGACTTCGGAGACTCTGCCACGGACGAACTGTATCCCTTCCTCCTTCGCCTGGTCGTAGAACTCCTCGAAGCCGCGGTAGGGTCCTCTGAGGTCAATGTAGTGGATGTACACTTCAACGTCAGGCAGGATCTTCTTGATCTCCCTCGCCTGACCGATGGCGTACGTGCAGCAGACGAGGGAGCAGTGGAGGTTCCCCTTCACCTTGTCCCTCGACCCCACGCACTGGATGAAGTTGATTGTCTTCGGGACCTTTCCGTCGGATGGTCTTCTCAGCCCACCCCTCTTCTCCCGCTGCTCCACGATGAGCTGCTCGAGCTCAACCGCCGTGATGACATCCGGGTTCTCGTATCGCAGTTCGGATATCTTCGAGGGGTCGAAGGTCTTCGACCCGGTCGCGACTATGATCGTGCCTGTATCGAATTCATTCTCTCCGTCGGGGGTGTTCACCTTGACATGCCTGTTCCCGAAACCACCCGTGATGTCCACGATCTCCGACTGAAGCATGACTTCTATGTTCTCGTTCTGGTGGACATCCTCTATCTTGGGGGTGAATACGCATTCTTTGCAGTATTGCATGCAGCAGATTCCGCAGTTGTGCGTCGGGAAAGTCATGCTCAGCTTGTACGCCCTTCCCCCGAGCTCGTCGGACCGCTCGACGAGATGTACCTTGAAGCCTTGGCTGGCGATGTCCAGCGCTGCCTGCATGCCTGTCACTCCGCCGCCGATAATGAGGGTGGACGGCAGGATGGGTACCACGATGTCCTCGAGTGGCACCAGCTCCTTTGCTCTCGCGATGGCTCCCTTCGTGAGCCGCTTCGCCTTCTCGGTCGCTTCTGACTTGTCTCTGTGCGACCACGCACACTGCTCTCTGATGTTGACCTGTTCGAAGAGGTATCGATTCAGCCCCTGCTCCTCCAGGGAGCGATTGATGATGAGGCCCTGTATGTTGGGGGAGCAGGCTGCAACGGCGACCCTCTTGAGACCCTTCGCCGAGTATTCTTCCTTCAGGAACTTCTGCCCCTCTCTGGAGCAGAGCGCTTCATGAATCGAGACCGTCAAGATGTCCGGGTCGCCCTTGAGTTCCTTTGCGATTGATTCAAGGTCGACGTGGTCGGAGATCGCCCCCTTGCATCCGCAGAGATAGACTGCCACTTGCTTCTTCTTGGTGTCGACGTCATGAGGTGATTCCTCCATGTAACAACCACCTCCGTCCCTATCGATGCCGGTCTAGCACGATACGAACTCCACGCCCTCTTCGAGCTTGGCACGTCTCATGGCGTGATACAGCCCATCCATGACGCATGACTCTGTGACATACCCGTAGAAATCCCCTTTTTCGAACACGGCAATCGTTGCTACCCGGGAATTCGCCATGGCACTCGCGACCCATCTCAGGTCGAGCGAAAGGTTAGTCAGTAGAACGAGGGGCTTCGACATGCATTGCCCTACCTTCGTTTTGGCCGGATCCTTCCCTTCCGCAATCACCTTGGCGATGACGTCCCTCTTCGTGAGGACGCCGTATGCGTCGCTCTTGCCTTTCCGGGGGACGAGAAGCGTGTAGCAGTTGGAGTCCAGCATGACCCTGATGGCTTCCAGTATGGATGCGTCGGAACCTATCGTTGGCAGCTCAAAGGTCTTCACGACGTCCCGGAGAGTCAGTCTGCCGATGGTCATTCCGTCGCCTCCTTCTCGGGGCCCTTCGAAGCCCTGGATGCGATCGCTCTGAGCACGTCGACATCGGAGACCGACCCTAGGAACTCCTCTTGGGCGAAGACCATTATCCTCGATACGTTCTCGTTGGCCATCTTCTTCGCTACCCAGCGCGCTTCGAGGTCAAGGTTGTTCATACTGACAACTGGCTTCCGCGCACAAGACAGCGCTGGGAGCTCGGAGAGGTCCTCCCCTTCCGCGATGGGTCCGACCACTATGTCCCAACGGGTGATCATGCCATACGCGTCGTCAATTCCCTGCCTGTCCACGATCACATAGTCGGTCTTGTTCTCCGCCATTGTGACCAGTGCATCTGCAACCGTTGCATCTGGCGGGATCTTCACTGGCTGCGAGCCACTAATGATCTCCCTTAGCTCCATGTGTATCCCCCCAAGCCCCGATAGGAGTAACTGTGTGAATGAGTAACACGATATAAGAACATTCCCGGCATCGATACGTTGCCTTCGGGCCAGAAGGATAGGGTATGAGACAAGAATAGTAAAATACCGCCCTAAGCCAATGACTCCTTAGATGGATGAAGACCTGACGCTCCTGTTCAAGCCGTCCGCCGTGGCCCTCGTCGGCGCATCCGCCGACCCTGGGAAGATGGGCCACATCGCTCTGAAGAATCTCCTCTCCGGCGACTTCGTCGTCCATCCAGTCAATCCCCGAGAACGCGAGATACTTGGTCGGAAATGCTACGAATCGCTCAACGACATACCCGGCGAGGTCGACCTAGCGGTCGTCGTCCTTCCAGCGAAATCATCCGTCGAAATCGTCCGGGATGCCGCGCAGAGAGGAGTCCGGTTCGTTATAGTCACATCATCCGGTTTCAGCGAGCGCGGAGAGGGCGGCGAGGAACTCCAGGACGCGCTGATGACCGCTGTACATGGTACCGGCACCCGCGTCCTCGGCCCGAACACCATGGGTCTGATGGTCCCATCCTCGCGCCTTGATACGTTCTTCATATCGAAGGACCGCAGCTCAAGGCCCGGGAGCGGGTCGATAGCTGTCGTGTCCCAGAGCGGAGCGGTGGCGGTTTCGTGCCTTGAGAAGGCTGAGGCCGCAGGAATCGGCGTGTCCGCGTGCGTTTGTCTGGGCAATAAGGCGGACATAGACGAGGTGGATCTGCTCCGGCACTTCGCCGACGATGCCGAAACCCAGTGCATCGCTATGTACCTTGAGTCGTTCTCAGACGGCAGGTTGTTCCTGAAGGTCGCAAGAGAGGTCGCCTTATCGAAGCCGGTTGTCCTGCTGAAGGCCGGCCGGACCCGCGCGGGTTCGGTGGCGGCAAGGTCACACACAGGCGCTATCGCGTCCACATCCGACGCAGTCGTGGCTGGTGTGCTTCGACAGGCTGGAGTCGTGCGCGTATATGACGAGGAGGAACTCGTGGATGTCTCCAAGGCACTCTCTGTCATAGGTCACGTGAAGGATGACAGGGTCTGTGTCGTGGCCAGTGCGGGTGGGTTCGGCGTGATCGCATCCGACCTTGCCGAGTCTTCCGACAACGGGATGGGCCTTCGGATGGCAGAACTCAGCGAGTCCACTGCTTCCGAGCTGCGGAAGGCCGTTCCGGAGTTCGCGGCGCCCCGGAATCCCGTCGACCTCACTGCTGAGGTGACCGATGCGATGTACGATCGGGTGCTAGGCATCCTGAAGGCTGACCCTGGCGTCGATGCGATCATGATGTCGCTCGAGCTGCAGCCTCCGAACGTGACGGACGGACTGATAGGAATCGCGGGCAGACACTTCTCTGAGGGCGGACCGCCGATCGTGATGAGCGTCTTCGCAAAGGACCAGTCATCGGTCATGCGTGACATGACCAGCCGAGGATTGGTAGTATACCCGACAATCCGGCGGAGCATGCGCGCCATAGCTGCACTGGTAGAAAGAGGAGGTTACCTGCGAAGGCTCAGGTAGCCTAAAGGGGATTTGAGAATCCGTCCCCGAAGGACGCGTCCTTCGAGAACGGAAGTCTCATCATGGGTTTTCGAAGGCGTCTCAGTCTATCCGCCGATTCGGAAGACCTTGGTACCACACTTGGGGCACGTGCCCTTCGTGGCGGGCTTCCCATTCTTCAGCTTGACTTTCTTTGCGTCCTTCACTTCGACAGATTTCTTGCACTTTACACAGTAGGCCGTGACCAAATATCCCACCGCTCCTGAATCGTATTGTACTAATATAAGCTAGCATCACGCCTCGAAAGCGTGATTTCCACTGCAGAATCGTCGTACTGGCCTTCATTCTGGAGGCTAAATCATACCTGAAAACGTCGCGATTCATGGGTATTTTGAGGAAATGAAAGGGTTTAACGGAGTTGACTCCGGACGCTGAATCGTTAGATGACAGATCGAGTTCGTCAATCCCCCCTTTGTCAAAGGGATTATCGTCTTCGTCTGCCAGTCACGTAACTTCTCAGAACGGCCCTCTGTCTCCTCGGGACGCCCAGGAGCGTCTTCTCCAGCTGGATGTTTCTTACCGTGTTGAATATTCTGCTTGGTCTCACTTTAATACACCTCCCTGAAAGTCAAGCTCTAGCTTCTCCCGCGTCTGAGACGGAACCCGCTAGATGCTTAATCGCGAGCTCGCGCTGGCCCCCAATCGATAGGGATAGAACACTTTGACATAAGTCCCAGCGCGTCCATTGCGATCAGTTAACCCCTTACACCTAGGGGGTATATGACGCCTATGGCGATACCGCTCGGATGTATTGGTCGATTTATATATTATTCCCTATGAGGCGAGAGAACCGCAGAGGCGCGCGCATTCAGCGTATGCATCTCCCTTGCTGGCATCTGTGTATATGTGAAATAATATAATTATATATCAATGCAATTCGTGATATATTATAGTCAGAATATAATGCATCGTCATCCGAAATCGGCCTCACGGTTCTGAAGTTCGAAGGCGGCCCCTCACGAGAATATGCATATATCCCTACGTCGTTTCCAGTGGCGTGCCACTTGAGGAGATCGCTTCGCTTACCAGCAAGGACCGGGTTCTGTTGTGTCTTTCAGATTACCCTCGCATGGAGGATCGGTATTTGCTACCTTCTGAGCTCACGCAGGAGTCGATAGCCAGCTCGACCGGCATTCAGCGGAAACATCTGCCACAGTACCTCAAGGACCTCATCGGAGTTGGTCTGGTCGTCCAGCGAAAGGCTCATATGAAGGGCATGAAGCAGCGTATGAACGGCTATTACCTGAGCCCGAAAGGCTTCGCCAGGTCGAGTGAGCTGAGGGAGCGCATCGGTGACCTCGTTGTACCTGTTAGCATGAACGGCGAGATAGTGCGCATGAAGGTCCGGGAGATCGACGACGCCACATCTATGCATATCACCTTCTGTGACATCGTGACGGAGGCGGTCCTGAAGGGAAGCCTCGACATGGGCTCCCTTGAGACGATTGAATCCCGCAGGCTCCGGATTATCGAGGAGAAGGACGAGGCCACCGAAGCGTACAGACGCGCGCTCGCCACGGCCTGGCGTGACGGCCGAGTGACCGCAACGGAGAGGTACCTCATAGAGGAGCTGAGGTCGATTCTGAAGATCTCCGAGAAGAAGCATGGCACCATGGAGACCGAGATACTGAAGATACTTGCGGAGGACCACATGGAATTCCTTAGGATATACAGTGCGGTTCTTGAGATCGCCCTATCCGATGGACAGCTTGATGGTCCAGAGGTCGACATCCTTGAGAGCCTGCGCAGGATGCTGAGGATATCTCGCGAAGAGCACGACGGCCTCGTCAGAGACATACGGATGGAGTTGTACGGCCCTGCCGACGGTGTCAGTGCGGATGAGGTCGTAGGTAAGTAGTCGCCACTCAGACCCCGATGGCTATCTTCCTGCTACCCGTCCTCCCCTCTATGAATCCGAACGCCATCCTGGGGGTATTGTGATGATAGCCGACGGTACCCTTGCTGTCGACCATGATTATTCCACCTAGCCCGTTCACCCTGCTTTTCATCACCATCACAGCCTCCCTGCAGGCCTCAGCCGGGTCTCCGTGAAGCTTGAGGGCGTCGATGGCCGTCTTCGCCAGGAGGACCGCCATTATCTTCTCACCCCAGCCTGTCGCGGAGGCCGCCCCAGCCACGTCATCAGCGTAGGCGCCGCATCCTACGAGCGGCGAATCGCCTACTCTGCCGGCGGGTTTTCTCGGTATCCCTCCCGTGGACGTTGCCGAGGCGACCCGCCCCTCGGTATCGGCGGCACAAGCCCCGACGGTGTCGCATCCGCCCTCGAAGAACTCTCTCGTTCTCAGCACGCCAGTCCTTAGAAATTCGCGGTAATCCTCCAGTTGGTGACCCACGAGCAGGTCCTGTTCGGTACACGGCTCGAACCCCTTCTCGACCGCGAACCTCAGAGCGCCGTCTCCTGCGAACAGGGAGACGGAAGTGTCTTCGAGCACCTTCCTTGCGATGCGGACTGGGTTTTTCATGTGCTGCAGCGCGGCAACGGCCCAGGACATCAGGGAGCCTCCCTCCATGACAATCGCGTCCAGCTCAACCTGTCCGGATTGGTTCAGGACGGATCCGATACCTGCATCGAAGACCGGATCGTCCTCCATGACTGCCACGGCCTCGACCACGGCCTGCACCGCCGATTCTCCCCTGACGAACTCGTCGTAGCCTTTCTCAGCCGCTGCCTCGCACCCCTTCAGGTGCGCCTCCACCAGCCCATCCGGGATGTTCCACGCCCCTCCGTGAACGATGATGGTCGGCTTCATGGGAGGTCGACTCACAATCCTGTTCGCAGATCCTAGGTGACCAGTTTGAGGACCTTGTCGTGTAGGCGGACTCGGTCCTTCACCTTTATTCCCACGGCCTGACCTGTCGTCGCGCTAGGGACGGGGTTCCTATCGATCTCCATCGACTCGACCTTCTGTTCGAAGTCAGTCGTCGCGCCTTTGATTCTAATCGTATCTCCGACCGCGATCGTCCCCGCAGTTATCTCTATCGCTGCAACTGAAGGCTTCGCGAAGAACTGCATGACCTTGCCCACCTCTGTCTCTTCAGTCATTGTTTTCCCCCTGATTGAATCCGCATCATCGTATATAGGTTGTTTCTCGTATTATCGTCTGGATGTCTCAGCTCGTCGTCCTCTGGTCCTTGAAGCCCTTGTTGGTGTAATTCGCCATAAGTTCTAATAGGCCGGAGTATTTCGGAATCATGCTATTGAACGAACATCCAGGGATGCACGATGGTGAGTTCTTCAAAGGGTTCCAGGCCTAGACGGGGCGTCAAGAAATGGCCTACGCCTCCCAGGCTTGCAGGAGAGATGCTGAGCGTTCTGTCGGACATCATGTCAGTGGAGAGCCCCGATTCCGTCCTTCAGAAGATCGCGGAGACGATAGCCGAGCTGTTCTCTATCAAGGCTCTCATAATCTGCGTCCTTGACGAGAACGAGCAGGTCTTCCGCGTCCGTGCGGCCCACGGATATGGCGCCGACAGAGAAGAGCAGATTATGGCCATAACATACAGTCAGGAGCGTCTCGGCAGGGACATGGACCCGAAGTTCATGATCTCCGAGAACGTGTACTTCGTTCGACCCGGCCCTGAGGATTTCGATAAGACTGACGAACCACTCTATTTCGATGTGAAAAGCATAACGAAACCCAGAGGCGACCTGGACGAGTGGCACGAGCTGGACTATCTGAAGATAGTCTTCATGGACCGCGACAATCATCCGAGAGGATTCATAGAGATCGAGGAGCCGGAAACCCGCAGAACGATGGACAAGGATGCCATCGAGGCGCTTCGTATCTTCGCAGAGCTGGCTGGTGTCGCCATCGAGAACGCGAAGATGTATCATGCTCAGGTGGAGATAGCGCAGAGGACGCGCTTCCTCGCGGACATCATGGCGCACGACATCAACAATTACAATCAAGCGGTGACGAGCTATCTGCATATGGCCCTCTCGACGGACGTCGACCCCGAGAAAGCGGTCGCGTATCTCGAGCGTGCCACGGAGGCCGCATGGGGGATCAACGGACTGATACAGCGTGCGGAGAAGCTGGCGCGCATCGAGGAGGAAGGTGCGAAGAACACCGGCCCGGTGGACCTAGTCCAGACGTTGAAGGAGAGCGCGGGGGAAGTCTCGAGGAGCAACTCGGGGAAGGATGTCACCATCGATCTGAACCTGGGAAGCCAGAGGTACTTCGTTACCGGCAATGAGCTGATCGACGAGATATTCGTGAACGTCATCGAGAACGCGGTGCAGTACGACGCTCACGAAAAGATAGTAGTCGAAGTGAGCGTTGGCGAATTCTTCGTCGATTACAGGAGGTACTGGTGCGTATCGGTCGCCGACAACGGAATCGGCATACCTGACTCGAAGAAGAGCCTCGTTTTCGGCAGGATGAGCGGGGGGGCCGAGGGGCCGCCAGCTTTGGGATTGGGCCTCTCCATCGTGCGTGTCATAGTGGAATCATACCATGGGATGGTATGGGTCGAGGACAGGGTACGGGGAGACCACTCGAAGGGAAGCATCTTCAGGGTCGCCCTTCCGATGGCTTCGTCGACCTAGAACGGCTTCCGCGCACCCGCATCCTTTGAGGACCGGCGGGAGAACCTTTTTTCACTACTGATACGATGGGGCACAGGCTGAGACTATGAAACTGAAGGGCAAGGTGGCGTTGGTCACTGGAGGAACGGAGGGGATCGGTTTCGCGACTGCTGGTTTGTTTCTTGAGGAAGGGGCGAAGGTGGTCATCTCGGGACGGTCCGCGGAGAAGGGGGCTAAGGCGGTTGCAGAGCTCGAGAAACTCGGCGACGTCCTGTTTGTGGAAGGTGACGTCTCGAAAGCCGATGACGCATCCGGAATGGTGGAGTCGACAGTCACCAGGTTCGGAGGAATAGACATCGTCTTCAACAACGCCGGGATATACATTGAGAAGACAGCTGAGGATATGAGCGAGGAAGAATGGGACAGGCTGATCGACATCAACCTGAAGGGGACATTCCTGGTTTCTAAGTACGCGGTGCCCCACTTGAGGGTGCGTGGAGGCGGCGCGATTGTCAACAATTCGTCCGATGCAGGCTTGGTGGGCAACCGTTCTTGTCCAGCGTACTGCGCCTCGAAAGGCGGCGTCACGGTGATGACCAAGGCCATGGCGTTGGATTACGCTAAGGACAATATACGCGTGAACTGCGTCAACCCTGGTGTGGTCGACACGCCTATGGTCGCCCGGGAGGTGCGGCTGTCAAGTGACCCCAGCAGATGTATGATCCAGATGGATATGGATCATCCTCTAGGACGGATCGGTAGGCCGGAAGAGATCGCCAAGGCAGTCCTGTTCCTGGCATCGAACGAATCGTCGTTCGTCACTGGAACGGCGCTCTCGGTGGATGGAGGCCTGACGGCCCAGTAACCGGGTCGAGCCCCATCCTGAGTATGCTATCGGGGGTCGAACCCAAGCTCCTCAGCGCATTTGTCGGCGTACTTGCACCAGTCGAAGCAGCTGGGCCTTTTCTCTCGTACGACCAGGCCGCCACAGTGATAGCATTTGAGAGTGACCTCGTTGGTGAACATCTCTACTTCCTTATGGCAGTGGGGACAGACGACCGTTTCTGGAATGGGCTGCAGCGCGAACATCGCTCCTGGGCAACGCGTGAAGATAGCCATGAGTGTCTAATCGTGCCAAGGGCGCCCCCACGGTAAAGGAATATCGCCTTACACGCTCGGATTCGCGAAAAGCAATAAATCCGCCGACCATGTTACTCTATTCGTACGAGAGGGAGTGAATGGCAGATACCCGCAAGGAGCATATCGAGATACTGCGGAACGCTATCATTATGGAGATCGAAGGGGAGAAGTTCTTCTCGAACGCTGCGTTGCGGATGAAGCACCCTCAGGCGAAGGACATGTTCGTATCGCTCGCCACGCAGGAAAGGAGGCACGTCAGGGTGCTGGAGGTGGAGCTGCAGAGGCTCGAGCGGGGCGACGGCTGGGTCTCGCCGTCCTCTGTGAAGGGCTCCGCCGCTCCTGATGATTCGGTTTTCAAGGAAGCAGAGGGGGCGAAGGGTCCTCTGGACCCCAAAGCTGGAGAGCTTGCGGTCCTCAAGTTCGGCATGGAGGTCGAGCGGAAGTCCATCGAGTATTACAGGCGAGCCGGCGCGGATATCGAGGATTCCCGGGCGAGGGAGGTTTTCAACTGGCTCGTCGGTGAGGAAGCTGGACATCTCACCATACTGAATGCGGAATACGACTTGCGTTCGAGGTCTGGGTTCTATTTCGACGTGCCTGAGTTCAGCCTAGAAGTGATGTAATCCGACTCAGAGCGAATTGCATCTTATCCATTCGGCTATCAGCAACAGATCCGAGAGAACAGCGTAGGCAGTCTGTGTCAGGACTGGTCTGGTCTCGAGGATGGTCAGTTCTCCCATCAGGTCAGTGGATATCGTGAGCGCACTGGAGGTTCCGTCCACTGACCAGAAGGGGCTGTCGCTCCGCAGACGTTCCGGAGCGACCGAAGTCAGCACATTCGGTCCATTCCTCTCGGCTCTCGCCACGAACTTGATCTTGGTGCCCTCGGACCGGGCCGAGGCGATGTCGTCCTGGGATAGGTCTGCTATGCCCTTTCTATCCACCTTCTGGGGCGTGCTTCCCGCTCCCATGAGGACGTTGGCCAGAGCGGTGATCTTCGCCGCCGCGTCCCAGCCATCGAGGTCGAGCGACGGGTCCGCCTCCGCGATGCTCAGTCTCTGAGTCTCCTTGACCGCGTCGTCGAGCGTTCTGCCTTTCGACATCTCCGTCAGAACGTAGTTCGATGTGCTGTTCAGTATGCCCTCTAGACGCGTTATCTCGCATCCTTGAAGCGTCTTCTCGACCAGGTTGAAGATCGGTGTCCCGTCCATGACGGTCCCTTCGAACCTGAGCTTGACGTTCCTCGACCTTGCCAGTGATTCCAGTTTGTCATACGCGAACGCGATCGGGCCCTTGTTAGCAGTGATGACGTGCATCTTCGACTGAAGGGCGTTGGAGATGTGGTCGATCGCTGGCTGCCCGGCTCGTATGTCTAGGGTAGTCAGTTCGACCATGACATCCGCATCGCAGTTGTCTATGATGTCGAGCGGAGAGAGGTCGGTGCTCTCCCTTCCGTAGCCTCTAAGATGGCCGTTCCGTTCCAGCTCGTCCTCTACCTTGCCGAGATCAAGTGCTCTGTCGGAGAGCAGCGACCCCTTCGACCGAGTAGAAATGGCCAGGACTTCGATGTCCAGGCCTTTGTTCTTGATGAGCCATTCTCTCTTGCGAGTCAGCATACGCGCGAATTCGCGTCCGACATTGCCGTATCCGATTATCGCTAGACGGAGAATCATCGTTGTCCCTCAAGGTGCCCCCGCTAAAGAGCGTCCGGTTGTCGATATTCAGAGCTGGGTGAACTCTTCCTTTCCGGCACCGCACTCCGGGCATGTCCAGTCATCCGGAAGCGACTCGAACGGCGTCCCGGGCTCGGCTGACTGGGATGGGTCTCCAACGGCTGGGTCGTAGACATACCCACAGATGTTGCACTGGAATTTCGGCAGATCCGCCATCGTAGCTCGTATCTCCGTATGGGTACTTGACATTAACTAACCATCTGGCATAGCCAGACAGGTCGTTCACCACGGTCAATTTCGAGGAATTGACGCTCGGAGCGTGGCCTTGCATGGCCAGAATGACTTCGAGCCTAGCAGAGTCCGCATCTTCTCGGCAATCCGGTCTCTCAGTGATTGAATATCATCCATGTCGCAGAAAAATAAGGAGAGAGTGCTCACCCCTCAGGGGTGAGCACTTGTTTTCAGCTGGCCCTAATTGTAGTCCACCAGGAAGTCATACCAGCCCGTGTCGATAGCATACTGGGTGTCCGGATACAAAGGCCCATAGTAGCTCCAGTCGCCCTTTACACCCCACCACAGCGTAAGGCCTCTGGCGTCTGGCAGCGCGGAGCAGGAGTGAACTGCCAACACCGCATCGTCTACTGCTGTGACCATGTCCGTGGTGGCGGTTCTCAGTGCCGCGTTGGAGAATTTGCTGTTGGCTAGCAGAGTATCTCCCAGATCAGCCATGTCCACTAGGTATTTCGACCCGAATGCTATGTACGCGTTCTTCAGAGCATCCCTGTACACCCTATAATAGGCGCCGAGGTTGTCGTGCATGAGATCAGACCATGTCTCGAAGGTGGTTATCGATTCACCAATGCTCGTCACGTCTACTGCGGAGAGGCCCACGGTGGTGAAGGTAGTCTCGTCGTAGTACTGTCCCCATCCATCGACCATATCCACGGATACCTGGGCCGGTGTTCTTGATTCATCAAGAGCTACTGGTGTCCACATGAAGTCATAGGGAAACCCGTCGAATGGAACGGATTCCTCAGAACCTACCATGTAGCTAACCAATCCAGTTGTGTAAGCCTCGTACGCGACTTCGATATTTCCCATGCTACAGGCATCGAAGGCCAAGACGTCCATGTAAACGCCTGCATTCTCGATTGCAGCCTTCATCTCTGGCATGAGTATCCTGTCGAACGAAGTGTCATCAAAGCTGACGTCTTTCCATGCATTTCCATGATTCCAGATAGTCACACACAGCTTCTCAGATGGATAGAGGCTAGAGACTTCGCTTAGGAACCACTGCAAGGTCGCTCCATCACCGAAATTCTTCTCCGGGTAGCTGTCGACAACCTGCCAGTTGCTTCCAGAAATCTCAACCAGGTCCGTGCCATCAGTTGATTTCAGGTCAACCATTGCAACAATGTTGATGTCTGAATTTGCTGGAATATCGAGCAAGAGTGGAAGACTAGTTCCGTCCCACTCATCCTCGAGATTGTTGTCGCCATTCACATATAGTGCGAAGGTCCAAGTAACTGGTTCCCCCGCGGCGTTCGGCATTACAAATAGCCCTGGCACCATCAACGCGGCGCTCAGGACTACCACAAGGCACATTCTGTTCGTTCTATCATGCATTCTTGCACACCCAACCTGGGGTCAACCGTCCATCCGGTCCATAGCCCCCGGAACGGTACGTTCTCTAAGATACTTGAATAGATGTGTCGTCGGATGCCCCATTCTGTACGCCAGTACCCGTGTGGATATGTGGTTCGGACATGTTCTTTCTTGACGGCTTCAATCATCTGGATGCCATTCAAGAATGTGATTTGATGACCCGCGATGATTCTTGCCCGCTACTGATTCGAGGAGCAATGAGAACAGTCACAGTTATCACCATCTTGGCAACGCCCGTGATAATAAGGGGAGCTTCACAGCGCTTGTCAGAATGAGAGCGATTCGTCGAATACGTTCATATTGAAATCGATCTCCTAATCGCGGCAGTCTGCGCCCTTCTGTAGTGGGCGGGAAGGGACCTATAACCTTCCGCCTAGTACACATTCAACCTCCTTCCCGCAATCCCCTTCATTTTTCAGTGTCGTCTGGGCTTCTCGTTCAAGATGAGACGTTCTGCGAGGGCTGTGGAAAGGAATTCAGAGAAATGGCCATAGAGAAGAATGAGAAAGGTTTAGTCCCAGCCTCAATCCTGCCTGATTGACCTCGCGTTCCGACAGGACTGGCCTGTTGTACTGGATATTCGACATTGACTGCGCGAGCTGCGCATGGCTTCCAGATGTGTCCTACATTCCAGATGGTCGGAACAGAGGCTATTGGCTCGACAGCCTCGGACGAAATTCGTACTGTTTATCACGATTAGTGCACTATCTCGTCGGGAACAGATATGAATTCCGCAGGGATTTTGTTCGATTAGATATGCTTAAGTACAATTTTGATAGTCTAGGGGCTGGGCGGCCCTGAGTCTGAAAACGCCGACTCCGCAAGGCGCGGCCGACGGGCCATCCGGGGAAGAGGAAGAACTTCAATTAGGTGTTTGCATGAAAATACGCGACCTGAAATGGTTTTTCGGCAGGAATTCCGAGTTCTGGCCGACGAATATAAAGACGGGCATGTGGGCATGGATCGGACACCGGATAACGGGTCTTGTGCTTGTTGTGTATGTGTTCATGCACCTGTCATTCCTGTCGACAGCGTCCATCAGCTCAGGCGACTTCAACGCCCTTATGGAGGTGACCTCTAATCCGCTGTTCGTAGCGATGGACTTCGTGCTCATCATTGCAGTCATATTCCACGCCATGAACGGTTTCAGAGTCATCATGTTCGATCTTGGCCTGGGAGTGCGCCACCAGAAGCTCGTGTTCTGGATAGCGATGGCAATCGCCGCCATCCTCGTAATCGGGGGGCTGTGGGCCCTTTGGGACGTCATATTCGTCCCGTCCGAGGGAGGTGGCTAGATGTCCAGCCAGAGTATAGCGACCACGAAGGTGGCCGGTACATGGGCCTGGTTCTTCCAGCGCCTTTCAGCGGTGCTGCTCATCGTGTTCCTGGCAATACACCTGTATGCCTCGCACTTCATGGACCTCGGGGAGCACGAGTCGGGAGAGGCCCTGATATCGTTCGACGATGTGACTGTACGCCTCGACCAACTATTCTACATCGTGGTCGACTACGGCATGCTCTCGATGGTGCTCGTGCATGGCCTGAACGGCCTCAGGACGGTCATGTTCGATTTCGATATGTTCGTGAAACGGAAGAAGTACGTCGATGTGGGCCTTTGGGTGGTCGGTATCGCGACCCTGATCTGGGGTATAGTAATCCTGTTCCCGTTCATCACAGGAGGCTGAGGAAGTGTACTACCACAAGATACTCGTCATCGGTGGCGGGCTCGCCGGCCTGAGGGCGGCGATCGAGGCCTCCCCGAAAGCGGACACCGCGATCATATCGCAGGTACACCCGGTAAGGTCCCACTCAGGTGCCGCCCAGGGCGGCGTGAACGCACCGTTAGCCAACAACCCCGAGGCCAAGGACGACACGTGGGAGAAGCACGCATACGACACTATCAAGGGAAGCGACTTCCTGGCCGACCAGGACTCGGTCGAGTTCATGACTAGCGAGGCGGGGCCGTGCATCTACGAGATAGAGCACTGGGGTTGCCCCTTCTCGCGGACCGAGGATGGTCGAATCGCCCAGAGGCCGTTCGGAGGGGCGGGATACCCGCGTACCTGTTTCGCGGCCGACAAGACCGGTCAGTACATGCTGCACACGCTCTGGGAGCGTTCTGTGAAACTCGACATACCGTTGTACGACGACAGGGTGTTGGTCGATGTCGTGATAGAGGACGGCCAGTGCAGGGGTGTGATCTGTCTCAACATGCAGACAGGCGACCTCGAGCCGTTCATGGCCGAGGCGGTCATATTCGCCTCCGGAGGTGCCGGACAGATATTCGCGCGTTCAACCAATGCTCTGATAAGCACGGGCTCCGCTCAGGCGGCGGCGTACAGAAGGGGCGTCCCCTTGAAGGACATGGAGTTCATCCAGTTCCATCCCACATCGCTCTTCGGGACGAACATACTCATGACCGAAGGCGCGAGGGGCGAGGGTGGATACCTCATCAACTCCGACGGGGACAGGTTCATGTCGAAGTACGCCCCGAAGGTGATGGAGCTTGGCCCGAGGGACATCGTTTCCCGGTCGATTCAGACGGAGATCAACGAGGGTCGTGGGATTGAGAACCAGTACGTCTACCTCGACCTAAGACACCTCGGAAGAGAGAAGATACTCGAGAGGCTCCCTGGAATCAGGGACCTTGCCATGAACTTCGTGGATGTGGACCCCATCGAGAAGCCGGTGCCTATCCAGCCCGGCCAGCACTACACCATGGGCGGAATAGACACGGACGTGGACGGAGCGACCAAGTTCAAGGGCCTCTACGCCGCAGGGGAGTGCGGATGCGTCAGCGTCCACGGCGCCAACCGCCTCGGCGGCAATTCTCTGCTGGATACGGTGGTGTTCGGCAAGCGGTCGGGCGCGGTCGCCGCCCAGTACGTCTCGTCCAAGGCCGATGAGAAGCAGGGCGAGGCGTCCGTCATGAAGTGCCTCAAGGAGACCCGGGAGAGGATCGATGCTCTCCTTGCGAAGAAGGGGTCGGAGAACCACGCGGACATAAGGGACGAGATGAGGGTGACGATGTTTGCGAACGTCGGCATATTCCGCGAGAAGGCCGCGATGGAGACGGGCCTGGCGAAGATACGCGAGCTCAAGGAGCGCTACAAGGACATCTCGGTGCAGAACAAGGGCAGGCAGTACAACGTGGACCTGATCCGCGCCTTAGAGCTCGAGGGCATGCTAGATGTCGCGGAGGCGATAGTCGTCGGAGCGGTCAAGCGGGAGGAGAGCAGGGGTGCACACTCTAGGCTCGATTTCAAGGAGAGGGACGACGAGAACTTCCTGAAACACACGATCGCGGTCTACACGCCCAAGGGCCCCGAGATCACATACAGCACGGTGAAGATCACCAAACACAAGCCCGTAGAGAGGAGGTATTGAGATGGCCGGAGAGGAGATTACCATCAAGGTGCAGCGGTTCGACCCGACTGCGGATAGGGTGCCTTACTGGCAGCCGTACAAGGTCGTCACCAAGCCTGGGATGACCGTCCTCGACGCCCTCTTCGAGATAATGAACCATCAGGACGGCACCCTCGCGTTCAGGTTCTGCTGCAGGGCCGGCGTGTGCGGGTCTTGTGCGATGGTCATCGCTGGCAAGATACGCCTGGCGTGCGAGACACAGATAGCGCAGTTCGTCCGCAAGAAGGAGTTGCTGCTGAGTCCTCTGCCGCACCAGAAGGTGGTCAAGGACCTCGCCGTCGATTACGAGCACTTCTTCGAGAGGATCAAGCAGGTGAAGCCGTACCTCATGGGCAAAGAGCCGTATCCGGAGCGCGAGTACATACAGACCCCGAAGGAGAGGGTGCCGATCAACGACCCGATAGACTGCGTTCTCTGTGGGTCGTGCACCAGCTCGTGCAGCGTAGCGTGGTGGAACACCGACTACCTCGGACCAGCCGCGTTGCTCAAGGCGTACCGGTTCTACGCGGACACCCGCGACACGGCCAAGGACGAACGGCTCGACCTTATCGAGAGCGAGAGCGGCGTCTACCGGTGCCACACGATCTTCAACTGCGTCGAGGTCTGTCCCAAGGATCTCAACCCGACCGAGGCGATTCAGAAGATGAAGATCGGTGCCACGAAGCGTAAGCTGTTCGGCGGCAGGAAGCGGCGCAAGGCCTGAGCGCCACTGTCCAACTTACGACCCGTGCCCGACACGGGGCCGTCCGACTTCCCAGACGGCGACTGACCGGAACGCTCCAATACCGTCGTGCGCATCTGGTTCAGAGGTGAGATTTAGATGGTCACACTCAGAGTGTCGTTCGAGAACGGCCCCGAGATATCAATCACACTCAGAGAAGATGAGACCGCGACCGTCGAGAAGCTGCTGTCGTCCGTTCCGTTCCGAGCTAAGGTGAACCGGTGGGGAGACGAGGTGTACTTCGACGCTCCTGTATCCGCAGAGCTCGAGGAGGATGCGAGGGCAGTCATGGACGTCGGTGAAGTCGCCTTCTGGCCCGACGGGAGCGCCATGGCGATATTCTTCGGCCCCACACCGGTCAGCACGGACGGGCGACCGAGGGCCTACAGCCCCTGCAACATGTTGGGCAGGGTGAGCGGCGACGCTACCCTTCTTAGATCAGTTGTCTCAGGCTCCTCCGTCGAAGTCAGCAAGGAGCCCTAGAGGATCTTACTGGCAGGTGTATCCGCCGTCCACCGACACCGCTGCCCCTGTGATGAAACTCGCGTCATCGGAAGCGAGGAAGGCTACTGTGTTCGCCACCTCACTCGGTCTGCCGAGTCGCCCGATCGGATGATAGTCTGAGATTTCCTTTCTGTAGGCCTCGACTGTAGTTCCTCTCGAGGCGACCTCCTGGAGGAACATCGGGGTCTCTATCTCTCCCGGGCATACGCAGTTCACCCGGATGTTCTTCCCGGCGTAGTCCAACGCGAGGCACTTGGTCATCAGGACCACCGCGCCTTTCGAGGTGTTGTACGCTATGGCTGCCCGGTCTCCCACAAGTCCGCTGCACGATGCGTTGTTGACGATCGAGCCGCCTCCCTGTTTCAGCATGACCGGGATGACCTCCTTGCTCATCAGGAAGACGCCCTTCACGTTAACCGCCATTATCCTGTCCCAGTCCTCTTCGCTGACCTCCTCGACCGTGCCTTCGACGAGGATGCCTGCGTTGTTGAACAGTACGTCTATCCGTCCGAGACCAGCCATGATCTCGTCGACCATCTTCTTGACATCGGCGTGGTCGGTGACATCGCCTGACACTAGAAGCGGGTCATGCCCCTTGCCTCTCAGCTCCTCGACGGTCTCACCACCTGCCTTCCTGGATATGTCGACGATCGCAACCCTGGCGCCCTCCTCGAGTAGCCTCTCGACCGTGGCCTTGCCGATCCCCGAGGCGCCTCCCGTGACGACGGCGGCCTTGCCTTCGAATCTCCTCTCCGACAGTCAAATCGCCTCGGAGGCGTATCTCCGGAGGTCATTTTCAATCTTGCGGAGGTCCAGGGAGGCAATTACATATAGCCAGATGTCTGTTTCGACATGATATCTGGGAGGTGTGACCCGTTTGCCGAAGAAAGTGCTGGGTTTACTCGGCAGTCCGAGACTCCAGGGCAACACTGCCGACCTGTTGGACACCGTTCTGGAAGGTGCTCGCCTTGCCGGGGCCGAGGTGGAGAGGCTCGACCTTGCCAAGATGAGCATCGACCCTTGCGTCGAGTGCCGGAAATGTGACGCCGACGCGACATGCGCCGTGAAGACCGACGACATGCACCAGATATATGCCCGGATACGGCAGGTGGACGCGATAGTCCTCGCGTCACCGATATTCTTCATGAGCGTCAGTTCACAGACGAAAGCTATGATCGACAGGTGCCAGTGCTACTGGGTGGAGAGATTCGTCATGCAGAAGAGGGCCTATGAGGGCCGTACGAGACCCAAGGGACTATTCGTCGCCTGTGCCGGTTCTCCTAGGCCGATAGTGTTCGACCCGGCAAGACATGTGGTCCGGGCGTTCTTTGCAGCCATCGACTATGAATACGCCGGCGAAGTCCTCCTCGGCTTCACGGACGATCCTGAGATTTCTCCGAGGAAGGTTGAAGCGATTGAGGGAGCGAGACTCGCAGGGAAAGTCCTGGTTGGGTGAGCAGACGGCTCGTTCGTCAGGCCGTTAGCTTACCCTTCGTCATGACCCTGACAGTTCTTCCGCTGTCCCTCTCGACCTCGATGTTCACACCGGGAGCGCTGACGAAGTCCCAGTGCATCACCGATTCCGAGGTGCCGCCATAGGTGTTGTTGGCGCCGAACGCCAGATGCACGGTCCCACTGACCTTCTCGTCTGTGAGTATGTATCCTATCGCCTTCTTGATCTTCGGGTTGAAGCCGACGCCGAGCTCGGCTATGTTAGTGGTCCTGACCGGGGAGTAGCTGGCGCGGTCGATCCGCCTGCACTCCTTGAAGCTGGCGACGAGCTGGTCCGTCCCGTTGTCAGCCTCCGCACGGTCAAGGAGAAGCTTGCCCTTCCTGAATTCGAGACGAACTCCCCTCAGTATCCTCTCAGACATGCGGTCCCTCGTCACGGGACAGTAGATGGTTCCCTCCCCCTGGTTCTCCTCGGGTGCTACGAACACCTCTCCCGCCGGGAGGTTCGCCCCGCGGTCGCCAATCGAGTAGTCCGCATTGCTGATATACGCGTCATCGATGTTCAGTCTCCGCCCCTCGACGCACACCTTGAAATCGGTGCCCTTCCTGTCCCAGACGTGGACCCACGATGCGTTCTTGAACCTGCCAGCGATCTTCCTGCCGATCGCCATCAGGGTCTTCGGAGGGACGGTCATGCCCCCCACTATGAGGTTCTCCAGTTGCTTGTACGACACTCCGTAGTTCTTCGCTGCTTGAGCTGTCGGCCATCCGGCATACAGCCACTTCTTGCCATCGGTCGGATTGTTCACGATGTCCAAGATAGGCAACATCGCCTTCTGTCGCGCAACCAGCTTCTCCCTGGGAAACTCCTCCGCAATCCTCGGGTCCTCGAGTTCCTCGACGTTGATGAGCAGGTCTGAGTCTCTGACGAGGCCCACGTAGTGCTTCGGGACCGTGGACAGCACTGATGCAGGGATCTCATCGTATACCGCTTTCGAATACCGGTCGGATGTGGATATGATCAGCGGGACGGCGCCCTTGCGGAAGCACTCGAGCGAAATCTCCTCGAGAAGCTCCTGCGCATACGCTCCTCCCTTCACGACAACCGAGTCTCCTCGCTTCACGTTGCACGTATCGACCATGTTCTTGGCGCAGTCTCTGATCTGCCTCCTGTTGGGGGTCATGCGTATCTGGCCTCGGACAAAACAGGGGCAATCCGGCTACTTATATGTGTTGACTATTGCTCAGTCGGAGTGAGATGAGAGGGCTAGGACGACTACCCGAGGATGACATGTATGCTTGTACTGCTCGCACTTGCTGCATTCGGCGTATGTCGGACCCGGCGACTCGTCCTCGGAGCTTAGCTTGAAGCCGATCTTGAGGAAAAAGTCGGGAGCCCTGGCCAGCGCCCACAGGTCGCTCGCGCCCAAGGACATGGCGTCGTCCGCCACTCGGGATACGAGCCTCCTGCCAATGCCGTGCCCGCGGCGGTCCTTCTCCACGGCGAGCCACCCAACCGAGAAAACGTCTGCAGAGCGTTTCAGCGCCACGCTTGCCACGATGTCGTCCCCGTCGAAAAGGCCGTACACTTCGACCATGTCATCAAAAGTCCCGTCCTCGAGCCCTGCGCGCAACGCGAGCTTACGTACGGTTTCGTGGTCGGTCGTCGGTTTGAGGTCCATTGTTCAGCCTCCGTTGGAGTGAATGTGGCCGGGTTGGCCTGCGTAGACAACTCTCGTCGTTCTATCACTGTGGGTTCAAGTCTTTCTGGGTCGGGTCGCCTTCGCCCTGGTCCTTCGGCAAGGCGACTTCGAAGCATGCGCCCTTCACGTGATCCCCAGGGACCCTGTCCTTCACGGCCACGAGGCCCTTGTACCTGTCGACCAGAAGGCTTACGACCGAGAGGCCGAGTCCAGATCCAGAATAGCCGTCCGGTCGGCGTGTGAACTTCGAGAACACCGACTCCTTCTTGTCGTCCGGGATGCCGATGCCCCTGTCCTCGACCCTGACGGTCCATGCGCTGTAGCCGTCCGCTATGCTGACGTCGAATTCCGCTGTGGTGCCGCCACTGTACTTCACTGAGTTGCCGAGGATGTTCGAGAAAAGGTCGAAGATTAGGTCGTCGGCTTTCACGAAACACTCGGTATGAGGGCAGTCGAAGCCGACCACCACATCCTTGGAAGGGTGGTCCCGCTTAGCGGAAGATATGCATCTGACCAGCACCTCCCTCAGATCATAACGGCGCCCGGGGAGGATATCGCTGGCCTTAATGTTTGAGATTCCCCGGACGTTCTCCACGAGGTTTCTTACATCTCTGGCCAACGAGATCGCCTTGACCAACTGTGTTGTGTGGTCCCCCGGGATGCGCTGGGCGCGCTCCGTCGACTCCAGATAGAATATCAGCGGGTCGACAAGGTTGCCAATGTCGTGGACTATCAGATCGAGATAGCCCTGGGATTCACCAACGGCATCTATCGCATCCTGGTACATCTTCGAGTTCTCAATGGCTATGGCCGTGAGGTCCGATAGCGCCCGGATCTTCGCGATTGTCTCGCGAGAAGGCATCCTTCTGTTCTCAGGTTCGTCTATCTCGATCCATCCGATCCAGTTGCCGAGCCTGTCCGTCATGATGAAATCGATGTAGTCGAGATCATGCCACTCATCGCTCGAGTCCCTAGTCCTCGAGAGCTCGGATATGTAGTCCACGTCGTCATTGTAAACTTGCGTCAACCCCTCCGCCCGGACATAGTAGCAGTTATCGTCGATCCTGAACTTATCGTCCAGTTCGTCCCTCTTCCTATCCAATGGGTAGGCATGATTTCTTATCGCACGCTTCTGGTCTTCCTCGAAGCCCAGGACGGCCTGCGGCCTGAAGAACCCGGTCTCCTCGTCCTGCACACATATAGTAAGCGCCTTCACCGCGAATCGCTTCGATATCGTACTCGCGATGCGCTCGAGCAGCACGTCCATCGGCTCCACGCGGCAGATCAGCTCCAGGATCTCAAGCATCTCCGATATCGGGACTCCTGTCGAACCATCGTGTGATTCGATGGCGGACTCATCTCCCTTAATGATGCCCTGCATGTCATCGCTCTCTGGAACATGTTCCAGGGCATTGGTATTCACAAGAGCTTATAAAAACATGTCGAAGGTCCTGGACACGTTTCTGGTCTCGTCTAGTTCGGGCGGGACGACAGGCCTCGCCTCGCTGCGGCAGGACCTCCGGGTTCGGAGGAGGGCCACCAAGAGGCCCCGACACATGACCGTAAAATACGATGACTGCGATGGCCTGGCAGGAAGAGGTATGCTATTGTGCCAGTACGAAACATGGAACTCGGGGACGTGGGCCTGGCGATAGAACTCATCAACAAGGAAGGTTGGGGGCACACCAGGATAGATATCGAACGGATCCTGACGCTTAGCCCGGAGAGCAATCTCATATGGGAATCAGATGGTGTGGTGCGGGGGTTCGTGACATCTCTCGTCTATGAGAGTTCCGCGATGGTGGGTCACGTGCTTGTCTCGAAGGAGAGCAGGGGCAACCAAATCGGAAAGGGCCTCATCAAGAGCTTGTTGGACCGACTCGATTCTGAAGGCACCAAATCCGTCATCCTCTACGCAACTGAGGAGGGAGCGAGACTCTATCGTGGGTTCGGTTTCAAGGAGACGAATGACATGCTCTCGGTCGGTCTCTGGATTCGCGAAAGCGTGAGAACGACCCTCGAGCAGGAGTGCGTGAAGGTCCAGGATGCCGATCTGGACGAGCTGGTGGACATGGATGCAAAGACTTACGGAGATAGACGACCGGACCTGATGAGGCGGCTCTACCGCGACTTCCCTGAGCACTGCTTCAAGCTCGAGAGGTCAGGGATGATAATCGGCTTCGTCTACGGGCGTAGGACGCCGATAGGGTTCGATATCGGACCGTGGATATGCATGTCAGGCGCTGAGAAGGACGCTACGAGCCTGCTCTCCTCGGTGATACGCTCGTTCCCGGCTGGCGGCCGCGTGGACCTCTCGCCGTTCCGCGACCATTCGTTGGCCGGGAAGATCCTCTCAGGGTTCCGTCAATACAAGACGCCCGAGCGTGTGAAGCTCATGGTCCGAGGTGAACCGCTGTACATGCACGACCGGGACAAGGTCTTCGGGGCCGCGGGCTTCGAGCTGGGCTGACCCTGAGAATCAGACGTCCTCCGCCTCTCGCTTCGTGTAGTAGACGATTTCGTCTTCACGCTTGTACCCGATATTGGTGAAGAGGGCCTTCGACTCGTCGTTGTATTCCTCTATCATCGTGCAGATAACCTGTCTGCCTCTAGCCCTGAAGATGCTCTCGCACCGCTCCACGAGCATCTTCGCGATTCCGGAGCCCCTCCAATCAGGCAGTACGGAGAGCCGGTTGACATAGCCCTTCCTGCGGTCGTCTGTTCCGAGGATCACACCGATCATCCTGCCCTCCTCGAAGGCGCCTATGAAGAGCTCGGGATCGGCTTCTCTCAGCCTCCGCAGATTTCCGATGGTGTCTCTGCCTTGTGACTTGATGGGGAGCCCTGACTCGAGCCAGACCGAGACCGCCCTCTCAACCTCATCGTCGGATATCTCTCGAAGCTCCACGCCTTTCGTGTCTCCTGTCATGCGAGCACCCTGATTCGTCGTCTGAGTTTTCTACAGGGCACCATCGACACCAGCGCTGTCGGCGACCATCTGCATTATCCCGAACACCCTGAACGCGTCAACCATGTCCTTCGCCTTGTAGACGACCGTTCGGTCGTCAATCCGTTTGACGAGCGGAATGTGGGTGCAGTACTGTGCCATCACGACGCGCACGAAGGAAACCTCCATGGACACAGGTTTCCTCACCACGTACGGACGTAGCTTGTCAATGCGGTCGAGAGCGTTCTTCGCGCCCTTCCTTATCAGATCACATGCCTTACTCGGGGTGAGTGTCTTGCAGCCGTATACACCGACCCCCTCCTTCGTGGGGACACCTACTATGTTCTTGAGCAGCTTCTGGGCCTCTCGCACTGCGTGCAGATCTCCGGACACGAGGGCGACTGGAACTCCGAAGTGACCCGCTATGGCTGCACTCAGGCCAGATTCGCCTACCGTAGTACCGTTGAGTCGAAGCTTCGAGCACGAGTACGAGTATGTGTGCCCGATCGTACCAGCATGTGTGTCGCGCATCGAGTGGTAGCCTATCTGGAACGCAGCATCGAAACCCTTCGAGATCCCTGCCATCATGCCGAGCTCATATGCCCCTCCCTCGATGACCACCACATCCTCGTCCAGCTTCTCCAATATGAGGTTCCTCCCGGTGTCATGGGCGTCACAGATGACGATATTGTCCGCTCCCCCCTCCTTGGCACCTTCGATGGCGGCCTGTACCTCCGAGGTCAAGAGTTCCCGCATCCTCTGGAAATCGAGTCCCTTCATGTCTGCCTGGTCTTCGTGGGCCAGCCCTGCGATGCCCTCCATATCGATGGTCATGTGGACTTTCATCGTATCGAGCCTGATATCCTCGCATGAGCATTAAATTTCTTCCATGTCTGGATTGACCGTAAGGATATTATTTATCAGACTTCCGGCATCGGGATAGACGACATGCCATGAAACTTGCGGATGAAGTGGTGGAGTTGAAGCGGAGGTATCGCATCGTTGGCCGGGATTCCGAGCTAGAGCGAGGCCTCGCCGCGGTCCGCGTGAACCACCATCTGATGATCGAAGGGCCGGTCGGCGTCGGAAAGACCGTTCTGGCGAGCGCGATCGCCTCACACCTCGGCCGGAAGGTCTTCAGGGTCGACGGGGACGAGCGGTACACCGAGCAGAAGCTTTCTGGATGGTTCGACCCTCCTGTGGTCCTCGAGAAAGGGTATGTGCCGGAGGCGTTCATGCCCGGCCCCCTTACCGAGGCCATGAAGTCCGGTGGGGTGCTCTTCATCAATGAGATGAACCGGATGCCCGAGGGCGTTCAGAACATCCTGCTGCCAGCGATGGACGAGGGCATCGTCGAAGTGCCCAAGGTAGGTCGCGTGGAGGCCGAGGACGGCTTTGTGATAATCGCAACGCAGAACCCGCGTGAGTTCGTCGCCACGACTTCGCTCTCGGAGGCGCTGTCCGACCGATTCGAGCTTCTCCTCCTCGACTATCAATCGGAGGAGGAGGAACTGGACATCCTGAGGTCGAGGACTCCAGAGGCGCCGGACGAGTCGGTACGGTGCTGTCTGTGGATCGCCCGGCAGACCAGAAGCCACCCGAACATAAGGAGAGGGGCGAGCATCAGGGCTTCGATGAGCATGATGAAACTGCTCAGTGTCTTCTCTGGTGATATCCCGTCAGGGGTTCGGAAGGCAGCGCATATGGCGCTTCCCACGAGGATAGAACTCAGGGAGGAGTCGCGCGCCACCCTCCCGGAAGTCATCGACCAGATAGTCGACGAATGCTTTTCGGAAGACGGAGCCTCTCGCTCGGCCCAGGATGATGACGGACGCAAGGACGATCTGACGGGTCGTGGCCGAGGTTCGGAGCCACAGGGGAAGCCTGCAGACCTCGGCGACATCATGAGGGTCCTTGACCCCAATCATTCCTATGTGGCGGACGGGGAGAACGACGTGGGCTGGAGGATCGCGCAGAACTACCAGAAGATACGCTTGAGGCTTTCGGACCCGGCTGCGCTCGAGCTGGTTAGGAGGATCGCGATAAGGGCGACGATCAATAGGGTCCTTCGCCTGCTCGGTCCGGTTTCGCTTCCGATGCGGATAACCCGGGGCCCGTTTTCTCCGGGGGACGAGCGTGAGATAGATATCGAATCCACGGTAGAGAACATAGCAGATCGGACGCACATCCAGCCATCTGACATCATTGTCGAGGGGCGGGAGCCCAGGAGGCTCTCGGTGGCTCTGATGCTCGATGCCAGCCTTTCGATGTCAGGGGACAAGCTCGCGATCGCGACCGCAGCCATCGCAGTCCTTGCTCTCAGGCTGAAGATGGTGGATTTCCTCATCATAACATTCAGCGACCGACCGCGCGTAGTGAAGCGTCTCGACGAGGAGACTGACCTCGACCGACTCATACTGTCTCTGCTCGAGTTCAATGCGAGCGGCTACACCAACATCGAGGAGGCCCTTCACGGCGGCCAGAAGGGCCTCTCAAAGGCAGACACGAGCGACCAGGTCGGCATACTCATCACAGACGGCAACTACACGGTCGGGAACGACCCATCGAAGGCGGCATCCGCGTTCAAGAAGCTCTTCGTTGTGATGACAGAGAGCCATGACTGCAGGCTGAGCGTGTGCGAGTCCGTGGCCGAG
The DNA here is from genome assembly GCA_020696365.1 of Thermoplasmata archaeon. Lineage (GTDB taxonomy): Archaea > Thermoplasmatota > Thermoplasmata > UBA10834 > UBA10834 > UBA10834. The sequence continues at coordinate 86,150 of JAEHCM010000002.1, read as the reverse complement.
AGTGGCAGAGGCCGCGTCTTCTCTGTCTCTGAGTTCGACGAGATTCCTAGGACACTGTACAGGGTTCTCCGAGTGGTGGGGCAGGGTAGCAAAGGATGACCGACGCCCCTATCTGAGTATGGACATGTACAATCGCGGACACTTTTGAGCAATTGTTTAATAGGATGTATTTAACGATTCTCTACGCTTCCTGGTCCGGTTTTCAGCCGGATACAAAAGCTTTTAAGGGGTCAGAACGCCAAATCCTACCTGAAACTTCCTCCCCCCTCTCTTTTTCTTTTTCTGTTTCACCTTCTAGAGTCTATCCTTTCCTCGTCTGCCCGTCTGACTTCGACCTGGGCCTTGAAAATCGTTCGAGATTCCATTACATCGTGTCTTTCCTGAGAGGGTGAAATCCAGAACCTTAATATCGATTGTCCACGGTAGGCCGCTGGGCAGGCACGAGCCCCAGACAGACTCATTGCCTGACGAGGGATGAATATGGATCTTGATCTACCGGATTGGGTTGAGGATTGGGCCCGGAAGACCCCGGACTTGAAGGTTGCGCCTCCAGGTCCTAAGAGCAAGGCTATCATCGCCAAGGACAGGGAGTATGTCTCCAACGCCTACGACCGTCTGTTTCAGTTCACCATGAAGATGGCTTCGGGCTCCGCGGTCATGGATGCCGACGGCAACGTGTACCTGGACTTCTCCGCAGGTATATCTGTGCTGAACGCTGGATGGTCCAACCCGCGCGTGGTGAAGGCGATACAGGACCAGGCGGGGGAGCTAGTGCACTCACTCGCCAACGATGCATATTTCGACAAGGAGGCCGAGTTTGCCGAGCTCCTTGCCAAAATATCACCCGGGAACGCCCTGGGGTCGACCTTCTTCGGGAACAGCGGCGCCGAGGCGGTGGAGGCGGCTGTCAAGCTCTCAAGGTATTACACCAAAGGCTCCGAGCACGTGGCCTTCATGGGGTCCTATCACGGACGCGTGGGGAACGCGTTGGCCATGACGAGCCGTGTGAAGTTCAAGCAGGGCCACGGGCCGTACCCGCCAGGCGTGTTCTTCGCTCCGTATCCTTACTGCTACAGATGCTGGTTCAAACAGGAGTATCCGTCCTGTGGCCTTCTGTGCGTGGACTATCTTGAGAAAGCCATATTGGAGTTCGGCGGCCCGAGCGGGAGCCTCGCCTCTGTGTTCGTCGAGCCCCTTCAGGGAGAGGGCGGATACATAGTCCCTCCGAAGGAGTTCCTCCCCAGGCTGAGGAAGCTTTGCGACAAGCGGAAGATGCTGCTCGTGGCGGACGAAGTGCAATGCGGCCTCGGCCGTTCAGGGGAGACCTGGGAGTGCAATTCGACCGATACGGTGCCAGATATCCTAGTGACTGGGAAGGCACTTGGAGGCGGGGTTCCGCTGGGAGCGATCGTGGTGAAGAAGTCGATCATGCAGACATGGAGGCCTGGGTCGCACTCGTCCACTTTCGGAGGGAACGGTATCGCGATGGCGGCCGGCCTCGCCCATGTACGCGAGATATTCGACGAGAAACTACCCGAACGCGCACGATTGCTGGGCGCTCATGCCATGAAGCGACTCAACGAGATGAAGACAAAGTACGATATCATCGGGGACGTGCGCGGGAAAGGTCTCATGATAGGCGTCGAGATGGTGAAGAGCAAATCGACCAAAGAGCCCTTGCTGGTCCCTGAGATGCAGGGGCGCGTGTGGAAGAAGGGTCTGATGATGATTACTGCTGGCATGTACGGGAACGTGTTCCGCATCGCTCCGCCGCTCGTGATATCGCAGGATCAGCTCGATATCGGGCTTGACATATTCGAGGATGCGGTACGCGAGACCCCGGCCCCGATGGGGAAATAGGATCATCCCGCGATGTCCTGGCAGCGCCGCCCATCAGCAAGAATAGCATAATCATGCGTCGATATACCCTGCGTCTGAGGTGGTCTGATGGACCCTTCGCGGATTCGGGGAATGAGTATTCAGAACGTCATGGTGCGGGAAATCATCACCGTGAGGTCCAGCGAGACAGTTCGAACCGCTTGGATGTCCCTCATGGAGAAGGGGATATCTGGAGCTCCTGTGATAGACGAGGAGGGAACCCTCGTCGGGATCCTGAGCCTGACCGATGTCTACCGGTCTGTCATTGAACGGGTCTACAAGGCGAGGGCGCTGCGCGAGGCGATCGCGCAGAACACGGACGAGGAGACCCAACGAAAGGAGGAGATAAGAGCGATGTCCTTCTCGTTACGGGCAGTCATTGACTGCCCGGTGAGCGATCTCATTCCCACGGACCAGAAGGTATTTCAGCTAGGCCCTCTAGACTCGCTTGAGAGGGCGATTAGGATGATGGCCGAGAACAACGTCAACAGACTACCCATCGTCAAAGAGGGCAAGATCGTCGGGATTATCACCCGTCAGGATGTCATTTGGGTGCTGGCGGGCCGATCGGGCAGATAGCTCTTGGATCCGTTTCTTCGATGCCGGCCAATCACCTTCCGTTGTGAACAGTCCTGGCTTCAAAGCCGATGCCATGATTTATTGGGCTGGAATCGCATCGCGGTGAGCCATTTGGCGGGATAGGCTGGAGGCCTCGGAATGATGATTGACATCTCAGATGTTGTCGCACGGCTCGAGGAGTTCGTCAGGCTGAAGAGGGCGTTCGATGGAATACCCGGGCTGGGGATAGCGATCACTGACAGAACCCGGACGGTCCACTCGGGAGAATACGGCGTGTCCGATGTCGCCTCTGGCGCGCCGGTGCGTAAGGAGACGCTGTTTCAGATCGGCTCGATAGGCAAATCGTTCACAGACATCGCTCTCCTTCAGCTCCAGGAGCAGAGAAGGGTCGACCTCCAAGAGTCCGTGACTGAGTACCTCCCATGGTTCGATGTCAGGTCCAGACACGCCCCCATCACCCTTCACCATCTGATGACGCACACCGCCGGTATACCGATCGGGTCGGAGGCCACCATGGCGCCTGAATCGGAGGTGTGGGAGTTGAGGCGTATTGAGACGAGCGCTCCCGCTGGGGAATTCTTCCATTATTCGAACACGGGATACAAGGTGCTTGGATTGATCCTTGAGACCGTTACTGGCATGCCCTACGCCGAGGTCGTGTCTTCTAGTATCCTCGAACCTCTCGGAATGACGCAGACCGCGCCAGCGATTACTAACGACGTTTGGCAGCGTTCTGCAGTGGGGTACATGTGGCTCGAGGACGACAGGCCGCCTGCAAGGAACGGACCGATGTCTCCGGCGACCTGGTTCGAGAGTAGTAGCGGCGACGGGTCGATATCGTCCACGGCGGATGATATGGCCAAATACGTAAGGATGCTCATGAACCGAGGCGCTGGTCCTGATGCTCGGTTGATATCGGAGAGTAGCTTCGAGCTGATGACTTCCCCCCACGTGTTCTGCGGAGAGGGCGGAGAGAAGGAGCACTATGGCTACGGTCTGTCTGTCAGGGAGGACGACGGCCGCTCGGTTCTTAGCCACACGGGCGGAATGGTCGGCTACACCTCATCGATGCTAATGGACATGGACTTCGGAATGGGAATCATTGTGTTGACCAATTCCCTGGACGAGCCAGAGAAGATCTCGAGGTACTTCCTGCGCCTGCTCGGGGCATCAGGCAGAGGAGATGATCTTCCCGAGGCTGTGGTGTCAAGGCACAGATGCGACCCGGGCACTCTGTCCGAGTACGTCGGCGACTACCACGGGAAGGCTGGAGTCCTAAGAGTGAGTGAGAAGGACGGCTCTCTTCACTCTGCCGTCGATGGGGTTGATGTCTCCATGGAATGCGTCAAGGACGATTACTTCCGGTTGGACCATCCTGATTTCAGGCTATTCCTGGTCAGGTTCCTTCGGTCCGGTGAAAGACTGGTCGGGATCGGCCATGGGAGCGCCCTCTACCTGCTGGAGCCCGCTGACTCCGAAAGCCAGGCCCCCCCTCCAGCAGCGTGGAGCTCCTATGTCGGGCACTATCGTTCCTACAATCCGTGGCTGACGAACTTCAGGGTCGTCTGTCGGGGTCAGGACCTTCTGTTCATAGAGCCTTCCGGAATCGAGCAAGTACTCGTCCCGACCCGAGAGGGCACATTCCGAGTGGGTGAGGAACCGCGCTCCCCTGAGACGCTCAGCTTCGATATGGTTATCATTGGGAAGGCACACAGAGCTAGCCTGTCTGGCGGGAGCTGTTATCGTACTTTCACTCCTTGATGCGGCCGATGGAGTCATCCCCCCGAGGGCCTAGGTATCACACAGATCATGCGCATCAGAGACTCCGAGTCGTTGACGAACTGATGAGTCTCGTTCGGCTGCACGAGGACCGCGTCCCCTTCTTCCAACGTGTGCTCGGAGTCCGCAAGGACTATCTTCCCCCGTCCGCTGACGACGAAGACCTCATGCTCCCAGTCGTGAGCATGCAGCGGAGTGTTCCCTCCTGGTTCAACGTCGAACAGCCTGAGATAGAAGTTCGGGGCATCCACGTTCTTGGCGAGCAACTGCCTGAAAACGACCCCCTTCGTGCCTTCAGGCGAGGTGCCTTCGACATCTTTGAGTCCGACTTTCTTCATGCTGATGGCATTGCCGAACCGGGTCGATAAGCTTTGCGCGTCCATGCGTCGCATCCACTGCCTCGTCCCCGAAGTCGAAAGTGTTTTCCCTTGTCAGGCCCTTCCCGCGGATGGAGGCGTGGATTGCAGAGGGTTGCGATTGTCTATGAATCGAAGTACGGCAACACCGCCCAGGTAGCCGAAGCGATAAGGGAAGCGCTGAGAGGTGCGGGGGTGCCCGAGGTCGTCTCCATGAAGGTCGATTCAGCGGATGTCAACAAAGTGGCCACCTTTGATGCCATTCTTGTAGGGTCCCCCAACCATATCGGAGGGCCGACAAGGCGCGTGAAGAAGTTCATCCGAAGTCTTGCAGCCTTCGACCTCTCAGGGAAGCGATTGGCGTTCTTCGACACTTACATTGGAGGCGACTTCGGCAAGGCGGTCGCCAAGATGGAGAACGAGTTCAAAGCGAGGAACAAGGATACGCTCGTCGTCACGCCTGGCCTATCGCTCCGCGTAGATGGTATGAAGGGACCTGTGGCGGAGGGGGAGCTAGCCAAAGGAGTAGCCTTCGCAAAGCTGGTGGCTGAGCAGAGGGTTGACGCGTAGACAGCGGATGATGGCGTTAGTACTCGATCCATTGCGTGCGTACAGGTGTGCTTGGAAGGGACGGATCGAACGGACTGAGGTTGATGTGAGATGGACTTGACGAAGCGATACGAACGGGACGACCGACACGTTCCGCGGGCGGTATTCGTGTGCGTGCTCGCACTTGTCCTGGCAACACTGGTGCTGGAGATCAAGTACGATTTCCTCCCTCTGATGTCCATAGCGGACCCCACAGGAGATCTGACGACACTGCTGTTGGCATTCGTAACGATTCTAACCACGTGGCTCGTTCTGTATTTCCTTGGAGGCCTCTTCGAGAGGCTGACTACAGCGAAGGTCGGCAGCCATGCTCAGGCGCGGTCCATGTGGAAGCTCATAGCATATGCCGTGTGGATACTGGTCCTGAGCATCATATTCATCAGCATGATCGGCGAGACGGGTTCGTTGGTCTTGTCCATCGGGTTGCTTGGGGCAGCCCTCACGTTCGTTCTCCAGAAGCCGCTCCTGAACGTGGGTGCCTGGGCCCTGATATCCTACCGTCGCATCTATAGGATAGGCGACAGGGTTGCGTTCGGCACGGTCAAGGGCTACGTCCTGGATATCACCACCATGTACACAGAGCTTCGGGAGTTCGGGGAGTGGATGCATGGAGACACGTTCACTGGCAGGATCGTAACGGTGCCCAACAGCCTCATCTTCGACCAGCCGGTCTGCAACTACACGAGGGACTTCCCATTCGTCTGGGACGAGGTAGTCAACCTCGTGACGTACGAGAGCGACATCGAGATCGCCAAGAAGTACCTGTTGGAGTCCGCCAAGGAGGTGGTCGGCGAGCTCATGGAGCAGAACTACGAGAGGTATCGCAAACGCCTCGGCATACGTGACCTCGACCAACTGCTACTGAAATCGCCCGAGCTCCGCATGGAGCTCGCCGATTCCGGCGTGAACGTGTATGTCCTCTATTTCTGTCCGGTCGAGTTGCGGCGAAAGATCAAGGCGGACATAACGGAGAAGATATGGACGAAGTTCATGTCGGACCCGAGTGTCGGAATCGCGTACCCTCACATGCATCTCGTGGGGAGCGTCGGGGAAGGCTAGGTCATCATCGGCCGAGCCGGACTGTCTCAGCTCGTCATGCGGCGGATGACCCGCGGTTCGGTCATCGTTGGGGTCACTCGGCAGAGCGTAGCTTATCGGAAGATAGTCGGGTCAGCGACGATGATCTCACGCACGTTATATATGGGATTTCGGACATTCAAGCCCGAGGTCAGTGCGTCTCGGTCAAGGGGACGGAGCTGTCTCGGACGGGGGGGACAAGATAGAATGATCATGATACGGAACGGGCACACCAAGGTCGCCATTTGCGTGGTGACCGCACTGCTGGTGGTTTCTATGACTGCATCGAGCCTGTCGATGGCCAAGCCAACAGAGAAGCCGAAGTCGTACACTGTATTCGCAGTCGGTGATATCGGGCTGGACCAGCTGCCTCGTGAGAACACGAACCGCTACCAGTATGACAAGGTTGCCGAGCTGATATTGGACAACGATCCTGACGCGTTCCTGATGCTCGGAGATGGTCAGCACAACGATGGGGAGATTGAGGATTACCTGGCCTACTATGACACCTTCTTCAACCCTCTCAAGGACGTCACCTATCCGGTCACGGGCAACCATGACTACTATGTCTCTGATACTGCTGATGGATACTTCGAATACTTCGGAGCACTCGAGAACTGTGCCGTTCCAGACTTGGTACTCAATGAAACGTACGAGGACGTCAATCTTGGATATTACTCGTTCGACATCGGTTCGTGGCACATAATCGCACTGAACTCGTATCTTCCCCATCAGTGCAACCTGACCGATGACCTGATGCCAGAGGACGGCTCTGCGGCGCGGGTCCAGTACGATTGGCTCAAGGAGGACCTCGCGACACACTCAGGTGACGAGTATACCGGAACCATAGCGATCATGCATCATCCGCTGTACGACTGGGAACTCTATTACAGGTGCGAGTGGATCAGCTGGTTCGACCTGAGTACCCAGGTGCATATGTGGGAGCTCTTCTACGAGTACGGGGTCGAGATGGTCCTCTCCGGGCACAATCACAACTATCAGCGATGGGCGCCGCAGGATCCATACGGGAACTACGACCCAGATGGCGTCCGTCAGTTCGTCACTGGAACAGGTGGCGCGTACCTCTGGCATTTCCCACAGGAGACCCCGTTGGATTGCGTCGGAGACTACCCGCACGGGATATCTGTTGAGACCCTGAACAACCTCGAGCACACGGAAGGCGACAACTTCGGAGCACTCGAGCTAACGCTGAGCGATGACGGCTACGATTTCGCTTTCGTCACGGTGAACGGAGATATCCTGGACGAGGGCACGGTCACCTGCGACTGAGCTGTCTGGACGAGGATTGGCCATGAGCTCGAAGCCGTTCACAGAGGCTTCTGGTAGAATGTGAACTGCTTCACCACCTGATAGCCCATCCTCTCGTAGACCTTGTACGCCTGGTGCACGTTTGCCTCTTCGGTATCAAGGGTGGCATCTGTCATTCCCCGGTCTTTCAGCAGGCGCAGGCTTCTGGCTATCAGCGCCTTGGCTAGTCCCTTCCCCCTCCAGGAGGGTGCGACGAAGATCTGCTCTGTGTGCCCCCTACTCCTGCCAAATTCCCTGTTCTCATCTTCATCTATGAAGCTCTGAACGCTTCCGACGATCTCGTCCCCATCCCATGCGATCTGCCACAGGTCAGGCTTGAAGGTTGGCGATGACAGCCATTGCTCATAATGCGCCTCATCCCAGATCTCATCGTTGGACCAGGGCTGGCCTCTGAAGACCTTCTTCGAAGCATCCCATACCTTGCGATAGTCCTCCTCTTTTATGGGCCGGACAGTCGCGCCCTCGGGGAGTGGTATGTCTGGCACGTCGTCGAGATTGGGTCTGACCATTTCGAACAGATGCCATGTTGGCTTATACCCTTCTTGGATGAGGATATCGCGCCAATCGTTCTGGTCGCTGGACGACCAGGACTCAAAGACCCTCTCGGTCTCGGGTCGGTCTCTGACTGCCAGCCTCAACATCTTCTCGTTGTATCTGAGCAGCGCCTCTCTGATTCCCTCTCCCCGGTGCTCAGGGAGTAGATGCACATACTGGAAGCACTTGATCTCTTCGCGGGACTTCTTAATCACGCTCATCACGGCGAAGCCTACTTCCCTGCCATTTGTGTGTGCGAAAAGCAGGTCTTTGGCCGGGTCTCCTTTGGGGTCGTGCTTGAATGCGTTCTCGAAGTCCTCTTTGGTCTTCAGAAAGTCTACTTGGTCCGCCTTCCAGCTCTTGATGCAGATATCGGACATTGTCAAGAAGTCCTCGCATCCCCTTAACCTCCTGAATCGAATGTCTGCAGTCGCCTTCCCTGGTCGGAATCCGATGTCTATCCAAAGTTCGTCTGAATCGGGCATCCTGATCGCCTTTCGTGCACGCCTGTTCATGCATGCGTGCCCGAGGTCAACCACGCCCACCCTCATATATCCTGCCCAGGTTTCGGCTCGACTGCATGCCCTTGTTCCTCCTTTCGCTAAGAGTGGTCAGAGGATTGTTTGGTTAGCCTTTCGACGATTGTATGTCAGTAATACAGATATCCGTCTTCCACATCATCATGGCCGACTCTTGGCCAGAAATGACCATCTAGGTAATCTTCTGTGCCCTCACATGGGTGTTTGAATGAGCGGTCCAAAGGAAGGAAAGAGCGTCCCCGGACGGATCAGGGAGACATTCGCCCTGTCCAGAGATTTCTCGGTGATAGTTCTTGCACTCATCATCGTCAGCCTAGGCTTCGGCCTTCTAAGCCCTCTCATGCCCACGTTCGGAGAGATACTCGGAATGTCCGAATCCGAGCTGGGTGCGGCGTATTCCCTCTTTCCGCTCGCTTTCGTGTTCGCCCTGCCTCCTGCAGGCCTTCTGGCAGACAAGGTGGGCAGGAAGCGGATGATAATGTCAGGTGTCCTCCTCTTCGGAGTAACGACGTTCGCTATGGTCCTTATCACCGAGCCTTACCAGTTCGCGTTGCTCAGAGCCCTAGAAGGTGTGGGCGCGGCTATGGTCACTCCGGCAGCGTTTGCCTTGACACTCGATATTGTGCCAGAGGGCAAGCGCGGGGTGGCCATGGGCGCAGAAGGGACTGCTCAGCTGCTTGGCGGTCTAGCGGGCCCCGCTCTCGGCGGCGTGATCGCCGGTGAGATGAATTTCTACATCCCTTTCTACCTCGCTGCTGTCCTCTCAGTGGTGTGTGCGGTTATCGTCTCGTTCATCCACGAACCGAAGATACGCAGTGAGATGGACGAGAAGCCTTCGATCATGAGTATGTTCGGAGCGTGGAGAAGGAACGCTGCGCAGAACGACGCCCTTCTTCCTCTTACCGTCCGCGGACTCGTCATGGGTATCGTGCAGGGTCTTTGGGCTCTCGGGCTCATCATCTTCTGGCGGTACGAACTCGACATGAGCCTCACCGAGGTGGGCTTTGCGCTGTCCTTGGGTATGGCGACGATGGCCGTCGGCACGATACCGTTCGGTATGATGTCTGACAAGTACGGTAGGAAACCATTCATCATCATCGGTGGCGTACTCATGGCTGGCGGGCTAGCGACCATGGCGTTCGCCACTGAGATTTGGCAGGTGTATGTCCTCGTTGCGTTTTCCCAGTTCGGGGCTGCCATGTCCAATCCTTCGGTCGGGGCGATGCTCGGAGATGCGATGAACCCTAAAGAGAGGGGCAGGGTTATGGGAGCATACCAGACCGTGCAGGGAATCGGCAACATCATCGGATTTTCTGCTTTAGGCGTGATGTACGAGAAGATCAGCCCAGGGGCGCCTATTCTCGTGTGCGCAGTGGCCCTCGCAGCTGCCACATCAATAATCGCCTTGTTTGTGAGTGAGACACACAGAACTGGCAGGAAGATCATGTCTGGGGGGGTCCGGAGCGGGAGCTTTGACTGATTAGAGAGGAGGGATGTTCGCTCTGAGGGATTCGGACATCGAAGAATGAGCATGTGTGACTAAAAACCCCTGGGACCTGCTCACGTGCCAGATGATGAGGATGCGTCTCCTCCGATTTCCCAAACCGTTATCTTCTCACACGATATAACGTGAATGAAACGTAATGAGTCTGGCAGATTTTCTGCGGAGAGTATTGCCCGTCGAGCCACAAGAACTGTTGCGTCGCTACTTCATTAACACTCTGTTCGACTCAACCTTCGTGGTACTTGGGATTCTTGCAGCGTCAGCATTCATTCCCGATGCAAACCCGGAGATCGCCGTTGGAACCGTGTTTGCCGCCTGCCTTGCCATCGGGATTTCCACTGCTGTGAGTGTCTATGAAGCCGAGCATGTCGAGACTGAGATTGAGATGCGGAAGGTCGAGCGGGCGATGCTGTCGTCCATGGAGGACACTGAAATCGAGCGGAAGGCACGAGTCTCCGCCTATGCGGTGGCTACAGTCAACTTCTTTGCGCCGGTCTTCGTTGCCATCGTCATGGGGACTCCACTTCTGTTGTTTGACGCGGGGGTCATTGGTGATTTCGGTGCGGCAGCGATGCTTTCGAGCATCCTTGGTATCGGAATCATCTTCGGCGCGGGATATTACCTGGGAACCTTGGGCCGCGGACGCCCGTGGCTCCGCGCTGTCCGAATGTCCGTGATTGCGCTCCTGGCCTTCGGCGCCCTGATCATGTTCGAGCAGCTCTTCTAGTGGCAGGACGGCCCACTGCAGACCGGAGTCCCATTCGAGTATACTTATGCGGCTTTCTCACATTGTATGATGATGGCCTTTCCCCAGATTCCCAAGGTCCCTCAAGCAAGAATGATAATCATCGGAGATAGGTTCGGCATAGCGGGATCGTTGGTAGTGCTCGCAATCATGATCATCTCCCTCGTTGTATTGCCGCTGCTAGGATTTCGACACTCGGAATTACTCGCCATACTTGTTGCATGTCATTTTTTGCGGGGGTTCCCACAACCGACCAAGAGCTATCGTACCGCCCCCATAGCCTTTTCCGGGGAAGACGATCACTGCATATAAGACAATGCAGATGAAGGCAAGTGCTGTTTTATACGGAGTGCATCACGACACACCCCGTCCTATTCTCGGAACATCTTCCTAATGAGCCTTTTCCTGACCTCTTTCTGCTTCCGGCGCTCTTCCTCATAGACTCGGTTCATCTTCTCCATCTGGGGGGACTCTTCCAGTATTTCTTTTGACTTGCCCCTCTTCTTGATGATTATTATGTCGGTTGAATGGCCAACACCAGTGTGCGCCTCCGCCCACTTCTTCGCCTCGAAGGCAAACAATAGAGCCTCATTCTCGTTCATGCGCGGATCGTAGCGGTTTTGGTCGAAGTATATGCCAGACAGAGTGCTACCACTGCCAATCGAGACATTCCCGAGGTTCGTGAAGTTAAGAACTTCTCCATCGGCGTCGGCGACAGTGAGTTTGGCATTCCCGTTCCTGTCATAACCCGCAACGAGGGCGCCAATGTCGACGCGCTCCTCTATGCCCTCGTAGACCTCGTCAACCAGATAGTCCGGTGGTATCTTGGCGTCTGTCCTCTCAAAGAACTGCTTCGCGGATAGGCCCGTGCGAGACCTCACATACCTTTCAGTGGCTTTCTCGTCTTCCTTCTTAATGGACTCTGCGATGCTGTCAACAATGCTGTTGTAGTCCCTCTTGCCCGATAATTCAGTTACGAACTGGTCTATCAGGACCACATCTCCTGCGAACCCGATTCCAACCATTCCTTTGAGGAGAACCTTTCGATTGTGCGATTCATATTCATAGGACGGAACGTCGGTACCTATGTTCCTCGTGACAAGTCTGTCCCCAATTAGAATGACCCGCTCTCCTTCATGTGCAATGCAGGCCTGTACTAGCGTCAATGTCGATTTCCCTGTTGCCCAAACGAAGCGTAGAGCCATAAGGCTTTCCCCCAGACAGAGTGGTTCCTCAGCCCTTTCGCCCCTATGGCCTTTTCTCAGCTGATTTGATGTGCGGCCGCACGAGACACAGCTCCGAGTAGTCGACGGAGTACTACCCGTTGCTCCCACCCCATCACCTCAGTAGTGCGCAGACCCGCTACAAGACGCACTAGCCGACCTATTGAGATGGTGAAGGAAATTATAGAAAATTGCGATGATTATGGTTTGAGGGCGATACACTGGCGTGTATCAACCCTTATTCGGCGCACTCACCGCAGGCGCTCACTCGTTGAAGGAGCTCCTGCCGACAAAGACCAGGATCAGACCGATGAGACCGACCACGGCGCCGACCACGAAACCCAGACCGAGAATCGAGAATATCCCGCCCACGACTGCGAGGCTGAAGTGCTTCCGGACTATCGCGAACACGCCCCCGAGGACCCCGATCACACCGAAGACCATCACCACGGCGCCGCACGTGAAGAGTATGTCATCCAGCTCGCTGAGCGACACATCCAACTCGTCGAGGTCCACCCAGTCCTCGAAGTCCTGAGCGTCGAACGCCATGAACGCCACGCCCATGCCCAGGGCTGCGAGTCCCGCGATGAGTATGAGCACGCCGCCGATCACCGGCAGCATGCTTCTCTCCTTCTGCGGGGCAGCCTGTCCAGGCTGCGCCATTCTGTAGTCGTGCCCGCAGTACGGGCAGGCGTTTGAATTCCAGTCTATCCTGCGTCCACACGAGACGCACTGTCTCGTTGGAGGCGCGTCTGGCTGCTGTTGCCCTCCGGCGACGGCCGGGTCAGATACGGATTCTCCCATGACATCTCCTCCCAAGGTCCGAGGGGGATCGCCCCGGAGCCTGTCTGGGATTGTCTTGAGACTATTTCACTGTTGTCCGCGACCGACCCTGCCTGACCATCGGCGGGTTCGCGGGGCTGACGGTCCTCCTGGAGCACGAATATGAAGTGCGCCAAGTCGGAGCGAGTACTCAAAGAATCCTGCAGGGCGGCGTGTGCCTTGTTCCGTCCGCCCCTATGGCCTCTTCTCAGAATCTGCAGCCGTCGGGCCATGAATCCGGATAAACCTCCATCACCAGCACTGTCATTCTGAGAAACAGGCTAAGTCTTGCCAATGATTAATAGAAATGATGCTGACGCCGCCCCAGACTTGGCTATCGTCTCCTTGATTCTCTCCCCCTCGTCCTTCAGGTGATTCCGAATTTCCAGATTGGGGTAGTTCTCTATCTCTCTGAATGCATCATCAATCTCCTTGATCGAATCGTGGTATGTTGCCTGATTCTTCGGGTCTTCGCACTCATGTTTCCTCTCACAGAACAGGCAGTCGACGGAATGTGTAGAATCATAAACCTCTAGCTCCCTCAGCTCCAGACTGTTCACGATGTTCATGATTCTCTGTTTGGTGAAGGTCTTATTGTGGGTGATGCCAAGCAGAGAGTCGATCCGTGCTCCCCACTCATGCTGAAGTCTCTCTGATTTCTGCGCCTCGGTTTGGTCTCCATCGCAGTAAGCCTCTTGAAGTATGAAATTGCCGCAGGTTCTCAGCACTCGCTTCATCTCGGTTAGCACCATGTCTATATTTGCGAGGTGATGCAGAGAATGGGATATACAGACTGTGTCAAAAGATCCGTCTTCGAACTTCAAGGTCTCGGCGTTCATCTCAAAGAAACGCACGGGCATTCCTTCAAACCGTTTCTTTGCAGATTCCATCTCCTCTCTTGAAGTAGCGGAAGGGCAATAATCTATCCCAACAAAGGAATCATAATCTTTCAGAGTCTTCATCAAAGTGTCAATGAATGTTCCTTTGCCTGTGGCAACATCCAATATTCTGTCGCCAGAGACTGTTCCTAGCCTTTTGGCAATTACGCCTGCGTTAGATGATGCCACTCCCTTAGGCAAATTCGTCATTTCCATTCCATCAGAGACCTTGGTGTGGATGATTCCGAGTCTTTAAGAGCCTTCCTGAGGAGCCGAGGCTGACGGGCGGAGGGCCTTCGGCGGCTTCCATCTCCTTGTCGCCCTTCCGCCCCTATGGCCTTTTCTCAGGAGATTGTGCGGCAGAGGGGTTTTGACTCCTCTCCGAGCCAGACATCCTTTTTCTGACTTCAATCAAGAGTTGAAATCGCGTCCAGAAATGCAATGGTCCATCAGATTGCGACTATGACCGAAACGCTGGTTCCGCTCTCGATGGGAACGAGCTCCGCGTAGTCTTGATGAACCACGATATTGGCGGGGGCCACTTCATCATAACATCCATGAGGGAATGAAAAGGTAAGGGGTTTTGTCGGCAAGGTACTAGTCCTAATCACAACACTTTAGGATGGTCTTTGCCTTGTCCTCGTCGCTGACGGCTAGCGCCACATGCACACGATTTGCGTCCTTGTCGAGCATGTAGGCGGCATTGATATTGATGCCTTCCTTGGCGAGCTCTGCCGAGATTCGGGCGAGCTCCCCAGGCTTGTCCTCGAGCTTGGCCACAAGCAGGTTCCTCTCGGAGAACTGCATGTTCGATTGGTTGAAGCTTCGCCGGCTCTTCTCGGGATCGGACGTGACGATTCTCACGACCTCGGCGTTAGGCTCTGTCGCGATTGAGCGTATGTTTACGCCATCCTTCTGCAGAACCTCCGCTACCCGCGCGAGCTCTCCGGGCTTGTTCGCCAACTTCACGCTAAACTCTTTTTCCATTTTCATTTCCTCCTTTCACAAGAACAAGTGCGCAAGAGATCTCCACCAAATAGGAGACAGAGAAGAATCACGTTCTTGACTCAGTGCAATACACGCCACGGGCTTCGTCGTACAACCTTGTGCTCCTGCTACACGATAAGACGGTACCTACAGATGGTGGCTTAAGGCGGGTTCATGAAAAGGGAGGCATGGGGGAGCAACCCACTGCGGTGGTCATGGATAATTCGATCGTGAAAGGTTTTGAGACGGTTGCCTCGTCTATCGCGTCTTTGAGGGCCACTGGAAAACCGGAGCTAAACCCGTTCATTTCCTTTTGGCATGCAACCTCAGAGTCTCATGCCGCAATGCTCGCATCTACCTAAGGTTTCCAACCGCTATGCATTCTCCAGGTTTTCTTGCAGAGTGTAAATCGACAACGGCAAGAGGAACGTAGTATCTGGAAACTAGCAAGCTCCCCCTCATCCCCAAACAAGAGAAGTGTCAGGGCATCCCCATCCCTCTTTTCGATATATCCCTGAGGGGATCAGGGGGGGCTCCTCCGCACTCTGGACACTTCATTGCCATCCTCTGATGCAGAATCCTTGTTGAGTGCTTATATGACTTTCTTTGGTGGTCCGCTCCTATGGCCTTTTCTCAAATGCCAATGCGCTTACGAAGTTGGTTGTATCCAGTCTGACCTTTTGCCGTCAGAATCCTCACTCTTGGCGGGCGAGAAATGCCCTCACTGGACCGCGTCCGAAGCACTGTTGCCAAAGAATCATGGTTCCATTCGACAACAACATCAGGGTTTCTTGATTCGCCGGCCTTGGAAGTGGCTGACCCGGACTTCGTCACATGGAATGTGACAGACTCTTGTTCAGTTTTGAATATCCAGTCTTGAGGCAAGAAGCTTTTGACCACAAAGCCCGTCAGAAGTCCAGAAGCTGCTGGTTTGAGCTCCCGTTCGACATCCTTACACAAATCACTCAATAAACCCTCGATACAACTCATACCATTTCCCCGTCTTCCGCATCGCCTTCGATGGCTTAAGGGCTTCTCTCAGAGGCCTTTCTCAGCAATAAGCCTCTATCTCGCTTCAGGTCGAGCGCATGCATTCTTCTGTGACAGTTGGGGCATAGGGCTGCAGTATTCGTGATAAGATCATCCCCTTTTCGCGACCTCCAGACTATATGATGCTGCTCAAGATAGGGCCTTCCGTCTCGGTTCTTGAAAGGGGCGATCTCCTCGCGGTGATGGTAAGATGCCTCCGAGGGCGCATAGGGCCGAAAGCAAGGCCATCTAGGCGAAAGAATGCGTCCTAGATGATGCTAGTCCACTTCTTCAGAGTCTGGGAATCCCGTGACCTTCCATCGTCCACAACGAGGTTGGTAAATGTTCGCTTTGTAGGCTAGGTCTTTCAGATGCACCTTGACGCGCCCTTCAGGGATATTGAGCTTTCGCGCTTCCTCTAGCAGGAATTCAACTGTGACGCCATATCGTTCCTGTGAGGATTCGATCAACCCCAACACGGCATCACGCTCCCTCACGAAGAAGCCAGCTCCCGCCTTCATCAGTATCTCCTCGTCGGCTACACGTTGCCTTTCCTCTTCGGCTTCCGCCTCTTCTTCGCTCTTTGTGCGGAATTGTTTGGATGGTGCCCATCTGTCTGTTCTAGGTACACTGTAGCGCAGACACATAGGACATACTTCGCTAAGGGCGGCCCGCGAGTACCGGCAGTTCTCGCAAGTCATAACGTTTCCACCATACATTCGAACCATCTCCTTTCGATGGAATCCTGTTATCCGCATAAGGTCTTTTGCACGCTCTCAGACGCGTTTCCACGCGGGAATAGCCAAGGATTCGCCCCTATGGCCTTTTCTCACGGCGATTCAGATTTCCTGGGACCGCCTACTGCCTCTCTGCGTTGTCGCTCAGCAATAGACTCACATGCCTGCAGAAGCCCCTCAAAGAACTCTTCCAGAATTCGTTCCAACTCAGGGCCGATTCCAAGTTCCTTGCCATCGAAGGTGAACTTGGAGTCGTACAAGTTGCCAAGATCTCTGACCACATCATCTATTCTATCATCCGTGTGGACGACGCCGTTGCGGATGTCTTTTGAGTCCTTGAAAAATCCTCCGTAAAGCTTTGCTAGCTTCTCCAATTCTGGTTCTTGGGACACTATCTCAATACTGGCTGTGGTTCTTTTGACCATGCTGCCTTGAGCGTCCTGACCCATCGGCGGATCATCTGGCTTGGCAAAGTGAGAAAGATAGGCATGAAGGCAAAAACCTCAGGTTATTGGATCGTATGAAGAGTTGCGGGATAACCTGCTTGCCTATATCCTCCTTAACGTTTGACACATGGTAGTCCACAGGGCTTTTATCCTCACGTGTCGATAACTTGGGCGATTCGGCGGGCTTTGTCTTTGCCAGTTGATCATCTGAAAAGGTGCAATCGGAGTGGTTGAAATGATAGTGAAGAATAGAGTTGTCAGCGGACTTGCCTTATGCATAGTGGTCTCGCTGGTATTGTGTGCCCTGACGTCCATGTCTCCTTCGGCGAGTGCTGCGTTTTCTTCGGACTGGCAGGTCGAGGACCCAATGAGAGGCAACCGGACCCAGGCGGTGGTCCTGCAGGACGATAATGGGATCGTCTACATCATGGGTGGAGTCAGAAGCATGTCAGGCGGCAACTACGGACCGGTGGTCGACAATGTCGAATCATTCAACCCGAGCACGGGGGAATGGACCGATCTGGCTCAGATGCCGTACGGTGTCAGAGGGGCCGCGGGTGCCCTGGGAGACGATGGGAGGATCTACGTTTTCGGCGGAGCGAACTCAAGCGCCTCCACGAACAATGTCACGCAGATATACGACCCTGAAACAGATATCTGGACCTCTGGCGCTGCTGTTCCTCTGGGCGTATGGGAGGCCAAGGCCACTAGTTTGGAGTCAGGTGAGATAATCGTTGTCGGCGGAGAGGGCGCACTCACCAACACACAGATATACGACATCGTCGACGACAGCTGGTCAGCCGGAGGTAGTCTCCCAGGTGCCGTATTTGCCGGAGCCCTTCTGCAGGTGGGTTACTCCTGCTACTACATCGGCGGTTCGGAACCTGGATACGCAGCCGTGGATTCAGTGTACACATACTATAGTTATTCCGACTCCTGGAGCACGATTGACCCGATGCCCGTTCCGACGGCGGCCCACGCTGCCGTCGTCGGTCCCGATGGCTTGATCTACGTTATCGGCGGCGCTAACTCCGCGAACAACGTCGAGTGGGGATACAACACGTCATACTGTTTCAATCCCTCAACAGGTGATTGGACCCAACTGGACGATATTCCAGTTGGCGTGAGATACCTGGGTGCAGCAGCTTCGGCGGACGGGGTGGTTTACGCCTTCGGAGGAAACAACAACACCGATGTGTCCCCTCAGGTTCTCGCGTTGCTTGTGATGGAGCTGACCTCATCGCTTTCCGAGTCTGAGGTGCGTGCCGGCGATAGTGTCACAGTCACGCTGACCGTCGATTTTGCCAACAGGGGGACGGTAACGAGCTCGGATTACTATGCGTATTTCGTCTCCCCGGAGGAGATTCCGATTAATCCAGTGAACGCATGGATTTCCGCACCTTACTCGACCATTGCGATTGAGCTGGAGGTGCCTGTGACCGCCGAGCCAGGGACATACAGTGTTGTTGTGCGATGGTACACAAATACGGCCTCAGGCGGGGTGGAACTGCCAGTTCAGGAGTTATTGTTAACCGTTGTTGACGCTCCCACATTGGAAGAGCATGTCGCGGATCTAGAGGCACAGCTGTTCGACGTTCTAGCGCAGTTGGATGCCATGAGTTCCGATATCAATGCGACAAAGGCGGCCCTCCTGGAGGAGACTGCAACGCTTGAGAGCGAGTTGAACGCCCTTCAGTCTCAGCTGGACTCCCTAGATTCGATGTTGTACGCCGTAATTGGACTCCTGATGGTCGTAATCGTCCTTCTCATCGTCATGATGGTCATGGGCAGGAAGCCGAAGACGCCGGAGCCCTTGCCAGAACCACATGCCGAATGAGCCGAGGGCGACGACAAGATCTAGGAAAAAACCCTTTCTCGTTCATTCTTCTTCTTTCGCTCATGTGGTTGCGTGTTTTACGTTCAATCTGGTCGGCGCTCCCGCTGGAAGGTCGGACAATAAAAGAGATGGTCGTTCGGAGACTGTCGGTTGACAGCCAGCAAAGTAAGCGGAAGAGTCAATCAGCAGGGATTGACGGCTCGGCGCAAACCTCCTTCATTTTCCCGCCCCTAAGGCCTTTTCTGAGGGAATCAAGACTCTAAGTGGTGTTCTTTGGCATCGGGAATAAACAGAAGAGGTAGAAAAAGACTGGATGGACCAGGCAGTCGACATAAACAGGGAGGTAGCCGACAGAAATATGTTTCTGTCGAGGCAATATGTGACGTCTGAGTCGCTCGCCCCATCTTTCATGTGTGTTTTCGGACGCACCGTCTCGGCGTCGTTACTTGACGAGCGGGCTCTCCTCTATCCTCAGTACAGGTGAGGTCGCGTTCATCGATGCCTTGACACCCTCTGGCATTACGAGCTTCATGGCGCCGTGGCCGCAGCAGAGGCCGGTGAACGAAGGCGTCTTCTTGAGGCAGCCGATCCTGTCCTGGAGAATCTCCTCCAGGCTAGGCTGTGAGTCCTCTCGCTTCGGGAAATTCGAGAACTGTCCCATCACAATACCCGCGACCCCGTCGAACTTGCGCGCTAGATGCATGTGGGTGAGCAGCCTCTCTACGTCGTACTCCGAGACGTACACGTCCTCGAAGAACATGATCTTGCCCTTAGTGTCGATGGAATCCTCCGTTCCGAAGGTGTGCGTGATCATCGAGAGGTTCCCTCCGAACAACTTGCCCTTGGCTTTCCCCGGGACGATGGTTCTGAGCAGCATGCCCTTGTCTGGGTTCTCCAGGTTCCCCCATGGTTCTGCCTTGCTCAACATCTTCAGCGCCCTATCTATGTTCGGCTTCCCGGTCGGCAAGTCCTTCTCAGGATTGTCGCCCGCATATCCTTCGATGGAGGGCCCGTGGAACGTCACGAGGCCAGTCCTCTGGTGTATCGCGACGTGAAGGGTCGTGATGTCGCTGTAGCCCATGAATATCTTCGGGTTGTCCTTGATCACCCCGAAGTCGAGATGAGGGAGCACCCGCATCGCACCGTAGCCCCCTCTCGAGGCGAAGATCGCGTCGACCTTGTCGTTTGCGAACATGCCCGTGAGTTCCTTCGCGCGCGCTTCGTCCTTGCCGGCCGTGAAGCCCGACCGCGTGAGGTTACGCGTGCATTCTCCGAGCACTACCTTGTAGCCGAGCTCACGCAGGTACTTGACTCCCTGTCCGAGTCCGAAAGGCTCGGAGAAGCTCGAAGGTGAGGCTATTCCTATCGTTGCGCCCTTTGTCAGCCTTACAGGTTTGGTCGTCTTCATACTTCTCACCCGTTTCCTCTTAGACGTGGGGTGGGAGAGACGATGTCACACTTAAGGGTTCGTCGGACCGGTCGAGAACGATGACGCTGTGATGGGACTATCAGAATGGTAGAAGGCTGTCGAAGGGGTTTCGTGATCCGGATGGATTCAGCCGCACTGCCTCGGACGTCTCACGCCATGACTTCTGCGAGGATCTCCTCGGAGCTTCGGATCTCCTCCAGCTCTCCGGCAATCTCGACCAGGTCGATCTCTATGTTCGCCCTGAGGAACTCGATCTCCTCAACGATGTCCGCACAGTCCACATCCGAACACTGCCAGACATCCCTTTCGATCTTCTCGATCCTCATCCTGTTCTCTGCGAGCTTGCCTAGGAACTTCTGACTCTCGACGTCCGCTCCAGAAACCTTGAGCTTCCTCGTCCTTCCCATCACGTTCTGACCCGAGTGGTCCATGCTGTTTATCGCGAGGGGAACAGCCGATCTCCTCATCATTATAGTACCCCATCCCGTCGTATGACGATCGTCTGACAATATCTTGTACAACGTATATATATGTTCGCGTTCCTGGCGACGCAGGCTCAGGCCGAGTCTCCTGCCATCTGCGCAGCGCGTCTCTCAAGATCCGCGATCTTCCGCTGCAGCTTCCTGATCTTAGCGTCGTGTTTGGCTACCTGCTCCCGCAGCTTGGCGGCCTTCGCCCTGAGCTTCGCCGCCTTGGCGCGTCTCTTAGCCGAATGCTCGTAGTTGTTGACCTGGGAGGAGTACCTCTTCGCCTGCTTCATGGAGGACATGTTTCTCGGGCACGTTGACTGATGTGCGCGAATATGAACCTATCCACCATGGTATCAGGCCGTCTAAGGCGGGATTGTCTACCTTCTCGTGGCGGAAAACAGTATTACGGTCCGCAGCGTTGGAGGCTCGGATGCGCGCATACATCGAGTCCTATGGATGCACTTTGAATAAGGGGGAAGCTTGTGAGGTCAGGGACCTCCTGCTGTCCCTCGGCTGGAGCATGACCTCCAACCCTGGAGATGCAGATCTCTCGGTCCTCGTCGCATGCGTCGTGATCGAGGCGACGGAGAACAGGATGCTCAGGCGGTTGAGGGCGCTCTCTTCATCCGGGAAGGTCATCGTGACCGGCTGTATGGCAACTGCCCGGAGGGAGGCCGCCCAGGCGGTGTTGCCTTCCGCGGAGTTCGTCCCTCCCGGGGACCTCGAGTCCTTCGCGGAACTGGTTGGACGCGTTGGTTCCCCCTCGGTCGATGCGGCGGGCGGCGATGTGTCGGGCTTCTCGATCGTGCCGATCGCCACGGGTTGCAGAGGCGAGTGCTCGTATTGTATCACGCGTCTTGCGAGAGGAGACCTTAGGAGTAGACAGCCGGAGAGGATTATCGCCAAGGTCGCTGACGAAGTCCGCGAAGGACCTCTGGAGATCCGTCTCACAGCGCAAGACTCCGCTGCGTACGGGTTCGACATCGGGTCCGACCTGGTACGGCTGATGGAGTCCATCGGCGAGGTAGAGGGCGATTTCAGGATGAGGGTCGGGATGATGAACCCGAACAGCGTCCTGCCGCTCCTGAACCGTCTCCCGGGCGCGTTTTCGGAACCCCGCGTGTTCAAGTTCCTGCATCTTCCGGTGCAAAGCGCGAGTGACGGGCTGCTCTCCGAGATGGGGCGGCGTTACACGCTAGCAGATTTCGAGAAGGTGGTCTCCGCGTTCCGCTCCGCCGTCCCCGAGCTGACACTTTCGACGGATTTGATCGTCGGGTATCCTGAGGAGACCGACGAGGACCACGAGGCGAACCTCGCACTGGTAAGGCGCGTTCAGCCGGACATCGTCAATGTGACGAGATACTCGCCGCGTCCTGGAACGAAGGCGTTCGGGTCCGGACGCGGGGTCGTCGGGTGGAAGGCGAAGGACCGCTCCAGGGAACTCACAGTGGCGAGGTTCGAGGTATCACTTGCCAGGAACGAGCGGCTCGTCGGATCCGAGAGGCGCGCGCTCGCGACCGAGCGCGGGAAGAATGACAGTACCATACTCCGCACGGACGATTACAGACTGGTCGTTATCGTCGACGACCTCCCTCTGAGGAAGTTCTACGACGTCGTCATCGATTCTGCCAAACCGACATACCTCATCGGCCGCCTCGCAGGAAATCGTTAATATCGGAGCCGCTCCATGTCTCCGGTGCGTGCTTCGCCATAGCCCCGTGGTGTAGTGGTCAATCATACGGGCCTTTGGAGCCTGTGACGGAGGTTCGAATCCTCCCGGGGCTACTCCTCCTTCTTACCTGTCAACCAGTTGACGAACTTCGCTACGAAGAGGAACAGGATCACCCAGGACAGCACTATCAGGAAGAAGCCTTCCGCGAGAAACCCGCCTCCTACAGCCTTGAGCAGAAAGGTGCCTGTGAGGGTGGCTACCACTCCGAACGCCACGCCCCAGATGGCCATGCGTTTGTCGACCTTCCACTTGGCCATGCTCTACCATCTCTCTCTGTGCACCTGCTCGGACAGCGGAAGCCTCTGCCTATGGACCCCTTTCTCCGCTGGGTATCCGATGGGGAGCATGGCAACAGGCCTTATGTGTGCCGGGACGCCTAGGATCTCCGCGGCCTTCTTCTCGTCGAACGCGCCCACCCAGACACTGCCAAGACCTTTGCCGTGGAGGTACAGGGTCATGTTCTGGATGGCCGCCGCGACATCCTGAAGGCAGTAGAGCGTCCGCCCCCTATCCCCGTAATGAGATACCCGCTCGAGGTTGGCGCAGAAGACCACCACCACGGGCACCGTCTCGACGAAGTCCTGTCCGTACGCGGCATCCATGAGCATCTTCTTGACGCCGTGGTTCCGGACGATGATGAAATCTCTCGCCTGCAGGTTGCCAGCGGAAGGTGCGAGGTTAGCCATCCTGAGCCCCTCCTCTACGACCTCGTCTGTCACAGGATCAGGTTTGAACACCCTTACGCTCGTCCTTCCTTCGATGCATTCCTTGACATCCATTCGAATACCCCCGACGTCGAATAGCACGTAGCGACTCCCAAGTATTTTGATTGCACCCGGACATACAGCCTCAGCATGACGGTCGAGGAAAACAGGGTGACCTGCGAGATAGTGCTGCGCTTCCCCTCATCGGACAGTGCGGGCAAGGTCTTCCACGCGGTGGAGCAGGACAATAGCGGGTATGTCGATGCGAAGCAGGAGGACGACTCCATCGTTGCGGTCATCAATGCGTCCACGCTCAAGAGCCTCCTGCACACGCTGGATGATTTTCTGTCGTGCGTGTCCGTCGCCGAGAAGATAGTCTCGAAGAAATGATTAGGTTCAGTCCTCGGGCGTGCTCTTCACCCGGACTGCGATGCCGCGCCTGAACGCCAGCATCTCCTCCCTGTTCATGAGCGCTCTTCCGACTGCTGCGAGCTCCCCCTTGGTGTCAACGACCATCGCGTCGTCACCAGGCCTTATCTCCTCATCGCAGTCGACCACGAACTTCGCGAACACGTTCATCCCCTTCCTGGAGAACTCCGCGGGCTCGTCCTCCACGACGACCCTCATCTTGGGCGGGGGAAGGGCCTTCATGAGCAGTCTCGCTCCATCCGGCTTGAGGGTGAACATGCCGTCGTGCGCCCTCATGGAGAGCGCATGCGCGCCATCTATCACGACGTTGCGTATCCTCCCGGTGTTCCTCGACTTCACGAACTCGATCTTCCTGCCGGCAAGGATGTCGCCGGCACCCTTTCCGAACTGCATGTCGAGGACCGCTCTACACACCATCACGTCCGAGTCTAGCTCTCCGCTTCCAGGAGCGATGTCCTTGAGGAAGCTCAGCGTCTCCTCGCCATCCCACATCACCGCAAGAGGATAACCATGGACGTGAGCGTGCCGTTCCATGACGTCCATCATCCTGCGCATGACCTCGGGGTCTAGGTTCTTCGGGATGACGGACTGCGCGATAGGGAACATGTGGTCGAGTTCTATCGGGACAGGGCCGAAGAAGGATGCGACGAGAAAGCTGGCGTCTACATTCTTCGAGATGGCGGATATCTCCTTCGAGTAAGTCCTCGAGTAGGGCTTATCCGCATCCTCGAACCCGACGAGCACCTTCGTGTCCGGCCTGCGATATCTGGAGAAGAACCTCTCGCGGTACCTCGCAACTGTCGGCCGCTCGTAGCTTTCCGGGCCGCAGTAGAAGAACGCCCCTCTCCTGCTGACCGGTTCGAACCTCTCGAGATGGTCTTTGTGGGCGACCAGCGTCTTGAGCGCTTCGAGTAGCGCCGGATGGGCCCTGGCCCTCATCTCCACCATCTCCCAAATCGAACCTTCGTGGATGGCGTTCTTGACCTTCTTGAGCTCAAGCAGGCTCACATGCAGGTTGTGTTCCGCGATCCGTCGCGTCCGCTCGCCCTTCTCCATGTCCTTGAGGTCGTCCACCGACGTCTTCACGCAAGCAGGACAAGAGCATGCCAAGTCGTGGAGGTCCCTCAGGAACCTCGTGCCGGTGGGATACATGATCCTCTCATCCCTGGCGTACTTCGCGTACGCTGCGGAGTCGAACATGTCGCATCCCATGAGGACTGCGAGCGGGAACATCATCGGATGCCCTGCTCCGAATAGATGCACAGGCCGGGACGGGTCGAGCCCCTTCTTCGAGGCCATGACGACATCGACGAGCGTGCTGTACCTGTAGCCCTCCATGATGGGTACCACTCCGCCTATCGGGTGGAGGTCGAAGTCCATGGCCGACAGCTCCTTGGCGCAGCGTTCCCTAAGATGAGGGAACACACCTCCCTGAACGGTCCCCGCGAGTAGCATCTCCCCCTTCTGGTCGACGGAGTCCTTCCCCCTCGCAAGCGTGTCGTTAACCGCATCCGTCGCCTGCTCCTCACTAAAATCGGGTTCCGAGAACACGTCGAGGATGGTTCCGATGTCCGAGCCGATCTGGCTCTGGAACGCGACGATCTCTTTGTGGTCGACCTCGACATCGCCGTACACGTAGTTCTGGAAGGACCCGCTGTCCGTCATTATGGGCCCGTCGAAGTTCAGAAGCGAGTGGACGTCCGAGCTCTGGACCCGCTCCCTCAGCCTAGGGTCGTTCCAAATGATGTATGAGTTCGTGATGAGGATCTCGACACCGAACCTCTCGCGCATCTCCGCGGGTTCGATCGTGATCTGGTTCGGGTTGACGACCGGTAGCAGCGCTGGTGTTCTCACGGTTCCGTGCTTCGTCTTCAGCTCGCACATCCTGGCAAGGCCGTCGCGCTCCTTCAGCTCGAACATACAATCGGATGTAACGTCCGAGTGGTTATTAGGCCTATTGGAGCGAGTAGCCGGACCGTATCGCCTCCGTAGGCCTCCTGAAAACAATTATATACGGTCTCACTTCTGCTTGTGGCCAGAGCCAGATGAGCAGCACGATTCAGATACTTGCGGGTACAGCGATCATCTTCTTCGTACCAGGGTACACTTTCGTCTCTCTCCTGTTCCCGAGAAAGGGCGAGCTCGACCCCGAATACGACATCGTGTACCGGGTCGCCCTCGGTATGGGTCTAAGCATAGTGATCGCCATCATCGTCGGGTTCGCCCTCGACGCCATCAGCACCGAGGAGCAGGGTTACGTGACCGGTGTATGGCTGTGGTTGTCCTTGGGGTCCGTCACCGTCGTCTTCTTCGTCGGCGGTTGGCTCCGAGGGGCGTATCCTTCTATGGGCTTCCTGCACCCCTCCCTTTACCGCAACCCTCCTCCGAGGACCGTGGGGGGGATGCGCCTGCCTGGCCACTCGAACGAGCACAGGGCGTCCAGGCTGGCGCTCGAGAGGGAGCGGTGGCTCAGCGAGATGGAGCGTTGCTCGAATAGGATCGAGAGCGCTAGCGACAGCAGAAAGGATTACTATCGCAAGAGGATAGCCGAGGCCAAGGAGTTCGTAGGCAAGATAAACTCCGAGCTGGACGCCCTACGTGAGGAGGATGATGCCGATGGCTCGCGCTAAGGGTTCGATGGATTACAAGCTCGTGGTGGTCATCAGGGACGACCTCCACATGACCCCTGGCAAGATGGCAGTCCAGGTCGCGCACGCCGCCGTCTCCTGTGCCATCTCTGCCAAGTCTAAGAAGGCCGATTGGTTCGCCAAGTGGTACAGAGAGGGCCAGCGGAAGGTGGTCCTCAGGGCGGACGACCTGGAGGAGCTTAGGACCCTGGAGGCGAAGGCCGCTCGGGCGGGCCTGCCCAGAGCGTTGATAACGGACGCCGGCCTGACGGAGCTGCCGCCGGAGACGACCACGTGCCTAGGCATCGGCCCCGCACCCGCAGGTAGCATCGACCCAGTGACCGGGTCCTTGCCGCTGATGTGAGATGGTCATGAAGTCACAGGTCCGAATACTGGGCATCGACGATTCCCCGTTCCGCTTCGGAGACAAGGAATCGCTCGTTGTCGGGGCGCTTGTGAGGGCTCCGAACTACCTCGAGGCCGTGATGAAGACGACGGTGGAGGTGGACGGTACGGATTCAACGGACCGCATCGTCCAGATGACGTCAGGATCGAGGTATAGGGAGCAGATCAAGGCCATCATGATTGACGGTATCGCCCTTGCCGGGTTCAATGTCGTCGACATCGAGAGGGTACACGAAGAAACAGGCCTACCCGTTCTCACGCTTACACGAGACCGGCCGAACATGGACGAGATCGGTGCCGCCCTCAGGAAGCATTTCGACGACTGGCAGCGACGGTACGACCTCATGGCCAAGCTGGACCTTCGGCAGATAGAGACGGCCCACAAGCCTCTCTATGCCTGCGGTGTAGGTCTCGATTGGCGAGGCTTCCAAGAGCTCGTCGTCATGTCCACGGTAAGAGGGGCCGTGCCGGAGCCCGTTAGGATCGCCCATATCGTGTCGGCGGCGATGGTCCGTGGCGAATCTCGGGGGCGGTCCTGATACGCAGCGCTGAATCGGCATGAGCGAAAATAAACGGTTGCCCGCAACTCCCTGGCTTTAGACATGGGGATAGGGCGACGAACATCACATGTATCGGATAGTGTTATAATGGAATTAGGCTATGAAAACGAAATACAGGTCACATATCGAAGAACAAGGAAGGGTTTGAGATCATCGAGATCCGCAAGTACCGCATCTACCCAACGAAGGAACAAGAGCGGACGCTGGCGGAGCAATTGGAAACATGTCGAAGGCTGTGGAACCGATGCCTTGCGGAGCGTAAGGGCGCATGGGAGAACGAACGCATATCGGTTAGCCGGTTCGAGCAGAATAGGCAGATAGCGGTCGATAAGAGGTCCAGCGCGTTCTTGCAGGGCGTGTACAGCCATGTCCTTCAAGATGTCGTACTGCGATTGGAGCGGGCATACCAGGCGTTTTTCAAGAAGAACGCCAGGTATCCGAAGTTCAAGAAGTTCGGCAGTTACGATTCAATAACGTATCCGGACGCTTACAATGGTTCGGTAAGACTTGGTGTCACGCGGAAGAACACTAGAATATACCTGTCCAAGATTGGCTATGTGCCGATACTGGTACACCGCGACCCATCGAACGGGAAGAACAAGCGGTGTACTGTGAAGCGGGAAGGGATAGAGTGGTATGTTGTGCTGGAGTACGAAGTACCGGACGTGGAGCCGCGCGGTCTGCCAATCGAGCATCCGGTCGGCATAGATCTGGGTTTGAAGGCGCTCATCACGACCTCGGACGGCTGGCACGTCAAGCCGCCAAAACCCCTGAAGGTTCACGAGCGGAGGCTCAAGCATTTACAGAGAGAATTGTCACGGAAGCAGAAAGGGTCGAAGAACCGCGTCAAGGCCATCGAGAGGATGGCGAAGCAGAGCCGGAAGGTCGCCAGGACCAGGCGTGATTTCAACCACAAGCTCTCGCGCCAGATAGCCGACAAGTACGATTTCGTAGCGATGGAGAAGTTGCAGATAAGAGACATGGCCCACAACCATCGTCTTGCGAAATCCATCCACGACGCAGGATGGGGCCAACTGTGTGGCTTCGTGGACTACAAGGTACAGCGGAAGGGCAATCGGTTCGTCCAACCGTCAGCGTGGCGTTCCACGATGGAATGTAACGTCTGCAAGCATGTGAAGGACATGCCGTTGTGGCTCAGAGTGTACAGCTGTCCGGCCTGTGGCAACACCATAGGCCGGGACGAAAATGCGGCTCGAAACATCCTCGAAAGAGGATTGTCTCAGGTAGGCGAGGACATCGCCGAACTCATGCCTGTGGAGAGTGGAGTTCAACCAGGGCGAACAAACGACCTGGCTTCTCCGTTCTGTGAAGCAGGAACCGTTCCTGGTGGTGGCTGATGCCGCCGAGAAAGGAAGCCCCTGCTTTCAAGCATGGGGTGGATGTCACGCGGTTCCATCCTCAAACGCCTCGGGAAGTGCCGACAACGCCCGCGGGGTCTGCCCTGGCTGCGGCGCCTCACATGACAGCGATGCCAAGTTTTGCAAGTACTGCGGCAAGAGGCTCTAACCACTTGCTCGGACAATCTGGCAGGCCCTATCGTAAAACCGCAAGTTTTAATAATCGGACGAGTTTGTAGGGCTTACTCCAGAGTAAAAGGTGACGCGTTTGCCGAGAGGTTTGAACACAGCTAGGAAGCTTAGGCTCAACAGACAGAAGACCCGGTGGAGCGACCGCTACTACAAGCGCAGGACGCTCTCGCTCAAGGTGAAGTCCGACCCGCTAGAGGGGTCCGCTCAGGCCAAGGGCGTCGTCCTTGAGAAGGTCGGAATCGAGGCCAAGCAGCCCAACTCAGGCATACGAAAGTGCGTCAAGATTCAGCTGATAAAGAACGGCAGACAGATCACCGCGTTTGCTGTGGGGGACGGAGCCATCAACTTCATCGACGAGCACGACGAGGTCCTGGTCGAGGGCATCGGCGGCAGGATGGGGAGATCATACGGAGACATCCCCGGCGTCAGATTCAAGGTGATCAAGGTCAACAACGTCTCTCTCGACGAGCTCGTGAGGGGTCGGAAGGAGAAGCCCGTGAGGTGAGCTGTATGGAGGAAGAGAAACCACAGACACCGTCACAGGAGAAGCCCGCTGAAAAGCGTAAGCCCAAGGCGGCCGCTGCACCACCCGCTCCTTCGGAAGCTCCCGAAACTAAGGAGGAAGCTCCGAAGAAGCCGCAGACCGCTGCCCCGATCAAGGTGGAGAAGCCGAAACCCAAGCGTAAGCCCAAGGCGGCCGCTGCACCACCCGCTCCTTCGGAAGCTCCCGAAACTAAGGAGGAAGCGCCGAAGAAACCGCAGACCGCTGATTCGATCAAGGAGGCGAAGCCGAAACCCACGCCCTCCGCGTTGGACAACGTCCTGCTGTTCGGCAGGTTCGACGTCTCCGAGATCCACATCGACGACCCTGGCATGGCGAGATATATCGATGTCTCCCCGATATCCGTCCCGCACACCGGAGGCAAACATACCAGCAAGGCCTTCGGGAAGGCCAAGATGAGCGTCGTCGAGAGGCTCATCAACGGCATGATGAGGACCGGGGACTTCACCGGCAAGAAGATTAAGAGCTACAGGGCGGTCGAGGACGCCTTCATCATTATCCACGATAAGACCAAGAGGGCTCCGCTCCAGATGCTCGTCGACGCGCTCCAGAACGCCGCCCCTCGCGAGGAGGTCACGCGCCTTCAGTACGGCGGCATATCCGTCCCGAAGGCGGTCGATGTGGCACCTGCTAGGAGAGTCGACCTCGCACTGAGGCACATCTGTCGGGGAGCGCTCGAGTCGTCGCACAAGAGCAGGAAACCCATAGGCGAGTGTCTCGCGGACGAGATAATCGCCGCCTCGAAGGGCGATGTCAACTGCTACTCGGTCAGAAAGAAGGAAGAGGTCGAGCGAGTCTCTGCCTCGGCGAGATGATCGTGAGACCGCTCTTCGCGGGCAGGTACCTCTCATATACCGTTCGAAGTGATAGCTGAATAGCAACCCAGGGTGATGACATGGGAAGAAAGGAAGACAACATTCGAAAGGCCCAGGCTCTGATGAGGAAGACGGATCTCATCCGCAACATAGGCACAGCGGCTCACATAGATCACGGGAAGACCACCTTGTCGGACAACCTCATAGCGGGCGCTGGAATGATGTCCGAGGAGCTCGCGGGCAAGCAGCTCCTCCTCGACTTCGACGAGCAGGAGCAGGCCAGAGGTATCACGATCAACGCTGCGAGCGCGTCGATGGTCTACAAGTTCCGCGAGACGGATTATCTCATCAACCTGATCGACACGCCTGGTCACGTCGACTTCGGAGGAGATGTCACGAGGGCCATGAGGGCCATCGACGGCGTACTCATCCTCGTCTGTGCGGTCGAAGGCGTAATGCCGCAGACCGAGACGGTCATCAGGCAGGCCATACGCGAGAAGGTACACCCCATACTGTTCATCAACAAGGTCGACAGGCTCATCAACGAGCTGAAGGTCACGCCGGAGCAGATGCAGCAGCGGCTGACGACGATCATCAACGAAGTGAACGAGAAGATAACGAAGCTGTTACCGCCCGAGCTGAAGCAGGCGTGGTCTCTGAAGGTCGAGAGCGGTAACGTGCTCTTCGGCTCTGCCTACAACAACTGGGCCATCAGCGTGCCGTACATGAAGACGACCAACATCACGTTCAAGGAGATATACGACTACTGCCACAAGGAGGACCAGAAGACTCTCGCGAAGAGGGCTCCTCTTCACGAGGTCACGCTGGACGCGGTCATAACGCACCTGCCTGGTCCGGTCGAAGCGCAGAAACTGAGGGTCCCCACCATCTGGCGCGGAGACCTGGAATCTACCTTCGGCAAGGGTATGATGGAATGCGACCCTGAAGGTCCGGTCGCGTTCATGGTCACGAAGATCATCATCGACCCACATGCGGGCGAGGTCGCCGTCGGGAGGCTGTTCAGCGGCAAGATATCGAAGGGGCAGGAGCTGTACATCAGCGGCATGCCCGACGCGAACAGGGCGCAGCTGGTATCCCTCACGGTCGGAGCCGACAGGATACCGGTCCCGGAGATCGACGCCGGCAACATCGTGGCAGTATCGGGCCTCAAGGACGCCATAGCAGGGTCCACGGCCTCCAGCGACCCTGAGATGGCACCGTTCGAGAAGATGCTCCACTACAGCGAACCGGTCGTCACGGTCGCGATCGAGGCCAAGCACACTAAGGACCTTCCGAAGCTGGTCGAGGTCCTGAGGACGGTCGCCAAGGCCGACCCGTCCATCCAGGTGGAGATCAACCAGGAGACGGGAGAGCACCTGATGTCCGGCATGGGCGAGCTGCACCTGGAGATCACACAGTACCGCATCGTGAACGAATACAAGGTGCCGATCAACACATCCCCGCCGATAGTCGTCTACAGGGAGTGCGTCTCCGGCAAGGGCGGTCCGTTCGAGGGCAAGTCGCCCAACAAGCACAACAGGTTCTACGTCGAGGTCGAGGCTCTCGAGCCAGCTATCGTCGAGGCGATCCGCTCAGGCGTCATCTCGACTGTGGGGAAGGTGAAGGACGCCAAGGCCATGGCCAGAGTACTCCAGGACCTCGGCATGGATAGGGGCGAGGCGAGGGGCATACACGCGTTCGAAGGAACGAACGTCCTGCTGGACACGACGAAGGGCATCCAGTACCTACACGAGACGATGGAGCTTGTGAGGGATGCATACATCGAGGCGATGAACCGGGCCCCGCTCGCGAACGAGAAGTGCATGGGTATGAAGATCATGCTCGTCGACGCCAAGCTGCACGAGGACAGCATCCATAGGGGGCCAGCGCAGGTCATCCCTGCCGCGAGGTCGGCCATCTACGGCGCCATGTGCGAGGCCGGCAGGGTCCTCTACGAACCCGTGCAGAAGGTGTTCATCAACGTGCCTGAGGACCTGATGGGCAACGCGATCCGCGAGGTCCAGCAGCGGAGGGGCGTCGTCGAGGACATGAAGCAGGAGGGCGAACAAACGACCATCCATGCGAAGTGTCCGGTGGGCGAGATGTTCGGGTTCTCCGCGTCCATAAGGAGCGCCACGAGCGGACGTGCGCTCTGGTCGACCGAGAACTCAGGCTTCGTCATGATGCCGCGTGAGGTGCAGGAAAAGGTCGTGCCGCAGATAAGGCAGAGGAAGGGGCTCAAACCAGATCCGTATGATGCCACGTATTACGCGGGTTGAGCGCGCCTCGAGGCCGACCTGGATTTCAAGGTTCCCTACGATTCGGAAGTCTTCGAGCACGGTTACTGCCTCGAATAAAACCCCCTACCAAGAACAGACCACGAACCGCCTTGACGCGCACCGAGTTGCCAACCGCGGGCCAAGCGTTTGTGTTCCAAGACTGCCTATAACGTACGATTTGTGACCGAGCCACCAGGCAAAAAGACTAATATACCAAGAGCATGATGCTCGAATCGTAGGTAATGGAGGCCATAAATATGGCAGAAAAACCACACATGAACTTGGTGTTCATCGGACACGTCGATCACGGCAAGTCAACCTCCGTCGGCCGGCTGCTACTCGATACAGGACATATCGAAGCGCACATCATCGAGAAGTACAGGAAGGAAGCCGAGCAGAAGGGCAAGGGAACTTTCGAGTTCGCGTGGGTCATGGATGGACTGAAGGAAGAGAGGGAGAGGGGTCTCACCATCGATGTGGCCCACAAGAGGTTCAACTCGCAGAAGTACTACTTCACGATAATCGACGCTCCGGGTCACAGGGACTTCGTCAAGAACATGATCACAGGCACGAGCCAGGCCGATGCGGCGGTCATCGTCGTGTCGGCTATCGAGGGCCCGCAGGCGCAGACGAAGGAGCACATATTCCTCGCGAGGACCTTGGGCGTGAAGCAGATCATCATCGACGTCAACAAGATGGACGCTGTCAAGTACGAGCAGGCGAAGTACGAGGAGACCAAGAAGGCCGTCTCGGAGCTGCTGAAGACCGTCGGCTTCAAGCCGGACGATATACCGTTCATTCCCGCATCCGGCTTCAAGGGAGACAACGTCGCGAAGCCGTCGGAGAACATGCCTTGGTACAAGGGTCCGACGATCCTTCAGGCGCTCGACGCGCTCAAGCCGTCCGAGGTGACGACCGGCAAGCCGCTCAGGCTGCCCGTGCAGGACGTATACACCATCACCGGTGTGGGTACAGTGCCCGTTGGCAGAGTCGAGACTGGCCTGCTTAAGGCCGACATGAAGGTCACCTTCATGCCGTCGAACAAGACCGGCGAGGTGAAGACGATCGAGATGCACCACGAGATACTGCCCCAGGCGGGTCCAGGCGACAACGTCGGATTCAACGTCAGAGGCATCGCTAGGAACGATATCCGCAGGGGAGACGTCGCCGGACCGGCGGACAGCCCCCCGACGGTCGCGAAGTCGTTCGTCGCTCAGATCGCGGTTCTGAACCACCCGAGCGTGCTGACGGTCGGATACACACCGGTGTTCCACTGCCACACGGCGCAGGTGGCGTGCACCTTTACGGAGTTGCAGAAGAAGCTCGACCCTAAGACTGGTGCCGTCAAGGAGGAGAACCCGCAGTTCCTGAAGACCGGCGACATCGCGTTCGTGAAGATCGTGCCGACGAAGCCGCTGGCGATCGAGACCGCGAAGGAGTTCCCGCAGCTCGGCAGGTTCGCCGTCAGGGACATGGGCCAGACGGTCGCAGCCGGGTCGGTCGTGAGCATCGAGAAGAAAGAAATGTGATAAAACCCCTTTTCCCTTTTGATTTTGCCAAGATGTTTTGAAGAGGTAATGAAAAGATGGCACAGAGAGCCAGGATATCGCTGAGCGGCACTGACCCAAAGAAGGTCGACGGGGTATGCAAGCAGATCAAGTTGATCAGCGAGAAGACTGGCGTGGCCATCTCCGGCCCCATCCCGTTGCCGACGAAGCGCCTTATGGTGCCGTGCAGAAAGAGCCCGGACGGGGAAGGCTCCGAAACTTGGGACCGCTGGGAGATGCGCGTGCACAAGAGGCTCATCGACCTCGACGCGGACGAGCGCGCTCTCAGGCAGCTGATGCGCATACAGGTGCCCGACGGCGTCAACATCGAGATCGTGCTGAGATCCTGAGCGCATCGTGCTTCTGTTGTATTAGTGAGCGATTTTCTTTAATTAGTGCAGTATCTCTCATGCGTTTTTGCCATTTGACGGATTTCCGGCTGGTTCATGGATCGTGCGAGAACCGCACGATTCCTCTCCCTGACGAGGCCGGTCGACTCGGATAGTATCAGGCGAGGCTGCTCTGCTCATCCGAAGGACGACCTGCAGTTTCAGGGGAACGAGAAACGTATATAACGACGACACTCAATCGCCGTCTTCGAGACCTAGCATAAGGGCCGATAGATCAGTGGAAGATCGCCTGCTTTGCAAGCAGGAGGTCAGGGGTTCAAATCCCCTTCGGTCCATTTTTCTTTTTGAATAAATATGCCGTTATCTCGCATCGGAAGAGACCGTAGGGAGTGAAATGCAACAGAAACAGAATTACGTCCCTAGGGAGTGCCCCCTCTCCACTTTCTATCCATTTTTCAGCAGGAGATAAGGGGTTTTCCTGAACCGAGAATTCTAGACATTCTATTTCGATCGATAATGTCTCTTATCCTGTCGATTCATATTTGACCTTCTCTGACCTCTTTGTTGTTTTGGCGGCGGTCTTGCAGCAGCGCCAACAGCATCTCTTGCTGTGTTAGAATGGAATGAATGAGACATTACGTTGATATTCATTTTTATGAGGCTTTCGATTTCTCTCAAGGCGTTCCGTTCATAGCTCGCGCACAGGGAATATGCAGTTCCCCTGGCTCCTGCTCTTGCGGTACGGCCAATTCTATGAACATAGTTATCTATCTGGTCAACAGGTAAATCATAGTTTATTACATGGGATATGTCATCAACGTCAATGCCTCTTGCAGCAATGTCAGTTGCAACCAGCACTCTTGCATGTCCTGATTTGAAATTGTCTAATGCTCTTGTTCTTTGACTCTGTGATTTGTTGCCATGTATGGCTTCAGCCCGAATACCCTGATTGGTCAGCAGCTTGGCGACGTTATTGGCTCTTCTTTTTGTTCTGGCAAATATCAGTACACATTTCAGATCTTCATGTTTCAGCAATTTCAATAGAATCGTGATCTTGTTTCTTTCGTCTACAAAGAGAACTTTTTGTTGAACTAGTTTTACGGTGGTTGCTTGAGGATCAACTTCAACGCGCACAGGATGACGTAGCAATGTTTTTGCAAGCTCGCTTATCTTTTGCGGCATTGTTGCTGAAAGGAATATTGATTGTCTGTGTGTCGGCAATTTTGAAATGATTCTCTTGACATCAACTATGAATCCCATGTCAAGCATTCTATCAACCTCATCGAGAACAAGAAATTCTAAATGGTTTAGATTCACGTAACCCTGATTCATCAAGTCCAATAATCTGCCAGGTGTAGCGACTAGGACATCAACACCCTTGGAAATTGATCTAACCTGAGCGCCTTGGCTGACACCGCCGAACATTACAGTGTGCCTGAATCTCATAAATGAGCCGTAGGTTGCAAAGCTTTCATTTATCTGCGCAGCTAATTCTCTAGTTGGCGCAACAACTAGAGTTCTAGGAGACTTAGGGATAATACGCCTAGGTGATTGTGACATCAACTGCAATAGGGGAAGAACAAATGCAGCAGTCTTTCCGGTGCCAGTTTGTGCGATCCCAATCAAATCCCTGCCTTGAAGAATATGAGGAATTGCCTGTTCCTGTATTGGTGTTGGCGCAGTATAACCCTGTTTAGCAATTGCCTCCAGAAGAGGCTCTATGAGCTTAAGATCCTTGAACGTCATTTGTTCTCTCTCCAATCGTCATCCGAACGACTTTAGGAACTACTAGCACAATGTTGATCACTCGCTATTCCCATTATTTTTCGTTCCTAAATACGTGGTAAACTCAATGCCAGCTGCGGCGATTAACCGGCACAAACCCAGCTGGTTCTTGATGCCTTTGTTTGACGCGAGTAATTTAGCTACAAGTCTGACGTTGTTGATTTTTGACGAGCGCTGTTGCCCATTGATTTTGAAATCATTTAGTTCTGCGTCAAAATCGATTGTAGCACCATCCATCTTCCCAGGTATTACCTGAATGTGTTCCACCGTGTTCTTTGTGGTCTTGATAACCCAGCTCACGAGAGGTTTTCCGTCCGATCTCATTGTTATTTGAGTCGTCTGGGGTCCAAGTAAATCTAAGAATCTGGACATCTTTATAAGATTATGAATTCCTACTTTCTCAGTATATCTCTTTACTGACGGATCTGGCGATACCTCGAAAAACTGTTGCATATGTTTGTTGAAATTATCTCCTTGAAGCTGAGTGCCTGCGGATAGCGAGAATTTGATGTCGACCCTTCTCTGCCTGATGAACTCCATTAAAGTGAGTCTTTTGTCCATAAATTGTTTGTCACCTTCTTTGATAGGTGCCTCTGCATCCATGGACCACATATTGTTTTCCCTGATAATTCTCAAGCGTTCCCTTTCAAAAAATGTATCCACCGTCCAGAATTTGGCCATGCAAATCGATGCCAGCTCCTCGATTCGCTCACTTGAGATATGCTTTAAGTTATATACAGAATGCATCTCATCGAATCTATTCCAATCAGTCTCAAATATCAGCCCTTTTGTATCCAGTTCTTCGTAGAATTTTGTGCCGGGATATGGTGTTGCTATGCCAAACGCACTGCCCACGATTCCAAGTTTCTTGGCATAAGCTGGAAATTCCAGTATTTCCTCTTCAGTTTGGTCTGGCAAGCCAATAACAAATGTTCCTCCTGCACTCCCTCCCCATTTCTTAATATTGTTAACAGCCGTAATATGAATATCTGGGCTAACTCCCTTGGACGTATTTCCAAGGTCTCTCATGTTTGGGCTCTCAATACCCATTTCAAAGTGGGCAATGCCAACTGCTATCATTTTCCGAACAACTTCAGGATGCTTTGCCATAGAATCCGGCCGGACTTTTGCAGTGAAACCTATGTCCAGCTTATGGCTAGCTAACAAATCACAAAGCCTCTCAACCAGCTCAGGCTTGCCCATAAAATGAGGATCCGTGATTTCAATGCTGAGCGGCTTTCCATCATGGTACTTGACTATCTCCAATATCTCCGCCATAACATTCTCTGGGGAGCGATAACGCTGATGGCTATTGCTCATTGTAGGCTCACAGCAGAAACTACATCTGCCCCAACAGCCCCTAGAAGTTGTAATTATATCATGCTCTTTGCCTCTCGCCATAGATAGGTAATATTTATATCGCCGGAGATGCCGAGCAGGGAACGATAGGCTATCTAAGTCCTTGATGAAATCTCGCTCAGGATTATGAATTATTTCGTTTCCATCTCTATAAGAGATTCCCTTGATGCCCTTTGCATCTCCTTTTATCACTAGTTCCTTGAATTTTTGTTCGCCCTCGCCCCGGACTATATAATCTACTTGAGGATGTGAAAGTAGTTCATCTGGGATTGCCGTAGGATGGTATCCGCCCAGAACCGTCATTGCACCTCGTTTCTTGGCCATTTGTGCAAGCTCAAGGCCTTCGGTGTGCTCTGTTGAAGACATAGATATGCCCACTAGATCGGGCTTAAGGGAATCTAAGAGCCCAGCGGCAGCCTGTTGTATTGGCTTAGGCTCCATCTCCAAATCAACAATATTGATCTCGTCAACAACATCCTCAATATGCGCGGCAATGTACTCAAGCCCAGTGGGAATCATATCAAATGCAAAGCTTATCCCATGCCTCCCCGAAGGCTTAATTAAGAGAATTCTTCTGAATGACATAGTTCACCATAGATTATCTGTAGTTCGTAAAGTCGTTCTTCGACGTAGTCAACTTCTTAGTTCAACGTACCCCTTTTCGCAGCTATTAGGAGTCACCCCATCCTTGCTAGTGTTTGAGGGAACCATGTCACAGATATGGTATGACAGAGCCCGGAAGGGCTTCGGGTGAGCATACGCAGGTAGCACAAATAACTGTCGCCTCTAAACACATCTCGAGGGGTCTCATCCCCTTGGTGGACTGCGAGGGATCCCCCGATATGTGTTCCCCTCCGCCAAACATCGGCGGCGGACGCTGCGCGCTCTATGAACGGACATCGTTCCAGCAACTCGGGTCTGAGGTCGGCCGGCCCGAAGCTTTAACTATTCCGCCGACCTCGTAGGTTGGATGCACTGTTCTCATTGCGAGAAGTGCTGCCGCGATACGGAGATGCAGCTGTGCAAGGCGGACATAGCGCGACTTGAGCGAAGGGGTTATGAGCGAGAGGATTTCGTGCG
Source organism: Thermoplasmata archaeon (assembly GCA_020696365.1). GTDB lineage: Archaea > Thermoplasmatota > Thermoplasmata > UBA10834 > UBA10834 > UBA10834. The sequence continues at coordinate 47,579 of JAEHCM010000002.1, read as the reverse complement.
TCGTGGCGCCGATGGCATACCCCGACTGCGCAACACTGGAGAGTACTGTTTCTTCTACGACCATGAAAAGAAACGATGCGGGGAGTACTCGCGTAGGCCCTTAGGCTGCGTCATCTACCCGGTGAATATGTCTGTCGATGGCGATGTGGTGGTCGACGAACTGTGTCCCGAGGCTTCCTCGGTTCGCAGCGAGGAGCTTGATAGCAAGGGACGACGACTTCGTAAGTTACTGGATACCATCGCCCTTGAGGTGAAGATGCACAATCAATGCACTTAGAACTTTTAGGACGATATTGGCATGGCGGGATGACGTGCATGCCGCCAACAGTCGGAGTGGCCATAGGGGCGGAAGACCAGGGAAAAATCATAACCTCTGATGCGCAGTCACCGACTGAGGAACAATGGCGAAGAAGATTCGCAAGAAGGGCCGAAGGAAGATAACAAAGTGGGTTCCTGGGCTGCTCGTTCTTGCTGCCGTGATACTCGCGATTGCCGCCATTGAGATGATTGGCGGATCCAATGAGTCCGATAGGAACCTCAGCGGATTTCTCTTTGAGATTGTCCTGTTTGGCACTGTGATTCTTATTGCACCGCTTATTATCTCGCTTACAAGGAAATTGAAGCGGAAGGACAAGGGAGAAGGAGACGATTCCCCGTATTATTGAAATCAGAAAAAGGATGTCTAGCTCGCTCAGAGCTTATCGGCTATGCTAATGGAGGGCGTCCAGCGCCAGGTCCACGGCTTCTTTCGGACTCTTGGCATCTATCAGGTTCGGGATGGACTTCTCCGCGGCTCTTTCCAGGTTCCAAGAACGTAGCGCCACCACCGTCTTGCCGATGTTCAGCGCATGGGCGATCTCAGACAGAGTCCCGTACTCGCCCCCTACGGCTATGAGAACGTCTGCGGTCTTGACGAGTATCACGTTCCTCCCCACCCCCATGCCTGTGACGATGGGTACCTGGACATACTGATTGGCATCGTTCTTGTCATCAGAGGGGATGATGCCGATTGTCAGCCCTCCCTTCGCCCGTGCGCCTTTACAGACTGCCTCCATCACGCCCGTCATGCCGCCACAGACGATTGCGACGCCTCTGGAGGCGATTTCCTGTCCCAGTTCCTCCGCCAGCCTCAGAAGTTCGTCGTCTGCGCGACTGGCGCCTATCACGCCTATTATATCGGAGGCCATCGTGGGACGAAATAGGCTCCTCAGACATAAATGCACTTCTGACCCCTGGCCTACCAACGACATGTTTATTAGGCCTTCCATACGATATTGAGGCACTTGACGGAGGCGTCCAGGATGGCTGATATCAGGGAAAGGATCGAAGACGACAGAGGACTTCTGAAGAAGATTCAGACTTATGTCCCGGGATTCAGAGGTTACCGTCGCAGGGAAGACATCAGAGATGCGGATCGCATGCTCCGCGCTCAACTATCTCAGAAGATTGCTCTGCAGAGGCGTGGCCTCGAGGAGTGTCGAGGGATTCTCATTCGGGGATCCGGATCGAAGGAGCTCGACATGATCGGAGGATTGATCAACCAGTTCAAGAAGGTGGAAGGCCAGGTCGCCCACGCGCCTGTCGGATACTCCGGGATAGCCGCCGATATCAGCGTGAAGGAGGAGGAGCTCGACCGACTCTATGAGTACGATGCGAGCATGCTCGACCACATGGCGTCCATGGCCGCCAGCATAGAGTCTCTGAAGAACTCACTCATGGCCGCGGACGAGTCAACCATATTCAGGGACATGATGAACATCAAGGCGAGGATCACCGATTTCGAGGATAAGTTCGGCGCCCGCTTGAGGGTGATCGAGGGAACGGAGGTGTGATGTATGGGTCTCATAGGCGCGGACACTTTCAAGTGGGAGGACCGAGACAAGCGCTCAAACATAATGTATCGGATGCCCAGGAACATCCGGTTCAACGACAACATCGTCGTTAGAGAGGATGAGGTAGCCGTCTTCTTCCGCGACGGCAAAGCGCTCGCATACTTCGACCGTCCGGACAGGTACGCGCTCACCTCACTGAACGCGCCGATAGTGGGCAAGGTGGTCAAGTTCCTTTCGGGCGTGCAACAGCAGGCCGAGGTCGTCTACCTCCAGAAGCGCGTCTTGGACGCGAAATTCGGAAGCAAGCAGCCGTACCAGTTCAGGGACAAGGAGTTCGGCATGGTGAACCTGCGAGTGTTCGGCGAGTTCCGGTACAAGGTCGCTGGCCCCGAGAACTTCGTGAACCAGTTCGTTGGGACGCTCAACTACGCCACGAGCGCCGAGGTCGAAGAGCGGATCAAGGAGCAGATGGTCATACTCGTGTACGATTCCCTCGGCGATATGAAGAACGAGGGAATGGGTGTTGCGGACATCGCCAGCAATCTCACGAACATAGAGCAGGTCATACTCGCGAGGTGCAAGGATCACTTCGATCTCTACGGCCTCACGGTCGACAAGCTGTCCGGTCTGTACATATCGCTTCCGGAGGAGGTGCAGAAGGCCGTCGATACGAAGTCTTCGATGCAGATATTGAATGCCAACTATGTCCAGTATCAGGCCGGGCAGGCCATGCGTGAGGCCGCCCAGAACCCCTCAGGCGGAACTGCTGGAGCCGGGGTCGGCGTCGGCGCAGGCATTGGGATGGGCTGGACGATGATGGATTCCATGCGACCACCTCAGCAGCCAGTCCCTCAGGGAACAGCTCCCCAGGCGGTCTCGCTCGTGCCTTGTTCCAAGTGTAGCGAGATGAATCAGCCTTCGAGCAGGTTCTGCTCGTCGTGCGGAGCGAAGATGGCGGTTGACTTGGCGAAGTGCTCCAAGTGCGACGCGGAGGTCCCAGCGTCATCCAAGTTCTGTTCGGAATGTGGGGGGCGGGTCGCTAGTACCAAGAAGTGCGCCTCCTGTGGGGAGGAAGTTCCCAACTCCGTCAAGTTCTGCCCCGAGTGCGGGAAGGAAACTTGATAGACTCGTAAGTCGTCTCGGTGCAGGGAGATCTTGGCATCGATCAAATGCCCGAAGTGTGCCGCCCCCGTCGCATTCGATGCGGGGACGAGGTTCATCAAGTGCTCCTACTGCGACTCACAGATCCATATCGACCGCTCAGGAGCCGGGTTCTACTACGCCGTGCCGTTCGTGATAGATGAAACGAATGCGATGGGACTGTTCAGGAGATGGGCAGCAGGCTCTAAGAAGGCTAAGGACCTGGATAAGCGTGCCCAGGTGGCGGGCGTCCAGAAGCAGTACTTCCCGGTGTACATGCTCAAGCGGAACGTCAACGGGAAGGAGCAGGTGTTCTTCGAGCCCGCGGGGTCCACGACGCTGCCCGGGCTGCACGCGCTGAAGGTGCCCGCCGGCGATTTGAAGATATTCGACTCCTCGTTCGATACGAGCGGAGCCGAGCTCATCAAGCCGGACATCGAGATGATCTCGTACGTGGATTCACTTCCTGGTAAGCCGAAGGAGCAGGCGTTGGTCTTCTTCCCCATCTGGCGTCTCACCTACGTTTTCGAACAGAAGAGGTACGATGTGATCATTGACGCCTCGGCAGGTGAGGTCTTCTCGGCGGTCTTCCCTACGAGGAGCTCAGCCGCGTACATGCTGGTGGCGGCCTTCGGTTTCCTGGCGTTTGCGTTCGAGGGCGTGCTGGCCCTGAGCTCCCTGACGGCCGCACTCGTCCTCATGGCCCTCACGGTGATAGGTGTGTTCGCAGCCTCTTTCACGGTCGCGAGGAGGTTGTAGCATGGCGGACATATCGGTCGGCCTGAACTGCCCGGCATGCGGAGGTGCTGTATCCGTCGTCGAGGGTGAGAGCACGCTCCTGTGCCCCTATTGCGACTCTACGCTCTTCATCGAGGGCGACCAAGGCGTCACGACGATAGCTTTCAGGAACAAGGTGAACCGAGAAGGCGCGATGAAGGCGTCCCGCCTCTGGTGGTCGAGAGGCTGGAAGGCGAGGGACCTCAAGCGTGTCGGCAGGACGATCGAGGTGTACCCGATATACCTGCCGTTCTGGAGGGCCATGACGAGGGTTGCTGGCTGGATATGTGGCTACGAGATACGACGCCATACGGACTCCAAAGGGAGGGTCCACGAGCAGAAGGTGCCGAAGGAGGTCATGGTTCTCAACGACTACCGATTCTCCGAGATCGCCACCGACCCTGGCGACCTTGGCATACGGTCTCTCAGGAACTTCTCAGGAGAGACGAGCTTCGCCGACTTCGATATGATACCCACTTTCGAGGCGACCACGAGCAGGGACGACGCAGTGGCGCGTGCCAAGTCCGATGCTCAGTCCAGGGCACGGTCGTCCGCAAAGGTCTCCCGCGTCACGATGGAGCGGTTGCACGTGCTCCCGAGGAGACTCTCGATGGTCTATTACCCCGTCTGGGTCGTGCGTTACACTTACCGCGACAGGATGTACATGACCACCGTGGACGGCGTCACCGGGCAGGTGCTGTCCGGGCGCGCACCGGGCGACCCCCTCTTTCAGAGTCTCGCGATCACCGCTGGGACCTCGGTCGGCGGCCTCGCGGCCGCGGTCGGGATAATCATGTCTAGCGTCGCCGCGGAGCTGATGATAGTAGGGCTACTCGCTGGCGGCATCATCCTCTACATCACCTACAGATTCTTCAGACACGGCTCGGAGATAGTCGAGGGGGAGTTCAAGAACAAGCCCGCATCTGTCTCGCAGACGATCAAGGAGCTGCAGAGCGCTGCGAGAACACTGCAGGAGGCGTACAGATGAGGATCGTCCAGGTGAAGTGTCCCTCGTGCAACTCGCCCATATACTCGAAGCAGCGGGACCAGCTCTTCTACTGCGACAAGTGCAACGTCCTTCACACGAGGAACGGCGGGGCCGAGAAGCTCGATTTCGAGATAGCGGAGTTCAGTGGGTCGTCCTCGGGCGAGAGGGTGTTCGTCCCCTTTTGGAGGCTCTACTGCTCGTTCATCATCAGGTCGAAGAGCGTGGAGGGCGGGCACGTGTTCCGCTTGATGTCGTGGATGAAGGACGAGGACGGCAGCGGGACGCTGTTCATCCATATACCCGCGGCAGATTTCGACCCATCGACGTTCAAGAGGCTGGCCATAGATTACACCGTCTCGTCACCGAAGTATCGGTCCAGGCTTGATTTCGGTGGTGTGCGACGTATGCCTGCCATGATGTCCAGGGAAGAGGCGGTGGAGTTGGCGGACTTCGTAGTCGTCACCATGGAGGCCGAGAAGCCGGGGGTGCTGCAGAGGCTCGACTATTCCCTCACGGTTAACGGCTCGAAGGTCGTGTATCTTCCGTTCGTCATGGGCCAGAGCGGATTGACGCCGGCTCTGTAAGCCTCATTCCTGACGCTTCCTTTTCAGGAAGTCCTTTATGATCATCCCGTGGTCGAACGCGAATTCGGGCAGCTTGCCCAAAGGTACCCATTCTGCCGATTGCGCATCGTCTCCAGCCTTCAGCCGTCCCCCGACGGCCTTCAGGTGATAGACGGCGGTGACGAAGTGCCCCCTAGGGTCTCTCTTCGGGTCCGAGTAGACGCCGACCAGGTCCACTATCTCGGTGACGAGCCCGGTCTCCTCTTGGACCTCTCGTGTCGCACAATGCTCTGCCTTCTCCCCGTACTCCAGAAAGCCTCCCGGGAGGGCGTAAACTCCTTTGAATGGCTCCTTCCCTCTTCTGATGAGAAGTATCTTGTCCCGCTTGATCACGATGCCGTCGACCGTCACGGACGGCTTCCTCCAATGGTTCTCAAGCTGACTGGTCAGCGATTCAGTCTTGTTGTCGTACTCCCTCAATATCGTCTCGCCGAGCTTGGTGAGCTTCGTGTCGCCTCCATCTCGCCCCCCTCTCGTCGATGCGACGATATCTCCGCCTGCGTTCTCCGAGATCCTATGGAGAACCTCCCAGGCGTGCCTGTAGGACATGCCCATCTCCTTGGCGGCCTTGGACATGGACCCATACTCGCGTATCTTGCGCAACAGTGTGGCCCTGCCATCGCTCACGATGAACCTGTTGCCGTCCACCAGCCACATCTTGAGCTTCAAATCGTACATCACGTTCTCCGACGGCTCATCAGATTCCTGCGTAATTACTCTTTGCCGGGCGAGTCGATATTAGAGCGACCTCTTCAGGCGTTTCTCGATCGAGTAGAAGCAGTGGGGGTTGTTGTGCATCTTGCCCGTCAGCGCGAGAGACACGGAATTGCACCCGCCTTCGCACTTGGCGCCGTACTTGCATCCCGTGCAGTTCTCCCCGAGCTGTTCACGACTGAACTTTCTTGTGTACGGGAAGGCACCGGGGTCGCTCCAGATGTCCGCGAAGGCCCTGTCCCTCACATTCCCCTCGAAGTACCGGTCGTTCCCCATGGACAGACAGCCAACTATGCCGCCGTTACTGGTGATGCCTATCGTCGAGATGCCCGCTGTGCATCCGTCCCACGAGCATCCCGGAAGGACCTTTGAGAAGTATCCGTAGCAGTGAGCCCCAGCAACCCTTATCCTGTCCTGTTTGCCCCTGATCCTCTCCTTGGCGATGAACAACGCGGTGGAGTAGAACTCTTCAGGGGACAATGTCTGCTCTTTGCGGAAGTTGCCGAAGGGCATGGCGGTTTGGATCTGCCAGTTGACATCCTTCGACCTCAGCAGCTCTCTCATCTCTGGCAGGTCCTTGTAGTTGAGTTTGCTCACAGTCGTGATGACCGTTGTCGGCACGCCGCGGGCCTTCAACAGATCGATAGCCTTAACAGCCCTTGCCCAGGTTCCCTGTCCGCGTATCGTCTCATGGGTATCCCTCATGCCGTCCAAGCTGATGCCGACTACCTCAGGCTTCAGTTGTTGGATGCTGTCCACATGTTGCGCTATCAGCAATCCGTTCGAGACTATGCTGAGCTTCATCCCTAGCTGAACCACGCATTTCGATATAGCGACGAAGTCCTCCCTGAGAAGCGGCTCTCCACCCATGAGCGACACCTCCTTGCAACCGACAGAGGCGAGGCCCTCGCACATCCTGAACGCCTCCTCGGTGGTCAGCTCATCAGGCCTCGCCTGTCCGGCGGACGACCCGCAATGGGTGCATCTGAGATTGCATCGCAATGTCAGCTCCCAGATGGCACAATCGAGAGATATAGGTCTTATCAATCCGGCCCGTCTCCCGTAATTATTTCTGCACCCCGTAGAAGGTACCAACTCCGAACTGACTGTCTCCGTTCACCGCATCCCCTATGCCGAGACCTGCTATGAAGGCGAAGAGGAACACCGGCACCGCTACCAGCAGCAAAAAACCGACGGGTTTGCGGGATGCCGCCGTTGTGACCATGGCGCCAGAGGCCATTGCGGCCGCGTAAGGGTATGTAGAAGCCGCCTTCCCCTCCAGCGCGAGCATCGGTGCAAGCCCTGCTACGAGCCCAGACGCAGAGGATGCAATCGGGACCCACCATGATCTGAGAAAACCGACGAGCCTCTCTCTGGATCTGACCGTCTTGATCGCGGATACGTCTTTCGCGGTGACGCCAAGCCCTTCTATGGTCTGAACCTGGTTGTTCATCATGTCACCGTTCCTTGGACATGAAAGACCCCGTATGCTGGGGAAACAGTGTACTTCGGCACGAGTGGATAATCCTTCGGCGAGTCGCCGCCGAGGACGAATCCCAAGATGAATACCACGACCGACAGTATCGCCGTGCCGAGTATAGTGAACTTGGTCTTGGTCGAGAACGCCTTGTAGTTGAACACGAACGTCGCCGCCGCGTAGGGGTAGACGCTAGTTGAGGAAGGCAGCGCCCCCCCGGCGAAGAACCCGACGACGAAAGCCAGGAGCGGAACCATCCAGCCGAAGATTCTCTTGAACAGGAGTCGCTTGAATCGTATCCTCTTGATTGCATCGACATCATTTCTCTCGACGCCGAGCTCCCCGCCGACCTCGGACAACTTCGAACCCATCATCTTCTTCATGCGAACTGGGCTATATTACGATTCGCATTCTGTTGACCTGGAAGTCAAAGCGGCCGGAACATCATTCTGTTACTGGAGTGGTTCTGACCGCAGGAGCCCCGTCTGCCATGTACGAGGCGAGTTCATCCTTGATGGCACCCTTAAGCCTCGCGTCGCGGGAGAGTGACACGGCCTTATTGTAGTGCCGTTCGACATACCCGCTATCTGAGCCTGCAACGGCACCCAACCTTGCAAGGTTCCAATGGGCGTATAGATTGTCTGGGTTCTCCGTCGCTGCAACCTCCAGGATCGCTCTGGCTCCACTGAGGTCGTCGGACGCGAACTTTCTTACGCCCCTGTTTACCCGCATCCTTACGTCCATGAGGACGAGCTCAAAATCAAAGAGGGGTATCCGTTCGGGTTCAAGACTGAGAAGATAGCTTATGTCATCCGGTTCGCGGTCCATCAGATAGGCAAGGATGTCTTTCCCAAGCCTTTCAGTGAATGTCCGAAACTGCTTGTCCAGAGCCCCTTCCTTCTTGGCCCTGATCCAAAGGGTCAAAGCTCTTTCATGAATTCTCCTGTCCCGGAGATCTCGTATCTTGGATAGTGCGCATTCCAGGTCGCCAGAATTCACGTCTGCAGATTCCATCCAGGAAGTCAGGATGGCTATGGCGATTCCGGGATTCACCGCGGCCGTCTTCGCCGAGATTGCCATGATGTCCGCCGAGGCCGGGACACGATTTCCTCGAATGTCTGCAATCACTTCCTGCACGTGCTTCTCCAACGGGATCATGACGTAGGAGTCGATTGGGCCGAGCTCGGCGAGTACTCTCCATCTGAACGATGCTGCGAACTCGGCGGTCTTGTCGATAGTCGGCTTCCGGCACACTATCCTCATGCCTGCCTCGTAGAGATGAGTCGTTGCCTCCTCGCGCTTTGTCCTCACGAAACCACACTCGTGCAAGAGTCTCTGCAAGAGCTTGGAGGAAAAGCCGACCTTGTGCTGCATTCCGGGGCTGTCGATCCCGTATATCCATTGGAGCCTCTTCTCCTGTGAGTTCTCATCCGATTTCAGGAACTGCTTGAACGTCTCCGATATTTCTGGCGTCTCCAATACCAACTCCCCACCGCCCTTCAGGACCCTGAACCATTCGGAAAGAGCGTACTTGCAGTGTATGTAGTCGAAGTGCTCTATGACGTGAAACGCCTCGATTCCATCCGCGGAGGCGGTCGCGAACGGTAGTCTCGTGACGTCTCCCTTCACGTCTGCGACGCTCGAATCAAACAGGTCTACGTTCACATAACCTGCCCTGTGAACGTTGCCGCAGCCGAGATGTAGTCGGACGCCATTACACATGATCCAACCCCGATTTCATGGGAACCCCTTATCCCTTGTCATTCTAGCATCGGTATCCTCAATTTTTTCTTTCTCGCCATGTCGATGGCCTCAGGGTATCCTGCGTCCGCGTGCCTCACTATGCCCATCCCGGGGTCAGTCGTGAGAACCCTTTCGAGCCGTTCCTCAGCATCAGCTGTGCCGTCCGCCACTGCGAGCAGGCCTGCATGGGTCGAATAGCCTATCCCGACTCCGCCGCCGTTGTGTATAGCCACCAAGTCCGCCCCCGCCACCGCGTTCAGGAGCGCATTCAACATCGGCCAGTCCGCGACCGCATCGCTGCCATCTCTCATGCCTTCGGTCTCCCTGTTGGGTGACGCGACGGAACCGCAGTCGAGGTGGTCTCGCGTGATCACAATCGGTCCGCTCAGTTCGCCACTGCCGACCATCTGGTTTATGATCTTGCCGAACCGCGCCCTCTCGCCGTATCCCAGCCAGCAGACTCGTGCGGGGAGGCCCTCGAACGGCACCTTCTCCTGGGCGAGCTTAATCCAATTGACCAGCTGGGCATTGTCGCTGAACTCCCTCATGACGACGGCATCCGTCTTCAGGATATCATCTGGATCGCCGGATATTGCCACCCATCTGAAAGGCCCGCGCCCTTCGCAGAACATCGGGCGTATGTACAGCGGCACGAACCCTTGGAACGAGAACGCGCCCTCGACGCCACCCTTCACGGCCTGGGCGCGGATGTTGTTGCCGTAGTCGAAGACGACCGAACCTTTCTCCATGGACTTCAGCATCGCCCTCACGTGGGTTGCGATGCTATCGAAGGCCCTCTTCCTGTACTCCTCGGGATCGGCTGTTCTCAATGCTTCCGCCTCGTCGATGCTCAGCCCCGTCGGGATGTATCCGTCGAGCTCGTCATGGGCCGATGTCTGGTCGGTGACGACGTCCGGTACGATTCCCATGTCGACGATCGCGGGGTGCGTCTCGGCACAGTTTCCTAACAACCCGATCGACAGCTGCCTGCCCTCCTTCTTCGCCTCGAGGGCGGCGTCGATGGCCTCGTCGAGATCCTCCATCAGAATGTCACAGTAGCCTTTGCTCACGCGCCTATCGATCCGTGCGCGGTCGCACTCGACTGCGAGGCACACGCCGCCGTTCATCGTCACTGCCAGCGGCTGGGCGCCTCCCATGCCACCCAGGCCGCCTGTGAGCACGAGCCTCCCCTTCAGAGTGCCGTCGAAGCTCTTGCGCGCACAAGCCGCGAAGGTCTCGTAGGTCCCTTGGAGTATCCCCTGGGTGCCGATGTACGCCCAGCCTCCGGCCGTCATCTGGCCGTACATGATCAACCCCTTCGCCTCAAGCTCGTGGAACACCTCCCAGGTGGACCAGCGCGGGACGAGGTGTGAGTTCGCGATGAGTACCCTCGGGGCAAGGCTGTGTGTCCTGAACACCCCGACGGGCTTGCCCGACTGGACCAGCAGGGTCTCGTCATCCTCGAGGTCGGTCAGGGACTCGACGATGGCATCGTAGCTGTCCCAGTTTCTGGCCGCCTTACCCGTCCCGCCGTAGATGATCAGCTCCTCCGGCTTCTCGGCATTCTCCAGGTTGTTCTGGAGCATGCGAAGGATGGCCTCCTGGCGCCAGCCCTTACAGGCCAGTTCCTTCCCCCTTCTAGCCCTGATGTTCCTCATTGTCTTCGACGTCAGATAGACGAGTGTTCGATAAGAGGCTTTTGGGCCAGAGGGCGAGGGGAGGCTTTATCTCATGTTCCCTTCATGGGGACGAAGTACATGTTTGACATACCCACGGTCCTTATGGCGGACGAGATACTGGACAAGGCCTTCAGGAAGGCCTCCAAGGTCGAACATAGCGGCGCTACTCGCTTGGACTCCGTGAGGGCGACGAACATATCCAAGATCAAGTCTTCGAGCGACATCATCGTGACCACTATGGGGCGGTACGTGAAGGCCTTTCCAAGCATCGACCGGCTCAGCCCGTTCTACTCCGAACTCATCGATGTCACGATCAGTCGGGACAAGCTGAAAAAGTGCTTGGGCGCCCTGGACTGGTCCCGGGGCAACGTGGCTCGGGTGGCGAGACAGACGACGAGGGACATGGCCGCGGCCAGAAACATGGAAATGATTGACAACCTGAGGAACGCCGCGTACGGCAGGATGTCCTCGTTCGTGAAGCAGGTCCGCAAGGAGCTGGTATTTCTCGGGCGCGCGAGGGACACTATGAGGAAGTTCCCCGCCATCGACCCATCTGTTCCGACCGCGGTGATCGCAGGCGCCCCGAACGTCGGCAAAAGCCAGCTGGTGGGGCAGATATCCACCGTCAAGCCGAGGGTGGCGGTGTACCCGTTCACGACGCAGGAGATATCCGTGGGGGTGTTCGAGCGCAAGTACCTGCGATATCAGATCATCGATACACCGGGGCTGCTGGATCGTCCGTTCAACGAGAGGAACACGATGGAGCTTCGCGCGGTCCTGGCGCTGAAATACCTTGCCCATGTCGTCGTGTTCGTCCTGGACCTGAGCGAGACATGCGGTTACACCGTGGCACAGCAGAACAACCTGCTCTCCGACCTGCGTTCCGAGTTCGGTTCGATCCCGATAATCGAGGTCGAGAACAAGACCGATCTCCTCGTGTCGGAATCAGACAGGATGAAGATATCCGCATCGACGGGAGCCGGTGTGCCAGAGCTGGTCGATGCGTTGGTTGACCACCTCAAGCCTCAGTAACGCTTATAGTGCGATTTGGCGATTAGCTTCCGGATCGCACCTAATGCTACCGCATCGGCGCGGGTCGGAGCTTCCGCCCTTGTCGATGTTCTTTGAGGGGGTGGGGAATGAGAGGCGTCGTTTGCAGCGAGTCCATGCAGGACTATTTTTCATCGCTCCAGCGTGAGGTAGACGTCTGCTACGACGTCGCCAAGCGCGCCAGGATGAAGGGTTTCGACCCCGAGCTGGACGTCGAGATCCCCCAGGCTTCAGACCTTGCAGCCAGGGTGGAGAAGCTGCTGTTCGAATGGGAGGTGGACGGCGTGGCGGACAGGATACGCGAGCTGAGCGTCGACCATGACCGAGAGGAGGTCTCGCTCCTGATCGCCAAGGAATACGCGAAACTCCCGGCGAAGACGCCCGAGTTCGCGGTGGAGAGGGCCATCAGGTTAGGCCTGGCGGTGTTGACCGAAGGCATCCTAGTCGCGCCCCTGGAGGGGATCGCAGGGGTCTCGATCAACAGGAACTCCGATGGCTCCGACTACCTGACCGTCTATTTCGCAGGCCCGATAAGGTCCGCCGGTGGGACCGGTCAAGCGATGAGCGTCTTGATTGCAGATGTCGTCCGGCGCGAGGTCGGGCTCGGAAGGTACGCTCCGACAGGGCCGGAGGTGCTGAGGCTGAAGGAGGAGATACCCCTCTACAAGTCCTGCCAGCATCTGCAGTACACTCCTTCCAACGAGGAGATCGAGATAATGGCGAGCAACGTGCCCGTGTGCGTCGACGGCGAGGGAACCGAGGACGCCGAGATATCAGGGTTCAGGGACCTTCCGAGGATAGCGACGAACCGGGTCAGGGGTGGGGCGTGCCTCGTTATCGCAGAGGGTCTATGCCTCAAGGCCCCGAAGCTCCAGAAGCACGTGAAGCGCCTGAGGATAGATGGCTGGGAGCACATAGACGACTTCATCAACCTCAAGACGAAGGGACAGGTGGATGGCGCCGTGGAGATAGCTCCGAGCGCCAAGTTCCTCAAGGACATGCTAGCCGGAAGACCCGTGCTGGCGTATCCGTCGAGGGTCGGCGGTTTCAGGCTCAGATATGGCCGCACCCGGGCGACCGGGCTCGCGGCGCTGGGTATGAACCCTGCAACCATGATCGTACTGGACGACTTCGTCGCCATAGGCACCCAGCTCAAGATAGAGCGTCCCGGTAAGGCGGGCGCGATAACACCCTGCGACTCTATTGAGGGGCCGATCGTGCTGCTCGAGAACGGCGACCTCGTTCAGGCCAACACTACCGCGGAGGCGTTTGAGATACGCGGCCGCGTGAAGGAGATCGTGGATGTCGGTGAGCTCCTGGTCCCATACGGCGAGTTCGTCGAGAACAACCACTTCCTGATGCCTTCTGGACTCACCCTCGAATGGTACCGGGAGGAGCTGAATGCCCGGGGTCCCGACCTGCCTGAAGATTGGATAAGCCCGTCCTTCGACAGGGCGATCGAGATATCGACGGAACTCAAGGTCCCGCTCCATCCCAAGTACAACCTGTTCTGGTCAGACGTGGATGTGAAGCGCCTACTCGACCTGCGCGGATACCTGGTTTCCGCTGCGGAGTGGACGGACGGCAGGCTGAGCATCCCCCTCGACGAAGAGCACAAGGGTGCTCTGGAACTGCTGGGGGCGTTGCACTCGGTGATAGCCAACAGGGTCGTCCTAGATGAGTTGGCTGCCCCTCTCCTCCTCGGGCTGGGGTTGAAAGCGACCGACGGCAGGGTCGCGGAGACGGAGACCACAATCCCCGAGACCGACAGCTCGCTGGAACTGGTATCGACCCTCTCGGGTCTTGAGGTCCGCGCTCGGGCGGTCACCAGGATCGGTGCTAGGGTGGCCCGCCCGGAGAAGGCGCGCGAGAGACGCATGAAACCGCCACCGCACTGCCTGTTCCCGGTCGGGTCGTACGGTGGCCCCCAGAGGCTTATCAGCGAGGCCGCCAACGTAGGTGTCATCCGAACCCAGTTGGGTGAGAGGTCGTGCCCCATGTGCGGAACGGTGACTTTCTCCTGCAAGTGCGGCTGCGGCGCGCACACGGTGTTCACTGGGAAGATGTCAATCCAGAGCGTGCCCGTGGCCGAGATGCTGCGGTCCGCCCTTGAACTGACGAACGGACGCAGCCTGGACATCAAGGGAGTCCAGGGCATGATTTCCAAGAGCAAGACGCCGGAATCGATCGAGAAGGGTGTGCTCCGCGCGCGGAACGGCGTGTTCGTTTTCAAGGACGGCACTATCAGGGTGGATGCGACCGATGTCCCGCTGACTCACTTCACCCCATCCGAGGTCGGAATCGATGTGGAGACCGCGCGCAGGCTCGGCTATGCCAAGACCGCGGAGGGGAACGACATCGAGAGTCCGGACGACCTCCTCGAGCTCAAGGTGCAGGATGTCGTCATACCCGATTCATGCGTCGAGTATATGATGTCCACGGCAAGGTTCGTGGACGAGCTGCTTGAGAAGTTCTACGGTCTGGAGGCGTTCTACAGGTTGAGAGTCAAGCAGGACCTCGTGGGACACCTCGTGGTCGGCCTGGCTCCTCACACGTCCGGTGGGGTGCTATCCCGGGTTGTCGGGTTCACGGACGCCCACGTGGGCTACGCCCATCCGTTCTTCCACGCCGCCAAGAGACGGAACTGCGACGGTGACGAGGATTCGATCATACTACTCATGGACTGCCTTCTCAACTTCTCGCGGTCGTTCCTACCGGAGCGCAGGGGCGGCCTCATGGACGCCCCTCTGGTGCTGACCACCAAGCTGGACCCGAACGAGATAGACAAGGAGGCGCACAATATCGATGTGTCGTACGCATATCCGCTCGAGTTCTACAAGGCCGCGCAGAGGTTCGCTCACCCCAAGGAAGTAGAGCCTGCCATGGACCTCATATCTGGCAGGATCGGGACCGTCCTCCAGTACGAGGGCCTGGGCTTCACGCACGGCATGAGCCGAATATCCGAGGGCCCCGTCACATCGGCCTATACTGCTCTTGGCTCGATGGTCGAGAAGCTCGAAGCGCAGATAGCGCTCGGCGTGAAGATCAGGGCGGTGGACGTGTCCGATGTGGTCCACAGGATAATCACGCGCCATCTGCTCCCGGACACCCAGGGAAGCCTGAGACGGTTCACCGGGCAGCAGCTGAGGTGTGCTAAATGCAACGCGAAGTACAGGCGGATACCGTTGAAGGGCATGTGCTACTGCGGTAACAGGCTCACGCTAACCGTTCACGAGGCGGGGGTCAGCAAGTACCTTGAGACCGCGAAGCGCATCGGAAACACATACAGGGTCTCGCCCTACACCCTCCAGCGGATATCCATTCTGGAGAATGCGATCAGCTCGCTCTTCCAGTCGGACAAAATCAGGAACTCGAAACTGGACGAGTTCGTCTGACCGTTTACGTGGCCGAAGCTTGGATTCGCAATCAGTGAAGAGCCGGCAGGTTCAGGAGCCGCTCACTTGAGCGATGATATCTGATCCCTGACCTGCTCGAACCGCTCCTCGAGTATCTTCAGCCCCTTGAGCAAGATGTCCTTCGCGGGGACGGATCCGTCCGTCTCGAACCTGAACAGTATCTTGGTCGGGTCTGCCGTGACCTTAATCGCCTCGGTCTCGCACATCTCGACGCAGGAGTTGCACAGGTTGCACTTCTCGGGGTGCTTGACGACGACCTTCCTGCCGTCCTTCGCGAGCACGCCCTTGGGGCATATCTCGACGCACGAGCACCCGACATCGCACTTGCTTCCGTCGATCTCTATGTTTGCGAAGTACCTGTAGCCAGCGCCGACGGTGGCCTGCCACTTGGCGTGCTGCCTGCCAGTGCCGAGTTCCGCAGTGGCATACACGAGCAGCGCCTGGTCGTCCGCCAGCTTCACGATCGGTATGAGATCGTCCTTAATCCTGAATTCCTCGTTCCCCAGCGGCTCGAGGTCGCCCGAGTATACGGTGCATGGCCCCTTCTTGTTGAGCGAGTACATGATGGTGCATGACGGGCATCCCTCGCCTCCGCATGCGCACGTCTCCTTCAGATTGAACTTATCGAGGTCCGTCGGGATCGGCACCAACGACAGCCTGTGCGCGACGACCTCGTCGAACAGCGGGGAGATGCTCTCGTACGCCTGGCTCCCCTCGTCCATGATCGGTCCGAGGTGGAATTCGACGTCGTTGATGGCCATCTTCGGAACGTCGGCCACGATGATCCTCCTCATCGCGTTGGCGAAGGTGTGGTTTGTGTCGCTTATAACGAACTCCGCCTTGGTAGGCGTCATCTCAAGAACATCGATATTCATGGGGGATCAACTCTACACTCTGCGTCCTCTTCGGCCGCCCTTCTTCTTGGTCCCGTCGTGCGGTATCGGGGTAACGTCCTCGATCCTGCCGATCCTCAGCCCTGCCCTCGCAAGGCCTCTGATAGCCGCCTGCGCCCCTGGCCCCGGCGAGGTCGCCTTGTTCCCTCCAGGCGCGCGGACACGGACATGTATCGAATCGATGCCCTTCTCCTTGGCGACGTCGGCCACCTTCTCGGCCGCTCTCATCGCGGCGTAGGGCGACGCCTCGTCCTTGGCTTGCTTGACCACCATGCCGCCGGTGGCCTTCGTTATTGTCTCGGCGCCAGTGATGTCGGTGAGCGTGATTGCGATGTTGTTGTAGCTGGCGTAAATGTGTGCGATACCCCATCTGGCCATAGAACTCATCCCTCCGTCTTCTCAGCAGCGGGCTTCGCCGGCTCAGGGGTTTTCTCCACTTTCGCCGCTGGCTTCGTCTCCACCCTCGGCCTCCGTGGCCGCCTCATCGGAGGACCCCGTCCTCTTTCGTTAGCCCTCAGGGCCCTGGCCTCGGCCTTCGCCGCGTCGGATATGCGCTTGCGCTCCAGTTCCTCCGGCTTGGGTCTGGTGGGGTGCATGTCGTCAGTCAGGGGCGAGGTCATATGGTAGTCTATCTGCTCCTCCTCTCCGCGCTTGACGAGATAGCCAGGGATCGTCACCTTTCTTCCGTCCAGGGACGCGTGTCCGTGGACGATTATCTGACGCGCCTGCTTCGGCGTGAACGCGAGCCCCTTCCTGTAGACGATCGTCTGAAGTCTCCTTGCCAGGACCGCCTCGGTGTTGAGCGCGAGAACGTCGTTCAGGGTCGCACCATCGGCAGGCAACAGGGCCATGCGACCGCATCTGCCCAGGAGCTCATCCGTCTCCCTCTGGGCCTGTGGGTCTCCCGTCCTCTGCCGCGCCTGGAGCTCCCTGCTCTGCGCCCTGAATCTCCTTACGAGCGACTGCGCGGTCCACAGCTCCCTCTTGTTCTTGAGACCGTACTTCTGCAGCAACTCGTTCTCCGCCTTGATACGCTCGCCCTGCCATGGCTTAGCTGGCGTTTCGTATTTTCTTCTGGAGAACTTAGGGTCGCCCATCCGTCACACTACTCCTTCTTCTGGGCTCCTCCGCCCGGCTGCTCCTTGCGCTTGATGACACCGAGCGTGAGTCCGCTCCGACCGTTGGCCCGGGACCGCTGCCCCCTGACCTTTTGGCCTGTCTCGTGTCTCACGCCCTTGTAGCATCTGATCATCCTCATGAGGTTCACATCGTCCCTCTTGTAGAGCTCCACATCCACACCGACGATATGAATGTCCGCTCCTGACGACCAGTCATGCTGCCTGTTGACCATCCAATGGGGCGCCTTCTCGGAGTAGTCCAGTACGAGCTTTTCGAGCTCCTCCGTCTTCTTCTCCGGGAGATCCCCGATCTTCGTGTTGCGCGGTACGCCCGTCATCCTGGCGATTATCTCGGCGGTCCGCATACCCACGCCTTTGATGCCCGCGAGGGCTATAACGATGTCCTTGTTGCCGTCGAGGTCGGAGTTGACGATTCTGACGATGTATCTGAAATCATCGCTCTTCTTCTCGGCTACGGGCGTCTTGGCGGGCTCTTCCGCTTTCTTGGCGTCTTTCTTCTTGCCCTTCCCGGCGCCCTTCGTCTTCTCGTCCTTGTCCTTATCCTCGGCCAAACGGCAACCTCCACTTCGGTGATTCGTATCAGCGCCCTCCAGACATACAAATATCCCCGTCTGGAGCGCAAACTCCCCCACACACTAAGGTGTATAAAACACTTATGCTGGATGTGCGAAGGCGACTGGAAGCTCTTGGGTCATGCCAGCACCACGGTTCCGTACCGCTCTCGCGTATGTCAACTTTTCGTTGTCGAAAAGCATTATCCATGGGAGACTCGTTCACCGAACTGATGACGAGGCAGACGAGGATATCCCTGAGCGTTTCCGGCGAACTCCTGGAAGAGTTCGACGGGCTGACGGAGAGCCTCGGCCATCCGAACAGGTCTCAGGCGGTCAGCGAGGCCATGCGCGAGTTCGTGGCGAACAGGAAATGGGACCTGGCCAGGAGGGGCAAGGCGTCTGGAGTGATCCTCGTCACATACGACCATCATTCTCGTGGAATCAGCAACACCCTGACCGAGCTCCAGCACGATTATCCCGATGTTGTGACTGCGACGATGCACGTACACCTGTCCAAGCACACATGCCTCGAGATGATCGCCTTCAGCGGGGAGGCGTCGAGGGTGCGCGCCCTAGCGAAGACGCTCAGGGCTCAGAAGGGCGTGCTCGACCTGAAGCTCGTAACATCGCCGCATTAGCCGGGGCTTCGTCGGTGAGGATTGCCAATTTATGTTCAGTTATCGAAGATGATATGTGATGATTGGTTGATTTAAGGCCATGAGTCGACGGACCTCGGAGCGCCTACGGATGCCCTCCGATGAGTATCAGGACTATCGCGGTGGCGAGCCCGGCTATGACGAACCTCAGGCCCGTGTAGACGAAGATCTCCTTTATCATGTTGCCGAGGAACGCCCCGAGTACGAAAAGGAATATCATGGTGATTACGATGCCCGTCACGACGGCCTCATGCAGGGGCATGAAGAAGAACGGCACCAACGGCACGAAAGCGGCGATCATCGGGGCCACCCCGTGCACTGTCGCGCTCACGACTATGCTGACCCTCATGGCCTCCTTCCGGGTCCCCTCGACGCTCGAGAGCATGGCCTGCTCGAGGTTCTGGTGGCTGAGTATGTGCTCCACCCTCTCGGCCTCGTAGGCGCCGACCCCGCTGGAGACCGCGAGTGCGATTCCCCCGGCCAGCCCCGCCCCGATTATCAGCTGCCTGGCCAGCTCAGGGTGGACACTCGCCTCGGCCACATACACGCCTATGATCACACCAAGGACAGTGAGGGCGCCGTCGAACGCGCCTATGACGAAGTACCTTCTGGCTATGGCGGCCGACCTCGTGAGTTCGAACAGATACTTCAGGTTTCTGACCGACTCCCTCAACTTCGACATCTTCAGCATCACTCTTCTTCCAGGGCCTTCTTGAGGGCGGACACGACATGGTCGACTGCATGCTCCAGCTTGTCGACGTCCGGCCCTCCTCCCTGGGCGAAATCGGGCTTGCCCCCTCCGGAGCCGCCGACGGCCTTCATCGCGTCCCCTAGCAGAGGTCTGCAGTTTATGTCGACGTCGGCGCTCCTCGCGACGATTATCTTGGCCCCTTCCTGGTCCGATGCGAGGACCGCTATCGTCTTCGGACGGGTTATCAGCTCCTTGGCGAGGTTCACCAGGTGCCTCATATCCTCTGATTGGACATGGCGGACTATCGTGACTCCGGAGACCTTCATGGCCCTGGCGACGAGGTCCTCCACCGTCTCGCCCACCAGACCTCTCTTCACGCTCTCCAGCTCCTTGCGTTGGTCCTTGTTCTCGGCCTGAAGAAGCTTGACCGCACTAACGAGGCCATCCGGGGTCGTCATCAGCATCGAGCTCGCATTCGAGACCGCCTCCGACATGGCGATCATCTTCTCTACCGCTGCCATGCCCGAGGCGAACTCCAGCCTTACGACCCCGTCCTGTATCCTCCTCGTCTGGAGCACGGCGATCGCCCCGACCTCGAGTGTGTTCTTGCAGTGGATTCCTCCGCAGGCCTCCACGTCGAAGTCGCCTATCCTCACGACCCTGATCTCCTTCCCCGGGACGGCTCCGCCCTGGTACAACCTGAACCCGTACCTCTTCTCTGCGTCCGTGCGGTCCATGAAGCGTGAATCGACCTTTGTGCCCGAGAGGACTACCTCGTTTGCCCTCCTCTCTATCCTCTCCAGCTCCTCCTGCGTGATGTCAGCGTAATGGGTGATATCGAGCCTCGCCACGTCCACCGATTTGTGCGCTCCTGTCTGCCAGACATGGTTGCCCAGAACTTCTCTGGCCGCGCCGTTCACGATGTGCGTGGCCGTGTGGTGCCTCTGCAGCCTCCTCCTCCGCCCCTCGTTGATCGTGCTCGTGATCAGCTTTCCCTTGACCGCCTGCATTTCTCCCTCGACCCTGTGCACGACGACGTTGCCGACCTTGTCGACATGGACGACCCTCATGTCCTTCATCGTCCCGACATCGGACTCCTGACCTCCGCTCTCGGCGTAGAAGTAGGTTTTGTCGAGCACGACGAGGTCCCCCTCGACGGCGAGCACCTTCGCCCTGAACTTGTACTTGTATGGGTCCTTGTAGAACATCTGCTTGGTCGCTGGCAGGCCCTTCGGAAGAGATATCTCTGGCTTGGTCTCCTCCTCCTCGCGCGACTTCGCATGCCTCGCAGCCACGCGCTTGTAGAAGTCATCGGGCACGGCCACTTCCTTCTCGGCGAACTCGGCGACGACCTCGGGGTTCAGCCCGTGTGAGTCGTACAGCTCGATCAAGTCCTCGTCCGATATTCTCTTGCCGCTCTGGTCCAAGGACGTCTCCAGCCTCTGAACTATCCCTCTGCCTTTCACGAGCGTGTCGCTGTACCTGTCCTGCTCGACGTCCACCAGCTTCAGGATGCCCTCCCTGTTCTCCTTGAGGTCGGGGAAATCTTTAGAGAAGTAGTCGACCTGCAGGGCGACTATCTCGGAGAGCTTCCGGTCTATCCCTAGCTGCGACATCTCCCTGAGGGCCCTCCTCACCAGCAGTCGGGCGAAGTATCCCTGTCTGACGTTCGAGGGCACGGTACCGTCGCTCAGCATGAACATCAGCGCGCGGGTGTGGTCGCATACCACGTACATGCTCTCGAAAGGTCTTATCTGGCGCACGAACTCGTCTATATCCATTCCTACCCTGGCTGCCGTGTCCGCCCTGAGCTCTCTCACATCCGCCGCGTTCTCGATCTTCATCGAGCCTGCGACCTTGGCATACTCCCCGAGCGTCCTCTCCTCCGTGTCGGTTCCAGAGATCTCCTTCAGCTCCCTGAGCACGTCCCCGAACACCGCCTCGTAGGCCGAGGGCGTGCCCTGGGAGATCCACGTGAGCCTCTCCAATCCATAACCTGTGTCGACGACCTGCATGTCAAGAGGCGTCTGTTGTCCGTTGGCCGTCGAGTACTCCATGAACACGAGAGTGGCGACCTCGACTCCGCCAAGGAACACTTCGAGGCACGGTCCTGCGTTTCCTCCGCCTTCCCACCACGCCTCGGAGTAGCTCACCGCCTTCGGGTCCAGCCCTTGGACCTTCGTCAGGAACTCGTGGCACAGCTCCGTAGTGCGCTCCTTCCAATAGATCGGCTTGTCCTTCTTGTTGAAGACATGGTGGGCCATCATCTCGAACATGGTGAGATGAGAGCCGGTTTTTCCCACATTGTCGATATCGTTGAACCGGACGCATGTCTGCGAGATTCCGAGGGGATTGGCGGGTGGGTCAACGACCCCCTGGATCACCCATGGCTGGAAGCCATAGATGCTCGCCTGTGTGAAAAAGACGTCGTCCCTCCATCGGGCGGTTATAGGGTATCTCGCGATCCTAGTGTGCCCCTCCCGCTCGAGGAAAGACAGGAAGCTCTCGCGCATCTCGTGGACGTTCATCTTCTCCTTGAACAACGGATTCCCGATGAAGGTGTACTCCACGCACGGCGCTTCACCGCACGTGTCCCTGTTGCCCAGAGTCCAGAAGAACCTGCGACAGCCCTTGCACTGCTTGCGCTGAAAGCCGTTGCTCGTGAAGAACTCGAGTTCGTAGTCCTTGGGCTCCATCCAGGTTCTGCATGAGTCGTTAGGATTTAACGGTTTTCGTACGGTTGCCTGGACACCCCTGGCGTCGGTCGGCGCGAAGTGCTGGAGCGCCTAGCGGAAGTCGAAGCCTGGATCCGAGAGCCTGTCCCTGATGCTCTCGACGGGCGTGCCCTCCTTGATCATATTCGCCACCTTACCGGTCTCTTTCTTTGTCCCTAGGAGTATCGCGCCGATTATCTTCCCGTCCTTGAGCACGAACTTCTTGTACACCTTCTTGTCCGCCGTCACCGCCCGTATCTCTTCGAATCCCTTCTCCTGCGTCTCGTGCTCGCTCCGAACGGTGCCGATGGAAGTGAGGTCGATGCCCATTACCTTCAGGATGTTGGATGGGATCGTGCCCGTGTAGTCTGGTCCTTCGAGCCCGAGCACTTTCTTCGCGGCGATCCTCGCCTGGTCCAGCGCCGGAGGGATCATTCCCCAGACCTTTCCCTCATACTCCGCGACATCCCCAACGGCGAATACGTTCTGGTCTGAGGTGCGGAGTGACGAATCGACAATCACGCCCCTGTTCACGCTGAGTCCCGCCTCCTTTGCGAGGCCCAGGTTGGACCGCGCGCCGGCCGACATTATCACCATGTCGCACTCGACTGTCCTGCCGTCCTTGAGCTTCACAGTGGCGGCGATGTCGCCTTCGCCTAGCAGCTCCTCCGTCTCGGCCTTGGTCACGACCTTCGTGCCCGTCTCTGCGATCCAGTCCTGCAGAATCTCCGCGCCCTCGTGGTCGAGCTGCCGCATCAGGAGGTGTTCTGCGTACTCGAGTATTGTGATGTCCAGCTCTGGGAAGCCCGTGGCTAACGCCCTGGCGGTTTCGAGCCCAAGTAGCCCTCCACCTATCACGACCAC
The DNA here is from genome assembly GCA_020696365.1 of Thermoplasmata archaeon. Classification (GTDB taxonomy): domain Archaea; phylum Thermoplasmatota; class Thermoplasmata; order UBA10834; family UBA10834; genus UBA10834. Next base: position 24,629 of record JAEHCM010000002.1, on the reverse strand, counting down.
GCGCTTCGATCCCGCAGCTGCCTTTCTGATCCTCTTGGCATCGTCTAGCGTCCTCAGTGTGAAGACGTTCTCCTTCGGCAGGCCCTTGAACGGAGGAAGGAATGCGCTGGAGCCGTTGGCCAGGACGAGTTTGTCGTACGTGTACCAGTCAACGCCGACCAACACCTTCTTGCCAGCGCCGTCCATCCTGTCGACCTTCGATGACAGATGCAGGTTTAGATTGTTCTTCTCGTACCACTCGGTCGGGTGGAACATGATGCCGCTCTCCTCGACCGCCCCGGCGACGAAGTCGATGAGTTTCGGCCGAGCATAGTACGGTACCGACTCCTCGGTGAAGATGTTGATCTCGACCTCTTTGTCTGCATCGCGGATTGCCTTCGCCGTTGTTGTTCCCGCGATGTTGTTCCCGATGATTATTACCCTCACTTCGAACGCCTCCACCATGCTTCGCAGCATCTGATGAGATGGTCCATCATTAACATTGCGGCAAAGTGTATCCGAAGGGCATCGGCCGGGCGGCGCTAGCGCTGCACGCTGTGAAAATAAGAAAATGTGGAAGGAACGGCAGGATATTCATGTGCAATCCGTGTAACGGCTGAGCCGCACTTACCAAATCGGCATGTGTATAGCGGCTACGGCGCTTAGTGGCCGCGGACTGAATGCCTCGGCGAACCTTGGCACTTACATCCCGGCTCTATCAACGCCATCATGTAATGGCGACCTTGAGATGCCTCGTTTTCGGGGTGGCTTCAAGCTTAGATGCTTTCAGCTTTTATCCACTATCGCGTGGCTGCTCAGCAGTGCCCTGCCGGACAACTGATAGACTAGAGGCGACGGATCCTCGTTCCTCTCGTACTAAAGGATCCTTACCGTCAGGCATCAAAACACTTCCAGCAAAAAGCAACAAACCTGTCTCACGACGGTCTGAACCCAGTTCACGATTCCTTTTAATGGGCGAACAACCCCACCCTTGGCAGCTTCTGCACCACCAGGATAGGAAGAACCGACAGCGAAGTAGCAAGCCTCCAGGTCGATATGAACTCTTGCTGGAGACGACTCAGTTATCCCCGGGGTAACTTCTCTGTAATCACTGGCCCCCATTTGTGAGGCACAGTGGTTCGCTAGGCCCTGATTTCTCATCGTGGATCGTCATTGGGCCGATCCACGTCAAGCCGGCTTTTGCCCTTGCACTCTTCGGTAGATTTCTGACCTACCTGAGCCGACCATTGGGCGCCCTTGTTATCTTTTCGAGGGCGTGGCGCCCCACCCAAACTGCCCACCTACCGGTGTCCATCCGAAGATGTAAGTGATACGAGCTCGAAAGGGCGGTGTTTCATTGTTGACTCGGTGCCAACCTGGCGGCTAGCACCTGGTAACGTCTCCCGCCTACACTACACATTCGAGCTCATACCACAACGACAGGTTGCAGTAAAGCTCCACGGGGTCTTCGCTTTCAGCTGGAAGATAACGGACTGTGCGCCGTTAAAGTAGGTTTCACCGGCCTCGACGCGGGGACAGTAGAGCTCTCGTTGGGCCTTCATGCAAGTCGCCAATTAAGCGACAAGGTATTACGCTCACATCTGTTACTTTCGTGACCTCCGATCGTTCGGAGGCGGGCCACGGTTTCCCGAGACCTCCCCATGTCGCCATGGGGGTCGGACTGTATCTTCACCCTTGCGGGTGTCCGGCGTACAGTCTCTGAGGATTCTCGATAGTATGTCTCGATATATACCACGTATCAAGCCTTTCCTGCTGATTGCCTGCACTCATCACATTGTCACTCTCGATCGAAAGTAGTGTGAGATACTCAGGTATTCCAGCATATAGCCGAATTTTACTAAGGCAACGCGTTTTTGTCACCTTAAGAGGGTCATAGTTACCCCCGCCGTTTAACGGTCCTTCTTCCCCTTGGAAAGGGTGTTCAGATACCGTCACTGGGCAGGATTCAGCGGCAATACGCATCCTTTCGGACTAGCTGCCACCTATGTTTTGGTTAAACAGTCGGGGCTCCCTTGTCACTGCGACCAGCTCATCACTGAGCTGGCACCACTTCTCCCGAAGTTACGTGGCTAATTTGCCGAGTTCCCTCGCGTCAATTAACGCCGACAGGCCTTGGACTTCTCATCCAGGGGCACCTGTGTCGGTTCTTGGTACGAACATCGCGATTGATTTAGCACACCCCTTTTCACGGGCACCAGGGATAGGCTGAAGAGGGCCTTCGCCCTCCTACTCGTGCTTTCGCCCGGTTCTCACCATTACGGTTCTTCCCAGGCTTATACACTTGAACAGATTGGCGCTCCTGCTCAGCATACCCCGATGCGTCAGGATGTGCGCAGAGATCGCGACGGTGCAGGAATATTAACCTGCTTACCCTTTCGACGTTCTCGGTTAAGGAACGCCTTAGGATCGACTAACCCTCGACTGACGAACATTGTCGAGGAACCCTTGCCCCTACGGCCGAGCGGATTCTCACCGCTCTTTGCTGCTACTCCCACCAGGATCCTCATTCGAATGCGGTCCATTCGACCTCACGGCCGAACTTCCGCCCACACACGACGCCTCCCTACCAGATTACCTTTCGGTACTCCCAAGTATCGGTAACTGACTTAGCCCCGTCCATTTTCAGGGCCCTCAATCTTGACTGGTGAGCTGTTACGCTATCTTTGAATGGTGGCTGCTTCTAAGCCCACATCCCAGTTGTCTTAGACTGAGGACACCTTTTGCCCTTTAACACTTAGTCAATATTTAGGGACCTTAACTTGAGTTTGGGTTGTTCCCCTTTTGCGTACAGAGCTTACCCCTCATACGCTCACTCCCGGAGTCTACGATGACAACAGGTTCGGAGTTTGGCAGGACACCGAGGGATTTCTCCCCCTAAATGTCCAATCGGTCGCTCTACCCCATCGTCCATCTCGTCCGAGATCTACCTGCGAGTAGTTTCGGGAGGAACCAGCTATAACCAGTTTAGATTGGCCTTTCACCCCTAGACGCAGATCATCCCAGTGATTTGCACCTCAACACGGGTTCGGTCCTCCACCCAGGTTTCCCTGGGCTTCAACCTATCCACGCCTAGATCAACTGGCTTCGGGTCTCTCACCGATGACTACAGGCGAGCCCACCTCGTCCCTGGCCCTTGCGGGTTGCGGACTTGTCGGTTTCCCTTCGGTTGCTCGGTTACCCGATTAACCTCGCCATCGATCCGAACTCCCTGGCCCGTTATTCGAAACGGATAATGCGACGTCGGTCCGCTCTTGCGAGCATCTTCCCTTGCACGCCGCATAGTTATGTCACCACCTGGTTTCAGGCTCTTTGCACCTCCCGTTAAGGGTGCTTTTCAGCTTTCGCTCACGCTACTACTGCACTATCGGTCTCGGGTCGTATTTAGGGTTGGAAGCAAATGGCTCCCAGATTCTCACGCCAGATCCAAGGCGCAATACTCTAGAACATCCCCAATCATCTTTCCTGCGCGCTCCTACAGGGCTATCACCCTCTATGGCACGCCGTTCCAGGCGATTTCGGATTAACAGGTTAAGATGTAAGGGAGTCTGCAACACCACATCTCCGCCCGATTTCTCGGGAGGATTCAGTTTGCCCTTTGCCGCGTTCGATCGCCTTTAATAACGGCATCTCGATTGATTTCTTTTCCTCAGGGTACTAAGATGCTTCAATTCCCCCGGTTCCCTATCCTCACGGATTGCTCCGAAGAGCAGGAAGTCCCATTCGGTCATCGTCGGATCAAAAGCTCCTTGCGCTTACCCGACGCATATCGCAGCTTGGCACGACCTTCTTCAGCGCCCGAACCGAGCCATTCCCCAAGTGGTTTACTTAGCCGCTAGCATGTCGACTCAGCACACGTCCGGATTGCACATGATCGGCACTCACAGGAGCCCGCAAGTCCTTCCCGCCCGCTGCCCCTCAACCATCTTCCCCGGGCACAGCATGCACGGGTGCACGACCAACCCTTAATCTAGCAAGCCAACGTTATTTAGGCGTTGCCCTCTAGACGGGCTGGGATTCCCGCTATGTATCGACCCGTATAAAAGCGTTGCTCTGGCCATTCAAAACATCGGTTTTTCGGGTGGAGCCTGCCGGACATCTCCGCGTTCCGGTAATTGCGTCGGCGGGAGCGCCTCGAGGACGAGAGGTTGATTCTTCCTGTCATCGATTCCGTCATGAGGGCAAGGAGATTCGAGCCCATTTCATCAACAGCAACGGAAGAGGCTTCCTGCGCCACTGAAGGTCTTTAATCCATGAGCGTTCATGCCATGTCGGCGGGATCAATGGAACTCCAGGCCTTTGACATGGTTAGGATGCAGTGTGCCTACGATGGTGACGTGGATTACGACCTATCGGGAAGCGGGGTGCCTTCCGTCAGCCTGAAGGAAGTCATGGGCAGCGATGATGCGGTTAGGACCCTGCTCGAGGTTGAACAGGGCTATCCTCCGACGAACGGGTCTCCTGAACTGCGGTCCGCGATCGCCGCCATGTATGAGCGGGCGTCCGCGGATCACATCCTCGTCACAAACGGCGCATCGGAGGCGAATTTCATGGCGGCATGGCGCCTCTTCGAGAAGGGTGACGAAGTAGTGATCATCGTCCCGAACTATCCGCAGACCTGGAATCTGGCAGAGTCGTGGGGCATGGAGGTTAGGCCGCTGCCGCTCAAGGAGGAGCTCGGGTGGCAGTTCGACCCCGAGGATCTCAAGGCTGCGGTCACGAGGAGAACGAAGGCCGTCCACGTCTGCAACCCGAACAATCCGACCGGTGCCATCATGGCTTCCGAGCAGCGCAAAGCCCTGATTGATGCCGTGAAGGACTCTGGTGCATGGCTCCTTGCGGACGAAGTGTACGTGGGTGCGGAGTTGGGGGATTCGAGGACGCAGTCACTGTGGGGGCATCATGAGAAGACGCTCATCACCAATGGCCTGTGTAAGGCGTACGGTATGCCTGGTCTGAGGATCGGATGGCTCGTCGGCACGCCGGAGACGCTCAGGGAGATAACCTGCTACCACGACTATCTGACCCTCACGCACTCGATGCTGTCAGACCACATAGCCAGGAAGGTCCTCGAGCCGGAGAGGAGAGAGAGAATACTCGCGAAGAACCAAGAGGTCGTGAGGATGAGCTGTCGCGTCTTTGTCGACTGGAACGAGGCTCATGGCTCGGCTCTTGCCCACAGGTCGCCCGAGGCTGGGGCGATGTGCTTCGTCCGTCATCCGCCTGGATTGAATTCCTCGGACCTCTCCGAGCGCCTTCGAAAGGAGAGATCCGTTCTAGTCGTGCCTGGAGACCAGCTGGGAATGGACGGTTACATGCGGATAGGGACGGCGCTGCCGAAGGAATACCTGATGAGCGGCTTGGACAAAATCGACGACCTCATGCGGACATTGAAGGCGAGTGATCCTGAGCGAAAGATTGATTTCGATTGTAGTCGATGATACCAGCAGGATGGATGAGTCAATTGGCTTCTGAAAAGGACGAATACATGGCAGGATCGAGTGAGGCTGCTGCGGCCGCTCCGGAGCCGCCACCGCCTGAACCGCCGCCTCCCGAGTTCCTGCCCGGAGAGGATGCGCCCGCTGAGTTCGACGGCGATCCCCAGGAGATGTGGATAGAGGAATACGAACGCGAGGGCCGCCGTGGCAAGCCGAAGAAGGAGCGGAGGAAACCCCGGCACATCGGTCGTTGGATCGTGATTGCAGCCGTCATCGTCATCCTCGTAGTGTGGACGCTTATCAGCCCGCCTGTGATGTCCGAGGTGGGTAGCATGTATCTCAACCCAGACACTCACGCCAACCTCGGCAGCATGACGGCCGATCAGGACGTGCAGATCTTGGCCAGCTTGCTCAGCGTGGGCACGACCACGTGGGGCGTCTCCATACACGGTGACGGGAACGCGACAATGGATGAGGCTGCCGTTTTTGAGGTAATGGTGACTAAGACCTCTGAGGAACCCCGCAGTTTTTGGTTCATGGGGACCGAGATATCCCTCCGTAACGTGTCGTTCTACCTCGAGGACGACACCCTCATAGGCTGGATGACCGAGAAGGACGAACTCAGGAACATGTCCCTTGGCTATGTTCACGCCACGTTCACTGAATCAGGCATCCACGACTGCTACGTGGTGCTCAGGTTCTCGGTGTATGAGGTGATGAGGGTAGGCTTCCTCCCGGCGGACAAGGTGACGATGACGGTCTGGCTCTCCGACTCGATCATAGTGTCAGAGCAGGCCGGGCCCGGTCCGTGAGGCCTCGCCTAGTGAGATGGCCGGCCTTCGGCTGGATTCGTTCTCTGGTAGCTCATAAATAGCATGAGTGGCATGCGAAGAAACTGCATATGCCCGAGATGGAACTCATTCTCATACGCCACGGCGAGACGAGCTGGAACCGCCTCAAGGTGTTCCGCGGATGCAGGGAAGTCAAGCTGAACGCCGAGGGCGTCGCCCAGGCGGACGCGACCGCCGAGGCGCTGAAGGGCAAGGTCTTCGAAGCGTTGTACACGAGCCCTTTGAAGCGAGCCCTGGTCACGGCCAGGAGGATAGCCGCCCCACACAGTATGGTCGTCCGGGAGAATTTCGGTTTCTTGGATATCAGCTACGGCGCCTGGGAGGGGATGGCGGAGGACAAGGTCGCCAGTGAATTCCCCAAGCAGTACGGTCGGTGGGTGGAGGCCCCCTCGAAGGCGAGGCCACCGGGCGGGGAGAGTATGAAGAAGGCCTGGAAGCGCGTCAACTCCGCCCTCAGGGTGATCCTGTGGACCCACGGTACCGGCACGGTCGTGATCGTGAGCCATCGTGTGCCGATCAAGCTGATGACCGCCTATCTGATGGGCGAGAAGCGGCACGCAATCGGCAAGTACAAACATGACCCGTGCGCGATGTCGGTCTTCAGGGTTCAGCATAGGGATTACGAGCCCGTGGTTCTCAACGATTCCAGCCATCTTGCGGAGCTCAACATCCCCGAGTACCAGGATTTCTAGCCGTTACAGAAAAGTCTTGAGAGCTGACAGGTCGGATATCCTGACGCACGACGCGTCAGGGAACACGTTCCCCCGGTCTATCAGGACTGTGTTCATACCCGCCCTGTTCGCCCCTTTGACGTCCACTGCGTACTTGTCGCCGATGTAGAGAGTCCTTGACGGTGCGACCCCCGCCTCGTTCAACGCGATGTCGAAGATCTCCCTCTCAGGCTTGCGATGGCCTATCTCGGAGGAGATGATGATCGGGTCGAAGTACTTCTCCATGTCCAGTCTGCGGAGCACCCTTCTGGCGAGGTCCGTCGCGTTCGAGATGAGGCCTATCCCGATGTCTCTTCCGGTGAGGGCGTCCAGGGTGGGTTTCGCATCCGGATAGTCCTTCCACAAACTCTCGTCAGGTATGATCTTGTCGAACGACGCTGAGAGATCGGCCTCGACGTCCTCCGGGTCGATACCGAGCCCGAGGCTCCGAACCACCTCAGCGTCATATCTCTTCCAGAAAGGCCCCTCGTCCACTCCCTGGATGTCTGCGAACGCCTCGTCGAGGTCCCTGTCCGCTTTTCTGAGGGCGCGCGTGAGTGTCTCGGCCTCGACGTCCGCTCCGTGTCTGGACAGTGCTTCCGCCCACACACTCTCCCTCGACACGCTCATGTCGATCAAGGTCCCGCCAAGGTCGAAGAAGACCACATCCAGCTCTTCAGTCATTGCGATTCTCGTCCACGTAATACTACTATGTAATGTTATGGACGAACCATCACGGGTCCCGCATGCCGCTCAGGCGCGTACCAGGCCGGGCACGTCCGTCGGCAACGGGGCGACCTTCACGCCTGCCGCCTCAAGCGCCTTGATCTTGCTCCCGGCAGTGCCTCTTCCCCTCGCGATGATGGCTCCTGCGTGGCCCATGCGCTTGCCGGGCGGGGCCGTCCTGCCGGCTATGTACGCCACGACGGGCTTCGTTATGTTCTCGGTGATGAACTCGGCCGCCTCCTCCTCCGCTGTCCCACCGATCTCCCCTACCAGGACGATCCTATTCGTCTCGTCATCCTCTTGGAACAGCTTCAGGGCGTCCACGAACCCCATCCCCGGCACCCGGTCCCCTCCGATGCCGACGCAAGTCGACTGCCCGAGCCCGTCCTCTGTCATCGCGTTCACTATCTCATATGTGAGCGTTCCGGACCTGGACACCACGCCCACATCGCCCTTCTTGAAGATCTTGTTTGGGAGGATGCCTATCTTTGCGAGCCCAGGGGACGCCAGCCCCGGGCAGTTGGGTCCTATCAGGACGACGCCCTTGGCCCTGGCGACTGCAACGAAATGGATCGCGTCGTGGACGGGAACATGTTCAGTCACGGTGACGACCGTTCCGATGCCGGCGTCTATCGCCTCTAGCACCGCACCCTTCGTGAACGGGGCAGGGACGAACACGCACGAGGCGTTCGCTCCGGTGCGTTCGACGGCTTCTTCAACGGTGTCGAACACGGGTACTCCGTGTACCTCTTGTCCGCCCTTCCCCGGAGTCACGCCAGCGACGACATCCGTCCCGAAGTCCATCATCGCCTTCGAATGGTATGTCCCTTGATATCCGGTGATGCCCTGTACGACCAGCCTCGTATCCTCGTCCACTATGACCGCCATACATGATCACCTCAGAGATTCCTTGGCTGCGAGTTCCGCAGCCTCGCTCAGTCCGGAGGCCGGGATGATGCCCGCGTTCTTCAGCATGTCACGGGCGTGCTCCTCGTTCACTCCTTTGATCCTCGCGATTATTGGCGCCTCTATGCTCTTCTCGCCCATCGCCTCCAGGAGTCCGGCCGCTACGGTGTCGCACTTCGTTATGCCGCCGAATATGTTGACGAGGATGACCTTTGGGTCGGCCTCCTCCATGAGCAGCATGGCCTGCTTGACCTTCTCAGGGTCGTCGGTGCCCCCGAGGTCGAGGAATACGCCAGCCCTGCCGTTGAACACGTTGAGACTGTCCAGAGTGGCCATCGTCAGCCCTGCCCCGTTGGCAATCACCCCGATGTTACCATCGAGCTGTACGAACGCGATGTCGAGCTTCTTGGCCTTCTCCTCCAGCGGCGTGAGGTCCTCCTTGAGCTCCTGATACTCCTTGTGTCGGAACAGCGCGTCGGAGTCTATCGTGACCTTCCCGTCCCCCGCGATGACCTCGCCATCCTCGGTCACCACAAGGGGGTTTATCTCGGCCAGCTCTGCATCCTCCTTCGTCACGAGTTCGCACAGCCTGTGACATATGGATTCCATCTGGGCGGCCTGAGGTCCGGCGAGTCCGACGGCCTTCGCCACCCTGCGACCTATGTACGGCTGATAACCTATGAGCGGGTCTAGATGTGCCATGAGGACCTTGTCTTCAGGGACGGATTCGATGTCCACTCCTCCGGCCGCCGACGCCATTATGAGCACGGACTTGCGACTCCTGTCGACCGTCACCCCGAGATAGATCTCCCTGTCCACAGCGATCCTCTTCTCGACCAGGACCTCTTTCGTCGTGTATCCGCGTATGTCCATGCCGAGTATCGCAGAGGCGACCTTCCTCGCCTCCTCGACGGTATCCGCAGGTTTTATCCCGCCGGCCTTTCCCCTGCCGCCGATGAGGACCTGAGCCTTGACCATGACCGGGCCCGGCAAGTGATCGATCTGGTCCGGCGACGACACGACGAATCCCTCGGGAACAGGGATACCGTATCTCCTCATCAGTTCCTTGGCCTTGTATTCAAACAGTTTCATAGAACCGCCTCCAAGGATACCCCGTTCTTTAGGGCGGGGAGGAATTGGAGCGTCAAATATATTGCCAGGCACCGGCGTACGCCTATTGGAGAAAACGGTTTCGTACTAGGCACTCCGAATCACCTCCGGTGGCAAGCGTTCCGCAAGGAATGGGGACACGACGGCGTCAATCCCTCTGCCAGAGGTAGGCTGACACCCGTACAATAGTGAAATCGCGGTTAGGGTTCGCCACCCGATGTCAACCAGCCAATCGTAGCGGGCTCTGTTTCCGAACATTCGGTTACACCTCAGTTACAATCCCCGTCCTTAAGGGCGGGGTAGTTGACTCGCTACTCGCCTTCTTTGACGCAATGTCGAGTTAGAAGCGGGCGCCTACATATTTATTCATTGTCCACAGCATCTGCCGTCGCCCCTCTAGCGCAAACCACGCGATGGAATAGAAAGGATTATTGCAGCACCCCCCAATCATCCGACTCGATGGAGAAGGAAATCAAGGTCGGGACCCTAGCCGTAATGTCCATGTCCGTATTCGTCGTCCTGTTGATAACTGCGTTCATCGTTCCGTTCGAGGACGAGGTCACACGGCTGTTCTTCGTAGGCCTCGCCGCGGCTCTTGCATGCATCAACATCGGCGGGTTCTTCATGATATGGCGGTCGTCGCCCACGATAATAGACGAGATATTCCTGATGACTCCCGCGGGGATGCTCATGAAGCACTACACCCGCCGCCTCAGGCCCGACCAGGACGAGCACATCATGGCCGGTATGCTAACGGCCGTGCAGAACTTCATCAAGGAGAGTTTCGACGAGCACGGTGGGAAGCTCAAGGAGATAAGGTTCGAGAACTACGATGTAGTCATATCTCACTCCAAGACCGTGGTGATCGCGGCGATCATATCGACGAAGAAGTCGGAGAAGATGAGGATGCAGCTCAAGGAGGTCACCGAGGAGATCGAGGAGCGGTTCGGTGACAAGCTGACCAAGTGGTCCGGCGACACGGCCGAGATCGCCGGTGTGGACCACCTCATGAAGCGGTTGATCAGCGGCAAATCCAGACGCCGAACTCCTGGCAGCGGCCCCTCCCCTTGATAGAAGGTTTATAATCCATCTGGCACCTATTTCGCTCCGGATGGAGCTCCGCGAGATACTCAAGAAGGTCGTGCTGCTAGGGGACGGCGGCGTGGGAAAGACTTCTCTCATAGCCCGCTATGTCGTGGACAAGTTCGACGACAAGTACATCGCCACCATAGGCACCAAGGTTTCCAGGAAGGACATCCAGGTGATCAAGCCCAATCTCATCGTCAACCTGAGGCTCATGATCTGGGACGTCCTCGGACAGAAGGAGTACTCCAAGGTACGCGCAGCCAGCCTGAGTGGTGCCCAGGGATTGATACTCGTCGGCGATCTGACCCGCTCGGAGACCGTCGACAGCCTTCTGGAGTTCTGGCTCAAGGAGGCTGAGCTCGTCGTGGGGAAGGTCCCGACGATCGTCGTAGGCAACAAGGCCGATCTCGCGGACAAGGGGCAGATGACTGCGACGGCGCTCGAGTCCCAGGGGCAGAAGCTCGATTTTCCCACATGCCTCGCCAGCGCGAAGACCGGGGAGAATGTGGAGGGCATGTTCCACACGCTCGGCGAGATGATGGTGGCCGATATCGTGGCTCCGCCATCGGCAGGGTCCGACGAGCCGAAAACCCTGGCGGAGGTGGTGGACCACATCGTCCAGGACTTCTGCGCCCAGTACGGAGACCTCGAGAAGGCCATGCTAATCGTCCAGCACCAGTTCCAGGAGGCCGGGATCGACATCCGCAAACCTCACAGGGACGCAGTGCTCCAGGCGCTCGACGGCCTCGCACGTGCCGAGGAGCTATCCCTCTCGAAGACCGTGTCCATGGTCAATCTCGAGGAGCGGAGGAAGATGGTCGTTTTGGCGAGGGACTAGTCGCAGTGCCTTTCCGGACGTGACCGACCGATGGCTTCTCGGACGCCGCCTTGTTCAGAGGCCGAACTAAGTCGTTGCCAGACTGCTACGGAACCTGGTCAGGATTCGAACGACGAGTAAGCGTCGTAAGCCAAAGTTTTATTAGGCTAGCGTTATCCCCTTCATGGAATGAAGGTCCACTACATCGCGGGTGTGGCCCACGATAGCAACGTGTACCTGCTGGAGGACGACGATCCGATAGTGGTGGACACGGGAACCGGCATGCACGTAGACTCGACCTTGGAGACGATCGCGAAGATCGTCCCCCTGAAGAGCATCGGGCGTGTCGTGTTGACGCACTCCCACTATGACCACATAGGCGGTGTGGAGGCGGTCTGCAAGGCCACAGGCGCGAGGATATACCTTCACGAGGCGGAGGCTGAGCCTCTGCGGGCAGGAGACATGTCGTTGACCGTGAGCAGGATGTTCGGCAAGGGCATAGGCGAGATCGACGTCGAGCCTCTCAGGGAGGGGCAGACTCTTCGATGCGGATCGTCCGAGCTGGAGGTCGTGCACACGCCGGGCCATTCGCCAGGTAGCATCGCCCTTCTTGACAGGAAGGGCAAGGCGGCGGTCGTCGGCGACACTGTGTTCTGCGACGGAGGTGTCGGAAGGTGGGACCTTCCAGGCGGAGATCTCGGGAAGTTGAGGTCGTCGTTGAGGCGCCTGAGAACGCTGGGACTGAAGAGCATGTATCCGGGCCACGGGTCGTATGCGGACGGAGACGCGGAGCATCACCTGGGGCTATCGGCTGAGTACATAGAAGAGGCGTACTGATGAAAGTGTTCAAGTGTGCGAACCGCAAGGGTCTGTGCAAGGATTGCGACCTATCCGAGGCAGAGGTCGACGAGATAGTGGCAGTGTTGAAGGAGGGGGAGCTGATCGTCTATCCCACCGACACGCTGTACGGCATCGGCGCGGATCCATTCAACGAGAGCTCGGTGAAGAAGGTCTTCCTCGCCAAGAACAGGCCGTTCGATATGCCCCTGTCCATCGCTGTCAGCAACGAGAAGATGATCGAGAGTGTCGCCGTGCTCAACGACAACGCAAGGAAGCTGGTTCGCATGTTCCTCCCAGGGGCGTTGACCGTCCTTCTCACGAGGAAGCCTACGATTCCTGACATCCTGACTTCGGGTTCGAACCTGGTCGGGATCAGGATACCAGACCATCCTCTCGCCATCAGGGTGATCGACAGGTTCGGACCCGTGACTTCCACGAGTGCTAACCTGCACTCTCACAAGGATCCCATAGATGCGAAGATACCGACGAAAGATCTGAAGGACACTGTCAAGATATGCATCGACTGCGGAAAGACGACCAAGGCCGAGCCATCCACCATCGTCGACGTATCGGACGGCACGGTCGAGGTCATCCGGAAGGGCGCGATACCACAGGAGGAGATCGAGAACGCCCTCCGTGAATGATGATGTGCTAGAGAAGTACATCCGAGCCGGTAGCATTACCAAGGATGCTAGAGAGTACGCCGCGGCGAACGTGCGGGCTGGAGGTAGCGCGCTCGAGCTCGTGGATGCTGTCGAGGGCCTCATCAGGTCCAAGGGCGCGGAATGCGCTTTCCCAGTCAACATCGGCGTGAACGAGGTCGCCGCACACTACACCCCGTCCAAATCCACCGACATACGCTTCTCGGAAGGCGACGTTGTCAAGATTGACATCGGCGCACACGTCGACGGGTATCCTGGGGATACCGCGGTGACTGTCGAGGTCGGAACCAAGAACCACGCTCCGCTGATCCGCGCCGCGGAGACCGCACTCGAGATGTGCATGCAGATGATGGCTCCGGGGACGACGGTCTCCGCCATGGGTGAGGCGATCGAGCGCGCGATAAGCTCGGCAGGCTTCAAACCGATCAAGAATCTCACGGGGCACAGCATGGAGCGATACAACCTGCATGCTGGGATGAGCGTATCCAACGTCAAGAACCGGGACCGCTCAGCTCTCAAAGAGGGTATGGTCGTCGCAATCGAACCCTTCTCCACGACAGGGGTGGGCAAGGTCGACGGCGGCAGCAGAGGTGGCATATACAGGGTCATGAGGGACAGGAGGGCGCCTCCTGAGATCACCACCTTTTTCTCGAGGCTTCAATCGTCTTTCGGCGGATTTCCATTCGCTGCGAGATGGTGCGAGGATCTTCATCCCAACGCATCGTCCTTGCTGCCTAGAATGGTAAGGATGGGGATGATCATCAGCTATCCGATACTCGTCGAGGTCGGCATGGGGCTTGTGGCCCAGGCTGAGCATTCAGTGATTGTCACACAAGAAGGATGCACCGTCCTCACTCGTTGAAATCCGTCCGTCATCAGCGCGTTTTGTGGCCTTCGCAACCACTGCGCGGATGTTCCAGGTCGGGCCATCTAGGTGCTCCACCCGAAAAAGGAAGACCAAGGGTGGAGAGGCATAACGAACACCTCTTTTGTAAAAAGTTGTGGGTGGTTCGAAATTCTGGAGGAAATGGCGAGGTGTGTTGGTGATGCCTCTCCATGTTGGAGATTGGCAGGCTGTTTCCGCGCCCACCAGATGATACAACATGAGCTTTCTATTTAATCCTTTTCGGTGCGACGCGTTATGGTCTCCTTTCAACTGTAACAGGCTTCGATTCTCCCCGAATCCCGAAGGAATTCCGGACCGAACCTAGTACGTTCTTCGAAGCAACATGATATTCTGAGGTCTCAACCGAAGCCCGTCTCTGACGTTCGTTTAGAATCAACCGGCCGAATGTTTATTATGTTTCCAAGCTTAACTACGGCCCGAGCGAGGGTAGCCAAGCTCGGTCAAAGGCGACAGACTCAAGATCTGTTCTCGTAGGGGTTCCCCGGTTCAAATCCGGGCCCTCGCACATTTTAATTTCAATGAATGGATTTATGTTCAGACAGAAACCTCGTGCCCGGCCCAAGGAGCGGCATTGAGGTCGGAGGCAAGGGATAGTACTGATAGCGACGCCGACACATGGCACTCCAGGACAATCATTAATATCCCGCAGTGCCGTCCGTGCGCAGAGCAGGTTCGGGACGGTGGGGGAGTGGATAGGCTTTATTGGTACATCCTGAGGCGGCTGCTGATCTTCTCCGTCGGTGTTTTCGTAATCTTGACCGTCGTGTTCTGCATGTTTCGGGTTCTTCCGGACGACCCTGTTCAGTTGGCGGCGCCTCCATGGCCATCCGGTGTTCCCGTTCCCGATTACTGGTCTAATCAGTACGAAGACGTAATCGATATGTTCGAACAGCCGCTGTACGTGCAGTACTTTGAGTTCATCGGCGACATGTTAACCGGCGATTTCGGACCCAGCCTCATATACCGATCCGAAGTGGGTGACCACATCTACTCAGCGATGTGGAATACGCTGATCCTATTTGGAGCGTCGCTATCGTTATGCCTGGTTCTTGGATCTCTGGTTGGCAGTGTCATGCCGAGGATCAGATCATGCCTCGCCAAACGGACTCTGTCTCTTGCATCTCTGGCATTGTTCTCGTTGCCTGTCGTTGCGTGGCAGTGGTTGCTCTGGAGGTACTTCGCCTATGAATGGAGATTGCTTCCAGCCGGACGGGCCTCAGACATAGGGTCCACCGGAGTCGAACTCGAGCACTTGATCATGCCTTTGGCTTCAATATTCCTGGCCTCTATCGGAGCATTCATCCTCTGCGTGAAGGACGGACAGACTAGGGCATCAGCTGCACTGTCCCCGAACCATTCGACGCTGAGGGACGGCTTGTTCGCAGCCATGCCGAACATGCAGTTCATGGTCGCCGCTTCCTTACTCTTTGTCGTATCTGCCGAGTGGTGGTTCGAATTCTACGGTCTCGGATGGGTTTTCATAGACTCTCTCCGCTACATGGACTACTTCCAGCTGCAGGCGTCCTTCTTCCTGCTGGCAATGATGGTTTTTACGGTGAACTTTGCGATGGAGACGGTAGTGACGCTGATAAGACCGAGGCGTAGACTGGATCTCTGTCTTCGCGAAGACGAAGACCGACCTAGTGCCGTATCTGAAACCTGCGTGCGAGTTAGCCAACTTCCGTTCTCGTTCAGCAGAATTGGAGGAGTACTTATTCGAGTGGCCAAGGACTATCTCAGAAGTCCTGTCGGCGTGGTGTCCCTCGCAGTGTTCATCGCCATCATCGTGCTTGCCGTCGTAGGGCCGTGGTTCTCGTCCGACGAAATTACCCCAAGATTCTGGGGAGTGGAACCATCGATAGACCTGTTCCTTGACGGCGCGACCGCACTAGTCGCGATATCGATTCCAGCCGGCCTCCTAGCATTATTCGCCGGGATGGCGCTTGGCACTGTCGCAGGATATTCAAGACCGTATGCTGACGGCATCGTGATGGCGGTCATGCAAGGGCTCATATCGATTCCGTTCCTCGGTCTTGTCATCTTCCTGTGGGTGATTCGCTCGCCTGGTTTCGGATACCAAGCGGCCCTTGTCTGCTCCGTGCCAATCATAGCCTTGATCACACTCTTGTCGTTCCACGGGTTTGTTTCCGCTAGGAATCGCGTGGCCGCCGCATCCGAAGGAGCCTCGAAAGGCGTCAAGTTCATTCATTCCATCCCTGCAACCGCATCGTGGGCGCTCAGCGGCCTCAAGTACGGAATGCCCCTCACAGTTGTCACTGTGTTCGTGTGCGATTTCATTCGCCTGACGAACTTCAGTAGTTGGGGGTACGCTTTCCGCATAGCGGTGGGGACCAACCCCTATGCATCGATCGAATGGGAGTACATACTCCCGCCGCTCATTGGGTCGGCGTTGCTCGTCGGCAGCATCTTCCTGATACTTGACACGATTGAGAGGATCATACGCACGCGGTTCTCAGGACTCGTGTGACACTCTCTATCCGTTCTGCCGAGGATTGAGGAATCAGGCAACGGACCATGATATGGTAATTGACTGGCCTTGTGCGTGCTGAACCATTTCTTCACCGTCAAAGAATCCGCTATCCGATGCCTCTAATCTGGCTTTGAAGATTATAGCTCCCAGGTTTAATTAGGGGTAAATTCCGGGTCAAAATCCGGGTGTCTAGGTTGAGATGTCGCAACAAGCCTGATATAGCAGTAAAGAGCTGAGAAAAGGTCGTGGACTGGAGGAAGTTGGCCGTATCCACGATAGCCACATCGATACTCTTGGGGGTTTTGGCTCTCGCGTTTGCGTTCGAAGAGGACCATTGGGATAAGGGCAATACGAAGTCGTACGCGGAACGTGCGCCAATAGAGATTGGGGGTGACGGAAATTTCACTGCCGAAAATGGCGTCGTCAGTGGCAGCGGGACCGCCTCGGATCCTTTCGTCATAGGTGGGTGGGAGATTAATGCGTCTCAACAGACAGGAGTCCACATCATGGATACGACCGCGCACTTCACCCTCAGAAATGTTTTCGTACATGGCGGTGGTGACGCTTATGGTGGAATTGTCCTGGAATCCTGCTCGAACGCTTCGATAATGGAATGTAGAGTCATCAGATGTGCGAGTGGGATTGCCGCCGAATGGTGCAACAATCTTACCGTCTCAGGCAACTACTGCATCGACAACACTGGGTCTGGTGTCAGGGTCGGCGTTCTCCCACTTCTTGGCGGTATCACAACTATTTCGAACAATACGGTAGCTGGAAATGGCCATTATGGGATTAACTGCGAAGGGGGCGGCGGACAGGGGGCCCTCATAGCGGACAACTACGTGACGGACAGTACCCTGGATGGCATTCATGTTCATTGGCTCCATGACAGTGTCATCTCGCGCAACGTGGTAATCAATGAGGATTTCGAGGTATCACACAGAAGCGGGATCTACATGGGCTGCTCCTCCAACATCCTCATTTCAAACAACACCTTCACGAATGTCGGCGGATACCCCGGTTCCAGGGGGACTGGAGTTGAAATTCTCTCTGGCATGGGTGGTGACAATATCACCGTAGTCTCCAACAGCGTGATGAACTGGGATTGCGGGATTCATAGCGCCTTGTTGCCTGACACTGTTATCGTCTCCAATTTGATTTCCAGAAACGTATTGGGGCTGAACATATCGAGTGGAAATGCGGTTGTGTACGGGAATTCGTTCGATGATAACATCGTACAGGCGACTGTTCCTTCGTTTGATGCTATCTGGCTTGCAGCCAGTGTTGTTTGGAATTCGAGCTATCCTGTAGGTGGCAACTTCTGGAGCGATTACGAAGGCGCCGACGACTTTTCTGGACCTCACCAGGATGTTTCTGGTGCTGATGGAATCGGTGACGTCCCGTATGTTCTAAACGATAACAACAGTGACCACTATCCTTTGATGGATGATGTGCCCCCCTCGACTTCAGCACAACTCTCCGGAACCCTCGGAGAAAACGGATGGTATCTATCTGAGGTCGAAGCCGGACTCGAAGCCTATGACGATTGGAGCGATATTGACTGTACCCAGTTCAGAATAGACGGATCTGAGTGGGAGGAATATTCTGCTCCGTTCGAGATCTCCGACGATGGAATACATACGCTCGAATGCTTCTCTGAAGATGGTGCTGGCAACATTGAGGACATCCAGTCAACGCAAGTCAAGATCGATTGCACAGCGCCACTCCTGGACATCACGACTGAAAATGGAACCGTGTTTGACACCGACACAGTCAACATCACGTTGACTTGCTCAGATCCCTGCAGCGGAGTCGATTGCGTTGAGTATAGCCTCGACGATGGTGCGTACGTCGTCTGCGAGATCGAAACGTGCATTCAGCTTTCGAGTTTGAGCAACGGCACGCACCAGCTATCAGTGCGGATCCATGACCAAGCAGGAAACGAAGTTGCTCAGGAGCTGACCTTCGAGGTAAGCATCGCCGCGGATGATGACGACGGAGATGAAGACACTCCGACCGACACAAGCTCCTATTGGCTCACCGTGGGGGCTGCAATAGCGGTGGTTGCCGCCGTTTGTGTCGTTGCAGTCTTTGCGATGAAGAGGAGGGGGCGAAAGCCGCCAGAATGAGCCACGGTTGCGCCGATAAGCCTATAGCTCATTCTTTACCGGTAAAGAATTCCCTTCTCATCTTCGCGCACGATACGCGACCCCCCCCCTCCTTTGAGATATGTACAGAGGCCTATTCATGGGTTGACTGGAAAGCGGCGAACCTTACGTGTGAAAGGGAAAAGGGTTTAACTGACGAACGGCGATTCGGTGAGCTGGTGGGGGAATGGATCCACACAGAAAGACTGCGATGATTGTCGGAGTGCTGTTCATAGTAGCGACGGTTGCAGGAATGATGGCTGCTGTTTTCACAGAGCCTATTCTAGATGACCCAGATTATCTGGCTAACACATCTGCAAATGAAAACGAAGTGATATTGGGAGCGCTCCTTATGCTGATTATGGGAGTTGCGGTTGTTAGTGTTGCGTTTATGATATTCCCAATCCTTAAGAAAGTCAATGAAGGTTTGGCTCTTGGGTATGTTGGCCTCAGGACTCTTGAGTGCGTAGTCTTCGTTGTTGGAGTAATGAGCCTACTATCTCTATTGACATTAAGTCAGGAATATGTGGCAGCTGAAGCTCCGGATGCCACCTCTTTTGAAACTCAAGGCGCAATATTGCTTGCACAACTAGATTGGTCCAATATCCCAGCGGATATTGTCTTCGGTCTTGGATGTCTGATGGTTTACTCTCTATTGTATCAGTCAAAACTCGTTCCTCGACCGTTATCAGTCTGGGGATTTATTGGAGGCATATTCATGCTAGCGGCGGCCGTGCTGGGTGCGTTTGGCGTTATCGGTGCTCTTGATGCATCCTCGATCTTGTTGAATCTCCCAATAGCCGTGCTTGAAATGGTTCTGGCGGTATGGCTGATAGTGAAAGGATTCAATCCATCTGCAATCGCTTCCTAGTTTACCAAAGGATTAGTAAACCTGACAAAATGAGCACATGTAAACCAAAGAAGGAGGTGTGTAGTGGAACTCACATGGAGCGGTAAGGCTTTAGTCGTGACGTTGCTCTTTCGTTTGCTCTTTGGAGGGTATCTGATAGGAATGGATCAATACCGCTTTGATGATGTTGAAAGCGCGTTGACAGTCCTGTTGATATATGGCTTGATAGGCATCTTCGCAACTCTGTTCCTCTTAGGCAAAAGATATGGACTCTTAGGTATAATGGGTCTTGATGTCATTTTCATAGTATTACAGTCTGTTTTCACAATCGTTACTTTAAGTCAAATAGCAGATGCAGGCTTGCATGACCCGCTTACGAATTGGTGGGCAACTTTGTTGATGTACCTGTTCTCCCTACTAACACTCATGTTCGCTTTCAAAATCTACAGAGAAACCAGACTCTCGTCGCATATTTTGGAATCTCCACTTCTTGACAGAAAATTATCAACCTGAAAGTGAGTAATCTTGAAAATGAAAGCGATTGTATATGAAAGATACGGGCCACCTGAAGTCCTTCAGCTCAAAGAGGTCGCAAAGCCCACTCCCAAGAACAATGAGATACTAGTCAGAGTTCATGCGACAACGGTACACATTGGGGACGTGAGAATGCGAAAGCCAGACCCTTTTCTGGCGAGATTGGTCAATGGCCTCATAAGACCCAAGAAAATACCCATACTAGGGTTTGAGCTTGCCGGGGAAGTTGAAGCAGTAGGCACAGATGTGAAGCGATTCAAAGAGGGGGACAAAGTCTTTGCATTTGCCGGTTTTGGTTTTGGCGCTTACGCCGAGTACAAATGCCTGCCTGAAGACGGCCGGGCCAAAACAGGGTTGGTGGCGATCAAACCGGCCAATATGTCATTTGAGGAAGCCGCCGCTGTTCCTGGTGGAGGAATCACAGCATTGACTATTCTAAGAAAGGCAAACATCCAGAGCGGACAGAAAGTCCTTATCTATGGAGCTTCCGGAAGTGTGGGCACTTATGCGGTTCAGCTCGCCAAGTACTTTGGAGCTGAAGTCACCGGGGTATGCAGTACAACTAACCTGGAAATGGTGAGATCTATAGGAGCCGATACTGTGATTGACTACACTAAAGAGGATTTCACTGAAGGCGGAGAGAAATTCGATGTTGTCTTCGACGCTGTTGACAAGATTTCGTCCTCACAAGGCAAGAAGTCTCTAAAGAAAGCGGGGATATATCTCAACGTTGGAAGAGATTCAGGATCCGGAGGCAACATAAAGACTGAAGATCTGGTCTTCATCAAAGAGCTGATTGAAGCAGGGAAGCTAAAAGCGGTCATAGACAAACGCTACCCGCTGGAACAGATAGTCGAGGCTCACAGGTATGTCGACAAAGGACACAAGAAGGGAAATGTTGTCATAACCGTGGTGCCTAGCGACAAAGCATAACTATCCCTACGTCCGACTATTATTCCGCCTTTATTGCCATTCTCAGAGGAATGCATCTGCCTGAGTCCTTTGAGGCGAGCTTCGGGCCAAACAGCGCTCCCCTTAGGCTCTCGGGGTGAGGTGTTGATAATGACACTCTGGGCAGCAGCCACCTGAAATTCTCACGCGCTTCTTGACCTTCTCACATTCGGGACACCAGAGATTCTCCTTCTCATCGCGTTTCATGTGGTACCTCCTTGTAGCGAGTTGCTGTTTCAGTTAGTCCGTAACGAATGGATATTGGTGTCGCCGTTGTACTGCTCCTACGGCAGTCTAGCAGAACGAAGGGCCGACGAGGATTTAAGGACAGGAGGGTTGGATCTCGTTGAGAATCAGTGGATTCTCACCATACTTTGATTAAACATTAACCATTTCCCATAAAGGTAGGAGAAAACCATGCCCAACGAGTCAATCATCACCGTTGCCAATCTCAAGAAGCATTATGGAGACATCAAGGCGGTCGATGATCTCAGTTTTGATGTTGCACGCGGGCAAATCTTCTCGTGCCTTGGACCAAATGGAGCAGGGAAGACCACCACTGTGGAGATGATGGAAGGGCTTCGGACTCCTACTTCTGGTAGCATCGAGATCTTTGGTGTAGACGTGACCCAGGATTACGCGTCCATCCGCCACCGTGTCGGAGTCCTACCTCAGGACTTCATACCATTCGAACGGCTCAAAGCCCCGGAGGCTATCGAGTACTTCGGAGGGCTCTACAGCAGGGAGATGTCTACGAGGGATATCGATAGACTCCTTGAGACAGTTGGATTGGAGCATCGGAAGGGCATCATTGCCAAGAAGCTCTCGGGAGGCGAGAAGAAGAAGTTGGGCATAGCACTCGCACTCGTCGGGCAGCCCGAGCTCTTGTTTCTGGACGAGCCTACGACAGGCTTGGACGCGCAGGCGAGGAGAAATCTCTGGGGATTGCTCGAAGATTTGAGGAACGAGGGCACGACGATTCTGCTGACGACCCATTACCTGGATGAGGCGGAGAAGCTCTCAGACGACGTGCTCATAATGGACGAGGGTAAGGAGGTAGCCCGGGGATCTCCAGAAGACCTGATTGGTAGGCATTGCGGCGGACGATCAATACTCCTTCATGAGTACGGAGAGGACTCGACTGAGAAGCTAGAGGCGATGGGGCTCGCAGCAGAAAGGGTCCGCAACGATGTCAAGATCACTGTCGGAGAAGGAGTCTCGGTCAGAGACGTCCTTCGTCGTCTGGACTCAGGTGGAATTCGGTACAAAGACGTAACAACGGCAGAGCCGACATTGGAGGATGCATTCATAAGCCTTGTTGGCGGCACTATCGTCTCAGGAGAGTTGAGGAAATGAGCAGAGTATTGGCAGACCTCAAGGCATTCGCTAAACAGTTCATGAGGAACCCTTTTGGCGCTGCCTTCTCAATAGGCTTTCCTCTTCTCCTGCTGGTGACCTTTGGAGCGATGTTCAGCCCATCGGACTCTCCGGAAGTCCATTTGCTTATTCAGGACCTGGATGAATCGAGCCTGAGCTTCGAGTTCATTGAGGATATGAACCAGAGTGCAATGAACCAAGCAGGGAGCTTCACGAATCACATGACCGAATCAACGTATGTCATGAACGAAGCCGTCATCAGGGAGTATGAGCTATCTGGAGCTCTGGTCATTCCGGCCGGATTTGAAGAGAAAGCACTCAACAGCACGCCTGTTGACGTCATCCTCTACCTAGATTATTCATCCACCACAGACGGAATCATAATTGACGCGGTAGACGCAGCGATCGAGTCGTTTGAAGCGAGCTTAACTGTGTCCAACCAGGTTGTAGGCGTCGAGATAGTGGAAATAGACAATGGGGAATTCGTGTTCATTGACTTCTTCCTGCCTGGAATAATCGCCCTGACCATCATGCTCAATTGTCTGATGATTCTCCCGAGTCTTATGGCCGACTACTGGTCCCATGGGTATTTCAAGATTCTAAAGACCACTCCATTGAGGAAGTGGGAATGGATTCTGTCGAAGTTGATCTGGTACGTGATAATCATGGGGCTCTCAATATTCCTGATGCTTGTCGTAGGCGTCGGTGTGTTAGGAGCCGAAGCGAGTCTTACACCTATCGCTGTTGCTCATGTTTTAGCAGGGATTATCCTCTTCTCGTCCATTGGCATCCTCATTGGAGCCTGGGCCAAAAACACCGATACTGCTGCGGGTGTTTCACAGGCCATCGGACAGCCGATGATGTTTCTGTCCGGCATATTCTGGCAGTTGGACGAACTGCCTGGGATTATACAGACTATATCAAAGGTCTTTCCCTTGACCTATCTTGGTGAGGGTTTGCGCGCGACAATGATCGACGGTAATGATTCCGTGTCTTTGGAGAACTTGGCTGTTGTGGTTTTCTTGGCGGTGGTCTTCTTCATAGCTGCCAGCAGATTGATAAGCTGGAAGGAGAAGTGACCCGATTCAACGGGACTTCTCAATCGCACCCAATGATTGTGGGCAACCCCATCACCATGAGCTGTGGCTGAATCGGGAAGACTGGCCCATTTTCTACCATCAAAGAAATCCCTTCTCTGAGGCTTCCTGCCAGGTTTGTAGATTATAGCTCTAAGCTTTAATTACCATCAAATTCGGGGTCAATATCCGGGTGGGCTCTGAGAGATTACGAACGAACATATCAGTGGCAATCTCTTAATACAAACGTAGCGTTTTGTGCAATTGGAGGAATAGAGGCATGGGTGGCGACAGAAAGCAGAAGAGACTCACCAGGGCCTTCGGAGTGCCCGTTGGAGATGACCAGAACAGCGAAACCGCTGGAGCGCGGGGCCCCGTTCTTCTCCAGGACGTCCACCTGTTGGAGAAGTTGGGACACTTCGACCGAGAACGTATCCCAGAGCGTGTCGTGCATGCAAAAGGTGCGGGCGCGGGAGGATACTTCGAGGTCACAGCCGATGTCACTAGGTACACGAAGGCCAAGTTCCTGTCCAAAGCCGGAAAAAGGACAGAGGTGTTTGCCAGATTCTCGACCGTCGGCGGGGAGAAAGGGTCAGCGGATTCCGAGCGCGACCCGCGAGGTTTCGCCGTCAAGTTCTACACGGAAGATGGCAACTACGACCTGGTGGGCAACAACACGCCAGTCTTCTTCATCCGTGACCCAATGAAGTTCCCGGACTTCATACACACTCAGAAGCGGGATCCGAAAACCAACCTGCGCAGCAATACCGCCCAGTGGGATTTCTGGTCGCTCTCCCCGGAAAGTCTGCATCAGGTCACGATTCTATTTTCCGATCGCGGACTGCAACGCCAAAAACGAACGCTTCTGGGTGAAATTCCATTTCAAGACCGCGCAGGGCATTCAGTGCCTGACCAATGATGAAGCCGCGGCGATTATCGCGCAAGACCGCGAGAGCCACCAGAGAGACCTGTATGAATCGATCGAGAAAGGGAAGTTCCCCCGCTGGAATCTTAAGATCCAGGTGATGACCGAGAAACAGGCGGCGAAGACCGCCTACAACCCCTTCGATCTGACCAAGGTCTGGCCCCACGGCGAATTTCCTCTCATCGACGTAGGCGTGCTGGAGTTGAATCGGAACCCGGAGAACTACTT
>JAEHCM010000029.1 GCA_020696365.1 Thermoplasmata archaeon | reverse complement strand
AATTGGCGGGGGAACACACAAGAGGTGGATGCTGCGGTTCAATTGGATTCAACGCCAGGAATCTCACAAGGGTTGACAGCAGAATGAATGTCAAACTAACGGTTTTACAAGACAAGCTGAGAGGAGTTGCATGGCCGACGTAAGCCTGTGTTGTGAAATGACTTGTTAAATCAAGTAACAGGCGAGACCCTCGTGTTTAGTTACTACGAAAGAGCACATTAAACAGACTGCCTTGGTAACAAGGAGGAAGGTGGGGGCAATGTTAGGTGAGTACAGCCCGAATCTCTTGGGCTACACGCGCGCGGCAATGTTATATTCAACGAGATGCGACTCTGAAAAGAGAAGCTAATCTCATAAAGTGTGGCCTAGTGCAGATTGAGGTTTGTAACTCAACCTCATGACGATGGAATCCGTAGTAATCGTTTGTTATCAACGAACGGTGAATATGTCACGGCCTCTTGCACACACTGCCTGTCAAACCAACCGAGTTATGCTTTGGCGAGGTCTTTCGAGAACGAACCTCGGTATGACAAGGTAGGTTAAGTCAACACAAGGTATCTGTAGGGGAACCTGCAGATGAATCACCTCCTAAATTTTTATTGATTTTAGTAAGCCACTTTGCTCCAGTTAATATTAACATTTTATTAGAAGATAGTTTGGATAACTTTCCTTAATATCTTAACAAAGATAATGAGATGCAGATGAGAGATTAAGTTACTCCTCAACACAACTTAAAAATTAATAGAAATTCCAGAAAAATAATATTGATTAAAATCAAACGGGCCCATAGTCCAATGGTAGAATACCTCGTTTGCAACGAGGAGATCCGTGTTCGATTCACGGTGGGTCCATTGTAAATCTTTTAAAAAGATTTACGAGCAAATAGTCAATCACAGATTGGCACATGATGAAGTTCCGAAGTTTTGCTTTGGAGTGGAGTGGAGATGAATAATATT
>JAEHCM010000028.1 GCA_020696365.1 Thermoplasmata archaeon | reverse complement strand
CGGGCCCATTGCATCGCTCGCGATTGCCTGTCTGAGCACAGCAAAACCGCGATGACCACCCCTCCCATGGCCGGTCCACTTCTAGAGCTAGTCTAGATCATCACCTCCTGCCAAGGTCAATGATGGCACTGGACTGCAGCAGGTTCCGGACATAGGTTCCAAACTTGCACAGAGGCTGCTTCTAATGGGCGCTTCAGAAGGGCATTTTACGTCATGCACCCCCAAGAGGATTCGAACTCCGCTTCGACGCCTGCGGATCCCTGCCGTGTTTCCGCTCTCTCTGGCACTCAGCGTGTTGCCTCGGCAAGGCGCTGTTCCCCCGTCGGGTGCCTCTCTGATGTCCACGGCGATCCAAATACGTCTGTATAAGCCGATCACGTGGCGTTGGGACAGCTCTCGATGCTTCCGTCTTCTGTCGTGCGCATTCGTGCTCCCTCTGTCCTCGGACCCGTCCGCGCCTTGGGAAGAATGGCGAGCTGGTTCGCTATTCTCACAGGCTCAGAGCACTTTCGCTCTTCGCTGAGCCAGACCGGCTCCGCCAATCACGATTGCCATCGCGCAGAGCTGAAGCGCCGTCAGTCGTTCACCGAAGGCGGCCCATGCAATCACGGCAGTGGCGATCGGTGTGAGGCTGAGGAGCACGTTTGCTTCCCCAGCACGAACCCGCTGCAACGCGTGATTGAAGAGAAGATATCCGCCTAGGGTATTCACCAACGCCAAGCCAAGAATGATGGCCCACGCAATTGCCGGAAGCCGCGGAATTCCTTCAACAAGCACTGCGACCACAATGAGTACACCGCCACCGATGGCCAGCGGGATCCCGGTGAGCGCAGCATTGCCGACAGTCCTTTCCCGTGAGAGCTTTCGACCAACCACAGGAAACACTGCAAAGCTGAGGATCGCCACCGTCAAGAGGGCAATCGCTGCAGGAGGAACGGGCACAAGCCCCGTCCGGAAGAAAAGGAAACCCCCACCGACGGCAGCGGCTGTGCCCACCAGCTGCAGTGCGTTCGGTCGTTCATGAAGAACAAACATACCGAATGCCCAGACAGGTATCGGACAGAGAGAAAGGGCAAGCGACGCAGAGGTTGCCGGAATCAGGCGAAGTGCCAGGAACAGAGCCCCATTCCCGATGGTGTACTGCGACAGGCCGATGGCGATGAAACGCCCCCACAGTCCGGCCGGCATTCCGGATCGGAACAGCTTTCGCCAGTCAATGAAAGGAATCAGAAGCGCAGCAGCAATCGAGTATCGGAGCGCGGCAATCGTCAGCGGACCCGCGTGATCAAGTGCCGCCTTCACACCGACAAACGACGATCCCCAGATCGCCGAGACTAGAAGTACCTCTAGAATGGGCAGAATGCG
>JAEHCM010000027.1 GCA_020696365.1 Thermoplasmata archaeon | reverse complement strand
GCACACTCCGTCACCCGTCACCTGCGTCACGCGAGACAGTAAGCGAACGCTGGCCCCCATCTTCTCCAATCGTCTCTGCGTGTAGTCCTGCAGTTTCCGAGGAAGGCCGGACAAGAGCTGTTCGTCTCCCTCCAGCAGAACAAGCTGGACGTCCCTGCTGCAATCCAGGGCACGGTAGTCCTTGGCAATCGGTCCACGAACCAACTCCGCCAGTGCCCCGGTGAATTCGACCCCCGTCGCTCCTCCCCCCACTGTGACGAACGTAAGCAGCTTCCTTCTCGTGTCGGGGTCGTGTTCTCGTTCAGCGCGTTCGAAGCAGCACAAGATGTGATTCCGAAGAGCGATTCCCTGGTCCACCGTCTTCAGCGGGAACGCAAACTGCTCGGCGCCCGGAATACTGAAGAAACGGGTAACACTCCCCAGAGCCAGCACGAGGAACTCGTACGAAACGTCTCCTCGTGAGGTTCTCAGCACATGTGCCTCGGCATCCAGGCCGGTTACCTCGGTCATGAAGAACGAAACGCGAGGATCCCGGCGAAGGATGTGTCTCAGGGGGTACGCGATGGCCTCCGGTTCGAGCTCCGCCGCCGCGACTTGATACAGCAGGGGCAGAAACGTGTGGTAGTTGTCCTGATCGATGACCGTGACGTCAAAGCCGGCACGGCCGAGGGCACGACTGACCCAAAGCCCTGCGAATCCTCCTCCTGCGACGACAACTTCGTGCTTCATAGGACCCCTCCCAGTTTCATTCAGATATTCTACTGGCCAAGCTCAGGCAATAGCGAACGGGGTGGTGAAGATCCGCACTTCATATCCCCTCGGGTCGGCCAATTGAACCCGCACCCGATAGATTGGGGTCCCTTGAAAGAATGGCAGTCCTGCGGGTGTTGCTGGCAACGCTGAGCGTTGCTTAGAGAGTGGATCTGTCGATTCATTCTCTGGCTGTCTTCTCGCTACACTATTCTCTGAGTGCGGAAGCTTCCCGCCATGCACGCGGTGCATATATGTCCAGCAAGTCCCGCAGCATGTGCTCTTTGGAACGCCTTGGATGTTCCTTGGCAATGCAACGCATTGCCTGGAGAACGGACGCACTCCGTCTTCTGGGGCGGTGAGGCAGTCGAGACTTCGACATGTCTAGTCCTTGACGTAGATCTCTAGCAGATCTCTGAGCATGCTGGAGGCAGACGGCAGGGGGGTGGGTTCGTCGATTATCGAGGTGATGGTACCGAACAGGTCGGTCTCGTACGTGATTCCCATTTGCATTGAGCCAAGGCTGCCAAGCGGATGCTCGGGCGATAGCACAACAGGAGCAACGTTCAGGTCGAAGTCGCCGTCAGCGCGCCGCACGGCGCTTGCCCGCAGGCGTACGAGACCATCTTCGCTCTGTGTTTTTAGCCAGTCGATGTCGATGTCGCGGATTCCCTTCATCGAGATGTCTTTCAGATCTACGTCAAGGTCGAGCACGGATTGGGCAAGAATGGCCATCTTTGCGGCTGCGTCCCAGCCGTCGATGTCCCA
>JAEHCM010000026.1 GCA_020696365.1 Thermoplasmata archaeon | reverse complement strand
CGAAGACAGAGAGAGCACGAATGCGCACGACAGAAGACGGAAGCATCAAGGCTAACGCCATGTAAGCTGTTTGCACGGACGTGAAAGGGTCGCCGTGGGACATCAGATGGCACCCGGTGGTGGAACGCTACTCGCTGAGGCAACATGCGGAGTGTTAGAGAGAGCGGAAACACGGCAGGGATCCGCAAGCGTCGAAGCGGAGTTCGAATCCTCTTGGGGGTGGATCGCCGAAAACGGCCTTCTGAAACGGGCTTCTGAAGGGACGTCTGTGAAGGTTTGGAACTCCATCACACCCCTCTCGAAACGTGCCAAAGCCACGAATCCCAGGCCTGCTGGCGAAACAGTGAGTTCCAGTCCTCTCGGGTCGTGTTGGGTTCCAGCCAGACAGCTGTGCTTGGCAGGTCGTGGGAATCGACGCCCCTGGCAGGACCGAAGATCATCCGCCCTCGGGACAAGCCGGGAGCCTAGTGGTCGTCGTAGTTGAGTACTTCCAGAACCTGACCGAGATTGATGGCGTAGTGCCGTTCTCCTCTGAACGTTCTCTTGCTCACTCCTGTGCACTCCACGCGGGCCGTTGGGGCGTCCTTCGAGTAGCCGTTCCGGAAGATTACTTCGGCGAAGTCCTTGCGCTCGATCCTCGAGGTCCAATATGGCGTGACGCGCCTGTACTCGGTGTTCTTCCTCCCGGTCACAATCCGCTCGAAGAACTCCTTCTTGATGGGCAGGAAGAGTGCTTTGCCCCTGCGCGGAGCGTGCCCCAAATCAGCATCCCTACCTGTAGTGGGCTCGTCTTGTTTCGCGAGTCGCCTCTGACGTTTCGGCGCCAGACCCCGTGACAAGCGGGAGTAGCTCTCCATTATTGCACTAAGATCTACAGAAACATGCTCGTACTTGGGGTCCGACCAGAGGCGAGGATCCGACCAGCAAGTTGCTTTGATCAAGCACCGATCTGCAAGATCACAATCGACTGGTATCAAGGCCCAGTGGGCCTCCATCCAGAGGTTGGCCAAATAGCCCTCCTTCTCTCTGTCGCTCGCTCCCCCGCCTTCGATGTTAGTTATGTACTGCCGCGTCTCAGTTGCGGCCAGAAGCACCGCCCTGGCCGCTAGCTTGACTTGTCTCTTCTTCTTCGTCATTAGCAGACTGAGCCTCTTGGCCGCATCGAGGATCTCGGATATCGCAGTAGCAATGGCAGCGACTTCGCTTGGTGGCACAGCGTTCTCCTCAGCAACATGAGATGTGAGCAATAGCCTATGGCACTACAGGCCGATAAGTCAATCCGTTAGACCGCGAGCTATTAGGCGTGACCTGATTCTCCTTAACTCATTCTGGAGCCCAGATAGAGGAGCTGGATGGTTCTACCCAACTAAGACTAGCAGCCTTTCAATCTCTTCCCGACTTGGCCAGCGGAAAGTTCCAAATTCGTCCACTCGGGGGTGCCTGGTCGGAAATGGCCTTCTGAAGCGCCCATTAGAAGCAGCCTCTGTGCAAGTTTGGAACCTATGTCCGGAAGCTGTAGCGGGTCAGCGCCACAATTGACCTCGGCAGGAGGTGCTCGATCAAGACCAACTCCAGAAGTGGACCGGCCACGGGAGGGGTGGTCATCGCGGTTTTGCTGTGCTCAGACAGGCAATCGCGAGCGATGCAATGGGCCCGACGTATCTAGCTTTAGGCTTTGTGCGCTACCAGACGAAGTCTATTCCAACGGCAATCGAGTAAAGACCGTCGATCGACGCGTAGACGGTGAAGATCAGTGTAGTATCGGAGCCGATCCCAAGCCGCATTCCCGCAATCGTCTCGGCCCAGTCCATGAAGACCCCGGTCTGCTCGATGTCGAACCAGTTGTAGATGAAGATGTCGAACTGGCCGCCGCAGCAGGAGTCGCCGGCAATCTCGAGCGCGAAGTACTCCTCGGGGTCCGTACTCCAGATGCCGTCCCAACC
>JAEHCM010000025.1 GCA_020696365.1 Thermoplasmata archaeon | reverse complement strand
CCTTCGTTCTTGCATCTCGCGCCGCTTCCTCCATTTCGTCTATTCCCCGCTCTGCCTCTTCCGCCTCCGACCTTTTCTCTTCTCTCGCTCTTCGCCTGCCTCTTGCTGCGGCGTCTTCAATCTTCGCTTGTCGCTTGGCCTCCCGCCTCTCCCCTCTTCCCATCTTACGTCTCTCTCTTCTTCTCGCGGCTCGCTGGCTCTCTTCTCGCTTTCCGATTGCACGTTCTACGGTTTCGGATTGCCTCTTGTCCGTTTGTCTCGCTCCTCTCTTGACGTTCTCGTCTGATTCCACCAGCCTCTCGGTGTAGTACTCGGAGGCTACGATCAGTATGTCACCAGTCCTTTCACTCATGAACCGGTAATCCTCGACTCTCCTCCCGAGGGAAGCAGCGCGCTCGGCGAGTCCTTCCTTCTCTCGCTCATCCTTGGCCTGCTCTGCCACGTGCATGGCTCTCGACGCAAGGTTCCGGATAACCTCGATATACCGTTCCCTCTCCCCGGGATTCTGAGTACCCTCAAAGATGGCTTTGTCGATTGCCTGTCCGAAGTTCCCGCTCTCCTCTGCCTCCTTGATGAGAACGTCGAGATCCTTCTTCGATATGGCCGCCAGTGGTGTCTGATAGAGACACGAGCTAAGAACAGCGTATAGAGGTCTATCGGCCCCGCACAGATCCTCCAACAGGGTCTCCTGTCGCTTCTCGGCTTCCTTTTTGCGCATGGTTCATCGTCCCTCCTCCGGTGTTCTTGGCCGCCGAGGTGATTCTCGCGGCCAGTCGCCGTCTGAAGCTACCACAGTCTACCACCTCCCGCCAAAGCGAATGCACGGATCAGGGTTCCGGGATGAAGAACAGCCGCCTCGCAGCCAAGGTTGCCGTGCAGTGACCCTCCTCCCGGAATCCGGTCCATACATGCTGTTTGAATCGTCGCCAATACCCCTAGCGTGTCGGGAGGAGCTGAATACGGATGGATGCTAGATCCCAACGGGATACTCGAATGGCGCGAAGCGCCAGATACGGAATACCGTCAGCGCGGATCAGCAAATGAACGCATTCTATGTTCAGTCCCTCAGGCTCCAGAGGAACCCGTCTATCCCAACTGGTATCAGCGTTTCCCTCTCTTCATAGATTCCATGGTCAAACCAAGGATTCCTGCGTCGATAGACAGAGCTTGCGCTTTCGAGTTCGAATACCCAGGGTCGCGTGATGTCCATCACATTTGTCCGCTTCCAATGATCTAGATCCTGGCTCTGTTCTGGATTGATCACGGGCGGGTCAAGGGATGACCAGTCCTTGGGAGCCGCTGTGCCTAGAGCATGGCCGTCTCTCCATTCCAGGACCGTAAGCTGGCTACGGTGGCATTGCGCTTGTACCACGGATGGCCTGACACGAGGAAACTCCTGCCGCAGAGCCGCTTCCCATCCCTAGCGGCGGCCCGCGCGGAAGAGGATCTCTTGGAGTTCCGGCGTCTCAAGTGCTCGCTCAAGAGACTAAGGGCCGAATGCCCTCTACTGCCCGTAGGAGAGTTCCGCGATTCGGCTCTGCTGCCTGAATCGAAGATGTTCGGATTCCGACAGCCTACGGAACTCACCAAGTGAGTCTTCGATCGCAAGATGAAAGCCCATACACGATCCGACGAAATACACGGCAACGTCGTCGAGGGAGCCGACGCATCGCTTCTTTGCATTCTCGTATTGGCGATCAGTCTGTGTCATCCGCTCGTGAACTCCCTACTTACTCATGGAGCGCCGTGCATTGCTCCGACCAAGCCGGCCTGGCTCGACCCGCCACATCGCGTTTCATGCTGCATGGCACCCAAGCAGGAAACCGTTCGCCAGGGAAGCGGTGCAGGCACAACACCTGCGCCGCCAGTCTCCATCGCGCTCGAGTTTCGTCTCCTGGACCTAGGTTGCTTCCTCGACCAAGGTATCAGCTGCGACCTCTTCAGCGACGGGACTCACTTTGTCCGCCTCCTCAGAATCCCCTTCGCCCGTGGCAACGATGAGGGTCGCTTTCTCAGCCTCCTCAGAGGCAGCTCCGACGTCGTCGACGATGGGGCTCTCTTCCTCCATCTCAACCTCTAAGATGGCCGGGCTCTCGGCCACCGCGGTCGCAACGCTCGCCGCTTCCAAGCTCCTCAGCATCTGAGCAATCTCCGCCGCTGCGGGGCCCACGTCTTGTGCCTGGGGGCCCTTATCGCCCTCGGTGACGACATAGTCCACGTCTTGCCCCTCAGTCAGCTTCTTGAAGCCTGTCCCACGAACGGAACTGAAGTGGACGAATACGTCTCCGCCTTGAGGTCGCTCGATGAAGCCGTACCCTTTGGCGTCGTTGAACCACTTGACTCTTCCTGTTTCGCGCTCTGCCATGATGATCCTCCTGTTGTATGTTGGAGACGAGTGTCGTAGACTCCGATTTCCTGAGCTCTGCGGCCAGCTCCCGTGGACGTTACCTCTGCTTGGCCATAGACTGGGGCAGACCGCCGAATGGGAGGCACTCGCAGCTTCTCCCATTGACCTACACTGACTTCTCCACCTTCTTGCGGATCACCTCGGTCATCACTCCTATCTCAAGGGCGATCTCCGAGGTGTCACCCCGCAACGTCAGGGGTCTTCCGAGGCTTGTCAACGTGTCGAACAACCATCCGACGATCGGGTCCGCCTCGACGTTCTTGTCATAGCGGATTCCGAAATCCACCCAGACTGCGGGCTCCGTGCGTCCCGCGGAATCCTCAACCTTAATGGTGGTATTCCCCTTTTGGATTGGCTTCCCCGTGCTGCTACCTCGATGCGCCGTGAATCCGTTCGAGGTCAGCG
>JAEHCM010000024.1 GCA_020696365.1 Thermoplasmata archaeon | reverse complement strand
GGTCATACCGGACAAAGGAGTGTCCACATTGCTTCCGTTCCCGAAGACAGTAATCGGGCAGATAGGCCTGATACTCACCGTCGCGAGCCTCGCATTGCTCATCGTCATCGGCCCCAACGCAGGCGGATTTGCCGTCCTTCTAAGCATGCTGTTCGTCGCGGGCTTTGTCATGATCGTCATGGCGTCGAAGGCGATCGACGACAGGGACGCCATCGTACTGGCGATGTTCGGGACGGGCCTGATACTGATGCTGCTGGTGCCCGTCCACGAGGCGTTCGACGTCGGAAGGAGCGCCCCTGGAGAATACCCGTTCTCCGCGATGAATCTGCCACTGTTCGCAGGCGGCATGACGCTGGCGGTCCTCGCGCTGCAGTTCATCCGCACCCGAGACGGTCTCTTCGGCGCGTGGCTGCTGGGTGCGATGGGCCTGTTCCTCGTGGCGTTCCACGAGCAGATAGGTATCATACCGACCGATTCGGCGGACCAGTACGACCGCATGGTCGCCACGATAGGCTTTACGTTCTCGTTCGTCCCACTGGCTATCTACGTCTGGCGTGAGAACGAATACCTCAGGCTGTGGTCCAGTCTCAGGGCGGCGAACTCCCTCATAAGGAAGGGGGACTTCACCGGCGCTCTCAACCACGCGAACGCCGCGCTCGAAAAGTGCTCCGAAATCGGCGTGTCGAAGCGCTTCGCCCTCCCCTGGAGCCTGAAGGCCGACGCCCTGTACGCCTTGAGGGAGCACTCGAAGGCGAAGACGTGCTACGAGATGGCGCTGGAGATCGATCCCGAGGACGGCATCTCCTGGTGCCAGCTGGGCAACATACACGCCCTCGACGCCAAGCGCGCCCTGGCGCTCAGCGCGTACGACAAGGCGATCAAGATGGACCCCAACAGCGCCTACGCCTGGAACAACAAAGGGGTCATCTTCGTCTCGCTCGCGTGGCCCGAGGAGGCCATGGTATGCTTCAACAAGGCCATGCTGCTCATGCCGGAGAACTTCGACGCCCACATCAACCTCGCGAAGATGTGCGCTAGGCTCGGAAGGCACGACGAGGCGGTGATGCACTTCCAGCACGCCCTCGAGATCAACCCCGACAGCACGGTCGCGCAGAACGGCCTCGACAAGCAGTTCCTCACGGGACAGAGGATAGACCAGATACGCGGTTGGGAGCAGCTCGGACTCGACACGCACTCCCTCTGGGCCATCCTGAGGGAGGACCCCGCGAACTTCGACAGCCGCTCAAAGGAGTTCCTGTCGAGCATAGTCGACCAGAGGACGCAGCTGACCGTGGGGACGGGCAGGGAGAAGCTGAACGTCAACGACGCCATCAGAGCGATACTCAATGTGACGGCGACTTCGGGCGCCACCCTGGAGAAGATAGGGAAGGCCACCGAACTCTCCAAGGACCAGCTCGTGCTGCCAATGGCTCTCTTGATGAAGACGGACCGCCTGCACTTCAAGCAGTCGGGAGACAGGGATATCTATGTCTCCAAGGGAAAGGCGCCCGACAAGCCCGCCACTCCGAAGCCACGGAGAAAGAAGACGGTGAAGCCCAGGACGGAGGAGGAGAAGCCGGAGAAGAAGAAACGCTTTTCGAGGAAGAGGGAAAAGGACGACGATGACGACATCGAGCCGACGGCCTCGGTCCTCGTGTTCGGCAGAAGAAAGAAATGATGCGTGATGGCTGGCGCGGGACGCGTCAGCGCATCTCCACCTTCTTCTTGTTCAGGAGCAGCTGGAGCGCTTCCTCGGCTGCCGCGTCCTTCCTCTTCTCGTCGTCGAAGATATCCCGCGCGGCCTTGTTGACCTCGTTGACCGAGTCCTGCTCTTCCTGCCACGAAGCGCGCCGCTCCTTGCGTATCTCGATGATCTTATCCCGCATGTCCGTGGCTTTCTGATGGGCCGCGTCCGCGTCTTCCCTGAGCTTGACAAAATCAGCGTGTTTCTTGTCGGCGACTCCTTTGAGCGAAGAGACCTCCTTCATCACGGAAGTGACGTGGTCGTGGTGTTCCTGGCTCTCGTTAGACAGACGCACGACCTCCTCGTGCTCCTTGTCCGCCTGTCGGAAGAGCTCGTCTATGCTCTGGTCGATGTCGTGGATCTCCTCGGCGATCTTCTCCTGGTCGCCGAGTATCGTCCTCACGCGCTCCAGCTCCTGCCTCTTCGCCTTGAGGTCATCCAGCAGCTTCCTCTCCTTCGGGATGGTCATCGGGACCGTCTGCTGCGTCAGGTCGAGGCTCTCGATCTCGCCCGATAGCTTGCGTATCTCGGAGTTGAGATCTCCCATGGGCCTGCCCTTGAGCTTGCCCTTGAACTCGATGAGTTCCTTCGCCTTCCTCTGGAGGTCGTTCCTCCTGTCCTTGTAGGCCCGCATCTCCGCGACGAGGGCGTCTCGCTTGTCACGTACGTCTCTCACCTGTTCCTGGAGCTCCCTGCGCTGGTCGTTCAGCGTGTCCCGCTCGGACCTTATGGCCGATGCTTGGGCATTGATATCATCGCGCTTGTTCAGAAGCGCCCGGAACTTCTCCTCGGCGTTGCGGAGATCGTCGATCTTCTTCGCCATTTGATGGTCCGCCAGTATGCAATCGGTGGCACGGGATTGAGCATTCAGGCTATAAGCATTACTGGTACGATGTCGTGGCGATGCCCAGGCCCGGTCGAGGCGCGACCGCGAGGGCCCCGTCCTTGAACGTCAGCCCCGTCGAAGGGTCGTCTATCATCGAGAAGTGCGAGTCGAGGTCCACATACCGTACGTTGCCCGAGCCCAGGGCGAAGTGCAGCCCCGCAGCGATCGATAGCTGTATCTCCCCCATGCAGCCGACCATGGTGGTCATGCCGGCATCCTTGGCTATCTCGTCTATCGTTATGGCGGGGTGGATGCCCCCGCTCTTCATGAGCTTGATGTTGATGATGTCCGCTGCCCCCATCTCCGCGACCTTCCTGGCGTCGTCGACGGTCCTCAGGCATTCGTCTGCCATGATGGGCACGGGACTGCGCTCCCTCACCTTCCTGAGCCCTTCGTAATCGTCGGCGTCTACGGGCTGCTCCACGAGCACGACTCCGAGCGTGTGCATCTCCTCGCAGAACCTTGACGCCTCATCGACGGAGTATCCTTGGTTCGCGTCGACCCGCATCTCCACGCCGGGGCCTATCGCGTCGCGGACAGCCGTCATGCGCTCGATGTCCCCGCTCAGGCTGAGC
>JAEHCM010000023.1 GCA_020696365.1 Thermoplasmata archaeon | reverse complement strand
CTGTCCAGATAGGCGAACGCAGTTCGCCCAAGCAATGCGAAGCGTTGCCACACTACACATCTGCTCATCGAGACACCGGATGCAAATCTGTCACAAGGGATGCGGCAGCTAAACGGCGTCTATACTCAGGCCTTCAACCGACATCATGGTCGCGCTGGCCATCTGTTCCAAGGCCGTTTCAAGGCGATCCTCGTCGAGAAGGACCCGTATCTCCTAGAGCTTTGCCGCTACGTTGCATTGAATCCCGTTCGAGCGCACATGGTTCAAGGTGCCAAGGATTGGGAATGGAGCAGCTATTGCGCAACCGCTGGTATGGGAGAAGCCCTCCCTCTTCTGACGATTGATTGGATTCTCTCACAGTTCGATGAGCACCGACTAGCGGCACAGAAGGCCTACCGTGACTTTGTGTCCGCTGGTCGAGGTGCATCACCGTGGGAAGAGTTGAAGGGGCAGATCTATCTCGGAACAGAGGCGTTTATCGAAAGCCTCCCCAGGCCATCGGAGATGAAGGAAGTGCCTCGACTGCAGCGCCTCGTGAGTCGTCCAAGCTTGGGTGAGATCTTCCGTGACACAGAGGACAAAGCGACGATTGCGGAAGCGTACCGCGAACATGGCTACACGATGAAGGAGATCGCCGACCACCTGAGTGTGCACTATGCCACCATCAGTCGGCGATTGAGGAGACACGAGCAAACAGAATCTGCCAAGTCCTAGTGTCGTATTGCAAGACTTGACCCCGCACAGGAACCGGGGGTTGGGGGTTCGAGTCCCTTCAGGCGAGCCGCATTGGACGCACTTCGAACTGAAGCCGTCAGCCAGTCAGTAGCGCAGTCGTGGTTGGGGCAAGGGAAGTGGAGGTGTCACAGTCACCTTATTCCGCAGACGGACCAGCAGCCTCGCAGTCAATCTCAATGATGCCAATGCGGCGTCTCCACTCGTCACGATCAATGGTCGGAAGAGCAGCGTTGAAGCATTTCGCCCGCGAGTCGGCAAAGCGCACGGCAGTGGGAGGCTCATTGAGGCACTCCAGAGAGACAAAGTTGTGGGCAAGACACCATCGAATGCGGTCAACCGAGATGTAGATCTCGTGTGTATCCCCCGCACGCAGAGTCCTCGGGGGGCGGTCTCCCTCAACGCCGATCCTTTCGGGGCTTGGATCGGGCGCTAACCTGAGGTACCTCCCCTGGGGAAAGGCCAACCCTACTTCCCTGACTTCTATTGGCGTCCCTTTCGTGTGCTGAAGGAAGGCGCGGATCTTGGCGAGATCTCCGCCCGCTCTCTCCAGCTCGGCACGTCCGGAGACGCTTGGGTGGTGGGTTACTAGCTGGAAAACGACTCCCGCCACAGCAGCGGCAGCAGCAAGTGCGCTCACGGCAAGAATCCACTCTGCCATATCACCCCTCCTTCTCTCATGATCCCATCCTATGACTCAGGAGGATGTGCGGCAAACGAAGGTCCCGCCTGATCGCTTGGCCGTCCGCCCGCTTGTCGCGAGTTCGACAGGCATCCGCTCTGGTTCGCCGTGGTGAACTGCTTTCGAAGCCAACAGGTCTTGCTGATGCCGTCAACAGCAGACTGGCATCTCTGAGCTCGTCCTCCACTCTTGGGAGTATTGGACGCGCTTAGAACTTTCTCGTCTCGAATCATGGACGAGATCGCTTCGCTTTCCATGGCCAGAGCAGGCCGCCCATACCGCACTTCGCATGCAATCTGGCAGGCCCCAGTGGACTACTTCCGAATTGAGTACGCTCGGAGGCAGTCCAACAGGGCTTGCCTCAAGAGAGTACGGCGAGGCAGCACCATCCTGAGGAAGTCTGCACCTTCAGTCGTCCGTGTCGTGCCAATCGAAACGAACCGTAGCTTCTTGAGGCTCGCGAGGTGCTCGCGACCGTCGTTGGTGATTCTTGTACCGTGGAGGTCGAGGGTTGACTGCTTCGTGAGACTCGTGAGGCGAACCGAATTCCAGCACCAGAAGCAGCTGGCCTCGTCCCCTCATTTGCCCTCGCGGAAGGTGATGGTTTAGATTGACTCTAGGTATGAACCGAATAACGGGGATGGGTCAGGCAGGAGGGTGCGGAGGTCATGTGAATGCGGAAGACTAGCTCACTGCGGAACTGGTACCGGAAGAGCCTGCTTGCACGCGTCCTGATACAAGCCTTACCCTATGGCGGTGGCGGTCTTGATCTCCTGCTGTGCCACGGTAGGGAGTCTGCTGAGGCTCTTCGCCGCAGCTTCACTGTTATCGACGAGCCTTTCCTCCGCGCACAGAAGCGGGAGAAGCTGCAGAGCGTATTGGGGATATCACGAGGAAGTTGGTCACTGATTGCTCAGGGACGAGACTTCCCAAGAGATGTCACGCCCCACTTGATGCAGAGGATGCGAAGCGCGGCAGGGCACCCGACATTCCTGTTAGTCAGAGGTGGGCCGGGAGAAGGGAAGACGACCCTGCTCCGACGGCTTGGAGCCAACCTGGCGAAAGAAGGATGGGCAGTACTCGAAGTCCAGCCGGCTGCTCGCTTAGGGCAGGATTGGATGCCTTTGGCAGTGCAATCTGCTGCTGGAAGCAAGACGCCAACGGCACTGCTAGTTGATGACGTGTTTGAAATCCCCTCCTTCGCTATGCTGCTAAGTGAGCCTACTGCTAATCTTCACCTTATAGCCACAACTCGCTCCAACAGGGATCAAAGCCACGTACTCCCGAGGTCCGCTGGAATCGAATGGCTGATTCACGATGGAGGAGGAGCTGACCAAGCCGGGTGGCCCGAACTCAAGTGCCTCTCGGAGCAAGAGGCCTCCGCTGCAAGAAAGCTGCCTGAGCTAGCTCAGATCGACCCGACATTATGGGCCGCATTGCTTCGCCAAGCTCAGAGTGGATCGCTCCCTCTGCTGGCCTTGCTTCTCCAGGCAACCGGGAGCGGAGACATATTCGACAACATAGTCTGTAGAACGATCGAAGATGTCAGGCGTAGCCATCCACAGACCTATAAAGCCATCGGGGCGATCGCATCATTCCATGTGTTGGGGATCAGCACGCCAGATGAAGCTCTAGTCTGGATTACAGGGGAATCGTCGTACCCCAACCGCCTTCGACTGGAGCTGCGAAGAGGCAGAGGACGGCTAGGAGCTGTGGGCATAGTCGTTCCAGCAGAATCTGCGACACGCGCTTCTCAGTGGATGATCGCGCACGACACGATTGCCGAGGCGCTGGTCCGTCTTGAGTACACTGGCCTTGCCGACCAGTACGTCACAAAGGTCTTCGGGTCGGGCGCCGCTACTCCTGGCGCCAGTGTCTTCCTTTCTCGGTTGCTCAGGGCTCTATTGCATGAGGACCGGAGCCATGCTCACGCCGTGCTGGTGTGTTATCGAGAACGCATCCAGGCGTTGGCAGAGAGCGACAACGAATCCGCGTGCTATTGGGCGCAAAGCGCCTCAGATCTTGGGGAATACTCGCTGGCGCATAACTTGCTAGCACGATGTGCTCCACAGACCGGATCCCAGGCTGTCATTGTCAGCAAGCTCCAAGAGAACCTTGAGGATCCAGCCCACGCGATCCAATGGGGTCTCGTGTGGGCCAAGCAGCATGAGCATGATTCGCACTTCCGGGTTCGGCTGCTATCCCTATTGGGGAAGCACGGGACCCACGAACAGGCCGCGACATTGATAGACGAGACGGCGAAGTGGTTGAAGAGCCATGCTGGCGACAGCAATGTGCGCGCAGGCTGTTTGGGGCTTGTGGAGCAGCACGGAACCGACGCTCAGATTGCGAAATTGATAGACGAGACGGTGACGTGGTTAAAGAGCCATGCTGACGACAGCAATGTGCGCGCACACTATTTGGGGCTTGTGGAGCAGCACGGAACCGACGCTCAGATTGCGACGTT
>JAEHCM010000022.1 GCA_020696365.1 Thermoplasmata archaeon | reverse complement strand
CCCTCAGCGTGCCAACTGTGCATGTAGCCCCCCCCCTTGCAGCTGGGGCAGTTCGACTTGAGTGGGCCCGAAGGCTGTCCCTTCGCTTGCTGCTCGAGGAGCTGCGTCATGGCTGCGCCCCCTTGGAGTAGTCTCTGTTCTTCTCGAACCCTTCCAGCAATCCGAACGATACGGCTCGGATCATGGCCCTCGTGTCCGCAGCTGAGAGCTCAGGCAGCCCGTTCATCTTGGCGAGATCCACACCGCGCCAATACGCGCCCTGCAGGAGCTCCCGGACACGCTCGTTCTTGACCGGGAGAGGGTCGCCCTGGTCGTAGAGCTCCTCGAGGTTCACGAGCTCCCTCCCGCGTAGCTCGTCGTTCCGACCTTCGCCTTGCCGAGAGGAATGTAGACGTTGCGTACCTCCCCGCACCGGAGGTTGCACTGAGCCCGGAGCTTGGCGTGCTGCCCTCCTTGGCTGTCGATCATGACGCTGCCGTCGCCTCGGATGAAGACGTCGACCTTCTCGAGGACGCACCACCCGCAGTCGTGCTTGCATGGCTCTGAGCTCAAGAGCTCACCCCTTCGGTTTCTTCTTGGTCTTCTTGGCCTTCGCGTCCTTCTTGGCCTGGGCCTTCTCCGCGTCCACGAGTGCGGGATCCTTGGTCCTGGTCTTCCTGGTCTTCTTGGCCTTCTTGTCCGGGACCTTCGGGGCCTTCTTGACCTTGAACGGGGCGTGCTTCTGCAGCTGCTGGATTCCGTTCTCGCTGTGAGAGTACCGGATGGGCGAGAGCTCGTCCAGGACTATGCAGTTCAGAATCGCGTCCTCGAGGTCCTTCGCAGTCGTGAGCTTTCTCGTCGCCTTCGGCCTCGCATTGTATCCAGCCTTCTCCACGATCCACTTGTGGATGAATCGGAGCTCGGGAAGGGTCAACCCTGCCTCTCGTCCCTGGAGATGCTCCTTGGTGGCCTCCTCAACCCTGACGACAGTTGCTCGGACGGCTTTGTTTCTGACCCTGGACCTCGCGCTGATCTTGCCTCTGTAGCATGAAGGGTTCACGCAGAGTCGGGCTCCCTTGTTGGAGGAGTACGTCAGCTCCCCATCG
Organism: Thermoplasmata archaeon; assembly: GCA_020696365.1. Classification (GTDB taxonomy): domain Archaea; phylum Thermoplasmatota; class Thermoplasmata; order UBA10834; family UBA10834; genus UBA10834. The sequence continues at coordinate 3,089 of JAEHCM010000022.1, read as the reverse complement.
GTGTCTACAACGCAGTTCGGACAGCTCTTGCATTCCGTGGTGTCGATCTCGGAGCTCCTGATCTCGTTGTAGTCACTATAGCTGAGTTTTCCCTTGGTAGCTTTGGGAGCCTTGCCAGCCTTCGGCTTCTTGGCCTGTTTCGCAGCCTCGGCCTGGTTGAACTTCTCCGATGCGGCCTTCAATCGCGCCTCGAAGCACTCACCGTTGAGACAGTAGCGGACCTTCCTCTCCTTGCCTCTGAACGCCTCAGAGGAGATCGTAACGACAGACTTGCAGGTGTCGCAGCCAGTGTAGTCAAACATCTTCTTGAGGGCTGAGTTGTGGTACGAGAGATCGAGAGCGAAGCCCTCTTCCCGTATGTGTGACTCCCCTACGTTCTTGGCATCGTCGACGGTGAATGACTCAAAACCGTTCTTGGCATCCTCGACGGAGCTCTCGACGGACTCGAGAACGACACTCTTGAGCTCCTCACGCTCCACGAACGGCAGCAGGGCGACGACATGCTGCGGTGTGATCGAACCTGCCTGGAGGTACTTCTTGAGCTCCTTGGGGGCCTTGAGGAGTCGGAGTCTGTTGGCGACCCATGGCTGCGACTTCGAGACCTTCCGTGCGAGCTCTTCCTGCGTTATCCCGGTCTTGAGGATCTCCTCGAGGGCTGCTGCCTCCTCGAGGGGCTCGAGGTCCTCTCGCTGCAGGTTCTCCAGGAGCATGATCATCCGTGCGGTCGCGTCGTCGAGGTCCCTGATCGCGACCGGGACCATCTCGAGCTTGAGCTCCTTGGCTGCGGTGAACCTTCGCTCCCCGGCGACGAGCTCGTACTTGTCTTCGCCCTTGGGCCGGACGATGAGAGGCTCGAGGATCCCATGCTCGGCAATGCTGTCCTTGAGCTCGTCGTAGCTCTTGCCCTTCACGTTCTTGCGAGGGTTGGCCCCGGAGAGTTCGACCAGCATGAGGTCGATCTCCTTGAGCTCGGTCACTCTGAGCTGCTGCTCGACAGTCTCCTCGCCATTGCTCACATTCTTGGTTGCTGTTGTTGCTTCCATTTCTATGTCCTCCTTGTCTCAAAATCTGAGGCAGGCTCGAGCCCGGTAGTTTCCGGCGCGATCTGCCTGATGGCCGTCAAGAGCTCTCTGATCTGATTGGACTGATTCTCGGCCACCTTGGTCAGTCCATGGATCTGATTGGACTGACGGCGAACGACCTTCTCGAGGTCGTCGCTGTCACGCTTGGTCGCGAAAAGTTGAGCGTTAATGAGGCCGGGAGTGACCCCACCCTCCAGGAGAGCAAGGAACCCGTTGAACGCCTCGTAGCTGTGGTTGGCGTAGTCACCCTTCTCGAGGCAGATCTCGTTCCGAACGAAGAGCTCGTCGCCCAAGACCTTCTCATAGATCCTGTGGAGCCAATCGTCGAACTGTCGGACCGTGCACGTGAGTTTGGACGTCCCTGCGAGGTCGATCGACCCGGCGAGTAGGTCCGTACCTGCATGGAGTCTCTCGAAGTGAAAAAAGTTCGATATGTCGAAGAACTGAACCCCCGTCTTGGAGAGAAAAAGGCTATTGATTCCTGCGAGCGTCTCCCTCCACTGCTGGAGGTCTAGAGGGTGCTCCGAGGCTGCGACCATGATCTTGATCGTGCCTGTCCCGAAGAGTTGGAATGTGAGCCTGTAGGTCCCGAAGTCGAACTGCTCTTGGAACCCTCCCTTGATCTCTTTGTAGCTGCCCTTGTTGACATTCCATAGCTGGTAGATGCTGTCCTTGTCGATGGTATTGAAAAACCGCTTGAGGTATTCGGGCAGGCCGGAAGGGTAGCCCTTGTCGTTGTAACCTTGTATATTAGCTTGTGGTGTCTCCGGCGCATCTGGCCCCCTTCCCCCCATCTCGTAGGTCACATGAACGGTGGGGTGCCAGAGTGCGGGATTCTTGAGCGCGGTCTTGATGTTTTCCGGTTTGAATGTCAGATGAATGTCGTGGAGCTTCGGGAGCGAGTGTTTCTGCCCATCCAGCATCAGTCGTCGCTCGAGTTGCTGCTCGAACGAGGTTACAGGTAAAGTGTAACCTGTCGGCGTCCGGACGATCCGGGCCTCCTGCGTGAGACGCCTGCAGTAGACCTTGACGGAGCTCGCATTGAGCCCTGTCTCGCGTGCTATGTACTTGGGCCCGACTGGCACCTTCTCGTTCTTTATAAAGGAATAGACGCGCCCCTTGCCCGTTTCCTTGGGGGGCTTCTTTGCCTTGGGTGACTTTGGAACGGCCCCACTACTGTTGGTTACAACAGGGCGAGCGAGGCCATTGCCGACCATGATCAGCTCGCCTCCTCGGAGTCGTAGGTCTCTACTGTCTCGAGGTCCTCGGGATCGAAGAGCCTATCAGACTCAGGATAGAGGTCGTTGTACTGCTCGAGGTCTTTGAGGTAGTCGCGCTCCAGGTCCACCGCTGGCTTGACCCTTGCTGGCTTGACATGGACTCCGGGACGGCGCATGACCGTGTTGTTGGGGCAGTGCTGCCCGGTGATCTTGAAATACTCCTTGTCCCAGCACTTTTCTGGCATGCCCTCCGGACCGCGACGATACATGCTACAAAGGTTGAGAGTCCTCGACAACAGGTGTCCGCAGAACTCGTCGCCGTCCATCCAGGTCCCTCACACAGAAAAAGGGTCGGACAGAGAGGCCTCGGGAAATTTCGGGCTGTCTGCAACAGGAGGAAAGTGTGAGGTCCTCCCTGTCCTGGGTTTCACGGGGGTAGCGACGGCGAGGCCTTGCATGGAGCACTGCGGAGCACGCAGAGGTCTGGGATGGGCGTCGGCCCCTCCGTCGCTTTCAGTGTGAGAGTGAGAGGGCGCAGCACCAGGGCATGAAAAACTGTCGTCTGGGGGAGGACAATGGCTCTGCTCTCCCGGTGCTGCATTGTGGATAAGATACTCGTGATCGCTTTCGCTGAACTCGAGGAAATAGTCGTATCGGTCGAGTGGCTGATCGTACAGGGGGAGTGTTAGCCAGTGTGCATTCGGGCGAACATTAATCTATTACTGTACACATATTGTCATCGATTCGTATGTGGGACAAGATAGCCAATTACTTCGAGAAGTATCCG
>JAEHCM010000021.1 GCA_020696365.1 Thermoplasmata archaeon | reverse complement strand
ATGCACGCCTCGGAGCCGATCACGGCCGATCCGGTGCTTTGGTTGAAGTCGGTGTCGATGAAGATGTATGCGAAGTCCATGCCCGACCTCTTGATCGGCGTGTCGGTTATGTTGCCCACGACCACATCAGGGGCGACCACCCGGACAATATCGCCCGGTATGTTCGACCCCGCCATCATCGAACCGTCGACCGCCATGTAGAAGTACGCCGTTTCCTCCTGCGATGCCGTCTTGACACCGGTTATGTCGATTCGCGTCGTCAACCGAGAAGGCGTCCCCTAGGTCGTCCTCCCTGGTCGGCCGTGTCTTCCAGTCGGCGAACGCTCCGTCAATCGCAATCTTCGTAGACGGGGACATTATGTGCGTCACCATACAGTCCGTCTGAGTGGAGTCGTATGCGATGGTCGCGTTGCCCTCGAATATCAGGCCGGCGCTCCCGTTGAGCCTGAGCCCGAAGGTCCCGCCGGCGGCGCCTTCCGGGAAGCTCGCCAGCAGCTCTATGGTCGTCGAGAGCCCCTGCCTGAGCGTCAGGGGCTTCACGAACTCCATCGTGCTCGAATCCGTATCGCCGAGCACGCGGAACGACTCCACCGCTCTGATGGCCGACGGCGTCACGTTGCCCATCATCTCGAAGTTCAGGCCCGTCAGCTCAACGGAGGGCCCCTTGCCGAAGACATGGACCTTCAGCATGAGCTCGTCAGTGTCTCCGCTCGTGACCGGAACGGCGCAGAACTCCTCGACCACGCGTACCGCAGGGCCGCTGGCAACGAAGTTCGCATCCGACCAGTCGTCGGCAACGTCCGTGTGGCGGGCACAGACGACAGCTCGCGATTCAGGCGAAAGGATTATGTTCGTCCCGATCTCAATTCTGTCGTCCTTGAAGGCTACCGCTGGGTGGCCCGACTTACTGAACCCAGCGTAATCATTAGGGCTGGCACGGTGATCGAAGAAGTATGTTTCTTGCAGCACGAGCGAATGATTCCACCCGATCACCAGTGCCAGCGATTCAGCGCCAAGTCCCCTCACAGAGTATCCGGTCGACGAATCCCCGTCTATGTCGATGAATACGTAGAAGCCGTCCGCACCGTCGTCCGCTCCTCTGAACATCTGTCCGTCCGTTCGGATGTAGAAGTATGAGGCGCGGGCGTCCTGCTTCATCGCATACTCGACAATCGCCACGTCGGAGTTCTCGGAGTCCGGAACGTCGACGAATATCTGGGCGTCTACCCAGTCGAGAAAATATCCGTCTATGTCGACCTGATCTGGGGGGAATGTGAAGACGAGGACGTAAGGGATGAGAAGGACCGCAACGCACAGCGCGGAGATTACGAGCAGCTTGTTCCTGAAGGGGGCCGCTGCCACGCCCAGTTTCCTGTGCTGATATGACAGGCGAATGCCGTTGGTGACGCCTTTTCCGTTGACTATCCCGTTGGTTATGCCGTTCGTGAGGCCGTTGACAAGGCCGTTCGTGAGGCCATTGACAAGGCCGTTCGTGAGACCGTTTATGCGCCCTAGTAATCGTCCGTTTGTGCGCCCTCTCTCAGCCGTGCGGGGACGCTGGACGCCGTTGGTGAGGCCTCTGGAACTGTGCGGGGGTCTAGAGCCCTGACTAGCATCATGCCTGTCCTTTCGCAAGGCCTATCTCTCTCTAACGGGGGGCCTAGAGGATTTTCATCAGACCTTCGGACATCTTCTTCGCCCATCATGAAAAAAATGACCGGGTCGAGCGATGCCGCTCCAATAGGTGACGCTTCGTGCTGCAGTCCATTTGTAGCGAAATGGCATTATTAAACACTTTTGCCGTCATCGAGATCGTTGTCCGGTTCCGGCTATCGAAGCTGTTTAGTATTAGAAGTGCGACCATTCGAGAACCCATCCCTTCCTGCGGGTCGCGGAGAATAGGCTCGAAAAGGGTTTCGGGCGCCCTCAGACGGTGTCCGCGACGGCCCACAGCCCGAATGCCTTGGTGCCGTCGGACGTTTCGTCGTCGGCGATCACGATGGTCGTCTCCAGCTCTATCACGTCGCCTATGTCGTATGCAACAGACAGATCAGTGGCGGACGATACCTGGAGTGAGAACAGTCCGTGGCTGACGGGGATCCATGACGCCAATGTCTCTTCGTGGTGCGTTATCGAATTGGGAACCGAGAACCGCGTGCCATCGTCAGGGTCAGACCACTCATCGCCGATGTAGACGAAGTACAGCGTGGTTATGTACACGTTGGTCTGCTGGACCGTAGTACTGTAGTGATACATGTCGACTATTGTGTCGCTGACCTTCTTCACGTCGTCGACCTCCCAGTCGTCCGGTATCTCAAGCTCCTGCTGATAGGTCTGGTTCCCGGAGTATTCCAGGCTGTCGAAAAGCTTCGTGAACCCGCCGCTCTTCTTGAAGCCTCCTGCCGCTACCATTACGACGGCCACCACAACGATGGCGACGACAATCAGAGATAGCATGATCCCTATGATTTTCTTCTCCATGCGCGCCTCACCTCTCCTCGTTTCTTCTCGTGCTGCTCACGCTGAAGAGACGAATCTGGTGCTCACACGCCGCACCCAGCATCTGCTGGTCCATCCCTTCTGCGCTAAGGCAATTAATCGGGCTATTGGTATATAATTATTATGTCCATTCTGGACGTATACGCCCACGCCCGCGCCAAAATCGTGTCGGATGCACGACGGGCCAAGGACGCTTGGAACCGTGATGAAAACATGGTCGTGGGGGCGCCTCCCGCGCCCACCCCAGAGAAGATCGACACTCCGCAAACCCGTCACACCGACCGGATGCGAACGGTCACGATTTTGTAAGGACATCTTCCGGACCTGATTTCTTGGCCGGTCCGCCGGGACATCGGATGGCAAAACAGAACCGCGGACGCTGTCCGCTACAGAAACGACACGAGGAAGGAGTTTGGTGGTCTGTCGGCCAATCACGCGGCCGAGCCCTTCTCCGCGGCCATCCTCGAGCCCATGATCATGACCACGATACCGATGACGACGACCACGAAGAACCCTCCGGCCACGCCTATCTGGCTGCTCTCAAGGGCCGAGTTGATCGGGTTCCAGAGGAGCATCACGACGAGGGCGAATATGCCGAACAGGAACAGCGAGAGGGAGGTTCTCGGCAGGCCATCGGGTATGCTCGTCCCGGATGACAGCGCCTTCTTCACGAGTGTGAACACAAGCAGCCCGACAATGAGTACGACTACTGGCAACAGGGCGAATAGCGCCATGTTGTCCTCGATCGGCGGGACCCATGACCAGTACCAGTCAATCATCATGGCGATCTGCGAGCCCACGATGCCCAGGATTATGAGCGCCACGCCGATGACCCTGAAGTCGATGATGCTCGTCGGCGAGAAGAAGTTCGACATGCCAGCGCCCTTCGGTGCCGCTTTGGCTTTCGCCTTCGCCTTGGTGGGGGCGCGTCTCTCCTCGACCTCGATTATCTCCTCTACATCGTCCCCTTGGAACTCAGCGCCGCAGTGCGAACAGGACGCGGCCTCGAGGCTGACTATATTGGCGCACACGGGACACGCTGCACCATCATCCTCTGCGACCTCGGTCGCAACGACTTCCTCGTCCTCTTCGAACTCGGCGCCGCAATGGGGACACGATGCCACATCAAGGCTCACAAGCTTGCCGCATACAGGGCATGCGGCTTCATCCTCTTCTTGTTCTGGAGACAACGGAACCACCTCAACGGGGGTATGAATGGCGACCAGGTCAGCTATCGGATTCGCTACATAAAAACCTTGCCCACGCGTGCGCACATGCCAGGACGCGGGTGAACGACGTACTGACTCTATGATACGAGAGGCTGGGCAAACAAATATATGCGTTAAACCTTACAGCACGATTTGAGGGACAGACAGTGGCTGATTTCACAGAAGGTCTGGACCGTCTGCTGGCCTTCATGGAGACGCACGACGGCCAGAGGGTCGCGATCTGCGCCTACTCGGTGCTCGCGACAGTCGTCCTCCTACTGTATCCTGGCACCGCGGCAGCCCTGGTTTTCGGCATTCCCTACCTGTTCTTCGTCCCCGGTTTCGCGCTCGTGAGGCTCGTTTTCTGGAGGAACACCAGCCTCGAGGCGAAGTTCGTGCTCAGCCTGGGCCTCAGCATACTGGTCGTGATACTGCTCGGGCTCATGCTCGTTCTCACGCCCATCGGGCTCAACTCAGACACAACACGCGCCTCCATGATCCTATTCTCGCTCGGGGTGGTGGCGCTCGAAGTCTTCGTCTGGCCTGCGAGCAGGTGGGATGAGAAGAAAGAAGGAGGTCCGAAGGAGCGGAGGATGAAGGAGGAGCCG
>JAEHCM010000020.1 GCA_020696365.1 Thermoplasmata archaeon | reverse complement strand
CAACTGGCTCTTAGTCCAATCTCCATCGGCAAGGCCATCTTCCGCGAAGACGTCCTCAAGCACATCAGAAAAGAGATAAGAAGAGACGCAGGAATACTCATTGACACTGAGGATCTCGCTGTTGCCATCCGAGGTGTCTTTTCCCAGGAAACGAGAGAGCAAATCGGTCCGATGAAGATTCGTAGAACTCGAAAGAAGCGCAACAAACCGAGAGCCGCCAAAGTAGTGCCTGCCGCTGAGATTGTCGAGGCAACATGCCCGGAGAACCACAATCTACGGCCATAGGGCCTTGACAGAAGCCCTTAAGCCATCGAAGGCGATTCAGTGAAGAGGGAATGGTGATGGCTGACATGAGGCTCATGAACGCAGGAGTGTTGACCGCGATCATCGGCATGGCCATATTGGTGGCGGGCGCGGTGATAATGATATACCCCGAATTACAGATGGACCGTCACGGCGATGAGGAGGTGGTACAGCCATATATCACAGAGGGGAGTATAGTATTGATCATCGGCGTCGTGGCCTTGTTTGTCGGTTTCGCGCTGTATGCCGCTGGTGGACATGCAAAACCCGCTGAAGTTGACGATGTGGGTGGGCCTTTTGGATGATGGCTCCAAAACTGTAAAACCTGGAGTCCGGTGTCTTCACCATTTTGAGAAAAGGCCATAGGAACGAATCCAGAGATTAGCCGATGAAGGCCTGATTCGTGCATTTATCGTGTTTTGGGCCAGATTCACCCTGCCAATCTTAAGACGGTGGAACAAAAAAGGGTAAAAGGTTTGCCGAGCCACTCCCCTGATTGAATTCGCAAATCGACTTGCTGGCTTCTCTTGCGTGAGAATCAGCCATGATTGTCAGCTGTGACCGTTTTATACTCTTCGGGCGGGAATATGACTAACTAGAGGTACGGAAGAGATGGACGTGAACACGGTGACTGCCGACAGGGAATTCGCATTACTGATCGGAAAGGCCTTCCTCAGGGAGCTGCGGGAAGGGAGCCGCGACCAGTCGATAGCCTTCGGCAGGGCGTTTCTCCTCGCTTTGGGCAATAGGGGTCCTGAGGTCGCAGAGGGCGTCGCTGAACTCAACGGCCGGGGCCACTCGGAAGGCTACGCAGAAGTCGAGATCTAGGCATCGACAAGACGGCATGTCTTCTCAAGTTCAGATGCCTTCCAGTGTGTGGCCGCCACGTACGAGGACTTTCTTCATGAAGGGTGCTGACACTATCGCCGTGACCAGCCCCATGAACACCACGACCGAGTACAGGTCGACCCCGATCAGCTGCGTCGACAGGCCGTAGTACGCTATGATGAGCGCTACCTCTAGCCTGGGCGCCATCCCCACGCCCACAGCGAGCGAGTCCCACTTGTTCATACCGCTCAGCCATGCAGGGATCCCGCACCCCACGACCTTCGTCACTATAGCCACGGCTGTGAGGCTCACGCCTAGGATGATGGTGTTCCACATCGCCCCTAAGTCCACGACGACGCCCAGAGAGACGAAGAACAGCGGGACGAATAACGCCTCCAGGTACTGCGTGCCTTTCTTGATACCGTCCCTCAGGGCAGACCCCGCGAATATGGTCCCCGCGACGAACGCTCCGACTATGGCAGATATGCCTATGAGCTCGCTGACGAAGGCGTATAGGAAAGCGATCGCGAGGGCGAGTGTGAAGCCGCTGAGGGGCAGCTTCCTCTTGTAACCACTTATTTGGACATTGAAGACCAGCCTGACGAGGAACCTGGTGCCTATCCACGCGCCGCCGACGACGAACACGATGGCTCCAATCACGAGGAGCACGAGACCCAAGGCGTCGATGCCGCCTCCGGTCCCCATACCCTTGGCGACCGAGAGGACGACCATGCCGAGTATGTCGTCCACAACGGCTGCGCCGACGATGGCGTTCGAGATGTGTTTTCCCACCAATCCCATCTCGGACATGACGCTCGCCGTCACGGCGACGCTGGTGGCCACGAGCGTCGCCCCGATGAACACGGCCTCGACGGTGTAGCCCGCTAAGTACGCCACACCGAAGCCGCCGACCCAGGGGACTATCACTCCACCGATGGCTATGCTCACCGACATGCGTGTGTATATCTTCCTGAGGTCGCACTCCAGGCCGACCATGAACAGGAGGACCAGGGCCCCCAGCTCGGCGAGCATCATGATCGTCTCGGGGAGGGGCGAGACGTCGCCGTTGGTCACCCCGTTCACTGGGTCCTCGGACGGGCCGATGATGCCGAGCAGGCTTGGGCCTATAACCACTCCGATCAGGATGTACCCGATCACCTTGGGCTGCCCGAACCTTGCGAAAAGGAAGCCAGCGAACAGCGCGACCACTACGAGGAACGTCAACTCGAACCACACGGACTCGAGGAGCTCGTCGAAGCTGTCCATCAGCGACTGGGTCAGAACATCCATCTGAGTTCGAACTACTGATGCCGATTCGGCATTTATTTGTTTCTGATGCAACTCACACGCCGTACGCCCTAGCCCTCACAAGCCAGACGTCGACCAGGTCTCCGGATTCCCTCAGCATCAAGCTGCCTATGACCTCCCTAGGGATGCCTTCGAGGCACAGCCCGAAGTCCACGCTCCAACTCCCCCAGTCCCTGCCGAACAGCCTGCCTATCGCTGGCAGGTTGGGGGCGATGGATGCCGTAGCGGAGATCTCGACCGCCTCATCGACCCGCCCTCCCAACGCCTTGAGCATCTTCGGCATGCCAACTGAGAAGAACACTTCGAGCCTGAGGTGCAGGTTCGCGAAGAAGCCGTCCGGGTTAGGTGGGTACTCTATCGGGTTACTCATACGCCCTAGGTTGACGATGTATGTCGCCAGGCTCTTGACCAGCCATTTGAGCAGCTCCGCGATGGCCTCGCCCTTGATCACGAACGACAGCCTGAACCCCGCGCCGGCGGCGCCCGTCGCGTCGCTGAGCTTCACCTCGATGTAGAAGATGACCTCGTGCACGACTTCCTTGATGATGTCCAGCAGGTTGTCGATGAAGTTCTCTATCACCCTACGACCCAGCAGCTGCAGGAACTCGACGGAGGCGGACACCTCCACGGTCTTCGTCTCGGTGAAGGCTTCCCTCACCGCCTCGAATAGAGCCTTGGCCATGTAGTCTGCCGTCGCGAGGAAAACGGGCACTCCGTTCGAGTCCGCCATCGTGGCTGGCCTCAGGTACCATTTCGGTCCTCCGTCCCAGTTGCGTTGATGGGACCTGCCGTCGTTGGCCGTATCGCTCAGGGTGGGCGTCACATCGACGACCCGCCCCGCCTGGTCGACCAGGACCAGGGAGTCGCCGTCGTTGAACGGCTCTCCCGTCTGGCCGTTATCGATCGCGGTCTCGGGGAACACGAACACGACATATCCGCCCGGGGCGATGGCTCCCTCCAGCTGCATGGAGCACGTGCCTCCATGGGTCGTCTCGACCGCCCACCCGTCCAGCACGACGGGCTCGGCTAGGGGGTTGTACAGTTCCACCCACTCCCTTCCGCTGTCGTCTCCGGCCGGGTTGGCCTCGAACTCGTTGACGACGACCGTCGTCGGAAACGGCGGGGAGTACTTGATGCGCATGCCGAGCTCCACCGAGGCGGAGAGGCCGAGCATGGGGAGCGGTATGTTCGACAGGAACGCGCCCACGCCAGGCAGGTCCGAGGTGCTGACCTTTGCTTGGTCGTAGGGCTCGACCTCCGGTATCGTCAGGTCGAGCCTCCATGTCTTGGCTATCAGGTGGAGCTCCACCAGTCGCCTCTTGACCTGCATCAACGGGTCTATCACGATCTCCGCCGTGAAGTCCTCCGTCACGAGGGTGCCGTTCACTATCAGGTCGTGCCTGCCATCGGAGAGCTGCGCCACCCTCACACCGAAAGTGAGCCCAGGACCGAGCAGCCGGGTGTGCACCATTATCCGGAGGAGGTCTTTGCAGTCCTTGAAGAGCAGGTCCGGGAGGTTGGTCTGGATTATGATCGTGAAGCCGTACAGTGAGATCCGCACCTCCACGGTCCCTGTGATGTCTATCAGCAGCTTGACCGCCTTGCCGAGCACCGAATCCGCGAACTTGCCTATGTACTCCTGGAGCGTCTCCACGAGCGTCTGCACGCCGGTTGCGAGGCACTTGACCAGGCGTGTTGCGAAGCTGTTCATCACATCGAAGAAGTCCTGGAGGAACCACAGGATGCGGTCGAACCCCCTCTTCACCCATCCGACCACAGGCTCGAGCTTCTCCCAGACGATATCGCAGAATGCGCGTGCTGCGGCGATCGCGTCCGATAACGCTGTGTTCGTCGGGTTGTACTCCACCCCCGCGAGTGGGGCGGCCGAGTGCACGACGATCGGCAGGCACAGGTCTATCCTGATCGACCTCGTCGAGGTGGTCGGGCCGTCGCTGTAGACGGTTTCCAGCGCCGTCCCTTCTGCAGTCACCGTGAGCTGGAGGTTCACGCGAGCCGAGACGATCCACTGCGTCGAGTATGGGGTCGCCGAGACGGTGGCGAGCGAAGTGAGGTGCGTGTTAGGGTAGTCCGACCGCTCTGTATCGAAATCCCAGGGGGCCCGGACCTGGACCAACACTTCGTCGCATGGTATGAGGTTGCCGAGGCCATCGTATCCGAGCTCAGGTGAGTATGGGATGATCTTCATCGGGTCCAGCCCATCCGTCACCTCCACGGATACGGACTCCGTCAGGACCGAGCCGTTCTCGACGGCCGAGGAGAGATTGCCATCCCAGAAGCTGAAGTCGCCTGCCAGGTCCAGGTATACCGAGTGTTTCTGCCCTGCGATGGACCGTTGTGCGACGACCGCTCCCGCCGATTCCGACAGGAGCATCTCGACGAGCTGGGCGATGCCCGGGGTGCCTGCGCTTCCCGCGACGAGAAGCGTGGCCAATCCATCCACCAGTGGTCCGGCGAACCCGTCGTCACTGGTCGTGACCGATGTGTTGAGGGTGTCTAGGAACCGTACCATGTACGCGAATTCTGCGGATCGCACACGGTCGGATACCTCAGAGGCGACCTCCCACGAGAAGTCTCCCTCGACATCCGCTCGGACGATGTCGGCCAGCTGTTGCTCGATCGGGACGACCAGGTCCTGGATGTAGGGATACCTTGCGTCTGCCAGGAGGGTGGATGTGAGGTCCGAGTAAGCGGCCTCTACCAGACCATGCCCGAACAGGCTTGGCATGTTGTCCGTCGCGAACTCCGATAGCGCAATCATCATGTCGTACTGTGCGGAGAACAGGGGTAACGCCTTCACGGCCTCAGACATCTGAGCCGTATCCGGCCTGAGCGAGACCTCCCCCGAAGCCGATGCCAGAGACGAGAAGATGTCGTGCTCGTCGAACGGGTCGATCACGAACTTGTCGAGCTCGTAGGCCGTCATGGACGCCACATCGTACGCGAACCTGCGGATGCTGTCGTATATCAGCCCTCGCGCGGTCTGCTGATGTTCCTTGAACTCGTCATAGAACTCCCCCCATGCCGCGGCCTCCGTGAGGTCGTAGACGGGTAGGTCGACCGCCGCGGTGTAGTTGCCCACCCAGACAGGATAGATATTCCCTGAGACGTCCTCGACGAAATAGGTCCTCTCGGGAACGAACACCCAACAGTCCGCCGGCGGCGAGAACAGTTCCATGTACACCTCCGGGTTGACGTGCATGGAGCGCATCGCGTTCTCGATCCACGACGTGACAGCCTTCTGCGCCTTGTCCTCACCCGTCAGATAAGCTATGAGCGAGTCGAGCGAGCCTGCGGCGGCCTGGAGGGCGCTGTCCGCCGCGTCCAGCACGCCGAGCCATCCGGAATATTCCAGGGCCTTCACGATCAACTGGTCTGCCAGCCCGTTCACCGCATGCGCCACGATCATGGCTGGGTCCAGCTCGTGCTCTGTCCTGCCGAGGAACCACAGGAACAGCTCTCCCGCATCGGCGTATCTCGCCGAGGTGCCGAGGATCGCCTTCAACCCGAGGTCGCCCCCCTCGCACTCCTCCGCGACCTGCGCCGCATACTCCTCGTCTATGTCTCTGAACAGTCGCGCCTGCTCCAGCAAGACGCCTATCATCGTCGCCTTGTAGATGTCGTCCGGGGTGACTATGTCCTCGCTCTCGAACCCGTCCGAGTACATGGGCGACCCGTAACCTTCCAGCACCCTGAGCTGAGCGAGGGTCGTGAGCATGTAGGATACGAGCCTCCCGAGGTCCGACATCTCCCCGAGTGCGGCGGACTCGAATGCCCTGAGCTGGGACTCGACGAACGGAAGGGCCGAGATGACTGGTCTGTCAAAGGACGCCGTTTTGGTGATGCTGTCTTCGCCGTTCGAGACGATCACTGTGAAGTTGCCCACAGCGATGTAGTATGGCGTCACGCTCCGCTCGCTCAGCACCTCGACTCCAGCCGACGGGATCTCGTCGTATTCCATCTGAGTCCCTTCCAGCTCGATCGACGACGTACTGCAAGCATCCGATGAGACCAGGTCGAGGGTGTTCATCTCGATGAAGAACAGCCCGCCCGTCCAGTTGCAGACTCGGTGCTCGAATGTGGCACTCTGCCTCGGGAATGACGAGCTGACATACTCGTCCATAGACTCTGAGAATCTATCTGATACCTCTGTGTTGTTCACGGGGAACGAGTCCCAGCCAGACACGATTCTCTGCGCCCGAGCCGCTGCGCAGAGAGACAGTTCAAGCACGATATCTGCAACTGAGGCTTCCATCTCCTCCAACAGCCGGTCTCTTCGTGCGGCTGATAAGTCATCGATCTCCCTCTTTGCGAGGTATGCTCCCGCGACGACCGTAGACAGCAGCAAGACGGTCGCTATAACAGAGAACGACACCTGGGCCGCCCTGTCCTTGCCTAGCCTGCGTCTCGATCTCCTGCCTGCTCCGGATTCCTTAAGGCTATTGCTCAAAGCCATCCCGTCGACGACGCCATCCCCACGGCCGATGTAATCAGTTGCAGTTACATGCAGCCTGCCTCAGCTGGGCTCAAAGTTTTATATCGACTATTGCATTCGACTCATC
>JAEHCM010000001.1:354893-438024 GCA_020696365.1 Thermoplasmata archaeon | reverse complement strand
GGGGTATCCCTGACTTCTACCATGGTCAGTTTGAGATTCACCACATCTCCCACCTTGCCCACATGGGTGACTGGTAGGCAGACCCTTATTCCCCCCATGAAGGGCTTCTTCAGCCCTAGCTCACGAATCGAATAGTCCGAAAGATCTATGCGAAGGTGCGTCGTCTTCCACGAATCCGTATCCAACTCCGTGCCATCTACCTGTCCAAGTTTCGTTGCGTCCGATGTAATCACGGTTAGTCCCACTAGACTTCTTGCGCGTACCATATCGTTCCTCCGAGAGCGCAGCGCAGTTGCTGGGTTAATAGTTTGGGCCCGAATTGTGACGATTGCCTGCATACACCCCTGATTCCGCCCCTATGGCCTTTCCTCAGGAAACCGTGGCTCTATGTTCTCTGCAACATGGACAGGTTCTTCACCGCATCCCGGATCCATTCTTTTTCTGCTCCAAACAGCATTTTTTCGTGTTTTATGAAGAACGAATCGGTCTTGTATAGCATGCTGGATTTATCGAGACTGCTGAGGTGATCGTCCATTGCCTTGAATTGTTGATCTATGGCATCAATTGCCCTTTCTGCGAGTTTCTTGATCTCTCCAGCCGATCTTCTTGTATTGAATTTCAAGGCAATCTTGAAACCATAGAAATGTGGGAATAGACCCAAGAACGCCTGCTCCTGTAGGCTATCGAACAACACCTTTCCTTTGGCGGTGATCTGGAAGATGGTCTTATCTGGATAGCGGCCAACCCTGGTATGTTTTACCTCCCTGATTGCTCCTTCCTTTTTCAGCTGCCTCAGGGCATGATAGATGGACCCTTTCTTTATGTCGGTCCACCTGTCGATCTTCTTTCGGCTTAACTCCTTTGTGATATCATAGCCGCTGCCCTGGCCTAGGTTTTCCAGTGCTCCTAAGACGACCAGCTCGGCTATGTTCATAATGCCGACCCCTTAGGCAAGGGAAGCAGGTGAAGCCCCCTTCTTCCTGATTAGCAGAATGGAATAGAACAGAGCCCCAATCAGAATTGTCCCTAGAATTATGACTGCGGCAACTTCACTTCCATTGGGATCAAAGATGAACTTCTGAGGGCCAACAGCTAGAATATTGAGGCATCCAAAGACGATAGCTGATATGATTCCGATTTTCCGTTCCCATACAACAAGGAGGACCGAAATGACCCCCAGTGAAATCATAGCTCCGATGAAGGGACCCAAGGACCCTGGTGGGTGTGGATCTACCTCTGCAAACAGTGCAAGTAATAGCACGATGTCTATCGTCAGAAGCCCCATTAATGACACTATCAAGTTCTGATTTTCCTTGCTTTGCTGATACATGGCTTCCAATAGCAGGGTCATACTATATCAATTTGACTAGTTAAATTGGAATAGTTGGTGAGCGCAATGCCATTGAGGGTAGAATACAGTCTGACTGAGAAAGTCGGAGGGCCTTGAAGGACAGTTCATGAATTGAGCGCTTCACCTGCATTCCGCCCCTATGGCCTCTTCTCCGAGAAACCGGGTCCCTAGGGAACGAGGTGGGCAAGAACCTCGCACCGAACTGAGCCAGCATCTCCCTTACGCAATTCAATCAGGCGGGATTGACCGGAGCTAAACCCCGTTCATTTCTCCCTATGGCCTCTTCCCAGCACCGAGTGAAATTGGCGCTCAAGCCAACAGTGTGAGCCGAATCCATTTGATTGGCAAGGGCCACCTATGTCGCAAAAATAAAGGAAAGCGTGCTCGCCCAATGAGAGCGAGCACGTGTTTTCAGCTGGCCCTAATTGTAGTCGACCAGGAAGTCGTACCATCCGGTGTCGACACCCCATTGAGTGTCGATGTAGTCAGGACCGTAGTTCTTCCACTCGCCCTTGTTCCCCCACCACAGCGTGAGGCCCCTGGCGTCAGGGAGAGCTGAGCATGTATGGACAGCTAGGACGGCGTCGTCCACCGCTGCGACCATCGTGGTCGTAGCAGCCCTCAGGTCAACATCTGAAAACTTACTGTTCGCCAGCAGCGTGTCGCCGAGGTCTGCCATGTCGACGAAGGATTGCGCTGCCCAGGTAACGTAGCACGATTTCAGGGCGTCAGAGTATATCTTTGCGTAGGATGCCAAGTTGTCGTGCATAAGGCCGCACCAGGTCTGGAACACAGTTGTCGACGCACCTATGCTCAAGACGTCAACCGCAGCGAGGTTCACCGTGTTGAAGGGAGTGTAGTCGTAGTACTGCCCCCACCCGTCAACCATATCAACGCATACCTGGGCTGGTGTTCTCGTCTCGTCATTGGCGACGGGCGTCCACATGAAGTCGTACGGGTATCCGTCAAAAGGTACGGGCTCCTCCGAGCCGACCATGTAACCGACCAGTCCGGTCGTATAGGCCTCATACGCCACCTCGATGTTGCCCATGTTGCACGCGTCAAAGGAGAGGATGTCGATGTAAGCATTCGCATTCTCTATCGCGGCCTTCATCTCGGGCATATGAATTCTGTCCCAAGATGTCTCATCGAAGCTGCACTCTATCCATCCCAACCCATGGTCCCACACGGTGATGCCCAGATTGTCCGACGGGTACAGCGTAGCCACCTCAGTTATGAACCATTGAAGCGTCGCTCCGTCGCCGAAGTTTTTCTCTGGGTAGGAGTTCACGACTTCCCAGCTGCCGCCTGATATCTCGACCAGGTCCGTACCATCAGTCGACTTCAGGTCAACCATCGCCACAATGTTCACTTCTGAATTGGCGGGTATGTTCAGCAGGAGAGGGAGGCTTGTTCCATCCCACTCGTCTTCGAGATTGTTGTCACCATTGACGTACAGTGCCAAGGTCCACGATACGGTTTCCGCCGCGGCATTGGGGATCACTAATAGTCCCGGTGCCACGAGGGCGGCGCTGAAAAACACCACTACGCATATTCCACTCACTCTTTTTCGCATATCGATCCACTCACTAGGGAGGCCAACCAGTCTGCAATACCTCCCCACGACGGTATCGACTTCTGCATATTTCAAACGCACGTAATAGCGGGTTGACTCAACGGCACTGCTGCGTCAAGCACGATTCAGCCGGCATCTCCGAAATGACAGTTCGACAACCAACCAGCTAGTGCGGATAACGATGGCGGAACGGATCTCCCGGACGGTATGACTCTACGAAATGGTGCGCTTCTCTGCGGGTCGAGTATCCGAAATTAGTATCTGGGCTGCGGAAATCGACCTCTTCCCAGCCATAATGACAAGAAATCCGCAATATGGTTGAAATATGCTCGAAACACATGACCTCGCTGCGTCAGAGGATGGAATTATGGTTGATGCCAAGCGTCCGAAATCGAAGTTCTCATGTCCTATGGAAATCAAGTTGACGCTGCCGAAAGACTGCGTGTTGGACGAGAAAGCCCTCGTAGACAGAATCGAATCCGCCGGCCCTCAGCTGTTCATGGGTCTGTGCGATTCTTGTCCTCGTTTTCAGAAGAGAGACAAAGAGTGATGACCCGGTTGTTCTCCGGTCCCATTCTGGCTCTGATCTCGGTATCTATCGCCCTTCTAACGAATTCCGGCACAGAGATGACCCCCCACTCCGGATGTGATTCGATGAGGCTCTCGATCTCCTTCCAGAGCTTCTTGTCGATCTTCAGGGTAACGCGGTCGTCTTTCGAGACCATCTAATCAGGTCATTGGATTGAGGGCTAGATTATCCTTATTGTGCCGAATCCAGTCTCGGAATCGCCCCTCTGGAATAGTTAACCCCGTTAAGGTTGTCAGAGTCAGTCATAAGGCTCAAGTACGTCTGTACGCATGCAGTACTACAAGTGGGGCCGTGTTCGGCTCTAGAGGGTTTGTCGAATGGTCGACGCTGAGAGGAAGTGTTGTCTGTGCAGTAATCGCCTGCCCGCTGATGCCGATGTCTGCCCGCGTTGCGGTAATGTCTTCCGAAAGAGCGAAGGAGAATGGGAGTGGAAGTTGCTCCCCGAAGAAGCTAGGATGAAGAGAACGAAGAATCAGAAATGAGCTTGCAGATAATCCCGGTTCCGAGGTTGGCCAACACCTCTCCTCCGAGGACTCCCCGCGATGCAGGCAAGCATCACCTTGGGCAAATCCTTCGGAACCGGATCATTTCCTCTCGCAGCGGGTTTGACTGCGTGAGTTCAATCTGCTACAATGTATATTTGTAGTCATCGCGGTTGAAATACTGCAGCATCGGTACTCCTCTTGGGCTGGTCACTCAAGGGAGCCAGCCATTTAAATGGGGGAAAAACATGTTGGATAAAAAGAGAGCTTGTTTTGCAGTGGCCATGGCAATAGCGTTTGTAATGCCAGGGCTGCTGATGGTGCAAGGTGTTAGAGCAGAGACAGTCTCGTGGACCGTAGCCCTCTACGTCAACGCAGACAACGACCTGGAAGCGAATTGGGATGATGACAGTCTACCAATGCTGGAGAGCATACCCGCCAATGCCGATTTGAACGTCGTAGCGATGGTGGATAGATACAGTGAAGATGGTTGTGATCTGGTCGAGATAACATATGGCAATTCGCAGGTGGTAAGCTCGTATTCCGAAAAGAATTTCGGTGACGACGCCACGCTCGAGTGGTTCATAACTCAAATGGATACGCTGTATCCTTCGGACAATCTGGCAGTCGTCATATGGGACCATGGCGGCGGTTGGAAATGGGTCAGTTGGGATCAGGGTGATGATGACGACATTTACATGCCCGAGCTGAACGCCGCGATAGCGAACGCGGGTGTGTACATTGACGTCTTGGTCTTCGACGCATGCAACATGGCCATGATTGAGGTTATCTACGAGGTTTCGCTGACGGGGAATGTAGGCACATTCGTTGGTTCACAGGAGAGCGTTCCGCTGGACGGGTTCCCGTACGATCTGATGCTCACGCCGGTCGCACAGGACACATCGAGAACTCCGGCACAGGTTGCAGTCGACATGGTCGACGGCTTTGAGACATACTATGATCCACTGTCGTTCACCGAGGTTGCGCTGGCCGCCGTCGATGTAGCGACAATAACCAATTCGTTTGGGACCATCCAGACATGGACGGATGAGATGTACGACCACGTCGGTTCCTACGCGAAGGCGTACGCAACTGCTCTGAGAGCTTCCCACGCTGCTTGGTCGACATCCGAATACGTGGATATGGCAGACCTCGGCGAGAATCTGTTGGCCCAATCCAAGATCACCGACCCCGGATTCAGGACTGCAACAACTAACATGGTTGCCTTGGTGGACGATTCGGTGATTGCCCAATGGGGTGCCGAGAAATGCCTGGATGCGCGAGGCTTCACCATATGGTTCGGGGTGAGATGGGGCTTCAATTGGTACGCAGAGCAGTACGCGGACGATTGTTCCTTCGCTGCCGATACCTCGTGGCTCTTGTTCCTGGAAGAATACGACTGATCTAACACGCCAAAACTGGGGACTGAAGTCCCCTTCTTTTTGATTTTCTCCATTCCTGTTGGGTTCAGTTTGTCTGCTATGAATCAACAATGCCCCCAAAGCTTGAGCCGCGTTTCTGATGGAAGACCATCGGGACCTGGGAACATAACCCTGCTTACGTCAATGGAGTACCAGCAGGGATTGCAGGATGGCCTTCTGGTGCTGGACCATCAATACGGGCTTTTCTGATTGATCTTCATCTTTCGCAGTGCATAATCAGATGACAATTCATCTAAGACTCAGGCGCTTCTTCCTTCCCTGACCTAGCTCGCTCGGCTTTCATATACACAGGAGCCAACTGCATTGACAGCAGAAATCCATCATACTTTGGCACCCTCTGAAACACTTCTCGAGGGACTTCCGTGAACTTGCCACGCAGAGATTTCGGCAACCCTATCAAGTCCGCAAATTCCTCGAATGTCAGTCCTTCTTCACATCCATTCCCTCAATCTGTATGCAGTGCGATTCGCCCCTATGGCCTTTTCTCAAGAAGAGAGCGGATACGGCCGTGCAGGAAGCTGGACAGACTCCAATGAACCCCGACAAGGTCACTGGCAGACAAATGGTTATATGGACTCAACTTAATCTGGCCTGTGATGGCGTCAAGGCTGGAGGAAGCGACCGCAGACTTGGACATTGATGAAGAGGATGTGGACAGGATAAAGAGAGTAGCTTTTCGCAGGAAACTCCTCACCAGTATCTCCATTCTGTTGATATCGTTGCTCTCATTCATCGGAGGATTCGTCGCAGCGGGCGGGTTTGCGCGACCGGAACCGGTCAGTTCATATCCATATGTTGCTGGCGCTGCCTCGATATTCAACTACAAACCGTTGGGCAGGACGAGGATCACGATACTTGGTACGATTCTAGTGTCCGCTACAGCCTTCATTGTGGGATTAGTGCTCGGAGGAGACGAACTCGAAATATTCGGTTATGGGACAATGTACGGCGTGTTTCATTCATGAAGAACGCCATGTGTTCGATGACGGCCGCTGTAGAACATACCTTCTTCGTTCTTGCTTCTTCATCTTCGCAGACTTCTGAGAACTGTTCAATGATGTTGGCTCGTTCCCCGTCCTTCCTCCTCCGCCCCTATGGCCTTTTCTCACGATCTCATGCGCGTCTCTACGCGCGAATAGTCAAGGATTCGCCCTCAAGATCGCTTGGGCATACCTGAGTGCCTCTGAGGGCGACAGTGGGAAGATACCTCAAGGCCAGGGAGCAAATGCTTGCGGAGTGCGGCTTGCTTGAGGCGAAGCCGCTCGTTTGTACGTCGAAGAAGCCGAACACGTTCTACAGCTCAGGCCACTTGAGAAGGGTCAAGAAGGTTGTGCAGGAGCGAGCGGGAGTCCGCTTCGAGCTAAGGACTCTTCGCAGAACCTATGGCCAACATCTGTTGAATCGCGGCGTCTCGCTTGAGAGCGTATCGCTAGCCCTTGGGCATTCTTCGACCCTAACCACCGAGAGATACTATTGCCGAAAAGACGCCGACTCCGCGAGGCTCGAAATCCTCCGAGCTTTCGAGAGGTCGGCACCAGCTCCGAAGCTCAATTCCCCCCTGATTGAAACGAGAAATGATTTTACTGGCTATGCGTGAGAGCGGGCGCGAAGGGATTCGAACCCTTGACCACTTGCTTAGGAGGCAAGTGCCATATCCAGACTAGGCCACGCGCCCTGTGTGAGCTCTGGGCGTCGCGCGTCGGACAACGCCCTTCGCAGGATATCGATGGGAATCAGATAAGAGGTTTGGGCCGTCCCTGCCCGACAGTCGGATCAGGTCTCCCTGTCCTCGTCGGACAGTTCCTCGGGAGCCTTCTCCGCTGTCTTCGGCTCGGCCTCCGACTCCTCGGTTGGCTCCTTGGCAGGCTCCTCCGCTTGCTTCTCCTCGGTCTTCGGCTCGGCCTCCGACTCCTCGGTTGGCTCCTTGGCAGGCTCCTCCGCTGATTTCTCCCCGGTCTTCGGCTCGGTCTTCGGCTTTGCCTCCGACTCCTCGGTTGGCTCCTTGGTTGGCTCCTCCGCTTGCTTCTCCTCGGCAGGTGCTGGCTCCTCCTCCTTAGGCTTCGGCTTCGCGTACTCCTCCACGAAGGACACGGTATCCGCGTCCAGCACATCCCTGAGGTCCGTCACGACCCTGTACTTGGAAAGCAACCACTTCTGGTCGTATTTGCACGCATCGGGCAGCTTGATCTTGTAGTCGTGCCCGTGATGCTCTATCTCGAACCCTTCCGTGGTCCCGTACGACATCATCAGGAGCAACTCGGCGATCTCCTTCGGCTTCGTCGGTTTCTTGATTATCTTGTACTTGTACTTGAGAGTCCGTCCAGCGAGCCTGTTGTTGAAATCTATCCTGACACGTCCAGCCGTCATCGCGACGATGGTGGCCCGGCGGTTCCTTATAGTGACCTCCAAGCCGACTTGGGGCTCGATGTCCTGCTTGAGGAACTCGCGCATCGGGTGTAGCTCCACCAGCTTAGGGTCTCTCGGTCCAGCACCCTTCTCGGGGGGGATCACCAAGTCATACTCCTTGCCGACCTCCGCCTTCAGCATGTGCTCGTCGAGCCCTGGGAACAACCTCTCCTTGCCGACTATCAGAGGCTGGGGTCCGTAAACCGCCTTCTCGTCGAAAATATCCTTCTCCTTGGCGAGCGACTCGTCCGTCGTGTCGAAAAGCTCATCGGAACCCTCGATCCAGCCGCTGAACTCGACCAAGACAAGGTTGCCCGCCTCGATCTTCCCGCTCTGCGCTTCATCCTTCTTCTCATGGTGCTTCTTAGCACCCTCATTCTCGGTCATGTGATATCACCGCTGGTGCGCGGCTTGAGCGATACATAGCCGCCATTTAAAGATTGCTATGCGCGGAGTGTCCTGCCAGACGTGTCTCGGAACGGACCGGCGATGCCGCCACCGAGCGGTCAGGGTCTGGTCAAAACCTATATGTCCCCTCCCTCATTACTCGGCCAGCCCCGAACGCCACCGTAGCTCAGCTGGAAGAGCAGCTGACTTGTAATCAGCAGGCCGGGAGTTCAAATCTCCCCGGTGGCTCATGATCGTTCTGACGGAACAAGCCAGAGAGAGGCCGTAGGGTGGGGGTGGCAGCCTCCGAAGACCGGACCCAGAGACTGCCTTCATCGTGAGAAATCAGGCTACCGCCTTGAGGCGGTGAAAGGAGTTTTCTGCAGGCCACGGCTCAGAGAAGCAGTATCGGCTTGCCTGGCCTCAGAGGGTACTTCTTGCATTTGTAACAGTACCATTCGTTGTACTGCGCTACGAACTTCAGCTCGGACTTGCAGGCAGGACAGACCTTCTTCTCGGACGGAGCGCCGCTCTTGGGGGCGTAGGCCTTGCACGCGTCGCAGTAGTGCCGCTTGTACTTCTCTATGTACCGCAGCTTGCCGTTGCACTTCGTACATGAGTTCGCCGTCTTCGGCGCCTCTGGCTTGGCCTTCGCCTTGTGGAGAGGATACTTCTTGCACGCGTAGCAGTACCATTCGTTGTGCTTCTGGACGAACTTCATCTCGCCCGAGCAGTCAGGGCAGTTCTTGACTTCCGGCTCCTTCTTGGGCGCCTCGGCGGGCGCCTTGACCGGTTCGGGTTCCTTGATGGCCACGGGGGCGTACTTCTTACAGCTGTAGCAGTAGTCCCTCTGATACTTCTCGATCCACTTCAGAGGTTGCCCGCAGTTCGCGCACATGCGGACCTCGACCGTCTCCTTCGGGGCCTCGGGCTTCGTCTCCTCCAGGACACTCGGTTCCTCCTTGGGTTGAGCTTCCTCAGCCTCGGGCTCCTCGACGATCTCCTGTTCGGGCTCAATCTCCTCATCGGCGATGTATGAGTTGCACTCGTAGCAGTACCACTTCTCCATGTGTTCGAGGAAATTGGGTTCTTCGCCACACTTCGGACACTTCGATGCTTCCATCTTCGTCAGCTCCGGTCTTCGCAGGGTTCGCCGATCAGAGGGATCTTCCCCTGGAGCGCTTCCTGCTCTTCATGTGAAACTACGGAGCCCGAGCGTATATGAACATGTCATCCTAAGAATCAACCATGATAACGGATGCGGCGGGCCTGCCAGTATCATAGTAGCCTACGTGTAGAGCGTGCCAATGAAGACGGAAGATAGTGATCGAGTGGTGGAACCCCGAAGGAGGGACGGACATGCGGATTATCGCCAGGTATGGAAAACGATTGGCGCACGACAGAGGAGCAGGGATCGAGGGACTGCCGCTGCAGCTGCTTATAATGGTGGTGGTGGCGGGCCTGGGTCTGACGATCATAATGGGGTGGATGAGCTCGATATCGGCACCGAAGTCGATAGGAGACATATTCGTCACGCCAGGGGAGATCCTGGTCCGTGACCTGGACGGAGACGGGATATACATCCGTGAAGGGTTGACCCTTGCGGTGACGGTGACCGACCAGGACGGCGACAGGATCGAAGGGGCGACCGTCATCCTGGAGGGGGGCAACATAAGAACGGAGGATGGGAGCCCTGTCAGAGGGGTCACGGACTCGAGAGGGCAGGTCATGTTTACAGGCCTGGTGGTGGAGCACTTCGGGCGGGCGCTTTCGACAGTGACCGTCACAGTGGCGAAGGGAGACTACGGCATCGACTCGAGCTTCGAGATACCGGTAATCCCGAGCTGATGACAGATGGCCATAAGGACTGACAGGAACGCTCTTGAGGCGCTGCCGCTCAGGCTGTTGATAATCGCGGTCGTGGCAGGGCTCTCTGTCGTTCCTGCAGCGGGCGCATTGCAGACCCTCCAGGACCGGAGTTTCCTTGACAGGTGCGCCATCCAGCTGGAGAGCATCGTCAATACCGCCCAGGTGGTGTCTTTGGAGGGCTTCGGATCGAGGAGGACTATCGATCTGGACTTCCGCTCGGACGGCTCGCTCAGGATGAACCGGCTCGGGATCGGCGGGTGCTGGGCGGAACCGACGTTGTCGAGCGTTGTCCTGGAGCTGTCCTCCGGTCGCAAGCTCATCCGCTCGGCGGATGAGCCGTTCGTATGGTTGGCGACGGGATCCCATGAGTGCCTCGAGACGGCGTCACCTCTTTTCACCCTCTCATTGACAGCGTCGCGGCTTGATGGGGGCCCGCTCGTAGTGTGCGAGGTGATTCCCTGGACTTCGTGATATCAAAGGTTGGGTTGTCAGTCTGCGCGCTGATCTCCGCCTCCGTGCTCGGTGCGGTCTTCTCGGATTCTGGGGTGGACGATAGGAGGCAGGAACTACGTGTCATCCTTCAGAGGATGTGTGATCTGATCTCCTCGGCTGCCGTGGCAGGCGGTGACTCCGTCAGGATGTTCTGCATACCGTCGCTTTCGACCGGAGAGCCGATACGGACAACGGTGACCGTCGACGGAGCGATCATGTCGTCAGGGACGGCCTCGGAGATAGACCACCCGTGTACGCAAGTTCACCTCTGGCACTGGGACGGGCGCGAACTGAACGACAGCGTCATAACGGACCTCGACCGATCGTACGGCGAGACGACCGCCCACACAGGAGAGACCCTCGAGATCTTCGCGATGTCCGTGACGGTGGATGGCATGCAGCGGGTGCTCGTCTTCGTCCTGAGGGCAGGGCCGTGTTGAATGCGCTAGAACTTCTGCGATATGTCTTCCATGGCCTGGATGAACTCGTCTACCTCTCCCGCCGTATTGTATATGTACATGGATGCGCGGACGGCGCCATCGATCCGCCGCGATTCGAAAAGGGAGTGACAACAGTGCATCCCCGAGCGCACCATTATGTTCCTCGAATTGTCAAGGATCATCGCAACATCGTGAGGGACCATCTCCTTGATGTTGAAGCTCAGGATGCCTCCTCTCAGGTTCGGATCGGCAGGAGAGAGTATCCGGATGCCGTCGATCCCTCTCAAAGCCCGCGTCATCCTGCGGTTCAGAGCCACCTCGTGCTCCGCGACCGCGTCCAAGCCGATACGGTCCAGATACCGGATCGCCGCCCCCGTCCCGATTATCCCGCTGTAGTTCTGCAGGCCTGCCTCGAACCTCTCCGGTGGGGGCAGGAGCTCGAAGGAGTCCAGAGTGGCGCCCGTCACC
Organism: Thermoplasmata archaeon; assembly: GCA_020696365.1. Taxonomy (GTDB): domain Archaea; phylum Thermoplasmatota; class Thermoplasmata; order UBA10834; family UBA10834; genus UBA10834. The sequence continues at coordinate 426,522 of JAEHCM010000001.1, read as the reverse complement.
CCGTGACCGCCATATATGAGTGGAGCGAGACGATGGGATGATTCGTTCTTGGCGTACATGATGCCCAAGCCGGACGGGCCTAGCATCTTATGAGCCGACACTACGAGATAGTCCACATCGAGGGACCCTACGTCGATGTGCATGCTAGGAGCGGTCTGAGCCGCATCGAACAGAACCTGCGCCCCCCGCGAGTGGGCCATCTCCACGATCTCGCGCGCTGGCAGGGTATACCCGGTGACGTTGGATGTGAGGCACATCGCGACCAGCCGGGTACTGTCGCTCAACGCCTCCTCGAAGGCCTCGAGATCGAACGTGCCATCAGACGAGGACCTCACGATTCTTCGGCGGATGCCGTATACCTCCGCTGCACGAAGCAGCGGTACATGGACGGAATTGTGCTCGTAGTCCGTGGTCACAACCTCGTCCCCCTTCGCCAGCCCGGAACCGAATATGACCGTGTTCAACCCTTCCGTGGCGTTCTTGAGGAATGCGATCTCCGCAGGGTCGGCGGCACCGAAGAAACTGGCTGCCTCCGCCCTGACGTCGTCGCACTTCAACGACACCTCGGTCGCCAGTCTGTGGGAGCTCCTGCCAGCACATGCAGGGGTTGATTCGTAGTACTCGCTCACCGCGTCGATCACGCATCTCGGTCGGAGCGTCTGGCACGCGTTATCGAAGTATATCGGCGGCTCCCTATCCCCTCCCTCCGATAAGAGGGGGAAGTCCCTTCTGATCTCTGCAGCATCCATAGTTGTGACGGCGATACCCGTTACGGTTATTTCTCACTTTTCGAGGTTCGAGCGCCGTCTTCCGCAAGAAAAACGCGAAGCTTTTAAAAACCGAGCAGACATCACCATGAATCGCCATGCCCGAAAGACCCAGCAAGAGGATATACTTCGACCACGGAGCCACGACGCGCGTTCTCCCAGAGGTCGTCGAAGCGATGACCCCGTATGTATCCGAGAAGTACGGGAATGCCTCGAGCATTCACTCGTTCGGACGGGAGGCCAGGATGGCTATGGATAGCTCTAGGGCACGAGTGGCTGCTCTCATCGGAGCTGATTCTTCTGAGATAGTGTTCACATCCAGCGGTACGGAATCGGACAACTTGGCGATAAAGGGGGTCGCCCTGCACAAGAGCCGCGGGAAGGGCCATATTATAACGACAGACATTGAGCACAGCGCGGTGCTCGAGCCCTGCGCATACCTGAAGAGCATGGGATTCGAGGTGACCAGGCTGCCCGTCTCGAAGGACGGCTTCGTGGACCTGGGGGATGTCGAGGCGGCGATCAGGGATGACACGATCCTCGTGAGCGTCATGATGGCCAACAGCGAGATCGGCACGATCCAGCCCGTGCGTGAGATCGGCAGGATAGCGCACTCCAGAGGTGCACTGTTCCACACCGATGCGGTCCAGGCAGCGGGGAAGATGTCCATAGATGTGGACAGAGACAACATCGATCTCCTTTCGATATCGTCACACAAGTTCCACGGACCCAAGGGCGTCGGTGCCCTATACGTTAGAAAGGGAACGAAGGTCGAGCCGCTCCTCCACGGGGGAGGGCATGAGGGAGGGTTGAGATCCTCCACCGAGAACGTCCCGGGCATAGTGGGCTTCGGCAAGGCAGCTGAGATCGCCCAGAGAGACATGCCTACGACGGCCGAGAGGATGCGGCATCTGCGCGACCGCATCATCAAGACCGTGCCCGAGACGATACCGGACGCGTACCTGAACGGCCATCCTACGAACAGGCTCGTGAACAACGTACATCTCAGGTTCGATTTCATCGAGGGAGAGGGGCTGGTCCTCCATCTGGACATGCTGGGGATCGCAGCGTCGACGGGCTCGGCCTGCTCCACAGGATCTCTAGAACCCTCGCCCGTCCTACTGGCGCTCGGACTGACACACGAGCAGGCCCACGGGAGCCTCAGGGTGACACTAGGTCGGGAAAACAATGATGAGGAGGTAAGCTATCTCCTAGAGGTGCTGCCCGAGATAGTGTCCAAGCTCAGGGAGATATCCCCCCTCAGCAAGGGACCGAAGTGCAACCGTGGAGGTGGATGCTGTGTACAGTGACAAGGTGATGGAACACTTCGCCAACCCCAGGAACGTCGGGGAGATAACCGATCCCGACGGGGTCGGTAAGGTCGGAAACCCCCAGTGTGGGGATGTCATGTGGCTGTACATCAAGGTCAAGGACGACATAATCACCGATATCAAGTTCAAGACTTTCGGATGCGGCGCCGCGATAGCCACCAGCTCGATGACAACGGAGCTGGCCCGAGGAAAGACCATCGAGGAGGCGAAGAAGATCTCCAGAAAGGACGTCGCCCATGCTTTGGATGGCCTGCCCCCGGTGAAGATGCACTGTTCGAACCTCGCAGCCGACGCACTTCAAGAAGCCATCAAGGATTACGAGGCGAAGAAGTGAGCCTCCTGGGGATCCAGATGCCGAGCGAGGCCCAAGAAAGATTATTGTAGGCGCCGAACCTATCCAACTCAGACGCAAATGACCGAGCTGGAAGTCGACATCGCGGGAATCCGTATGCGCAACCCGACGATGCTCGCCTCTGGGATTCTGAACGAGACGGGGCGGAGCATGGTCGACATCGCCAAGGCGGGCGCGGGAGCGGTCGTCACGAAATCTGTCGGGCTCGAGCCGAGAGAAGGCCACACGAACCCGTGCATTGTGGAGCTCGAGTGCGGGCTCATCAACGCGATGGGGCTGCCGAACCCTGGAATCGACGCGTACCTGGAAGAGGTGGCCGTCGCGCAGGGTGGCGGAGTGCCGGTCATAGGCAGCGTGTTCGGCGGTTCAGAGGAGGAGATCGCCGAAGTGGCCAGACGCATGGCATCTGCGGGAGTGGCTGCTGTGGAGCTGAACCTTAGCTGCCCCCATGCCGAGGGTCTCGGGGCAGAGATCGGCTCGACCCCCGACATGGTCGAGAGGATATGCAGAGCGGTCAAGGCTGGCGTAGAGGTCCCGATATTCGCCAAATTGACACCGAACACATCGTCCATCGCCTCGCTGGCATCTGCTGCCGAAGAAGGTGGCGCGGACGGCATAGTCGCGATCAACACACTCAAAGCGATGGCGATCTGCCCTGAGCTCGGACGACCGATACTGAGCAACAGGTTCGGAGGACTTTCCGGGAAGGCGGTCAGAGCGGTCGGCGTCAGATGCGTATACGAGATATTCGATGCCGTCACCATCCCAATCATCGGAGTGGGCGGCGTAACGACCTCGAAGGACGCGCTCGAATACATCATGGCAGGGGCGACGGCGGTTCAGATGGGCACGGCCATCTGGTCCGAGGGGGTCGGAGTGTTCTCTGATGTGTGCGACGGCCTCGCGAAGTTCATGAAAGCGAACGACTACGGGTCCGTAGAGGAGATGAAGGGAATTGCCCATCGATAACGGCATCAGAGCCTTCGCCATCACCGAGCAGATCGACGAGACACCGACCATCCGGACCGTGCACCTCGACGGGAGCATGCATGCCCAGCCGGGACAGTTCGTGATGGTCTGGGTGCCTGGAAAGGACGAGTTCCCGATGTCGGTGTCCTATCCCGGAGAACTTTTCGGGATAACGTACAAGGTTGCAGGAGAAGGAACCAGACACCTGTCCGTCATGAAACCAGGAGAGAAGATAGGCGTTCGAGGGCCGTACGGAAAGGGTTACAGCATCGAAGGAGAAAGCATCTTGGCCGTGGCAGGCGGAACGGGAATGGCAGCACTCGCCCCCATGGTGGATCTGGCTGTGGCATCCGGCGCCTCCGTGGATGTCGTGCTTGGCGCCAGGACGCAATCGGAGCTTCTCTTCAGGACGAGATGCGAGCGGTCCGGAGCGGCAGTACACATCACGACGGATGATGGCAGTGACGGCTCCAAGGGCCTCGCGACCGACAAGGCGAGGGAGCTACTGGAAGCAGGCGACCACGACATGATGTACACCTGCGGCCCGGAGAGGATGATCGTCGGACTGCTGGAGCTCTCCGGAACGACTGGGGTCCCGATGCAGGCCTCGCTTGAACGATACATGAAATGCGGCATCGGAATCTGCGATTCCTGCGCGATCGACGGGAAGCACGTGTGCGTGGACGGCCCGGTCTTCTCGCACGAGGTGTTGTCCAAGCTGTCCGACCTGGGACGGACTCGGCTGAATCCGTCGGGCGGACGGATACCCATTGAATAGTATCCAGATACACGAGTCTAGGATGGCGACAGGAGCGCTCGCTTCTCCTGCACGTCCGGTCGTCATCCTTCTCCACAATTCTGCATTCCCGCAGATCCGGAGAGTACGGCATCAACGATCGTCCAGAACTCATCATCGGACACCCGGCCGTGCTGCTCTCCCCTTCGTTTGATCTCGCGGACAATCTCGCATATCTGATCCTGAGTGGCGCCCACTTCCCGCTCGGATAGGCGACTCCTTACAATCGACGTTCCCGAATGCTTCCCCAAGACCAGGCGGCGACGGTTGCCCACGGATTCAGGAGAGACGCACTCGTATGTCATCGGGCAGTTCAGGACTGCAGCGACATGGATTCCGGATTCGTGAGAGAACGCATTCGGCCCGATCCACGGCTGGTTCGGAGGCAAGGAAACCCCCGCTGCCTCGAACACGAGTTTACCGAGTTCCGTCAATCCTTCGGTCGATATCCCGATGTCCTTCCCGTACAGGTTCTTGAGGACCATCACCAGCTGTTCGAGAGGCACGTTGCCTGCCCTCTCGCCAATGCCTCCGACCGTTGTGGCGATGGCATCAGCTCCCGCGGACAGGGCGGCAATGGAATTGACAGTCGCGAGGCCGAAGTCGTTGTGCAGATGCGCGGAGAGCGGGACATCCAACGCGGACCGTATCTCCCCAACCACATACGAGATCGCCTCAGGGGACGCGCAGCCCAGCGTGTCCGTGACCCCCACGCGTTCCGCCCCTGCATCGTGGCAGGCCAGGTAGATGTCCTTCACGAACTGAAGATTCGAACGCGTCGTATCCTCGGTACTCATGCTGACCCGCAGGCCATGATCCGCAGCGTACTCCGTAGCCTTCACCGCCCGCTCGAACACCTGGTCGCGTGACATCTTCAGCTTGTACCGTAGGTGGAGATCACTCGTCGCGATGAAAAGGAGGACCATGTCCACATCGCAGTCGACCGCCGCATCGATGTCCTGCTCCAGTGTCCTTGCGAGGCACAGGACTTCAGCGTCCAACCCGAGCCCTGCGATGGCCCTGACCGAATCGCGCTCGGAACCGGACACTGCTGGAAAACCAGCTTCGATCTGGTGAACACCGACTTCGTCCAGCTTGCGCGCTATTGCCACCTTCTGCTCCAGGCTGAAGCGCACCCCAGGCATCTGCTCGCCATCCCTGAGAGTGCTGTCGTACACCACCACTCTCTCAGGAAGCGGAGGGATGGCCAACCTGTTGAAAGGACTCAACGAATCGATGTCCACGTTCGCACAAATCGACAGTTGAGTATAAAGCTTGTTCTCGCTCCCGTGCAGCAGCTGGCCGTCCGCGCACGACGAATCCGCGGATGTCGATATTCGTCCATTATGAAAACAATATATACGGTCTCGATGATTGACGCGTGCAAATGCCGGGGTGACAGAGAGGCCATGTGGCGGACTGCAGATCCGCAGACAGGAGTTCAAATCTCCTTCCCGGCTCCTGATTATCAAGTTTGATTGAAAGCTTTATAGCGGTGCTGGCTATTCGCGGTCCAGAGGGCATCCAACACAATTCTGCGTAGCCTCTCGAATACATGCGATTTCGGTGTGTGACATGAAAACACCATGTGAACTAGTGGTTGGTAAGATCCTTCCATCGCTCAGGGCATCGGTAGTGAAGGAGCTTTCGGGAAAGCACGACATGAAGCAGTCCGAGATAGCCAGGAAGCTCGGCATAACCCAGGCATCGGTGAGCCAATATCTGAGTGCCACCAGAGCTGGGGACGGGAGTGTGATAGAGCGGTTCCCGAAGATCCTGGCCTATGCAGAGGACATCTCGGAGAGGATTGTTGCAGGGGAGAGCAAGCGTCAATGGTACGGTGTGATTTGCGGAGCATGCAAGGACATACGGGAAGACGATGAGTTCTGCAGAATGCACAGGATGGCCACGAACATCAGCGGTTGTGACATCTGCAAGAAGAAGTGAAAAAATATTCGCTCCAGGAATGGTGGCTGAACGGCCTCCATTCCCGGAATGTGGTGTTTCACGGGTTCCAGTGTGCCGACCCTGAGGAGTCGCGTCCGTGGTCCTTATCGACCAGTTCTATGTCGATCCAAGACATCTCGTTGTCTAGATCGTATCCGACAAGGCCGTAGATGGTTCCCGCACTGGTGTCCTTGTCACCGGGAGCTCCTTGGGTTACGTCGACAGAGTTGTAGACTATATTCTTCCCGGTCCAAGGGTTCACATCCGGGCAGGTATCGTCCTTCTCCAGCCAGAATGTCAGTCTGTACAATCCAGCCCCACAGCCCATGGCCCTCGTGTCCCAGTTGTAGCCGTAAAGCAGAAGCCCGTCCTCGTTGACTTCGGCAGAATAGTGGTCGTTCCTCTTGTCGGTGAACACTCCTTGGGCGATCGAGCTGCTGTACATGATCTCGCCGCTGCTCAGATTGACGATCTTCAGGTGTGCCGTCAGCGTGTAAACGGCCGCAAGGTATGTTCCATCGTCCGACACATTGTGCAAGATCACCTCGGTCCTCACCTTGGATCCTGCAGAGAACTGATGGAACACGATGTTGTCCGACCAGTCAAGCACAACGTTCGTTGCCGAACCGTTAATCGTCGCAGGTAACTCGTCATTAGGAACTACCTCGGTCCCGTCGAAGCCGACTCCCTCAGCGTAAATCACATTCTCATCCAAGGCATTCTCAGCGCTCGCCTGTGCGGCAGATAGACTCAACATCACGAAGACTAGCGCTCCTACCAGATACTTGCTTGCTTTCATAGTCCCCCCCCTCTGTGTGACCTGACACGACAGTGTTGGCTCCACTAGCGCCATGTCAAGCCGTAGCTCAGTGCCAACGGAAAAACCATATAATATCGTTTTGGTACAAACCTCGAACAATGCGCGCTGTAATAGGCTTACTGACCTAGTCGGAGACGACTCGACGGAAGAACTGCGGATTAGAGCGTAAATGAGAAATAGAATGGGATGGGCGATGCCCAATTAGGACATCGGCCCACCTCATAGGTTTGGTTCGACTAGTTCCGTCCGCCCATGGGCAGGAGCGTCATCTCGATCCAGGTCGATGACGAGTCGGAGTACACATCCGTAACATCTGTCGACACATCGTCAACTCCCGTGATCGTTATCCCCTGCGGCACGGCGCCCTCGTACGGCACGTTGTCAGGCATTGCTGAACCGATGGTGAAGGTCAGCCTGTATGTGCCTACTCCACAGTCAAGCATTCTTGTGTCCCAGTTGTATCCGAACAGGAGACATCCGAGCTGGTTCACCTCGGCAGAGTACGCGTCGGTAAGTCCGTCCGCCCACAACCCCTCAGCCACTGTGCCGTTCCAAACGGATCGGATCACGGCCTTCGAGACAGGGTCGATCTCCTCGATCTTGAACTCTGCTCGTATCGTGTAGACCGACGCCTCGTGGGCGTAGTCCCACAGTATGACCTCCGTGCGGACCTTCGCACCAGCCTTGAACTGGTGCAGCACTATGTCGTCCGACCAGTTGGCCAAGACGTCGACTGGCTCTCCGTAGGCCATGAGCTCGTTCCCGGTCGTCTCGTTGACGAACGGTCCTAGGTCGAACAGTTCGCCCGTGACATAAATTCCCGTAGCGCCGACGACCTCGCCGAAGGCGATGTTCTGATTCAGTTCGAACCCCATCACGTCGGGCTTGTCCTTCTGATTTCCATTCTCACCCGCGGCCACATTAATGGACAGCGCCGAGAATACCAGCACAACCAAGGCTACGACGGACACACACACTTTCACTGCTTTCATTTTCCCCCCCCTCTCCTCGGCCCGATAACAGGCTGGTCGCGGCTTACTGACCAACTCTGTCAGACCGTAAGTCCACGCAGTCCTTAGACAAGTAATATCGTTTCTGGTTCAAAGCTAGAAGAATGGTTCAAGATTAGAAGACAAGCGCACGACAGGCCGTCCAGGTCAGAACTTCAAACATGGACAGATTCTAGGCAACGAAGATATATAACGATTTGTCAATGCCCTGTCAAGGTCTAACCATGCGCAAGGCGAAAACCCTAGACAGCATCTTGGAAGCGATCGGAGACACGCCGGTCGTAAGGCTCGGAAGAATCGTGCCTGACGATGTTGCGACAGTATACGCCAAGATTGAATCGCTCAACCCCATGGGCTCGGTCAAGGACAGGATTGCGAAGGGGATGATCGACGATGCCAAGAGACGTGGTTTCATCCGCGAGGGAACAACGATAATCGAACCGACCTCGGGCAACATGGGCATAGGCCTCGCGATGGTCTGCGCGGTCAAGGGGTACCGGCTGATACTGACGATGCCTGACACGATGAGCGTCGAGAGAAGGAGGCTTCTCGAAGCTCTCGGTGCGGAGCTGGTGCTCACACCAGGCGACCAAGGCATGAGCGGGGCGATACAGCGGGCAGAGGCTTTGAGCGGGACTGTGGCCGACTCGATTGTTCTGCAACAGTTCAGGAACGAATCGAATCCGGCGACACACGCGCAGACGACCGCGGTCGAGATAGCTGAGGCATTCGATTCATTGGATGCGTTTGTCGCGGGTGTGGGATCCGGGGGCACGATATCAGGTGTTGGACGGGTGCTTAAGCGGAAGTTCCCAGATATCAAGATAATCGCCGTTGAGCCGGCAGACTCCGCCGTGCTGTCAGGAAAGGAGCCGGGAGCGCACGGGATTCAGGGCATCGGAGCAGGGTTCGTACCCGAGATACTAGACACGAGCATCTACGATTCCGTGGTCGCTGTCTCGACGGAAGACGCATCCGTCGCGACGCGCGCGCTCGCGAGGAGGGAAGGACTGTTTGTCGGAATATCTTCCGGCGCCGCTGTGCATGCCGCGCTCGATGTAGCCAAGGAACTGGGACCAGGGAAATCTGTGCTGGTAGTTCTGCCAGACACTGGGGAAAGATATTTGAGCACCAACCTGTTTGAGGGAAAATCCCATGCCTGAGCCAGTGAAGGACGAAGTGGACATAGTGATGGAGCGCGACCCCGCGGTCAAGAGCCGCGCAGAGGCGACTCTCTTCAGCCCAGGTCTGCACGCGATAAGGTTCCACAAGCTGTCCCATAGGCTATATCGGAAGGGGAGACACAAGACCGCGAGGGCGGTGAACTACTTGGCCCGGATACTCACAGGCGCAGACATCCACCCGGGTGCGACCATCGGAGAGCACTTCTTCATCGACCACGCGACAGGCGTAGTCATAGGCGAGACCTCGGAGATAGGCAACAACGTCTCCGTCTACCAGGGAGTCACGCTCGGCGGCGTGAGCACTGAGAAGAAGAAGCGCCACCCCACCATAAGCGACAATGTTGTCATCGGTGCAGGTGCGACGATACTCGGCCCGATCACGATCGGGGACAACGTCCGGGTCGGAGCTGGGTCGGTGGTGGTCAAGTCCGTCCCCCCGAACTCGACCGTCGTTGGCATTCCGGCCAAGATAGTGAAGCGTACGGGAACCACAACCATAGACCTTCACCACGACGAGCTACCCGACCCTGTCGTCAACGCTTTCGTGGATATGTGTCACAGCTTGTCGGAGATGGAGTACCGGCTGGAGATGGTCGAGGAGAAGCTCGGCGTGAAGTCCCCAAAGAGGATCTCTCCGGAGAAGCTAGCGGATACCACTGAAGAACTCGAATGTCCGGCTAAGGAGAAGCATTAATAGCTTCTCCAGGCATTGGAGGCGCGGACGGCCATGTCGCTTGTTCTATACAACACCCTCACGAGAAAGAAGGAGCCTTTCCAGCCGATCGAGGACGGAAGGGTCGGCATGTACGTGTGCGGGGTCACCGTCTACGACAAGAGCCACCTGGGGCATGCCAAATCGGCCATCAACTTCGACCTGATAGCCCGTTACCTACGGCACAGGGGCTACGAGGTCAATCACATAACTAACTTCACAGACGTTGACGACAAGATAATCCGGAGGGCTAAGGAGCTGTCAATTGACCCCATGGCCCTCTCGAAACAGATCATAGACGATTACTTCCGCTCCATGGACGCTCTGAATGTCGAAAGGGCGACCGCCTATCCTAGGGCGACCGAAACCATGGATGACATCATCGACATGGTAGAAGGATTGGTGCAGAAGGGCATCGCATACGAATCGAATGGCTCCGTCTACTTCAGCGTCCGTAAGACGAAGGAGTACGGCAAGCTGTCGGGTCAGACCCTTGACCAGACGGTCGCAGGGGCCAGGGTAGACCCTAGTGAGGACAAGCGCGATCCGATGGACTTCGCCGTCTGGAAGGCTGCGAAGCCGGGTGAGGTATCCTGGACGAGCCCTTGGGGAGAGGGGAGGCCGGGATGGCACATCGAGTGCTCGGCTATGTGCTTGAAGCACATAGGCAAGACCGTTGACATCCACGGCGGTGGGACGGACCTGATATTCCCCCATCATGAGAACGAGATCCTGCAATCGGAGGCGTACAACGATGCTCAGTTCGTCAAGTACTGGATGCACAACGGGATGTTGACGATAGACGAGGAGAAGATGTCCAAGTCGCAGAAGAACTTCTTCCTGATCGACGACGTTCTAGCGAAGTACTCACCTCAGGTGGTCAGGTTCTTCATACTGAACGCAAACTACAGGCATCCGCTGGATTATGATTCAAGCTCACTTGACGATTCTAAAAGAGCGCTTGAAACGCTTCAGAACTCATATGACGAGATGAAGGCTCATGCTGCCCTCGCTGACGGTGATGACGACGCTGAACGATTGTGCGGGGACGTCTGGTGCGATTTCGAGACCAAGATGGACGATGACTTCAACTCGCGCGATGCGATAGCGGTGATGTACGACTTCGCCAGAGAGGCGAACAAACTCAGGGGCGAAGGGCGTCTGAGCGGGAAAGGCGCTGACAGTATCGTCGGGGTTTTCAATAAGTTCAACAGCCTGTTCGGTGTGCTTATCTCGGAGAGCCAGCTCAAGCGGGTGAAGGAGGAGGCGCAGGCCTTGGACGAGGCCGAGATCGACAGGATGCTTTCTCAGGACCACATCCCGGATGGGGATGTGGATCGGCTCGTCAGAGCGAGACAGGACGCCCGCAAACGTAAGGATTTCGCCACTGCAGACAATATCAGGCGTTCGCTCGCCGAGAAGGGTGTCGATATCCAGGACACCCAAGAGGGCGCCGTATGGAAACGAAAGTGACGGCCGAATCGGCCAGGAAGAAGGCCGAGCTGCTCGCAGGCGGACCAGTTCTGCTGCCATCGGATTTCAAGCCGCCCTTCCCTCCCAGCAGATCGACCGCTGGCCCTGGAGCGGGGCACCCGGAGCTGGTGTTCTCGTTCGGAGGGACGAGGGCCAAGAAGGCCATATCGCGCGATTCCGGAGATTTCCTTCTGAGGGATAGCGGCGGAAGGCTCAGCATTCTGAAGGATGGCGAGCCGTTCATCGAGGAAGCCGAGCTTCAACGGACCCTGCTCCACGCACCGTTCCAGGCGTTCATCAATGTCGACAGCAGGTGCGCGTACCGTTGCGTCTTCTGTAGCTCCCATCGGCTGGAGCCGCACGCGACTAAGAATCTCACCGACGACAAGGTAGTCGAGATGGCCGTCAACGCTTCAAGGGAGCGCGGGTTCACGGGGGTCGCTCTGACCAGCGGCGTGCCGCAATCGCCCGCTGAGACCACATCCAGACTGGTAGGACTGATCGAGCGCATACGCGAAGCACTGCCCGAGACGTCCATCGGGGTCGAGCCATATGTCACAAGTCCGGACCAGATCGACTCGTTGCTGGAAGCAGGGGCCGACGAGATCAAGATAAACATTGAGTCTTTCGACCGCGACGTGTTCGAGAAGATCTGCCCGGACCGGGACTACGATGTGATCATTCATGGAATCAATCACGCCTGCGAGGTGTTCGGTCGGAACAAGGTCTGCTCGAACATCATCTTCGGCCTAGGAGAGACGGATGAGACGACCCTCAACGGCGTGAAAGTCTTGGCCGACATGGGAGCCGTGGCCACGCTCAGGGCGATAAGGGTGAACGAGCTGAACAGAGCCGATCTGGACCGCACCTTGGGAGAGACGCAGCCTGTCACCGCCAGCAGGATGTTGAACCTCGCAAGAGAACAGAAGAGGATCCTTCAAGACTATGGCCTCAGCCCACTCGGATTCAAGACGATGTGTCACGCATGTCTCGCCTGCGACATCGTGCCGTTCTGGGATGTCTGATGACCGTCACCTGTGCGTGAAAACGCATCTCACGGTCGGGGCGACCTGCTCCACCCGCACGAACCCGAACCTCTCCAACTGAACGGAGGCGTCCTTCGCAGCGACTATCCCGCGCTCCGCAAGACCCTTCCTGGTGCTGCCATCGGTCATCAGCACCTCGGCCTCAATCGCGGCCTCCGGGACCCAATGGACGACCTGGACTCCTTCCTTCAGCACTCCGAGGTCGTTCCCATCATATCGCAGGACGTCTCCGTCGTGGACGACGTTGCAGAGATTCTTGAGCCGAAGGCGTCCGCCTTTCTCAGGCAAGTCGGCCCTGCTGAGGCACACGGAACCTCCCTTCGGGACCTCCAACTCCCGGGTACCCCTCTCTGGATGAGCAGGGTGAAGGGGGACTCTGGCAGTCAGGTCGGCGGGTGATTCCAGCCTCAGCTTGAGAGGGTCGTCGACAAAGAAGTACCTGTTCGAAGAATCATCGATCAGATCCTTGTTGAAGGAGTGCAGCGTCTTCCAGGCGAACTCTATATCGACCTCCTTCAGACCGGTCTCCACCCAGTACCGTCTGATCGCCTCGGGCCTGACGCCTCGTCTCCTAAGAGCGGACAGAGTGCCGAGCTGCGGGTCGTCCCATCCCGTGTACTTCCCCTCCCTGATACCTGTGGACATCTTGGAGGTCGAAAGCTGAGCGTTCTCGATCGACACTCGGCCATAGTGTATGTATACGGGCATCTTCCAGCCAAGATAATCGAAGACATACTCCTGCCGGTAGGTGTTGTTGATATGGTCCTTGCCCCTTAGGACATGCGTGAGATCCAGCTCGTGATCGTCGACCGCAACCGCTAGGTTCATTAGAGGATACACACGGTACTTCGTACCCGTCCTGGGGTGTGGAGTCTCGTCTATCCTGAGCGCGACGAAGTCCCTTATCGCTGGGTTCGGATGGGCGAGGTCTGTCTTCACGACCAAAGATACCTCCTCCTGGCCGAAGGTCCCATCGAACATCCGGTCCCACCGCGCGAGCTGGTCAGATAGGTCTTGCTCTCTGTGAGGGCAGGGTTTCTTCGCGTTCTTGAGTTCGCGCCAATCGTCGGGCCTGCACGTGCACACATACGCCTTTCCAATCTCAAGGAGGCGTTTGGAGACCTCGTAGTACAGCTCGAACCTGTCGCTCTGAAAAACCGTCTTGTGTATCTTTACCCCCAGCCACTCCAAGTCCGCAGGTATCGAGTCGTATCCGGCAGGGTCGATCCTCGCTGGATCCGTGTCCTCGAATCTGTTGTAGCACATACCGCCGTAGCGTTTGACGTACTCGTCGTTGAGGATGGCCATCCTGCTGTGGCCGATGTGGAGCGGGCCGGAAGGGTTCGGGGCGACGCGCATCCTCACCTCGCCGGTCACGTCAGTCAAATCCGGGAGTTCGAGATCCTTCGGCCTCGACTCCTTCACCAGCAGCTCTGGCGCGACATCCTCCAGGCTACTCCTCTGGGAATCGGGGGACATCGCATTGACTTCCGATATGACTTCCTTCGCGAGTGATGTGATCTCCTTGGCCCTCGATCTCAGGTCGGGATTCTCGGCCATGACCTTTCCCAAGACAGCACCTAGATTCGCCCTCCCATCATACATGACGGCGTTCTGTAGAGCATACTTGCGAACGAGCGCTTGGAGGTCCACGATCTCTCGATGGAGGGGTATCTATAAAAAAGGTGTCAACTACCCACGAATAAATTCGTGGGCTTGTAACTGAGGTGAAACCGAATGTTCGGAAACAGAGCTCGCTACGATCGGTTGGTTGACGGACAGCCTACCAGCCTCAGCTTTACCGAGGCTGGCGATGTTCCGTGCGGCATTGAGGTCTGCATGGAGTTCGAAGGCACAAGCCTTGCATCGGTAGACGAGCCCTGTCCGGTTGCTCTTGCGGATGTCACCACATCTAGAACATCTCTGGCTCGTATATCGGGCGTCGATATGGATGACGGCCTTGCCCTGTCCTTCGGCTTTGTACTCGATGAACCTCTGGAGTTGGCCGAAGGCCCAATCCCCGAGCTTCCTGTTGAAGCTCCGCCCGAGCCGCTTGTCTCTTCGAATCCCGAGCGTCTCCAATGCCACGGCGTCGAAAGGTTGGGACAATATCCAGTTGGCTATCTGGTGGTTGACATCGGCCATGAAGCGTTTTTCCCGGCCCGAGAGTCGCTTGAGCTTCCTCTTGGCGGAACGGGTGCCTTTGGCCTGAAGTCTCCGACGGGTATGCTGGTATCCTCCTTTGACCTTTCGAATGTGACGAGAACTCATGAACTCATTATTAGAGAGGACGGCATGGTTGATCATGCCTGTATCGACCCCGATGATGGTGTCAGGTGGTCTGACGGACGGCGTTCTCTCCTCGACCACGATGCCGAGGACGAGTCCATGGCCATCGTAGGCGAGCTTGGCGGAGACGGCCTTCCAACCATCGTACCTCCTGAAATATCTCGGCAACTCGATCGGTACCTTGACCCTGCCCTGGATACTCGCAAGGGTCACGAACCCCCTTCCGAGTTCAGGCGTGAATGTCCGTTGGTTGTATCTGATGGCCGACCATTTCCGTTTGAACGGCAATCTCTTGAGTTTAACCAGTTTCAGCATCTCGGAAGCATTGTCTCTGGCGGTTGTGACGATGGACGCGGGGATGTTCGGATATTTTTCTCGGATGGGGTAGTATGTGAGATGGTGGAGCTTGAGCTTATTGACAATCTTATTCTCGAACCCCGCCTTGAGGATATCATTAGTAGCGAGATTGGTCATCTCGATGGTCTTGACCAATCGGTCATTGGGTTCGATATGCAGAGTGATCGTCCGTTGCATATAGGGTCATTCAGTTCTGATTATGTATATATGTGAAGAGAGGGATGGTGAAACTATTCATCCAATTCCTCCCACGATTGAAATCATGGGTTTCCTTGGAGGTAATTGATGAGCGGGACGAAGACAGACGATTGACCGGACGAGGCAACAAGCATCCGCATGAAGGCAGCCTCGGACACGAAAGGATAGATATACGCTCTCGAGCATCCAGAACCGGTGATCTTCTGTCCATCAGGTCCATGCTGGATGGTCTCGAGGAGACCGTTGTCGTGAAGGGAAGAGTCTCTCGCGACCTGGAAGTCACGAAGTATCTTCTGAAGGCAAAGGACAACCCTGTCTTCTTCGAGAACCTCGACGGGCACAAAGCAATCGGGAACCTCTGGGCCAGACGGGAACGGGTCGCGGAGGCACTCAAGACGACGCCGGAGGAGCTGTCGCTCAGGATGCTCGAGGCAATGGATTCGCCGACCGCCCCCCAGGAGATAGACCGTGCGCCGTTCGAGGAGAACGTCCTCACGGAGTTCGACCTCAGGGAGTCCGCGATACCCAAGTTCTACCGGGGGGACGGGGGGAGGTACATCACAGCGGGCGTCGTCATAACGGAGCTGGACGGCAAGAAGAACATGTCGTTCCACAGGATGATGGTGATCGGGGAGAAGCGGCTCGCGATACGCGTGGTCCCGAGACACCTGCACGCGCTCCACAAGAGGGCGGCTGCAAAAGGCGAGGAGTTGAAGGTCGCGGTGGCGGTCGGCCTATGTCCGTCTGTCCTTCTGGCTGCAGCCATGACGGTGGAGTTAGGAAAGGACGAGCTGGCGATAGCGAACACCCTGAGACAACTATGCCTCAGAGAGCCCGTCGCTGTACGGAAGATCGAGAGCGGGCTACTCGTCCCTGCGTACGCGGAATACGTGTTGGAGGGGAGGCTCACTGATGACCTCACGGATGAGGGACCCTTCGTGGACATCACCGGAACCCAGGATCCTGTCAGGAAGCAGCCGGTGGTCGAGATAGACCGGATATACCACAGGGACGACGCCATATTCCAGATCATACTACCAGGCGCCTACGAACACTACCTGATGATGGGGCTTCCAAGAGAACCCGTGATCAGGAAGGCGGTGGGCGTGGCCGTACCTGAAGTGCACGGTGTCAGGCTCACGGAGGGGGGATGCTGCTGGCTCCACGGTGTGATCTCCATAACCAAGCAGAGGGAGGGCGACGCGGTGAACGCCATTATGGCGGCACTGGGAGCGCACACATCGATGAAACTCGTCACGGTCGTTGACGACGACATCGACATCTATGACGACCAAGACGTCGAGTGGGCCGTCGCCACTAGGTTCCAGGGGCACAAGGGTCTCGTGAAGGTGAGGAACGCGAGGGGAAGCAGCCTCGACCCCAGCGCAGACGAGACTACAACCAAGATCGGCATCGACGCCACGAAGCCGATCGGCGGCGTCGGCTTCGACCGCATCCAGCCCTCCTGAACGGATGCCTCTCGAATCTCGAGGTGTTCGGCGGAAACTCTTATATACAGTTCCATCCTCACAAATACCAGAGGCATGAAACCATGGTTACAATAACGCCGAAGGCCTGCGAAACCATCAAATCGATTATCGCGGAAGAGAAGAAGAACGACCCCATCAGGATCGTGTTCGCCGGATACTCGTGTTCCGGTCCTTCATTCATGATGTCTTTTGACAAGAAGAAGGATGACGACATTGAGCTCAAAGAGGACGGCATCACCCTGATCTACGAGAAGGGGCTCGAGGAGAACCTCAAAGATGCGACGATAGACTCTGTCGACACCCCTCAGGGACCAGGAGTGGTCGTAAGGGTCAAGTCCGCAGGAAGCTGCGCAAGCACCTGCGCTGGATGCCACTAGATTCGGCTATCTTTCCGGAAAGGTTACATAAGCAGGAGCGACTGTCAGAGATTCGTGTTCCTTGAGCACGACCTGATCACACCGTCCAGCATAGAGTTCAGAGAGTATCAATCGAACATCGCTCATGCTGCGCTCGAGGAATCGACACTGGTAGTCCTCCCGACGGGCATGGGCAAGACCATCATAGCACTGTTTGTCATAGCGGAGGTGCTGAAATCGAAGCGGGGCAGGGTGATCTTCATGGCGCCTACCAAGCCGCTAGTCGAGCAGCACGCGAAGTTCCTCAGAGTGAATCTGATGGGGCACGAGCCGGTGGTCTTCACGGGGGAGGTCGCCCCTGAGGAGCGCAAGAGTCTCTGGACCAGCGGTAGGCTGATAGTGTCGACCCCACAGGTCGTGGCGAACGACCTGGAATCCGACATCGTGGACATATCCGAGATAGATCTCATCGTTTTCGACGAGGCGCACCGGGCGGCCGGGGATTACGCATACGTCACCATCGGCAGGGCGTTCACGGAACGAGGCGGGCTCTCCCTCGGGATGACCGCTTCCCCTGGGTCAGATGTCTCGAAGATAGCTGAGGTCTGCGAGAACCTCGGCATCACCTGGGTCGAGATCCGGTCGGAGTTCGACGATGACGTCGTCGAGTACATACAACAGGTCAAGACGGAGTTCATCGGCGTGGGGATGCAGGAGGGGATGTCCAGGATCGTATCGCTCCTGAAGGAGATCCTCGACGAACAGATCGCCAAGTTACGCGCCGCTGGACTCTTGGACCCGAAGAAACCCGTTACGACCCGGGACCTGCTCAGCGTAGGCGCGACCATCAGGGCGCAGCTGGACTCAGGCAAGAAGTCGTACAACCTGTTCAGCACCGCGAGCGTCCAAGCGCTCGCCATGAAAGTCAACCACGGCATCGAGCTGGCCGAGACGCAGGGCAGAGGTGCCCTCGAGAACTATCTAGACAAGCAGGTCAAGCAAGCCGAAGAGAACAAACGTTCGAAGGCCTCCAGGACTCTGGTGAAGGACGTACGCTTCCAGCAGGCGAGAGAGCGCCTCTACAAGATGGTGAACGACCATCCGAAGCTCGATAAGCTCATCCCGATACTGAAAACGCAGTTCGCTGGAAAGCCTGAGTCCAGGGCGATAGTGTTCACACATTACCGGGACACGTGCGACCAGATCACGAAGCGCCTGGAAAGCATAGAGGGTGTGAGGCCGGTAAGGTTCGTCGGACAGGCCAGCAAGGGCGAGGACATAGGACTCAAGCAGAAGGAACAGAGAGAGGTCATAGAATCGTTCCAGGAAGGGAAATACAACGCCCTAGTCGCGACATCGATCGCCGAGGAGGGACTGGACATCCCGGCGACGGACCTCGTAGTGTTCTACGAACCGGTGCCTTCGGAGATACGCACCATCCAGCGGAGGGGGAGGACTGGAAGGAGGCGGGCGGGCCGGGTGATTATCCTCGTAACGAAGGGCACGAAGGACGAGGCGTACCTCTGGTCCTCCCGGAATAAGGAGATGCAGATGCGCAGGGAGCTCGATGGGCTCAGGAGGAAGCTACGGGCGCACAGGGGGCTGCCTGAGAAGGCCGGCTCGAAGGAGCGGCTCGGACGGGAGGACTTCTCCAAGATGATGGCTCCGCATGTACTCACCGAGCGGCAGGAACGGTCGAGGAAGACAGCGGAGGGGCCCGGCCAGAAGTCGCTACCCCAATACGACTCCCAGGACGGTGGCAGTAGACGCGTCCTCAAGGTTTCCGGACGGATTGCAGGTACGGCAACGGCCGCAGGGCTTGAGAAGGGCGGATTCATCCTTGAGGACGAGAGCATAGAGACCGCGGATGTGGTCGTATCAGACAGGGTAGCAGTCACCATCAGGACAGTCCAGGAGTTCATATGCGCGATCTCCGACGGGACGATGTTCTCCCATCTCAACGATATGAAGCGCAAGTACAGGCACCCCATACTGATCGTGCAAGGTCCTCCTGAGGGGAAGGGCGTCCAGGCAGGCAACGCTGCGATATACGACGCCCTCGGCGCGCTTCTCTCGGAGTTCCACATGCCGGTCCTGTCCACGCTGAATGTGGACGAGACGGTCGGGGCGCTCTCCGTCCTCCGCAGGCAGGAGGATGCGCGCGGAGGAGTCGGGCGGACAGAGCAGACAACCCTCGACCCGACCAACGGACCGCTCTTCCTAGTGCAGGGGCTGTCGAACGTGTCCGCCACGCTCGCCCATAGGCTTCTGGAGAGGTTCGGTAGCGTCGATGGCATCGCGGACGCGACCCCCGACCAGATGACGGAGGTCGAGGGTGTGGGAAGGGTTATTGCGGAAGGGATCAATACGGTGATGCGGAAGAGGTTCGACTAGGAGGTGGTTCAGTATGGCGGAGAAGAAATGCCCTCTGTGCGACAACAATTGCCTGCTCAAGATCGTCGCGACGGAGGATGCACGGCTGTGCGAAGTCGATGCCTGCTCCATGTGCGGCGCCATGTACCCCCGCGAGAAGGGCGGCGGAGACGCAGAGACCGCAGAGGTAAAAGACAAGAAGCGATAGGCGACGCCAGGCGTGCTGGCCACGCACCCCCATGCCGCAGCAAGCTTTATGAACCGATTGACTATACGAGGGGTTCGAGCACCATGGAACTCAAGCTCATCGAGAAGAAGAAGAACCTCATGAAGATAGAGGTTGAGGATGCCGACGAGACGTTGGTATATCCCCTGATACACGAGCTCATGAAGGACAAGAACGTCGAGGATGCGAGATACTCGACAGGGCATCCACAACTCGACAAGGCGGTCCTGACCGTCGTCGTCAAGGACGGAAAGCCGCAGGCGGCCCTCAAGAAGGCCGCGAAGTCGCTCGCGAACCAGTACCTCGAGGCCAGACAGCTGATAGAGAAGCAGCTTGGTTGACCCCGAAAGTTATTACTCCTATCCACTGGATTCTGCAGATGTATGACTGAGGAAGCAGACCTCGGCCTGGAGACATTCCTGAGCCGGGACATCACCGGCATCGGGGGAAAGCTCCGGATGACTCCGGAGGATTTCGTTGTGGATGAGATATCACTCAACCCCTCGGAAACACCCTCTGGACATATCGTCATCGCGCGTGTTTGGCACCGCAACTGGGAGGCGAACAGGCTCGTCAGGCGGCTGGGGAGCAACCTGCGTATCGGCCGCGGAAGCATAGGGTTCGCAGGCACCAAGGACGGGCGGTCGGTCGCGACGCAGCTGATGTCGTTCAGAGCGGATATCGAAGCGGTCCGAGCGCTCGAGATACCAGACGTGCGCATACTGGAGGCCTACAGGTCGAACAGGATGATCTCGATCGGAGACCTCATCGGCAACCGATTCTCGGTCAGGGTCTCCGATGTCGACGCCGACATCGACATCCGTAAAACCTGCGACGCTGTCAGAGAGAGACTGGAAAGCATAGGCGGGTTCCCCAATTTCTTCGGAGTCCAGAGATTCGGGTCGGTCAGGCCCATCACCCACCAGATAGGCAGAGACCTGGTCAGAGGTGACATCGAGGGAGCGGTCATGAGATACGTGGCCAACCCGATGGGGGACGGTTCCGAGGGTGACGACGCTCGACGAACGCTCCAGGAGACCAGGGACTTCGAGAGGGCGGTGAAGGAACTACCCGTGAGATACACTTTCGAGAGGACGATGGTCTTGCACCTGGTGGAACGCCCTGGGGACTACATCGGCGCGCTCAGACGGCTGCCGAGGAACCTCCTGATGATGTTCGTCCACGCCTATCAGTCGTTCATGTTCAACAAGATCCTTAGCGAGAGGATGCGCAGAGGGCTCCCACTACACGAACCCATCGAGGGTGATTTCGTGCTCCCCCTCGACAAGAACGGCGTCCCCGACCATGACAATCCCATAGACGTTACAGCGGACAACATCGACAAGGCGAGGAGGAACGCTGCTGAGGGGAAAGCCTTCGCCGGCGGTATCCTGTACGGCACAGACTCAGTCTTCGCGGAGGGAGTCATGGGTGAGATCGAGCGCGCCGTGGTAGAGGTGGAGAAGGTCGACGCCCGGGACTTCCAGATCGTAGGTCTCAGAGAGGCGTCCTCCAAAGGTTCCAGACGGGGGCTTCTTGCGCCCGTGAGAGAGCTGGTGATCGACCACGCCGATGATGGAACGCTTTTCGCCTTCTCGCTCAACAAGGGCTGCTACGCCACCTGCTTCCTTAGGGAGTTCATGAAGGCAGGAGTCTCGCAGTACTGAATCCGACGGACAACGCAAACTAGGTCAAGTGGCGCGTCCATATGCTTGGATAGTGCCCCCATTCAAAAAAAGCCGGAGAAGAGCGAAGTCCGTCCTGACATGCCCCCAGTGCGGCTCAGCTGACCTCTATTACGAGGCGGCGCTGATCACGGGGTACAAGTATCACTGCAAGAAGTGCGGATACATCGGTCCCTTCGTCATCGAGAAGGACCTGCCGGACGAGGAGTTCGAAGAGTAGTGACCTCACGCGAACATCGGCCCGGACTCGAGGACCCTCTGGTCGCCTTCGTCCAAAACCTTGGATATGGCCTTCTCAAGGTCGATCATTGTGACGATGTCCCTGTTCTCGCGTATGGCGAACATGCCCGCCTCTGTGCATATGGCCTTGACGTCAGCGCCGGTGGCGCCATCGGTCTTTCCAGCGAAGTCGTCTATGACGACCGTCTCGTCAAGGTTCATACGCCGAGAGTGAATCTTGAATATCGCGACCCTGGCATCGTAGTTTGGAATGGGTATCTCGATTATCCTGTCGAACCTTCCTGGCCTCAACAGGGCCTCATCGAGTATGTCCGGCCTGTTCGTTGCGCCGATGATCTTGACATCGCCGAGCGGGTTGAACCCGTCGAGCTCCGCTAGTATCTGCATGAGAGTGCGTTGAACCTCGCGGTCACCCGATGTGGCCATCTCGAGCCGCTTCGCCCCGACGCTGTCCAGCTCATCTATGAATACTATCGAAGGTGCCTTCTGCCGAGCAAGGTCGAAGAGCTCTCTGACGAGTCGAGCGCCTTCGCCGATGTACTTCTGCACGAGCTCTGACCCGACGAATCGTATGAATGTCGCGTTGGTCTGTTTCGCCACGGCCTTGGCCAGGAGCGTCTTCCCGGTTCCAGGGGGGCCCACCAACAGGACGCCCTTCGGAGGGTCGATCCCCACGCGCTTGTAGAGTTCCGGCCTCAGGAGAGGGTCTTCGACGGCCTCTCTTATCTCGACGATCTGCTCCTGCAGGCCGCCGATGTCGTCGTACAGTGTCTCGGGCTTCGCTATGATCTCCGCGCCCACGACGATTGGGTCCAAGGACGCGGGCAACACGCCCATAACGGCCAGCGTCTGCTTGTTCAGGGCCACGCGGGCGCCCGCCTCCAACAGCTCGGGGGAAACGTAATCGGAAGTGTTGACAACGAAATCAGGACCGGTAGAACTCTTCACTACCACACGGCCGTCCGCGAGGATGTCTTTGATCTGACCGATTATCAGGGGCGGAGCCTTCAGTCTCTCGAGCTCCGCCTTCAAGCGCTTGAGCTCCTTCTGCAGCCTAATCAGCTCGCCCTCTATGAACCGCTTCTCGCCCTCGACCCTGCGAGCTTCCTCTACTAACTCTAGATTCCTTTCCTCGAGTACCGACGATCGCCTCTGTATCTCGTCGTACAGCTCTGAAGGTTGATCAGTCGCCAATGCGGTGCACCCCATTCTCGAAGGCTCGTCTCGCGGCCCGGCTAGATTTATAGCGATATAAGGTTAAATACTCTATTTATCCTTTGCTGACTCTGTTCAGAAGTGTGTTTTTCATGGTCTGCGAGTTGTGCGGGAAGGACGTCACCTTCTGCAAGAAGGTGATGATAGAAGGCGTCCTACTAGAAGTTTGCACCGAATGCGCAAAATTCGGCACTGAGGCAGACAAAGGACGGCCCAATCTTGCAAGCCCCCAACCTGTGATCGAACAGCGTCTTGAGCGAAGGGAGAAGCGGCAGAAGCAGCGGGACGTCTATTCCGACGGTGGACAGGAGGTGCTCGTCGACGACTATGCCGCCCTGGTACGGAACGCGCGCTCGCGAGCGGGGATGACGCAGAAGGAACTCGCGTCCAAACTGAACGAGAAGCAGACTATCGTGAGCAAGGTCGAGTCCGGAACCATTAGACCCGATGAGAAGCTCGTGAGGAAACTACAGAAGGAGCTCGGAATCGTTCTCAAGGAGAGTCCTCCGCCCGAGGTCGACGTCAAATCGACTTCATCGGGCTTTGGATCGCTCACGCTTGCAGACCTCGTGAAGATGAAAGAGAAGTGACTCCCTTTGCGGACGACCGCAGAAAAGGTCAGCCACGATAGCTTTCTCGTCCCAGGACCTCACTCGCCGCGCGCTCGATGAAGGCGCCGTCGACATCGACTCCGTAGTCGCCTGCCACGAGCAGCGCTGCAGGCTCTATGTCGATGCCCATCATCTCCTGCTTCTTGTTCACCCTTGAGACGATCTCGCGCTTCGGCACCGACATTGACTTCGATATCGTCTCGACTATCTCGGAGAAGAGGTCTCTCGAGCGCTTCTTTGTAGTCTCCTTGAGCGCATCGGGTGTTGGTTTGTAGTCGATTGGGATGTCGATCCCGCTGAAATCGAACGTGGGGAGGAGATTGCCGTCAACTCTCTTCAGGAAGCCTGCGGAGAGGCCCGCATCGAGCAGCTTCTGCGCGTCCTTCGGCGAGAACCATCTGAGATCCATCGAGGCCGAGAACACGAACTCCTTCTCCGTCAGAATCTCCTTGCCCTTCCTCCTGAAGAGAACTGCTATGCTCCTTTGAACTTCACTCATCTTGCATCAGGCTCCCGTGATCCTCGGTCACCATGTAGTCGACGCCCAACTCCTCGAGCCGGGATATGTCCGGTGCGGACGCGAAGGCCCCCAGCGTGAAGCCATGCTCCTCCCGAGCCTTCGCAGCCTCCTCTACCAGCGCCATCGGCACCACGACGTCGACGACTCCGACCTCTACAACCTCTCGGAACAAGTCTGAGATGGCCCGGCCCGCTACCTCGGGGTCAAAACTCACAATCCCATCCCGGAAGTCTACTTTGAACGTAATGTTCTCGGACAACTTAAATGCTCCTCTGAGCTCAGACAAATCGACGAGGGTGCTAGTGCCGACAACCGCCCGCTCAGCTCCCGTGATAAGCATGTCTATGACGTTGGTGGAGTACCTCACTCCTCCCTCGTACATAGTGGGCAATTCGTCGCTGATCTTCTGCGCGATGTCGAGTTGCGGTTTGTTCTTGAACACGCCGTCAAAATCTGCAAGGTAGAGCTTCTCGAACCTATCCGACAGCCCCGACGCAGTTTCAAAAGCGCTGCTCTTAGACGGAGTTAGTTGGAACGGGCTACGTGTCCCGATCGCTATGTATGGGATGATCTTCATGTCAGCGGATGGCGCAGAGAGCTGACTGAATACTAAAGGTGTTCGATATGCGGGACGCTGCCCTCAAGGAGAGCGAGGTGGCCTACCGGACAAACCGTTGCCTCTGGACGAACGGAGGGGCAGACCAGAATGTGCTAAGGCTTATATAGAAGTTCTAACATATACGAGCCTGGGCCCGGCAGAAAGCTTGCGTGGAGCCGGGACGGAACAATCGTTCGAAGTGGAGGTATGAACATGATGGGTCAAACACCGATTCTAATACTGAAAGAGGGAACCAAGAGAGAGAAGGGCAAGGGTGCCCAGCTCAACAACATCACTGCGGCGAGAGCCATCGCTGACTCGGTGAGAAGCACCCTAGGTCCCAGAGGAATGGACAAGATGCTAGTCGACAGCATGGGAGATGTTGTCATCACGAACGACGGCGTGACGATCCTGAAAGAGATCGACGTCGAGCACCCTGCGGCTAAGATGCTGGTGGAAGTGGCAAAGACGCAGGACGACGAGTGCGGCGACGGCACAACGACCGCCGTGATACTCGCGGGCGAACTACTGAAGAAGGCTGAGGCGCTGATTGAGCGGAACGTTCATCCGACGGTCATATCCGGAGGATTCAGGATGGCCGCTCAGAAGTCCCAGGAAATCCTCGAGGAGCTCGCAATAAAGGTCTCCCCGGACAAGAAGGATGTTCTGAGGGACATCGCGAGGACAGCGATGATATCTAAGAGCGTCTCCTCGTCCAGAGACCTGCTTTCCGCCGTCGCAGTGGACGCGGTGAGCGCGGTCGCCGAGAAGAAGAGTGATGGCACATGGACCGTTGACGACGACAATATCCAGGTTGTCAAGAAGCAGGGCGGGTCGATGGACGACACGCAGATGATCACTGGGATAATCGTTGACAAGGAGGCTGTACACGCAGCCATGCCCAAGCGTGTAGAGAAGGCGAAGATCGCCCTTGTCGATTCGGCACTCGAAGTCAAGAAGACGGAGATTGACGCGAAGATAGAGATCACCGACCCGAGCCAGTTGCATGCGTTCCTCGACGAAGAGGAGAACATGCTCAGGAAGATGGTTGCAATCGTCAAGAAATCGGGCGCAAACGTGCTGTTCTGCCAGAAGGGCATAGATGACCTCGCTCAGCACTATCTCTCGAAAGAAGGGGTATACGCCGTCAGGCGGGTCAAGAAGAGTGACATGGAGAAACTCGCCAAGGCGACTGGCTCCACCCTCGTGACCAAGCTCGACGACCTAAGAGCCGGGGACCTCGGAACCGCGAGACTCGTCGAGGAGAAGAAGATCGCTGACGACAGGATGACCTTCGTCACAGGCTGCAAGAACCCGAAGGCCGTCTCTATACTGATCCGTGGAGGAACCGAGCACGTCATAGACGAGATAGACCGGTCCCTGAACGACGCGGTGAGCGTCGTGGCAGTTGCAGTGGAGGACGGCAAGCTCGTCACAGGTGGAGGCTCAACAGCGATTGAACTGGCCCAGAGGATGAGGGACTACGCAGCGTCCGTCGGAGGCAGGGAGCAGATGGCAATAGACGCCTTCGCAAGCGCACTCGAAGTAGTCCCGACGGCTCTTGCAGAGAATGCCGGTCTCGACCCGATCGATGTCCTGATTGAACTGAGAAAGGCACACAAGTCAGGCAAGGTCCATGCTGGAATCAACGTGCTCACTGGCAAAGTCACCGACATGAAGAAGGGGAGGGTCTTTGAGCCGCTTCGCGTTGGTAAGCAGGGGATTAGCTCAGCAACAGACGCCGCCGTGATGATCCTCAGAATCGACGATGTCATAGCATCGAGGAGCGGCGCCGGCGGCAAGAGTCCGCAGATGCCTGACATGGGTGATGGCGGCTTCGATTGAGTTGAGCACGCGCTCCAACAAACCTCTTCCTTTACATTCACCGATGATGCGAAGTGACAGCGTCCAATCTGGAGGCGACGACTGATGCCGGATGAGATGGAGGAATCTCTTCCCTCGGAGGAAGACACCCAGCCCACAGGCAGCGACGCCAAGGAAAACGTGTCGGTAGAAGATGTTCTGACCGCGAAAGACCGGCAGATACAGGAGCTCACTGACACCCTGAAGAGGACCCAAGCTGAGTTCGAGAACTATAAGAAACGGGTGAACCGCGAGTGGTCGGAGAAGTCCAAGCTCGCGGGGGAACGCATCGTAGGTGACCTCCTAGCAGTCCTCGACACCTTCGACAAAGCCCTGGAGAGAACCGACGTGGCGGACGATGCCACCCCCCAGTCGAACGGACTTGAAGGCATACACAAGCAGCTGCTTCAAATCCTGCAAAGGACGGGTCTTAAGGAGATAGACACTCGCGCTCCGTTCGACCCTTTCATGCACGAGGCACTTATGCGCGAAGAGCAGGATGATGGAGACGATGGCACCATCCTCGAAGTATTCCAGAAAGGTTACATGATGGGGCCGAAGGTGATCAGGACCGCGAAGGTCAAAGTCTCAGCGAATAAACGGAGAGACGAGGTCGAGGCGGAAAACGTCTCAAATCGACATGACGATCAACACGAAGAGGAAAACGAATAGAAGGAGAGATTGCGTATGGCAGAATCTAAGGAGAAAATCATTGGCATCGACCTGGGAACCAGCAACTCAGCTGCGGCCGTGATTGAGGGTGGAAGAGCAACGATTGTCCCGAGTGCGGAGGGCACGAGCTTGGGAGGCAAGGCGTTCCCATCCTACGTGGCATTCACGAAAGACGGACAGATGCTGGTCGGCGAACCAGCCAGAAGGCAAGCGGTGTCGAACCCAGAGAACACGGTCTTCGCGATAAAGCGCAAGATGGGTACGGACCACAAGACGAAGATACTGGACAAGGAGTACACCCCGCAGCAGTTATCGGCGTTCATACTTCAGAAGATAAGACGGGACGCCGAATCCTTCCTGGGCGCCCAGGTGAAGAAGGCCGTGATAACCGTACCTGCCTACTTCAACGACAACCAGAGACAGGCGACGAAGGACGCTGGAGAGATCGCGGGCCTCGAGGTGGTCAGAATCATCAACGAGCCGACAGCGGCCGCCCTGGCGTATGGCCTGGACAAATCCGAGAAGGAGCAGAAGATCATGGTCTTCGACCTCGGAGGGGGCACGCTCGATGTCACCGTCATGGATTTCGGCGACGGTGTGTTCGAAGTCGTCTCCACGAACGGAGACACTCAACTCGGCGGGACCGACATGGACAACGCGCTCGTCGCTCACATCGGCGGCGAGTTCAAAGCGGAACACGGGATTGATGTGTCCAACGACAAGATGGCGGTCCAGCGCATAAGGGAGGCGGCCGAGAAGGCGAAGATAGAACTATCCTCCACGATGGAGACCGAGATCAATCTTCCGTATCTCACCGCGGACGCGTCGGGCCCGAGGCACCTCGCTCTGAAGCTGACAAGAGCCAAGCTCGAGGACCTCGTGAAGCCCACCGTCGATAGGTGCAAGGCTCCGGCCATGCAGGCGCTCAAGGATGCCAAGCTCGAATCCGACCAGATAGACAAGATCATACTGGTCGGTGGACCCACGAGGATGCCCATAGTCCAGAGGCTCGTCGAAGACATCGCTGGCAAGAAGATCGAACGCGGAGTGGACCCCATGGAGTGCGTCGCAATGGGCGCCGCGATACAGGGCGGAGTGATAGAGGGGACCGTGAAGGACATCCTTCTACTGGATGTGACGCCGCTCTCGCTCGGAGTCGAGACCCTTGGAGGCGTGTTCCATAAGCAGATCGAGAGGAACACGACCATCCCTACCCGAAAGAGCGAGGTGTTCTCCACAGCTGCGGACGGTCAAACGAGCGTGGAGATCCACATCCTGCAGGGTGAGCGTCCGATGGCGGTCGACAACGTGAGCCTCGGTAGATTCCACCTTATGGGCATCCCGCCGGCGCCCAGGGGCGTTCCGCAGATAGAGGTGACTTTCGATATCGACGCAAATGGAATCATAGATGTCAAAGCGAAGGACACGGGAACAGGAAAGGAGCAGACGATCACCGTCACCGCGACGACGAAGCTTGAACAGAACGATATTGATCGCATGATCAAAGATGCCGAGACCTACGCCGAGGAAGACAAGAACAGGAAGGAGACCGTGGACATCAAGAACCGCGCCGAGGCTAAAGCCTACGAGGTCGAGCACATCCTCGAGGAGATGGGCGACAAGATCCCTCAAGACATGAAGGATAGGATCAGCAAGCTTTCTGAGGAGCTGAAGACGATCGTCGCATCAAACGACGACATTGCGGCCATGAAGCAGAAGCTGGAAGAGCTGGAGAAGGCGCTCCTCGAGATCGGCAAGAAGGTGTACGAGGACGCGGCCGCACAGCAGCAGGCGCCACCGCAGCAGCCGCCGGAGGGAGGAGCTGCCCCCGAGACGGGCGACGGCGATGGTTACGTCGATGCTGAGTACAAGATAGTAGACGACGAAGAGGGTGAGAAGTAGCCCTCGACCAAAACCTCTTTCATCATCTTCCCGTTCCCCATAGAGACAGCGGTTGCCGCCCTAGCTTGGACGGATGAGGTCTACAAATGCCTTCGAAGCGAGATTACTATGATGTTCTTGGCGTCAGCAAGGATGCCAGCGCTGACGAGGTAAAGAAAGCTTATCGTAGGCTTGCACTCAAACACCATCCTGACAAGAACAAGGAACAACCCAAGGAGGCCGAGGAGAAGTTCAAGGACCTGTCCGAGGCATACGAGGTTCTGGCGGACCCAGACAAGAGAACCAGGTACGACCAGTACGGTCACTCGGGTGTCGAAAGCACCTTCCGAGGCGGAGGGTTCGATTGGTCAGACTTCACGCACTTCGAGGACATCAGCGACATATTCGGACGGTCCTCCGGATTCGGTTTCGGAGGCAGCATATTCGAGCAGTTCTTCGGTGGGAGACCCAGGTCAGGCCCGCAAGAGGGACGGTCGCTTAGATATGACATCGAGGTATCGCTCCTGGATGCCGCTTCTGGCGCGGAGAAGGAGCTGAGAATACCCCATTCTGTCCAATGCAAGTCATGTGGAGGACAAGGAGCCAAAGCGAAAGACATCAAGACCTGCACGACATGCAGCGGCGCGGGCCAGGTGAGACAAGGCCAGACCCGCGGAAACACCAGTTTCGTCTCGATAGCAGCCTGCCCGACGTGTAGGGGCTCTGGTAGGCAGATAATCAAGCCTTGCGCAACATGCAGCGGCGCCGGCGCCACAGAAACGACGAGCACGATCAAAGTCTCCATCCCCCAGGGAACCGAGGATGGGATGAGGCTGAGGGTAAGAGGGGGCGGCGATGCAAGCAGGGAGGGAGGCGGTCCGGGAGACCTCTTCATCGTAATCCACATA
The DNA here is from genome assembly GCA_020696365.1 of Thermoplasmata archaeon. Taxonomy (GTDB): domain Archaea; phylum Thermoplasmatota; class Thermoplasmata; order UBA10834; family UBA10834; genus UBA10834. The sequence goes on along the minus strand of JAEHCM010000001.1, from coordinate 396,633 downwards.
GCCCCGCACGAGCTCTTCGAAAGGGACGGGAGAAACCTCTATGTCGATGCGCCGATTTCCTTCTCTGAAGCCGCCTTGGGCGCGAAAATCCAAGTCCCGACACTCGACGGCTCAGCGCTCGTCACGATTCCGCCAGGGACGCAGACCGATACGGTCTTCCGCCTGAAGGGGAAAGGGATGCCGGACCTTCGAGGCCACGGAAACGGGGACGAATTCGTGAGGGTGCAGGTGATAACACCTACGAAACTCAACGCCGAGCAGAAAGAGATGCTGCGTGGGTTCTCGGAATCGGTCGGCCAGTACGGGAAGACCGGTGCCAGGAAGATGCGGTTCTCGGGCTTCCGAAAGAAGGCATAGATGAAAACATATTTATCGACAGCAATCAGAATATCCACCAGATGAGAGTCGTTGGAATCCTCACTGAGGATTCGAGGATGTATTTCGAAATCTTGACAGCTCTGCGTTCGGAAGGGTTGAAGCACGTATCCTTGGAATTCTCAGAGCCGTTGCCGGCCAACGTTGCCGTGATAATGTCGACGGAGGGTGAGAGGCATCGGATACCTTTTGACAAGGTTGTCACAGACCCGAACCCTGACGTCGCGATGGAGGAGGTGAAGAGCATCCTGGCGGGCGAGAAAGACCTGACGACGATAGTCGTCGGAATCGACCCGGGGAACAGGCCGGGAATCGCCGCGGTTGCGAGCGACGGCACAGCTCTGATGAGGATGCAGGCACCGGATCCTGAGGGGGTGCAACCCCTTGTCGACGAGGTAGCTAACAGATACTCGTCCTCCGTGCTGGTAGTTCGGATTGGCAATGGGGACCGCACAAACCGGAACAGGATATTCAACGTGCTCTGGGACTGCGGCTACTCCGTCGAAATCGTCGACGAGCGAAACACGACGAAACGGTCGAAGACGCCAGACGAAGACGCTGCGTACGAGATCGCGCTGACGCCGGGCTATGCACCGAGGGAAAGGCAGGAGGTGTCTCCGCTACCAGGCGAGATACGCAACATACAACGACTCAGCAGGTTGCAGAGCGAGGGAGAGCTGACCATCTCGAGGGTGCTTGCTGAGAAGGTCGCCTCAGGCAAGATATCCATGGAAGAGGCGGTAGTCGAACAGAGGGGACTCGGAGCGAGTGCGCGCTAGAACAGGTGATCGTCCGTGGTTCTGGCGCATCCTCCAACGCTGCACTCGATCGTCTCGATTCCGAGCTGCCGGATCCTGTCTCTCACGACAGGGACGAGTTCGAGAGTGGTGTTGACGTAGACCGTCGCACCAGTGTCGATGGAGAAATGGGCAGGTATACCCTCACTACGCATCTTCTTCACTTCGAGAATCACACTGACGGTCTCGGGCCGCCAGAGTATAAGCTCCTCTAGACCGGTCATCGTAATGCCGTGCAGGATGAGAGAATCCTTCTCCGCTAGTTCACCCAAGCGAGCGATGTCTTTGTGCCTTATCGCGCTCTGCATCTCGGCTATCGCCCCATGGATGTAGGCGAGTCTCGAATGGAAGAACGGCGACGTCAGGACATCCTTGTGGGCATCATCTGTGAGCTTATGCGCTGGAATCACCGCCACGACGATGCCCATCTGAAACTCCTCGGAGGCGATCTGATAGGAATAGGACTCCTCGTCGTCGTGACCTGTCCGCCACAGAGAGAACGCCCCTGTGACGGATCTCGCAGCGGACCCCGCCCCCCTTCTGGCGATCGTCGACATCTCCTCCAGAGAGAGTTTGAGCTCGGCAGCCGAGCACGCAGCCACTGCGAGCGCGGCAAATCCCGAAGCAGACGCTCCAAGACCGACGTTGGACGGGAAGTTGTTCTTCGACTCCATCCTGAAGCTGTTCTCGACACTGCTCCTTCTTCTCACCTCATCAACGACGGACTGGATCCGCGCCATCTCCCTCTGGGAGGCCGGCTTTCCGTCGATCGTTGCGGAATCACCCGCGGTGCCGACGAATTCGATGGTTGTGTGGGTTTCCGTCGGGGCGGTGGCAACAGATATGGAATCGTGGAACGGTATCCTCAGCCGTTCGTCCTTCAATCCATGGTATTTGATGAGCCCTTGGATAGGATGTGCCTTTGCAGACGATTTCATACTAACACCTCACACGTCGAACAGGATGGTCAGAGTCTTGCCCTTGTTGTCGATTATCAGATTATGATATGTAACTCCCTTCACGACCGATCGTTTGGGGTGGCGTGAGGGGTCGAACTGCTCACCTCTGGCAACCGCCTCGAGGTTCAGCCCCGCGATCTCGACTTCGAACTCGCTGAACACATAGTTATCGGCGTCATGGAGAAACAATAGCTCCTGCAGGAAATCTACCACGAGCTGTTCCTCGTTGTCTGCGCTGAGAACCACCTTCACCTCGCCAACGGGCTTCACCGTCGAAACGTCAGTCATCTGGTCAAATAGAGCGAATGCGGCATTCGCGAGTCTCTCGGAAATCGTCTCGCCGTAGGTCTCGACGAGCGCATCAGCCGTGTGGTCCAGAAGTCGATACCTCATCGACCTGGAAAGAGAGGTCGCCAGTATATCAAGGCTGTGCCATTACAGATGTACCGTGGTGCGTACACAACCTCGAGATCTCACAGATGTCGCAGAGCGGGTTCAGGGCCCTGCACCTTCTTCTGCCGTGCTCAATCAGGTTCAGGTGCATGTTGTAGTACTCCTCCTCCGGAACGAGCGCTTCGAGTTCCTTCTGCGCGCTCTCTCTTGTGGCACGGGGGCTAAGAAGACCCAAGCGTCCGCTGACTCGATAGACATGCGTATCGACTGGGAAGACCGGTTTACCGAACGAGAAGAGAAGGACGATGGCCGCGGTTTTTGGGCCGATGCCATCAATCGACGATAGCCATTCAGCCGCCTCTTTGGTACGCATCTTGGAGAGGAAGGCGAGTTTCAGGCTGCCCGCCTCCTCCATGACACGGTTTAGGGCGCCAACGATACTCCTCGCCTTGATATCGGCAAGACCGCCTGACCTTATAACCGAGGCGATCTCGGAAGGATCGGTATCCAAGAGCATCTCCCAGTCCGGGTATCGTTCCTTCAACCTCCCGAACGCTCTGTGTGAATTCACGTCACTCGTATTCTGCGAGAGTATCGTCGCAACAAGGGTGTCCAACGGGTCCGCGTTGGAACGTCGTGATTTGCATCCGTACACCGATGTGAGCGTCGAGTTCGCCTCATTCGCTTTCTTCCTGAGCGCCATTTGGTACGAATCTCGAGTCGTCATCTGCAACCTCTTCCCGGAGACGTCCTGCAACCGATTCGGCGTGTCCTAATCCGATGCTCCCCTGCCCTCGCGTTCGCACACGCGTGCTCAGAAGAGAGTCTGTCGCCCCGACATCGGCCATTGAGAACCCATTCCAGAGCATCTCCGACATCGACAGGGTCCACCTTGACAGGCATTGTTGCACTCGGACAAATAACATGCGGATGAGCGTTGTCGACCTAGGATATTCCCGCGGGACTGCGTGAACACGGAAGGATTTATATCGCTCCAGTCAATCATTCGTCCGTGAATATCTGCGTGATTGGCTGCGGTGCCATCGGAACCGCCATAGCCCGGGCGGTTGAGAGCATTCCAAGTATTGAGAACGTGTACCTGACAGACAGGTCGCAGGAATGTGCAACGCTGCTTCAGGATAAGCTAACGAAGGTGCAGTACGTCCCAGACATCGTACCGATAATCGACGACATACGATTGGTCGTCGAGGCTGCAAGCCAGGACGCCGCCAGGTACTACATACCCCTTGCGCTCTCTGCAGGGGTCGATGTGCTCATGATGAGCGTTGGCGTTCTTCACGATGAATCATTCCGGGATGACATCTACCGCCTGGCTAAGAGAAAAGGTGGCAAGATCTATATCCCCAGCGGGGCAGTCGGAGGGATAGACGCCCTGTCTGCTGCCAGGCTGGAGGATATCGACGAGGTCACCCTCACAACGACGAAGCCTCCTTCGGCGTTCGAGGACAGCGAATACCTGCGATCCATAGGAATCATCCCATCCGATGTGCGCGTCAGAACACAGGTCTTCGAAGGACCGGCCAGCGAAGCTGTGAGGCATTTTCCCCAGAATATCAATGTGGCTGCGACAATAGCCCTGGCAGGCGTCGGCTTCGACAAGACTCTGATTAGGATAGTTTGCGACCCACAGGTGAAGACGAACGAACACCATCTTAAGGCGAGAGGAAGGTTCGGCGAGATTGACGTCGTCACAAGAAATATGCCCTCTCCGCGGAATCCGAAGACCAGCTACTTGGCGGCCCTGTCGGCCATATCGGCGATCGAGAAGATCGTTGGAGTAACGTGGATAGGAGCATAGCCAGCATCATTTCTTTATACGCTGAGCTGCATCCTGGACGCGTGATTCTGTGGCGACAAGGGAGAGATGGATATTCTCGTCCATGAAGAAAGACGTCGATGCGATTGTCCTCATGAACGCCGTCGAACCAAACCTGGACTGCAGCTTCTTCTACGCTACCGGGATTCCGAACGGACTTTTCGAGGGTTGTCTGGCAGTCATTAGGCCGTCTGGAGTTGAAGTGCTCACATCTGAGCTTGAGGCGTTAAGCGCCAAGGAAGCCGGAGTGAAAACGCAGGTATTTGAGAACGGTGACGAACGCATGAGGCTGATGAAACGCAGATTGTCACGCTTCAAACGGATAGGAATCAACTCCATGGAACTGACCCTTGCGAATCACAGGCTCATAAAGAAGGCGTGCGGGAAGGCGAAATTGGTGGATATCTCGAGGGATTTGTTCGATGCAAGGATGATCAAGCAACCAGATGAGATTACCCGCATTTCCAAGGCGTGCAGAATAGCGTCCGAAGTGGGCAGATCCATCCCGGACTTCGTCTCGGAGGGCATGCTCGAAACCGAAGCAGCTGCCGAGATCAATTACTGGATGATGCGCCTTGGGGCGGCAGGACCGGGCTTCACGACAACGGCAGCGTTCGGTACCAAGAGCGCTGAACCGCATTACACACCTTCGAGGAGGAAGCTCAGGAAGGGGAATTTCGCGCTTTTCGATTTCGGAGCTTCCTTCGAGAGGTATGTCTCAGATATGACGAGGACTTTCGTGTGCGGGACACCCAGTAAGCGACAGATGGAGATGCACGAGATTGTTCTAAGAGCACAGGAGGAGGCGTTGGACATGATTGAGGAGGGCGTCCATGGCGAAGACGTCGATAATGCCGCTAGGAATGTAATAGACGGCAGCAAGTTCAAAGGCTGCTTCATACACAGCACGGGCCATGGCCTCGGAATATCCGTCCACGACCCTGGGTCGATATCCTCAGCCAGAGACATGGTCCTGCGCAAGGGTATGGTCCTCACAGTCGAACCTGGCGCATACATCGCCGGCTTTGGCGGTGTTAGGATCGAAGACGACGTTCTTGTGACAAAGAACGGATGCAAGGTGCTGACCGCATGTCCCAAGGACCTCAGGCGCATCTAGACAATCGATGGAAGGCTCAGGTCAAAAAGGGCGTCCATGAGAGCATCGATCATGAATATCAGCGTCACACCGATCAGTGATACGATCATAGAAGCCAGCCAGTCATCTGAAACCGCAAGCTCCTCCACCAGGATGAACCTCACGACCACCACAAGGACGACAAAGGACAGTAGGAGCAGCAAATCGGAGAAGACTTGTTCCCGGCTCATGTTGCTTACTGCAGAGACGACGAATACGAAGACGAGCGAAACGACCAACAGTCGCAAGAGATGCTCAGGACTCGCTGACCAGTCTTGAGAGACCACAGCTGCGCTGGCATAGAAAACGAGCAGGACGATCATCACCGCTACCAAGAGCAACGCTAATTCTACCGCGTCCATCGGAACACGGAATCTCGTCAGAGGACTTATTTCTATCCCTTTTTCTGTCTAGCTCTCGGGATTGTGATGATTTCTCGCACTTCCATGTTGAAGAATGAATTCGCGTGCGCAGGTCTAATCACGCAGGCAGTATCGGCCCCTTCCCCGGTGCCTCCGATGACTGCGACCTCAAGATCGCCACACGGGATCGCTCCGTTATCCGCCGCCATGACCGCCACCTCGACACATACCTTCAGTCCCTGCCCGAACAGAGATCTAAGCGCTTGGGATATCGCCTCGACCCGAGACGACCCTCCAAGCTTATTGGTCACGGACCGCTCCAAGCCGGAGAGAGCGTGAGAAGACCTCACGACCTTGGCCCCTGATTGTGTGAGCCTCTCTTCGGTTTTGGCATCCATGTCGACAATACCCTCCCCTGAGAATCCAGCGTGGGAAGTGACGACCACGATCCGGACATCTGAACCAGCGAGTTTGGAAAGGACCTTGGAAGCTGTCTCGCCAGAGTTGCTCGCCACGACGACGTGTCCGATTCCGGTTCGCTTCAAACACCGCTCCACGGCATCGAGAACCGCATCCGTGTTCTCCTTGCCGGGCCGGTCGAAATAAACTACTTCCGATGTTGCCATGTCATTCCGGACCATAAAATGTGATACCTCTAAATAAAAATGTCGCGAGGAGCGACTGGGCGGGATTTGGAAAACCATTATTTACGCTCATCTGGTTCAAGGGGACGTGGCGGTCTTCTTCAACGAGGAGTTCTATGATCATATCCAGAGCCCGTTCCATCCGGAGTCTCCAGAGAGGTTGAAGGGCATAGTCCAGAAACTGAAGCACCACGGACTATGGGAAGACATAATCCGTTCGAAAACGGGGAGTGCGGAACATCTCGGGCTCATACACGATGAGGATTACGTAGAATTCATTCGCACGTGTGGTGAATGCAACATCACCATGGACACATCCGTCCATCGTGACACATACGCTATTGCAGCCCTGTCGGCTGAATGTGCGATAGACGCAGTGACGCACTCAGAGAAGGAAGAGGAGCCGTCGTTTGCCTTGACGAGGCCCCCAGGCCATCACGCAGGCCCGAACTACGGGATGGGCTTCTGCTACTTCAACAACATAGCTATTGCCGCTGCCCATCTGCTAGATCGTGGAGACAAGAGGATTGCGATTGTCGATTCCGATGTACATCACGGGAACGGCACAGAACATGTCTTCGCAGAGAGATCCGATGTGCTCTACATCTCAATACATCAAACTGGCATCTTCCCGGGAACGGGGAGCGCCGATTTCCTAGGAAAGGGCGACGGAGAGGGGTTCACAATCAACTTGCCATTGGCTTCGGGTTGCGGGGATTCGACATACGACTGCGCTTACTCCGATATCGTCCTGCCGATCGTCCAGCAGTTCTCACCCGACGCCATACTTGTCAGCCTAGGAGTCGACGGCCATTACAGGGATCCGCTTGCGTCCATGAGCCTCTCATCCACAGGTCACGTAAGAGGAGCGATGGAGCTGGTGCGCCTTTCGGAGATTTGCGCGAAGAGGGTCACCTTCTTCCTGGAAGGTGGATACGATGTCCCTGCCCTCTCGGAGGTGGTGGCCGGCGTTGTCGGCGTCCTCAGGGGCGTGGATGTCCCCCTGGAGTTCGCCGACGTGTTGGATGACAGCTGTCTAGGACGCAACGCCATCGAACAGTGCAGAAAGAACGCCTCCGAACACTGGGACCTATAGGTTCGGTCTTCTCTTCCTGGCGTCCAGGCGTTTCTTCTCCCGCTCCTTCTTGATGTTCTTCTCCATCATGTTGAGAGCGGTATCCAGCGACCGATACAGGTCCCAATCACTGGCCTTTGAGTAGTACATCCCCATGTCGGTGGTCAGCCTAGCGCCGAGGCTGGACTTACTCTTAAGACCGTCCTGATGGTAGGAGGTCACGTGGACGGAGAGGACCTTCGGAGGTTCCATCTTGTCAATCCTCTTCATCGACCTGCCGATGAGATCATACATGATCTCGTAGACCTCGGGGTCCTCCGCGTCGAGGCCCGTGATTTGCACGTAGACACCTTCCTGAGGCCTAAGGCTGATAATCTGCTCCATGATGTCGGTATGCGATACGACGCCGACCAGTCTCATCTCCTCAGCGACGAACAATGTGGAAAGATTCTTCGAGACCATGATGGAGACGACCTTGTCGAGAGTGTCGGCAGGGGACACGGAAACGGGGTGCTTGTTCATGACACTGCCCACCCGCACATCTGCAGGCTTTCTGTCCCCCCTCACTTCGTTCGGGGGTTTCGACCCTCTTGGGGACCAGACGACATTCAATATCTCCGTCATTCCGATCGCTCCAATGAGTAGATCCTGATCTGCGACGACTGGGAGCGTTTTCTCGTTCAAGCTCTTCATGAGGATCTGAGCATTTCTCACAGGTTCGCTCTCAACGACAGAGACCGGGGCCGTGCTCATTATCGACCCCGCCGTTCTGCGTCTCAGCTCGTCCATCTTGGATATCACCCGGATGATGTCCGTCCGTGACAGGAATCCCACGAGTTTGTGGTTTCTCACCACGGGAGCCCCTCTCACGCCAGTCGACATGAGCTCCTCAGCGGCGCTCACGATGGTCATATCCTCTTCCAGCTTCGGGCAGGGGACCATTATATGCTCGACCTTGGCGGAAAGAGGCAAGTTCCTCCTCGACAACAGAGAGTAGTAGCTGACGAGCCCGAGTGGCTTTCCGTCCTCGATGACTGGAATCTCCCTGACGCGCTCTTTCTTCATTCGAGATATGACTTCAGATACCGTCGCGCCTTTGCTAACGGTTATTCGAGGCGTGCTCATGACATCCTTCACGAGAAGCTTGCTGATCTCAATTGCTTTCAATCTGAACACTTCCTAGCAATACGAGGCGTGGAAAACACATCTGGATTTCATGCCTAGTCATAGCAATCAGACTCCCCCATCTAAATACTTTCTGTGCTGCATCCACCGCTGATAATTTCGTCAATGATTTATAGCCTCGACCCAATCCGGTAGAACGAGGGCGCCGTAGCGCCTGATTACCGACGAATTCAGGGCATCGGGGGGCTGGGATTATGAACGGCAGGTCAGCGAGTTCAAACAGGAGAGACGGTCCAGGAGAGGACGATGGAGAGACTTCCTCCTCGGGATCTTCTCTGGGATTCCTGACGCTGGATGATCTTGATATCAGAGGCAAGCGGGTTCTTCTGAGGGTAGACATTAACTCGCCTGTCGATGAGCACACATTGAAGGTCGAGAACGGGTCGAAAATCGCTTCCTCCGTTCCGACGGTAAGGGAGCTGATCGACCGTGGAGCTAGGTTAGCGATTCTTGCACATCAAGGACGACCGGGCGACTACGACTTCATCCCGCTTAACGAACATGCAGACTGGCTGAGCAAGTACTCCGGCAAGAAGGTGAGGTATGTCAACGACACATTCGGACCTCACGCGAAGAAGGCCATCGATTCTCTGGGGGAAGGAGGGTGCATTCTTCTGCAGAATGTGAGGAATTTCTCGGGGGAGCAACTCAAGCTAACGCCTGAGGAGCATGCACAATCTCCCATGGTGAAGGCCCTTGCCCCCAAGTTCGACCTGTTTGTGAATGATGCGTTCGCATCGGCTCACAGGTCGCATGCGTCCCTATTAGGGTTCACCACGGTTCTGCCTTCCGCCGTTGGAAGGCTGATGGAGAAGGAAGTGAGGGCTGTTTTCGAAATCCTCCACAACCCTTCAAGGCCAGCCACGTTCGTGTTCGGTGGCACCAAGTTCGTAGACGCCCTTCCGGTGATAAGAAGGTTGGCTGAATCCGACCGTGTCGACCACGTGCTCATCGCAGGCCTGGCCGGATACATCTTTCAGTGGATCATGGGCCACAAGATAGGCTCAGGTACAGAGAGACTCGCGCGTCGAGACGTCACTGACAAGATCAAAGAGACCGCGAGAACCTTGATCGACAGCCACGGGGGCAAGATCACCTTGCCGGTCGACTGTGCCGTCGAGGAGGGCGGAAAACGGATGGAATATCCTCTCGATGACCTGCCTGAGGAAGCAGCGATACTCGACATAGGCTCCGTGACGATTGAGAAGTTCAAGGACATCGTCGCGCTGTCGAAGACGGTGTTCCTGTCCGGCCCGCCAGGCGTATATGAGAGGAAGGGGTTCGCCACAGGTACACGCGAACTGTTCGAAGCCATAGCTTCGTCAGGAGCATACTCCGTCATCGGAGGGGGACATTCCGGTGCGGCGGCGAGCCAGCTTGGCATGAGCGAGCGGTTCTCCTACGTCAGCACAGGGGGTGGGGCGATAGAGCGCATGATACTCGGTAAGAGCATGCCAGTCATCGACGCTCTTAGGGCTTCTGCGAACCGAGGTTAACTGTACGGAAAGCTCTTCTTTCCGCCGCCTCCGAGGATGGTGCCTCCGATAGACCTGGCCCTGATAAGCCCCCTTAACGGTACGCCGTCAATCTCGTTCAGGCTGCCCTTGTTGACCAGTACGAGGGTGAGGACGGGCACCCCACCGGCTTCTTTGATGTCGGTTATCGCTCCCTTGATCGTGGCACCAGTGCTCAGCACATCATCCACGATGATGATCTTCTTGCCGTTTCCGACCGAGGCGTAGTTCGAACTGAAAGCGCCGCCGCTCTGACTCTCCGCGTGGGGTCTGTACACACCGCAGTCGATGCCGAGAATCTCGGACAGCTTCGCGGCGAACGGTATACCGTTGATGGACACGCCGAGAACAACCTCTGCATCCTGGTCCTGCTTGCCCAGTTCTTCGAGGGCTATGTCGGCCATCAGCTCGGACATCAGTCCAATCCTGTACCCCGAGACTCCCACTGATCTCCATCCTATCTTCACGTCGGATGGTGGAAGACCTTCCGGACCGTATTCCACGAGATAATTGACAGTGTCAATGGAAAGGTGCAGTTCATCCGCCACATCGCGGACGCTCAGGCCTTTCTTCCTTAGTATCTTAGCATTTGCTGCCAGCTCTTTAACGTCTACCATCTTGCCACCGGATTCAAAGAGTACGATGTTACGATATTAACCTTTCTCTGCGGGCCGTGACTCCAGACTCTCCACCATCGCAACGAGGGCCCTGTTCAACGGTGTGGCCACTCCGACCCTCGCGCCGATCAGGCACATGTGTCCGTTTATGCTCGATATCTCGGTTTTGCGACCGAGTTCGATATCCCTCAGCATGCTCGACCGATTGTGCGCGGTCTCCTGCGCCACGGCCCGTGCCCGCTTGTAAACAGATGCCACGGGCAGACTGATCCCTGCCGCATTCGCCACAGCCTCACACTCGAGACATATCTCAGACATAAGCCTGGAGGTCGTCCTGCTTTCGAGCAATGCTCCGTTCGCCACCCGCAGCACCGCGGTCAGGGGGTTGATGGATGCGTTCACGATTGCCTTTGCCCATACCTCGCCATCTATTTCCCTCTCAACGGAGGACGGCATGCCAGCCTTCCTGAAGATGGATGAGATGTAGACTGCAGACTCCCTGTCGATGTCAGCACCGATAATCGTTCTGCCAACTCCCGCTATCTGAACGATTCCAGGGGACGCGAGAGATGCGCCCATAGTCGTGGTACCACAGATGACGGACTGTCCGAGCCATTCGCGGAGTGTCTCGATGTTGCCCAGCCCGTTCTGGAGCGTCAACACCTTGGTGTCGGCATTTATCCAATCTCTGCATACTTCTGCCACCGCCCTCGTGTTGTATGACTTCGTCGTTATAAGCATCAAGTCGGGAGGTGCGAGTCCATCTATGCTCGGGTGCGCCTCGGCCTCAACCTTCTTCTTTACGATGCCGCGGAGTTCCAACCCGCTCTTCCGGATGGCTTCGACGTTTGCCGCTCGTCCTATTAGAACCACATCGTGCTGCTCTGCAAGCATGCCGCCGATGGCACTCCCGAGCGACCCCGCCCCGTATACGCAGATTCTCATCTGACCCTGAACCACTATATTATCTGCCTATTTGTTGCTTGCCGAGCGACGCGCGCAATCGGCGAAGGTGTGAGCCTGCCGGTCCCCAAATGCCTCTGCGTCCGAACCGTGTGTTGAAACCATCCCTTTGGGGATCTGAGAGGCCATGTCGCATGTCTCCCCGCACATGTCAGGGATTGTACCTGCGACCATCTCAGTGATCGCTAGAAAGCAGAGGAGATGAAAATATTAAGAATACGCAGAGACAAGTACGACCCGAGATGTCCGAAGACCCGCTGACTAGGTATTGGGGCATTCTGGATGGCACGTCGGAGCCCAGGTACCTCGAATCGAAGCGCAAGACCGTAGATGTCGATCTAGATGCTGACACAGCAACCCTCTGGGAAGCCCACGGACAAGCGTTGAGACACTCCAAGGGCCAGGGCGGACCCTCACTCCTTGACTTGAAGACCGAGCTGGCAAACCGAATGCTCAGAAGTTGCTCCTTATGTGAGAGAGCATGTGGAGTAGACAGGACCGAAGGAGAGGTCGGTCACTGTGGAGTATCGGAAACACGGATATCAAGCGAGTTCCTGCACATGGGTGAGGAGCCGGATCTAGTGCCGTCTCACACGATATTCTTCTCAGGATGTACTTTCGACTGCGTTTTCTGTCAGAACTGGGACATATCCACACGACCTGATTCGGGGGAGTGGATCGAACCGGTCACCCTCGCCGAGGTGATTGCGCGAAAGGCCTCTCAGGCAGGTACGCAGGACAACGAAAGGTGGCAGGGTTCGGCGAGGAATGTCAATTGGGTGGGCGGCGATCCCACTTCTCATATCGGATTCATCCTCGAAACCCTCGGGAAGTGCAGCGCGCGGACCCCTCAGATATGGAATTCCAATATGTACCTGACCGTGCCGACGCTGAGACTCCTCGAAGGCGTCATAGACGTGTATCTCACCGATTTCAAGTACGGCAACGATGATTGCGCTAGACGTCTGTCTAATGTGGAGAACTACACAGAAATCATCAGACGAAATCACAAAGTCGCGAGGTCGAATGCGGAGATGATCATCAGACATCTTGTGCTGCCCACTCACATCGACTGCTGCACCAAGCCTATACTCAGCTGGATTTCTGACAACTTAAGCGGAGTCAGAGTGAACGTCATGGCCCAGTACAGACCCGCACACAGAGCGCGCGAACACCGAGAGATATCCCGGCCCCTCAAACCTTCGGAGTACAGGAAGACGGTAGTCTTCGCCGAGGATTTGGGCTTGGACCTATGCGATTGACGGCCGCGAGCTCACATCCTCGAATGGATTAAGTACGGCGACTCTAATCATTCCGTGTGGATTCGTCAGAGGTCATCAGTATCATCGCGCTTCTCGGAGCCGCAACGACTCTGGGATGCGCTTCACTTCTGGATATCCGGACAAGACAAGTACCCAACCGATTCTGGATATTCCTTTCCCTGCTTGGAATCGCCCTCATCTTGCTGAGAATGAAGATGGACGACGAACGTGCGGAGTTCGCGCTCATTCTCGTTCCAATCATCGCAATCCTATCAGATGTGTATCTCGACACCGAAGGCGAATCAGCACTGGCCAGGATTGCTCCCGTCGTTAAGTACGCTATAGCACTGATCTTCGTGGTAGCTCTGGGAGTTTTGTGGGCGGATGACAGCTACTTCCAGCCCCTTCTCGCGGTCCCGGTAATGATGATGGTGTTTGTGGCATTGTACGTCTTGGACATCATCAAGGGCGGAGCGGACGCGAAGGCGTTGATTGCACTGTCCATCGTCTTTCCGTTCGTTCCAGCCATAGGCGGTCTTCCCCTCATCGTCCCACTAGATCCGATTGCAAGCGTGCTGTTCCCATTTGCATTCTCAGTGCTGATAGACGCGGCGATCCTCGTCATGTTCCTGCCACTCGGATTCCTTGCACGCAACCTAGCGTCCCGCGATATCAAGTTCCCTCAGATGCTCCTCGGTTACATGGTCGATTCAGGTACGGATGCTCCCGGGTTCATCTGGCTCATGGAGCATGTCGAAGACGGGAAGCACAGAATCTACACCCGCCCTAGAGTAGATGAGGATACATCGAAGGAACTGCTGAAGTTGAGGGAACACGGTAGATCAAAGGTGTGGGTCACACCTAAGATACCATTCATAGTACCCATATTCGCCGGACTCGTCCTGGCGACCGTCGCAGGTAATCTCTTGTTCCTTCTGTTCGGATTCTAAAGGACATCGGTCAGAGGATGTCGCGTGACTGCACGACCGATCGTGTGGAGCCTCCCTAGATTATCATGTTCAGAGAGCGACCACACCCACTACATCGGTCACCGTCGAGGGCGTTCCTCGATATAGCATGCCCATCCCTCTCAATCACAAGAGTCCCGCACGCGGGGCAGAATGTGTCGTCGCGGTCGCCAGCATGGACATTCCCGATGTACACGAATTCAAGACCCGCCTTTCGCGCGACGTCAAAGGCAAGGTCCAGAGTCTTCATCGGAGTTTTCGGGACCCTTGTCAATCTGTAGTCGGGATGAAAGGCCGAGAAATGCACGGGGGTGTCCGTTCGGAGGCTGTCTCTCACCCAGTTCACGAAGCTTTCCAGCTCTTCGATAGAGTCGTTGTGGCTCGGGATGACAAGATAGGTCAACTCAAGATGGATCCCTAGCTCGATGACCCGCTCGCAAGTCTTAAGCACGGGCGCGAGGTGGCCGCCGCAGATATCACGATAGAACTCTTCTCTGAACGACTTGACATCGATATTCATGGCGTCAATCACGCCCTTGAGTTCCGTGAGAGGAGACTCGCTGATGTATCCGTTGGTCACATAGCTCGTCCTGAGGCCAGCCTCGTGGGCGATGCGTGAAGCATGAGTTGTGAATTCGTGCCAAATCGTAGGTTCATTGTATGTCCATGAAACCGACTTGGCGTTCCATGACCTCGCGTGCCGAACGACATCCTCCGGAGACACCTTCGTGAGGGAGGGGTCTGACGGAGAGGCTCTCGAAATGGAATGGTTCTGGCAATGACGGCATGTCAGATTGCAGCCGACCGAGCCGAAGGATACAGCCGTCGTCCCTGGGAGAAAATGGAAGAGGGGCTTCTTCTCGATCGGGTCGGGGTGTATCGACGATGCCAAGCCGTATATCAGAGAGTAAAGCTTGCCGCCCCTGTTCTCCCTTACCCCGCACAGTCCACGTTTTCCAGTCGCGATCAGGCAGTTATGAGGACAGAGCAGGCATCTTATCTGCGCCCCCTCCGCCTCGTAGAATCTTGCCTCATGATTGGCGGGATCTGAAGTGCTCATAACCCAGGTTCTCCAGCTTTTCCCTCTTGCCGCTGTCGATAAGAATGTTCTGTTCCCCGCTAGTGACCTTTCCGATAACTGTCAGCGGGCAGCCTATCTCGGATGCCAGATTCGCCAGGTCGGTTTCTGCCTCTCGTTTGACTGTGAAGAGCAGCTCATAGTCGTCGCCGAAGTTGAGGACTAGAGATTTCTGGCGTTCCAAGTCGTGGAAAGCCAACTCCACCTCCTTCGCCTTGGAAATGCGCGAATAGTCGATTTCGTAGGTGAGTCCTGAGCTCCTCGACAACTCGAATATCGATGACGAGAGTCCGTCAGAAATGTCCATACATGAAGTCACGAACCCGGCGTCTGCGAGAGATGCGGCCTCTTTGAGCCTGGGACGTGGCCTCTTCAGAGCAGTTTCGGCCTCTTCGAGAGACAGTTTGCGCTTCAAGGAGTAGTAACCAGCACCAGCCTTGCCGAGCTCGCCAGAGATAGCCACGAGATCTCCGGGTCTGGCGCCTTTTCTCAGCAGGATGCGGTCCCTCGCCACCTCGCCGATCGCGGTACCGCAAAGGGTCAGTATCTCGTGCTCCTTGGTGTCACCCCCGACGATGCTCGTATCGAAATGCCGCGCGCAGTCGTTCATGCCGTCGACGATCTGCTCAAGATACTCGATAGGGTGCCCGCGGGTCATCCCTATCGCAGTGACGACCGCCAGAGGGCGGCCGCCCATAGCTGCGATATCGCTGAGATTTACAGCAACGATGGACCAGCCAATGTCGTAAGGACCCATTCCCTTCGGGATATGCGTTTTCGGTGCCATCATATCGGTGGTCACCAGCAGGAATCTGTCTCCCATGTCGATTGCGGCACAGTCGTCGCCAATGCCCACCTCGGCGTCGCTTTTGACGATTCTGTCGATTATTCTAATCGCCTCGCGCTCACCCAGAGTTCCAAGGGTCTTCACAAGGACAATAGATTGCTGTTTCGTAATTAAGCCTTTTCAGAGGCTTGGACGGTTTTTCACAAGACCATGACACAGCTTAACGTACTAATAGGCGAATCAGTATTCTTGCCCGGTAATCTGAAATGAGAGTCGAAGTGCCCTACGGAGAGGGAACGGAGATAGTAGAGGTTCCAGACGACAACATGGGGGAGGTCGCCTACCCGAATGAGTTGCCCGAGGCCGACGAGATGGAGCTGTTGCGAGAGGCCGTTGACACCCCAATTGATTCTGCAAGCCTCGACGATTTCCTCCAGGGTGCGAGCAAAGTGCTGGTGATTGTCAACGACGCGACACGCCCGACTCCCACCGAGAAGGTCCTTGACCTGATTGGGTCGACCTTGGATAGGGTAGGGGCGGAGTACATCATAGCAACGGGCATGCACCGAACCCCGACAGATGAGGAGTACAGGTTCGTGTTCGGCTCCAGATACGACTCGATCAAGGCGAGGGTGCACTCGCATGATTCCAAGAACAGCGAGTTGGTGCACTTCGGAACCACCAGTAGAGGCACAGATGTGTGGATGAACAAACTCGTCCAGGAGGCTGACCGTATAGTGGTCATCGGGAGCGTCGAACCGCACTACTTCGCAGGGTACACTGGCGGCAGGAAGGCTTTCCTGCCTGGCGTCGCAGCCTATGGAACGATAGAACAGAACCACAAGTTGGCACTCACTCAGGAAGCTCAGGCACTCAACCTGAAGGGTAATCCTGTTCACGAGGATATGATAGAGGCGATGGCGTTCCTGGACGGGAAGAAGATATTCTCCATCATGGCGGTGTTGGACAAGGGGCACAAGGTGTGCTCTGCGTATTCAGGAGATATTGATTCGACTTTCAAGTCCGCGGTACGGAAGGCCGACGAGGTTTTCGTCGTCAAGATGAAGAAGGCGGACATCGTCGTGGCGGTCACTTCGTTCCCTCACGACATAGACCTGTACCAGTCGCAGAAGGCTCTAGATAACGCAAAACACTCCGTCAGAGATGGCGGAATTCTGATACTCGTGAGTGCCTGCAGAACAGGCGTCGGAGCTGACACCTTCCTGAAACTCCTGGCAAGCGCGACGACGCCGAACGAAGCTCTTGAGAAGATATCCCGGGAGTTCAAGCTCGGCTATCACAAAGCAGCAAAGATGGCCGAGATAGGCCTCAGGATGAAGATGTTCGCAGTCACTAGACTTGAGCCGGAGATCGTCGAGAAAGCTCACATGGTTCCAATGTCATCCCTCCAAGAGGCTGTGGACGGAGCCTTGGCAGAGCTCGGACCTGGGTCGAAGGTGACCTTTATAATGGACGCTGTGATTACTGTCCCAAAAGTCGAGTCAGACTGATGAATCGCTGACCATAAATCGTGTCGGTAAGCAAGGGAGGTACTGTGATGGAAGCAGATAGGTCGAAGAAGCTTGAGATGGAGATGCTCACATGTACCTTCTGCGGATTCTGTAAGAGCGTCTGTCCGTATTTCGAGGACAACCAATGGGAACCGGCTGTTGCCAGAGGCAAAGTCATTCTTGCCTATGGCCTGATAAGAGGAGACATTGAGCCGGACGATTCCGTCGTGAAGCGAATCTACCAGTGCACGACCTGCAAGGACTGTGAACGAAGGTGCCCCTCCAACATCAAAGTGATTGAAATCGTCAAGGCCGCCAGAGGCGACCTCGTCAAGGCCGGTCACATGCTTCCCGTCCATTCGAAGATTGTGGAGAATATCGAGAAGACGCAGAACCCGTACGGAGAGACGAAGAAGGCGGATTTCGGCGTACCTTCGAAGGAGGCGGAGATCGGTTACTTCATCGGATGCACCGCGCGCTACCGGACCACTGAGATCGCGGAACATTCCATTTCGATTCTGAAGAAGCTCGGCATTGACTTCACACTCATCGACGAGGTGTGTTGTGGAAGCACGCTCCATAGAATCGGGCTGCCTCAGGAGGATATCGAGGGACTGATGAACGCGAACCTCGAGGAAGTCAGAAGACGCGGCATCAAGAAGCTCCTCTTCACGTGCGCAGGCTGCCTGCACATGTTCAAGGAAGAATACACGAAACACACTTCCTACGATTTCGAGGTCGAGCACATGACCCAATTCCTCACGAGGCAGGATTTCAAACTGAAGCCGCTCAAGAAGAGGATCACATATCACGATCCGTGCCACATTGGCAGACACATGAAGATCTATGACGAACCCCGCACGCTCCTCAGGATGATACCGGAAGCGGAATATGTGGAGATGGGCGAGAGTAAGGAGTCTTCCAGGTGTTGCGGTGGTGGAGGAGGAGTTCGCGCGGCGGATCCTGCTGCTGCGCAGAGAATCGCCTCCAGACGTGTGAAAACGGCCTCTGAAATCGCAGACCTGCTCATCACATCCTGTCCGTTCTGCGTGAGCACTTTGAAACTAGGGAACGAACTGATCAAGGCAGACATAGAGATAATGGACATAACCGAGCTGATCGATGACCTTCTGATAGTCTAGATTGGAGGTACTGTGACTTGAGCATCTCCACTTCGGTCCTAAGGGTGGGGTCGAGGACAATCAGGTTCGGTCCCCCGATGGTGATGGGGGTCGTCAATGCCACCACTGATTCCTTCTCGGGCGACGGCCTCGGAGAGGACATGAGGAGAGCTGTCAAGACTGGATTGGACATGTTCGCTGCTGGAGCCGGATTCGTTGACGTAGGAGGGGAGTCGACCAGACCTGGTGCGAACACGGTTCCGACTGACGAAGAGATCAGAAGGACTACCGAGATCGTGAGAAAACTGGCTGGAAGACATCCTGGCAGAGTTTCCATCGACACGATGAAGGCCGAAGTGGCGAGGGAGGCGCTCAAAGCTGGAGCTTCCGTAGTGAACGACGTCAACGGCCTGAGAGGGGAAGGCATGGCGGAGGTAATCGCTGAGCATGACGCATCTGTCATAATCATGCACATGCAGGGAACCCCGAGAACGATGCAGAAGTCACCCAAGTACGGAGACGTGGTGGCGGACATATCTACCTTCTTGGAGGATAGAATTGCGGTCGCTGAGAAGGCTGGGATAAGCGCCGACAAGATAATGATTGACCCTGGCATCGGTTTCGGCAAGAATCTCGATCATAACATTGAGATACTCACGAGACTACGGGAGCTGCGCTCGTTGGGAAAGGCGATCGCAATAGGTGTGTCCAGAAAATCCTTCATCGGCAAGATTACTGGCAGTCCGATCGATGGTAGGCTGGGCGGGTCGCTAGCTGCGGCCGTTCTTGCGGTTGCGAATGGTGCCAACGTCATAAGAGCTCATGATGTCCCGGAGACGGCCCAGGCGTTGCAGGTTGCTTGGCCGATCATTCAGAACGGCTGATAGAGAACCGCGAAAGTATTTAATCCAGACTGCGATGATGGAAATGGGCAACACTCGCAGAGTTATCTCTCTACAAACGCATCTCTGCCCACGGAACACGTAGGTGATAGTCTGCCTTCACCTGAAAGAACTCTCACACCCGACGAACCAGTATCAGGTTCGGACAACATCTCTGGTCCATCGAACGACCAGGAAAGGGTGATTCTGGAAATCGCCGGAGGATTTCAAGCTCTGAAGAAGATCCTCCGATCAGAGGTCGGCTTATTCGAGAAGGAAATCCTGTACAGAGCGGGACTAGCCGGAGCGGGAGAATACTGCGAGAAGAAACAAGCGAGCCTGAAACCTGGCTCTCCAGCATCCACTCTGGACGAGATTCTTCGCATCTACTCCTCAGAAGGCCTCGGCGATCACAGAGTTGAGAAAATAGATGAGGGCACGCGGACTGTTGAGGTAACAGCGAAGAATGGTTTCGAGACCATGACCTTCAGTGATTCCAACGAACTACAGACCACCACTTCATGCTCATACACCTCAGGTTTTCTAGCAGGCATCTGCAAGCATGCCTTCGACGATGAGGAAACAGGGCAAGCCGAGATTTTCGCTCTCGAAGTTGAATGCGTCGCTCAGGGAAAGGAAAGGTGCAGATTCATCATCGCGCCAATCAGAGAATTGGAGAAATCTGGGCACAAGGTGGAGTGCAAAGAGGAGTCGATATCTGAGCATACGCTCAGACTCAACGAAGAGATTCTCCTCCGGAATCTCGACCTTCAGAACCTTGCCCTTACGCTCGAGAGGAAAGTACGGAAGCGCACGGAGGAGCTCAGGAGGTCAGAGGAGAACTACCGATCCCTCATCAACCTTTCACCCGATCCGATCCTGATCATCGCTATGGGCGGCAGAATTATGTCCGGGAATCGCTCGTGCCTGAACTTGCTAGGATATGGAGACCGGGGAGACCTCGAAGACCGTCATATCGAAGATATCCTACCCAAAGACTCCGATGCGTTCTCAGCGTTGAAATGGGCACTAGACAAGGAAGGCTCTGCCCACAACTTCGAGATGGACTTGGATACGAAATTGAACGGGGTGGTGACCGTGGAGGCGTCCGCAAGGATTGCTGAGATCGACAAGGAGAGCTGTATCCAGGCGACCCTGCGAGACGTGACCGAGAGAGGCAGACTTGAGAGACAGCTCGTGGAAGCCAAAGAGGAATCCGAGTTCCTAAACGACTTGTTGTCCCACGACATAATCAACCACACGACCGCGGCGATGCATTTTCTGGACAAGCTCGAGAGGTCGCAGGGCCTATCTGAATCGGAACGAAAGAACATGAAGACCATATCGAAGGCAATCCGAGGGGCCCACGAATTGTCATCGGTCGTAAGAGATGCGAGAAGAGTCGTGGCTCTCGGAAGCAAGGACTGTGAGTCGAAGGACCTGGTGACCGTGCTCCGCGACGCGATAGATGAATCGAAGAGAACCTACCCAGACCGGAAGGTGACCGTAAACTTCAGGCCGCCGACTGAACCATGCAAGGTTAGGGGGAGCCCTCTGCTGACGAGACTCTTCGCGAACCTGTTGACGAACGCCATCAAGTTCGACCACAACGAAGAGGTCGTCGTGGACGTGGACATCGTAGCGGCCCATGAAGAGGATGATGACTACTGGCGTGTCAGGATCGCCGACTACGGAAGGGGAATATTGGACGATGAGAAGCCGAAGATCTTCGAGAGATACTACCGGCAAGACCACTCGGTCCCTGGAGCTGGGCTAGGCCTTCATCTGGTGAACCATCTCGTTGGGTGTTGTGGCGGGACGATACGCGTTGAGAATAGGGTCGAAGGGGACCACAGGAAGGGCACGGTCATGATTACGAGCCTTATGAAGGTCTGTGACGACCTGAACCAGAATGGGCACACGCGTTAGCTCAGTCCTTGCGTGGTGGGCCCGTCGCGATTTGAACGCGAGTTACCAGCACCCCAAGCTGGAAGGATGCCAAGCTACCCCACGGGCCCGAAAAGAAAGAGATCGGCGGAGGGGCGCCTCAGTAGGGAGCCACCTCATCGATCAGGTCTGCATGCGTCAATATCATCCGCCGGCAGCAGTACCGCTCGAGACGCAATGCGTCGAGAACCTCCTTGGGCGATTCGCCCATATCGGTTCTCCTAACGAACTCCTCAAACGCGCTACCTACCACTTTGCCGCAAGTGAAGCATCGAACTGGGATTATCATTCTATCACCTGTAGGACTTCTGACGCTTCTTCCTTGCGCCTCTTCCGAGCGGTTTCTTCGGAAGCTTCCTTCTCGGATCGGATACGAGCAGAGACCGGTCGTATTTCGAATAGAGCTCCTGCAGGTCCTCGTCCCCGAGGAACTGTACAAGCCCCTTCGCTATTGCCGTCCTGGTGGCAGCCGCCTGGCCCATGAACCCGCCGCCCTGAACATTGATATCGATATCAACCTTCGAGACTCTGTTTCCGGCAAGCGTGAGCGGTTCCTCAATCTTGACTCTTGCGAGATAGGGTTCGAAAACCTCCAAAGGAACGCTATTCACGCGTACCAGCCCGCGGCCCTTTCTAACGGTCGCTCTCGCGACCGCGCTCTTCCTCTTGCCGCTGACAACAACGACCTTCATGACATCACATCCTCCTGGAACCGAGTTCTTTGGAGATCTCCTCGAGATACACGTACCGGGCCAGACGCGGCTTCTTAGCCACCTCCGGGCTCTCGGCCTTTATCTCACGAAGCTCCGACGGAACACCTACATACACTCTCAGCCGCTTGTACGCTTCCTTTCCCGTAGTCTTCCTGTAATCCAACATACCTCTGACGGTGCGCCTGAATATCATGTCAGCGGAGCGGGGATATTTCGGGCCGCTAATGCCCTTCCCACGGGCCCGCCTCTGAGCGTAGTGCTCCAAAAGCTGTGCCTTTCTGCCGGAAATCTTGACCTTCTGAGCGTTGACAATGGTGATCTCCTCGCCGTTGAGCAGCCGCTTGGCCACATGCGTACAGAGTCTCCCGAGGACCTGCTCCTGCGCGTCTATGACTGCCACACAATCACCCCATTATCCTAACTTTCGATCCCTTGGGGTTGTTCTCAACAAGCTCCTCCAAGGAAAGGCTTCTACCGCCAGCGCCAGCAACCTTCTCCTTCGCCTGGCCAGTGCACCGGAATGCAGCCACAGTCACCTTCTTCCTCAACTCGCCCGCGCCCAGCAACTTGCCCGGAACGACGATCACGTCGTCCTCGTTGGCGTGCCTATCTAGATTTCCCACGTTGACCTCAGCCCAGTGACTAGCGGGGCTCTCGAGCCTCAACGCGATGTCTCGCCAGATAGGCGCCTCGTTAATCCTGCTCGCATCCTTCAGATGCTGCACCAGGGTCAAGAGGCGGGGGTTCGTTTTTCTGCTGTTTATACCCATTTCTGACTCCTCCGACATCACAGAGCAGGCGAGTAAATGTGGGTTCTATTTATAAAGCTTTGGATAGCGCCGGAGTGCTGGCCAGACATGGCGGATGGGATGCTCGAGTAGGCCCTCGCACCCCTCCGCGCCCCGGTCAGAGCTCATGACAGCCGAAGCTGGAACCAAGAGAAGATATATATGGCTTATGCAATACTCGACAACTCCAGCCTATTTCGGGGGTTATTGTAAGTAATGATTCGTTTTGGCTCGGCCGGAATACCACTGTCCTGTAAGGGGAGGACCCTGAGGGACGGTATAGCGGACGTACACAACCTAGGCCTTACCGCCATGGAAGCGCAGCTCGTCAGGGCAAGCGTGCAGGAGAGGGCTGCAGAATCCGAGGAGATAGGCTCTTCTCCAAGGGAGCTCGCGACTGACATGGTTATCGAAATCGTTCGACGGAAGGACGCGAAGGATCAGATAATATCGAACCTTGACGAGCCGATAAAGA
Organism: Thermoplasmata archaeon; assembly: GCA_020696365.1. Classification (GTDB taxonomy): domain Archaea; phylum Thermoplasmatota; class Thermoplasmata; order UBA10834; family UBA10834; genus UBA10834. Next base: position 373,246 of record JAEHCM010000001.1, on the reverse strand, counting down.
GCGGCGACACACTCGTCGTCCTCTCGAGCGGCATCACCAAGAGCTACGCCGAGCTGAGAGACCTCAGGTTGATGGCGGACGAACTAGACGTCCAGCTCTCGATCCATACGCCATATTACATGGACATCATAAGCGAGGGGGAGCTCTCCTTCAAGAGCATGGACTCGATCAGATGGGCGGGGCTCATAGCGAACGAGCTTGGAGCCAGGATGGTGGTGACCCATATCGGCCTCTACGGCGATGTCACCGCGAAGACCGCTCACAAGAAAGCCAAGGAGAGACTGGCGGAGCTTGCGAAGTGGTACAAGAAGCACGGTATCAAGACCCCCATCGGCCTGGAACTCAGCGGAAGACAAGAAGTCTACGGATCGTTGAGCGAAGTCGCCAGACTCTGCAAAGACACAAAACAGCTCGTTCCTGTGATCAATTTCGCCCACTACCACTCGAGGGAGGAGGGCTTGCTCAGAGAGCCCAAGGATTTCGATAAGTTGCTGAATACCGCGGAGGCTGTGTCTGACGGAGAGGTGTACACCCACTTCTCCGGCGTAGAGCACGAGGGAGGTAACGAGAAGCGGTTCACTTCGATCAAGAAGGGTGACCTCCGATTCGAACCCCTGGCCGAGGCGCTGGTAGACAGGAACGAACCCACCACAGTCATCTCCAGCTCCCCCCTTCTAGAGCACGACGCCATGTACATGAAGGTCATATTGGAGAGGGTGCTCGCCAAGAAAGTCTCGAAGGAAATTAAGGACGACTCAAAGAAGAAGAAAGCTGGATTGAAATGAAGGAGAGCACCGACTACATAATGAAGTTCATCCGAGACACACTCGACGAAGACATCGAAGGCACTGAGAAGTTCGTCGACATGATCATATCCGCACAGAAGATATTCATCTACGGAGTCGGACGGTCTGGACTGATTGCGAAGGCATTTGCTATAAGGCTTGTTCAGATGGGGCTCGAGGTATACTTTGTGGGAGAGACCATCACCCCAATCGTAGGGAAGGGGCACCTCGTGATCATAGTCTCGCACACAGGTGAGACGATGTCGTGCATACAGACGGCGAACATAGTCAGACGAATCGGGGCAGAGGTCATAACCATCACCTCGAAGGAACATTCGAAACTGGCGACGGCGTCCAATCTCGTGATTCATATCAACCCGAAGGAGGACGAGGAACGAAAGCGACTCGCACCCCTCGGAACGCTGTTCGAGGATGCCACACTCGTCTACCTCGACGGAATAGTGGCACAGATCATGGACAAACTCGGCCAGAACGAAGGGTCGATGCGCAGACGTCATGCGATATGGGTGTGAGAAGCGGTCAGGAGCCCTTCGACTCGTCCTCTCCCGGGTTGTCATCGAGGCGGGGCGCCTTTCGCCTCAGTCTACGTGCGGCCAGTGTCAGAGAGACCACAACAATAACTCCACACACGATGACGAAGGCGATGATATATTCTCGAATCCAGTCACTCACACTACCGATGAATCCGGATTCATAGATCCCCATCGTCGAGCCATGAGACACCATGGTCGTATGGTTGTCCATCGGAAGTATGGAGTGCAGTATCATTCCTGCACCCGTTGTGAAGTAGGATGAGTTGACAAGTGCGGCAGCATTGGACGCCTCCCCGTCCATCATCGCCTCGGTCTCCCAGAAGTAGAAGGCTTGGACGACACCGTCTTCCTTTGCGAACCTGGTCTTCTGCACCAAGTCCGATGTCTCCCTGAACTCATGGGCGTAATCCGCCTCCACCTCCCTTTCGTCCACCAGGGCGGAGATCCCCGTCGTGGTGGTGCCACCGATTGGGAAACCCTCCACCAACTGGAACATATTCGTCGAGCCACCACCCTGGAGCATCTGCTCGAGCACGACACCATCAACATCGAGGTAGTCGTTCAGCCTCAATGTGAAATTCATCCTCATCTGCGTCTTGCCGTCTATGACGTAGGTTCCACCGGGGCACTCGCAAACCACCGACTCCTCAGCAAGGAAGAACCAGAACGATAGCTGCGCCCAATCGGAAACCACGAGGGTCTCGTTCTCGCCTACGACATAGGCGTGGACGAAGGCGTTCATGCCGACAACGACATACTGGCCATACTGACTGCTGTAGTCCTGCTCGAACGCCGAGAGGTTCCAGTTCACGTGGTTCGAATCAAGGAAGACTGTGAACTCTGCCTCAGGTAGGTCGAATATGCCATCCCCGTCTGTGTCGTTGAACAGGTACATCCTGGGGCAACTCACCTCGAATGTCGGGCTGAAGGGGTCGAGCTCATGCTTGAATATGACCCTAGGCCAGTCACGAGTGATAGCTACGCTGAAATTCCCCGAGTGCAGGTTGATCTTGGCATCATCTAGGCTGACAGACAGCTCGTACTCCTCAGCGCCGGCACCGCTGGAGACCATGGTCGAAGCGATCAGCATGGCGAGGCCAAGCGACGCAGCGAGAATCCTCTTCGAGGCTGCAGCAGCCACTGTTCTCCCTCAGTTAACCCCAAGGCGCACGTGGTGAAAATAGTTTCTCCAGTAGAGCCGATGCTATCGGCAGTCATGCGAGGAGGGACAATGCCCTCAGCCTTGCATACCGGTCCTGAGCCGTCTCAGCTTCGGCCCGCCTTCAGAGACGAGCGCAAACGGCACTTCGGTGTATCCGTCTTCCGAGAGTTTGAAGGCTTTGATCTCCCTGTTGACGGGGTCGATCACCAGGGCACAATGAAAAGGCTGGTCGAACATAGTCCTCTGGGTGCGCAGATCGGTCCGGGAGAGGAAACATGTGTGTCCAGGATGGGAATGGTACCATCCGACTATGATATAGTCGAATCCCGCACCATCGAGTTCCTTGAAGAGTCCTGGCAACGCGCCCGGGTCGAATCTGACCTTGGCCGGCGTGTTCTCCAAGTCGGTCGTTCCGACGTTCATGACCACGGCGTACGCTTTTCCTCTCCATCTGCAAACCTCGCCCAGTAGCAGTCCCATGACTTCCAGGCGGTCTGGAGTGGCCTTGATTGCCTGGTGCCGCATCCTACTCTCTGCCAGTGTCGAGATGTAAATGTCGAAAGGCTCTCCGGACTTTGACATCTCATCATACAAACCCGTCGACTCCTCGGAGAGCCAGTCATGCGGGCGAGGGCCCGCTGGTGGAGCGCGTTCAGGGACATCCCTCCTGACTTCACCGACAACCTTAGGCCTGGCCATTCATCTCACCGATGATCCTGATGCGCCGATCGGACTGGTCGACCGATGCGGGAGGGGTGTACGCGTTGCGGTTGAAATATTCGGCCGCTCTTGTGCATGTGTCGCTGCCGAAAGGATTGCTAGGGTTCGGGTTCACGAGCAGCCACTCGACCCCTCTCACGAAAGCGAGAAGCGTCGAACTGAAGTCCCAGTTCTCAAGGAGCTTCGTGCACACGTAACCGCCGTCCTCCGGAGGCATTATGTTTGGATGGAATATCGCCGTGCGCCATTTGACGATGGGCTTCTCCACAGGGTATTCATCGGTGATCAGAACCGCCATCCGATGGACGAACCGATGGATCACCTTCCCGTCCTCCCAAGACGGACCGGGTACACGCAGGAACGTCACGTTGATGAGTATCGGGAATGACGAAAGCGATGAGTCAGACACAGACATATGGTGTCTCAGCTCCCGCTGACATATCTCGACCTCGTTCTTCAGCCTTATTCGCAGAACATCCTTTGGAAGGGCCATCTTGACTATCCGCCCTCGGGATCGGGTATGAGCTCCAGCGTGTCGTCTTCCCTGACTCCTGCATCCCTCAGAGCGGTGCTGCCTCTGAGCACCTTCTTCCCTTTACGGACCACGTAGGCACCCATATCCTTGCTCCAGAAGGTGGCCGCGCTCTCGATTATCTCGTCGACCGTGTTCTCGTGATCCAATTCCATCTCTACCGTAGCACCTGTCTCGGCGTTCTTGACCTTGATTCGATAAGGCAGAAAACCACCAGTATCTGGACTGCTGCGACGACCTTAACCCTTTCGCCTACGTGTAGTCGCTCACCTGGCGTGGACGGGGCATGAAGGATCGAAGGATATCTCGAGCTCCTCTGAGACGTTGCATCTTCCATCGTAGTAGAACGCGTTCGAAAGCAACAGATCTTCCCGGCCGGATGCGAACTTCAACGCCTCGCGGACCATGACTGCGGAGATCACGCTCGTCGTCGTGATCTCGGCGGCCAACCTTGGTTCGTGGAACACCACATCCGCACCTGTGCAACTGAACCGGATCCCTGCGACGCGCGCATGCGAGCTGTTCATTCCACACTGAAGACACGGGCCCTCAGGAGGACGCACGATCGCCACCTTCCCTGAGAAACCGTCCATTCCGCCATCTATGTACGGTCTGTTCGCGTGATACGAGTGAGAGTTCACGTGCATCCTCGCAACTATGTTATCCAGACACCCGAGGATGATATCATGTCGCGTGAAGATGTCGGGTGGGGCGCGCTCCACCGGCTCCGTGACAACCTCTGCCTCGAGCCCTTCTCCGATGAGCTCCATGCCCCTTGCGAGCGCTTCCGCCTTGAACCTCCGGCCCTCCGAATCATCCATGTTGAAGAACAGGCATCGGTTGAGGTTCGACCCCACCACGCGATCCATATCCACTATCGTCACCTTTCGAAACCCGGACAGTGCAAGGTTCTTTCCCACCTCGTTCCCGAGGGCTCCGGCTCCAACCATGAGCACTCTCGTCCTGAATACCGCGTCCACGTCCAGCCATTCGATTCTTCGAGATCTGTCGAACCTATCCTCGTCCATGGTGCCGGGGCGGATGACTCCCTCCATGGGAGGGGAACGAACGAAGGGGCACAAATACCTTCAGCTAGTCCCAGACCAGCTTGCCGTCGACCATCAGCAGCTTCTCCTTCGCAGGGTCCTTTCCAACGACTGTGATCGTCGGTGACTTGACGAGACCGTCCAGATGGATCAGCGCGTCGGCGTCGCCATCGTAGTTGCTGCCGACAGCGAAATGGCATGTTCCGTACACCTTCTCGTCCTCGAGCATGTTGGCGACTATCCGGGCCTTCCTGTTGAGGCCGATCCCGAGCTCTCCTATCGCACTCGAGTTCCTCTCATACTTCCGCGCCTCTGAGGCTTTGAGCTCTCCCTTGGCCGCCATCTTCCTCGTGTTGCGCTCGCCCAGTCGTATGGATTTCCTGAGAAGGTCTGCCTCGGATGAACCACTGATCCTCTTGGCGAACCCGTCCTCGACATCGACCATGATCGGCCGACGGATCACTATCTCTCCGTCGTTGAGGGCGATCGAACCATCGAACGCTATCGTCCCGTTGGTCAATCCGAGCGCGGGGGATATGTACACCTCACCGGAGGGTATGTTTCCAGCGCTCCCGAGTTTTCTGAAGTCGCCGTCGTCGGCCTTTGGCAGCCTACCCCTTACGCCGACCGTTATGTCCGTGCCGGACGGCGCGGTCACCCGGATGGTGTAGGAGTTGCTGAGCGCCTGAACGACACGTCTGCAATCGGCCCTGAGCACGCTGTAGTCTATCGGAACCGCCCTGGCGAAGCTGTCAGGAGTAATCCCGGGGGACCAGAAGGCTCGCATCCGACCTTCGCCATAGAGCATATCGAACAGGCCGTCGTAGCGCCTCTTCTTCCCCTTGTATCCGTGTTTGAGTCCGTGCCGGTCCATACCCATGCGGTCCTTGCTTATCGACACGGTCACCTGGGGCTCCGCCGAGAGGGCCTTCATCACCTCTTCCTCAGTGTAGTCGAACTGGCCTTTCTCCTTCTGGAACGCTAGAACGGGTATAGCCTTCGATTCCAAGGCCGCATCAAACAGAGCCATCGCGACATCGCGTGTGCCAGGGTTCGGGTTGGAGATGATCAGGAAATGATCGTTGCGCTTGATCGCGAGAACATTTTTCATCGCAGCTCGAGCAGCCTTCACCAATGAGCGAGAATACGCCTTCCCGTTCCCGAAACCGACCGACTCAGGCATACTTATGTAAAGCCATACGTCCCTCTTAAGCATTGAGCCTGGCCAACCATGGGAACGAGTCGCTGACAGGACGGTGCGGCAGACGGTTCTATCTGTTGAGGTAGTCCGTCGATACGACGGATCCAATCATCTCCTTGTCGTAATTGGATAGGAGCGACAGGATCTCCTTCTTCGCGCTGTCCTCGACTGGAGCGCACCTGTGCTCGGATATGAGACGCTTCGCCTCCTCCCTTGCTGCCAGCCGCATAGGCTCCTCCGTGCTTCCAGCCACAGGAGGCATCATCGCGATCTTCGGCAGTGTGTTTTCGTTTCTGAAGTGTTTCAAAGTGTGAGGGTCTTTCATGAAGTACCCGCCCGGGCCGACCCGCGCTATGGCATCGAAAGCCATGGTGGCCTCGTTGACGTCCACTCCCCTCCATGCCCTGAGCACGTTCCGCCACATCTCGCAGTCCATAACGACCTGTTCCACAGACTCGCATCCTGATCGTTCGAACCCGCCCACGCCGACGACTTGGTCCGCGCCGGCCATCGCGGGCAGCAGTCCGCTTATTGCCTTCTGATAACCAATCTCGAAGCCAGGCATGCACCCGGAGGCGGCGATGCCGCCAACCTGCGACGGCAGATCATACCTTCTCGCCATCTGGCAGCCGGCTGCGTTTATCAGCGATCCCTCCGTGGAACCCGATAGGAATACGCCTGTCCTCATATCCATCGGGCCTGACTCCGAGCTGTACAACACCGGAGCCCCTGGGGCGGCGAGCTCGGATATTACGATTCCAGCCAGATTCTCGGCGTTGACGAGTGTGACGGTCCCTGCCAGGGATACCGGCGAGACGGACCCAGAGATCGCCATCGAGAGATGTACCACAGGAAGACCCACCTTGGCGAACTCCACAACGGCATCTATGTCGCCCGCTTCGTACCGAAGAGGCGTCAACGGCGTGTGGGTTATCGACACGATCGTCCTTCGGGCCAGGTCTTTCCTCGACCCCACGATGGCCGCGGCAACATCTATGAGCAGGTTCGTGTCCTTTGCCGTTCCTGACCCATGCTGGACGTGCTTGCCGGTGAAGAACAGAGAGGCGACATACTCGTGGCAGTTCGAGACTTCCGGCGGGAGGTCGGTCGCGACGACCTCGGGCCAATAGAGCTCCACCTCCGGCATCGCATCGCACACGATGGTCAGATCCATGAGGTCTCTGATCGTCGACTTCCTCTTGCTCTGGGAGTCGATGTCCCAGACATCCGTCGGCTGGCCATCGTTCACCGCCTGCGGGTGTGATGCTGGAAGCCTGAGGTCATGCTTCGGGTCCCTGCCGCACATCAGAAACTCCTTCGGAGCCTTCGACAGGGCCTCATCAACAAGTGATTCCGGGATCTTGGCCAGCTCGCTCTTCTCGTCCACGGTCGCTCCGTGCTCCTTCAGCAAGGCCAGCACAGACTTGCTGGTGACTTTGATGCCGACCTCGTTCAGTATACGGATTGAGGTCTGGTGCACATGATCTTCCTGCTCACTCGTCAATGGATCGAATACAGCTCTAGCCAACTTATCCCCCGTTGTCCGGAGAACCTGATGCTCCTACAAAAACGCTGCCATGCCCGCCTGGAAGGGTTGATAAATCCTTCGCAGGCCGTCCTCGGGATCGTTCTCATGAAGAAAGGGACCGGTCCATCGCCCTCTCCTCCAGTCTCCTCGCGCGTCTTCTGCGTGCCTCTTGGTTTCGCCTTTCATCTTCCGGCGTCTCGAGCACCAGCTCCGGAATTTCGCACGGCTTTCCGGCCGAGTCCAAGGCGACCATCGTAATATAGGAGGAGCCAGTGTGGCGAACCTCGACCGTCCTGGGATCCTCGGCCTCGATGCGCACACCGATCTCCATAGACGTGTGCCATACGGCGTTCACATCGGCTTTCAGCGTGAGCAGGTCCCCGACATGCACTGGTGACAAGAACCTCATGCTGTCGACCGAGGCCGTCACTATGTTGGTCCGGGCGTGTTTGGTCGCAACGACATAGCATATCTCGTCGACCAGCTTCAGGATGGTGCCACCGAACACATTACCGGCGATGTTCGCGTCCTGCGGCATCATCACTCTCGCTACGACGGTCTTCGATTCCGACACCCTTCTCGATTCCCTTGTCACTCGAACCCTGCTCCCTTCGTCATCCTGCACCGCTACCAGGCGGGCTAGTATTCTCATCCGACTCGATGGCTTCGGAGGACGCCGCGCTGTGGTTCTCGGCGACATCTGCGGGGGTCCGCTCCCTCCCACGTCTTATCGCCAGGACAAGCGCCACTACGAGGACGGCGAACGACAACGCGACGCACGTTGCGGCCAGCACCAGTAACGCGCCGTCACCAGTGCGATCATACTCGTAGCTCACGAGCTCCGCGACGAACACCGGGTCGTCATCCGCAGAGTCGTAGGACTCCATTCTGACGAAGCCTCCGGTCTCCTCCGAGTACCACATGACATCCAGTTCCGAACCATCGGTGATGGATATCCGCCGAGAGTAGAACGACCCTGCGTCTGTCTCGAGCAATTCATCCGATGGGGCCACGGAGACATTGAATGTCGTCATGGTAGTTGACTCGTCGCTCTCCTCTGTAGAATCATCGCTGTAGGCGTTCGTGCTGAACGCCTCGACAGTCTCGTTCCACTCAAGGTTGAGATCGGGGTTCACCGGGTCAAAACCTGACAACAACGGCTCGCTGTACACGACCGACTCGCGGATCTCCATGAACGACGCCAGCTGGAACTCGTCGAACCCGTTCGAGACATTGACAAGGAGAGCCGTTTCCTCGCCCGCGACGCCCATACCTCTCAAAGCTTCGTATCGATATCCGTCGAAGAGTCCAGTCAGGAAGGTGTCGTACGAAGGGCCAGACGCGATGCCTGAGAATTCGCCGCTGACCTTCATGACGCTGACATCGTGATAGGTCCCATTCGCCTCCAGCACTTCCTCGCCGATGAACGTGTAGGTGAGAGTCCCTGAGACCGGGACATCAGCGACAGAAAAAACGACCGCATATGTCCAGTAATCCCCGCTCGAGCGTTCGAGAGCGTCGACGACAGAAGGCATGAACATCAGTAATAGAAAGGGCAACGCGACGGCGATCGAACGGCGTCGAACGGTTGAGGACATGGGTCAGCCCCTCCGAAGGCTGGGTGCTAGACGCTGCTCTTGCATCTTATATCTTTCCGATGGCAGCATCTAGAGGAAAGCATATAATGTGAAATCGTTTAACCCTGGACAGGGTCTTGATGAACGATGGATTCGAGGTCACTCCGTACAAGGTGACCGGCGATATCGACTACGACGAACTCGTCGAACGATTCGGGACGAAGAGGATTGACGAGACGCTTGTGAAGCGACTCGAGAGACACGGCCCCCTCCACCCGATGATAAGGAGAGGCATATTCTACTCACACAGGGACTTCGACTGGATACTGGACCAGTACGAGAAGGGGGCAGGTTTCACCCTATACACCGGCAGGGGACCGTCTGGCCCAATCCACATAGGCCACACGATGCCTTGGATGTTCACGAAGTATCTCCAGGACACCTTCAAGGTGAAGCTGTGGTTCCAGCTGACGGACGACGAGAAGTTCATGTTCTACGACCATCTCAGCCTCGAAGACGCGAGACGCTGGGGCTATGACAACGCGCTGGATATAATCGCACTCGGATTCGATCCCAAGCTGACCAACATATTCCTTGACACCGAGTACATCAAAACGATGTACCCCATGGCTATCAAGGCGGCAAAGAAGATCAACTTCTCCACGATCAGGGCGGTGTTCGGATTCGATAACTCGAACAACATAGGCAGCATATTCTTCACCAGCATTCAGACCGTCCCGTGCTTCCTAGAGTCGATGCAACAGGGGAGGAACGTCCCGTGCCTCATCCCCTGTGGAATAGACCAGGACCCTCACTTCAGGGTGACCCGGGACATTGCGGAAGGCCTCGGATACCACAAGCCGGCCCTGATACACGCGAAGCTCATGCCCTCGTTGACGGGCTCAGAGAAGATGTCCACCTCCACCACAACGAACGACACCATCTTCATGATCGATGACGAGAAGACCGTGAAGAAGAAAGTGATGAACGCCTTCACTGGAGGGCGTGTCTCGGTCGACGAGCAGCGGAAGAGCGGCGGAGACCCCGAGGTGTGTTCCGTGTATCAGTACAACCTGTACCATTTCGAGCCGGACGACTCCAAGCTTGCGGAGCTGCATGCCAGCTGCAGGGCAGGCAAGATACTGTGCGGGGAGTGCAAGGCGCTCCTCTTCGAGAAGATCTGGAAGTTCCTGGAGAGGCATCAGGCCGCACGGGAGAAGGCCAAGGACCGGCTCGACGAATTCTTCGTCCGCGATTGAACGACCAAACGCTCAATACCGCACACGCGAATCGCCCCCTGCAAGGAGTGGTTGCATTGAAGCTCAAGCAAATAGCGACCGTGACGAACGGCGTCGCAGGTGACATAGACGACTGGAGCAAGGTGAGGTCGAAGCTGGTTCTCGAAGACCAGTATGTGGAGGGGTTGTACAAGCTCGACCGGTTCGACCACATACTCGTGATATTCGGTTTTCACCGCAAGCGGAAGGTACTGATGAGAGTGCATCCGATGCACGACCCAACGAGGCCGCTCGTTGGGGTCTTCGCGACGAGGTCTCCCAGGAGGCCGAACAGGATGGGGCTCACCCGGGCGCGTCTGATAAGCGTGAGAGGAAACACGGTGACCGTCGAAGGTCTGGACGCTTATGATGGGTCGCCAGTGTACGACATCAAACCGCCCGTGGACGAGATAGACTACTGATTACAACCCAGACGGAAAAAGTAAATAAGCCGCACGTCCAATGTGGCCTGGACATGACCGACAACGAGCTCGTCAGTCAGTTGAACTATTTTGAGAAGAAGGTGCTCGCAGCCCTCAAAGACATCGGGAGCGGCAGCCCGGAACATATACTCGAGAGGGCTGGGCTGGAGCAGCTGGTCGAGGTCATGAACGCAGCCTCTTGGCTGCAGGCCAAAGGACTCGTCAGAATCGACGAAGCGGTGACGAAGAGATACTCGTTGAGAGACAAGGACGCGATTGAAAGGCCGCTCCCAGAGAAGGTTGTGGTTGAGACGATCATCTCGGACTTCGACGGGAAGGCGGCGCTCGCGGACCTCAAGGAGACGGGGAAGTTCAGTACCGACGAGATACAGATCGCCATCGGCTGGATCCGGAAGAAGGGCTGGGGAGAGCTGTCCAAGGATGGAAAGGACACTGTCGTCAGGATAACGGAAGAGGGCAGGAAGGCAATCGACGCGAAGGGGGAGGACGAGCTGCTGCTCCGGAGGCTTGCGGAAGGGGACCTCTTCGAGGCCGATGTGAACAAGGATACTATCTCCCAACTCATGCAGCGTAAGGATTTCGTATCCGAGAAGCTCGTGACCAGCAGGACGATCACCCTGACAGACAAAGGTTCGGACATCTCTGGCCTCGATCTGCAGATCAAGGAGGAGGTGGGGCAGATATCGCCCGAGCTGATTCAGTCAGGAAGATGGCGTGATGTCGACATCAGGAGATACGACGTGAAGGCCTTCGCCCCGACGATCTATGGCGGTAGGAAGCACCCGATAACGCTGCTCATAGACAAGATTCGGACAACCTTCCTGACGATGGGATTCACTGAGATAACCGGAGACTTCTTCGAGAACGCCTTCTGGAACATGGATGTGCTGTTCACGGCCCAGGACCATCCAGCGAGGGAGTTGCAGGACACTTTCTACCTATCCGACCCGGAGACGGTCGACCTGTCGGACGACGCCGAACTCGTAGATGTGGTCAGACAGGTTCACGAGAACGGCTGGAAGACCGGCTCGCTAGGATGGCAGTACAAGTGGAGCCTGGACGAGGCGAGGAAGACTCTGCTGCGGACGCACACGACCGTCAACACCATCCGCAGGATAGCAGCCGATCCCGAGCTGCCTTTCAAGGTGTTCTCGATAGGGAGGGTGTTCAGGAACGAGGCGATGGATTCGACGCACATCCCGGAGTTCATGCAGATAGAGGGCATAGTGTGCGAGGAAGATTCCAACTTCGACATGCTCTGCACACTCCTGAAGGAGTTCTACAAGAAGATGGGGGTGCCAAAGATCCGCATCCGCCCGTCGTACTATCCCTATACGGAACCCTCGGTCGATGTCGAGATATTCTTCAACGGACAGTGGATGGAGCTGGGTGGTGCGGGGATATTCAGGCCCGAGGTCACCGAGCCGCTAGGAGTCCACAAGCCCGTGCTGGCCTGGGGGTTCGGCCTTGAGAGGCTGGCCATGCCGGTGTGGGGGCTCAAAGACATCAGAGACATCTACATCTCGGACATCGACTGGCTGAAGAAGATGCCTCAGGTGTGACCACGCCGCGCATCCAGACCCGCGGGGTCGCCTGCAGGCCCGGACCTCGTCAGCTTCGTAGATTCCTCGATAAGAGCGCTACCGCGATCCCGTTCTCCAGACTCCATCAGCATCTGGCCGAGATGCCGCTTGCTATCGGCAACGCTCTGGACAGCATCCACGCCGTCCAACGCGCTGATGCTCTCCGCGTAGTATTCCTCACTCGCACCGCCGTTGCCAGTCAGATGTTCCACCATACCGAGGTTCGCGTACGCCGCGGAGACGCCAGGTCGGTCGTCGAGTTCGGAGAAGACCTCTAGCGCCTCGAAGCAGTGCTCGCGGGCTGACGCGGGATCGCCCATCCTGATCAACACTTCAGAGAGGACTACATGAGCCTGAGCTCTGGTCCTCGGCTGGCCCGTCTCCTCGCAAAGCCTCGCAGCGTTCTCGAGGTGCTGTCTGGCATCGCCCAGCTGCCCAAGGTGAGAATACGCAACGCCCAGGTTCAGATATGTTCCGGCGAGGTCGACCGGCCCGAACCCGGCCGCACACTTCGAGAAGTGCTCCACCGCACTCTCGAACTCTCCCTGGGCCATGAGTACGCTTCCCAGCTCGAGATGGGCCTTCAGCATACCCTTCTTGTCCATGGCGGACAGGGAGTCCTGAGCGCTCTTCTCGAGCAACTCCTGGGCCCTGCCAGGGTTCCCCATCCTCGACTCCACGACTCCGAGACCTCTGAGAGCCTTCGCCCGTATGTTGGGGATGTGTTCAGCCCTTGTCAACGCCTCGTCGAAGAGCCTCGAGGCGTCCTCGAAGGTCCCCTGCCGGCTCCTGATCCTGCCCATCTCGACGAGCGCCTCCGCCTTGGCAGTGTCATTCCCATCCTGCGATACCTCCTCCAGCAGACGCCATGCATCGTCGTACCTTCCGAGCATCCCGGCGATCCGGGCCTTCGCGATCTGCACGTCGAGCCTGTATCGAGGCTTGACGGGATCGTGGCGCTCCAGTATCTGCCAAAGCCTCGTCACGTTGCCGCTGTCCATGAGCGACTCTCCCAGCCGGGAGATCAGCATCTCCGCCTCGAGGGTCCGATTCGCCTTGAACAGATGCAGCAGCCGTTCGTTGGGGTCATCTGACCTAAGGTAATGGTCCGCAGCCGCACTGTGCCATCTCGACCGTTCGTCCGCAGCCATGTGACCATAGACGAAATCGCGGACAGAAGCATGGATCTCGAACCTGCCGGGCTCAGTCTCCCTCAACATAGACCCCTTCCGCACGCCTCTGAACCCGCGGGGGATGGCCTCAGCCGGAAACGGCTTCTGAAACACCGAGGAGAGCTGGAGAAGTGATTTCTGGTCCTCGGAGAGCCCGTTGTAGAACTTCTCCTCGAAGAACCGGGACAACTGGCATCTGGCCTCCTTCGGGGTGGTCTTCGTCACCATCTCGAGCGAGAGCGGATGACCGTTCGCCACATCGACGAGTTCCCTACCCACATCGTCGCCTATGCCGCGAGTTCTGAGCAACTCCAACGCCGCGCTCCGAGATAGCCCACCTAGCTCACACTCGAAGGCCTCTCCGCTCGCCACGATCTCGGACTTCTCGTACAGTCCCGACTCACCCTCGACCGTCATGAGGATCTTGCCAGCACCACTGCTGTGACGGAACATCTGGAGGAATTCTTGAACCGCATCGGACGCGTCCGCGTCATCGAACGCGAAGATGTGTCCGTTCTCGGCCAAGAGCTCCCTGAGGAGGAAGCTCATCTCACCGAGTTCGAACCCTCCTGAGGCCAGATATGCATCCAACCGCCTGCTGCCGTTCTCGGAGAAGAAGCGGCCCATGGATTCAGCGATGTTCCGAGGAGTGTCCCACGGCCTGACGGAATACCAGAACACCCTATGGCCCGACACCTCGGACAGCAGCTTCACGGCCAGCGTGGTTTTCCCGATGCCGGGTATGCCCCTGATCACGACGAGCTTCCGGGCGGGGTCCTCGAGAGCGCCACTGAGGTCCGACAGTTCCTTCTCCCTGCCGAAGAAATACCGGACCGTCGGCATCGGGGTGGACCTGATGGCGGACTTTCTGCGGGCCGCGGACGCCTCAGGATGCACCTTCGTCGGGTCCACGGCCGGGTCGATACCGTTCTCCTGCACGTATTGAAGGATCGCAGACGATTTCGACTTCCCTTCGTGCGACAGAAGGTAGACCTTCCTCCGGGCCTTGCCCCTTCTCACGTGGGATAGACGCTCCTCCACGAGCCCGGACGATTTGAGCTTCTTCAGTTCTATTGCCGCGTGGGCCCGGGAGATCCCACAGGACTGTGATATCCCGTCCTGAGTCAGATGGTAGGGGACTTCGAACTTGTCTTCGTACTTGGTGAACGATTGAAGATGGAACAGGATCCTTTCCGATACGGTCAGTGAGCCACCCATTACTCGAACGAACAAGGGCTAGTCTATTTAAAATCCACTGTCACATGCAGCGGTCGTCACGGTCGCTTATGCCTGGATACCGTCCTCTGCCGAGAGGTCTCTCAGAGACCGCTCACGCACGTAGCGTTGGACAAGGGTGACCGCTGCCAGTCCGAGCAGGCCCGAGAAGACGAACGGTACGATACTGCCGTCCAGCCCCGATGGGAGCCCCAGGTCGGCGGCGAAGAACCGGTCATAGAGAATCCCGCCGAGCGGCGCTCCAATCACCGCTCCGAAGTTGGACATCGACTCCAGCACACCTATGAGTCTTCCCCTCATGTTCTCTGGAACGAGGTCCGCCTGCATTGCCCGCAATGCAGGGCTCGACACCTGGAACGCCATGCTGCGGGCGGCGAGGAGCAGCACGACGACGGCGAGGGACCAGGTCGTCGGGATCAGCATGGTCGCGATGAACGCCGCGGTCCCGCCGATCACGAATATCTTCTTCCTGCCCAACCGGTCCGACAGTTTTCCCGAAGGGAACGCGACGATCGCCCCGAGCCCCATGGCGATCCCCACGAGGATGGAGATGGATTCTCCTCCGAGCAAGAATCTATCCATCAGGAACAGGGCCATGAGCGGGCCTATGCTGGAGAACGCGAACCCCTCCATCGCGGCGTTCAGATACAGCACCCTTAGGTTCCTGACGGTCGCGGAGTCCACGCCATCGGGACGGAAGACCTGCCTGAATGTCAGCTTCGTCCTGACGCGCTCCGGCGCCTTGGCGTCAGTGACATACCGCCACACAAGGATGGTCCCGCAGAGCGCGAGAATCGCGGTGAAGTAGAACGGGAAGCGGTAGGCGTCCATCTCTGAGAACCCCAGGGAGTACTTGGCAAGAGTGACGAGCCCTCCCCCGATGAACGGTCCTAGCACGAAGCCGAGGTTCGAGGACATGACTATCTTCCCCATGGCCGCGCCCCTCTCCTTCGGAGGGGTCGAGTCGATCACGAGCGCCTCGCTGACCGGCCACACCATCGCGCTCGCCATGCCCTGGAAGCCTCTCACCAGAACGAGCCCGGTCCAGGTCTCAGGCACTGTGAACAGCACGGCGAACACGACGTAGAGCGAGCTGCCGATGAGTATCAACCTCTTCCTGCCGATCCTGTCCGACAGATTCCCGAAGGTCGTTGAGAATATCGCCCTTGTGAGGACAAAGGATGAGAATATGATGCCGATCTCCAGGGCGCCCGCGCCCATCTTCGACGCATACACTGGGAACAGCGGAAATATGAGGCCGAAGCCCAGGCTGATGATGAAGTCGAGTGAGGCGAGGTAGTTGACGTTCTTCCTCGCCGCACTCTCACTCAGCAGGTTCGAGCTCAATTCCGTACACTCTCCCGTGGAGCGCGGTCAGACGAACTTATCGGCCCCGGCGTGGAGGTTGTCGAGGATGATTGGCACCAGGGGTCTGCTGGTTGCCCTCAGACCACAATCGGGGTGAGCATAGGCGATGGAATCCGGGCCGACCCGGTCCAGGATGGCTTCCAGAAGCGCCTTCACCGCCTCCGCGTCATCAACCTCGGCCTCGGAGAGCGGCGTGACGGCGATGCATCCAGCCCCCAGGCGCTTGCCCGAATCGCGGAACGCGTCTCCCTTCAGGAAATTCAGATTCCCTCGCTCCTGCCTGCCGGCGAACCCGAAGCTAAGAACCGACACGTTCTCAAGATTCAGCAGATAATCGACCACGCCGAACCTGCCGATGAACCCACACACGTGGACGCTGGTCCTCTCGGAAGGGAGACCTTCTGCGATCACGTCTAGTAGCGCGACCCGCTCCGCGAGGTCGCGGTATCCCTGCGAGAGGAAAGGCTCGTCTATCTGAACATGCGCTCCGAGCCGCGCGAGCTCACGCGCGACCGGCGCGAGAGCCGATGCGATGTCCTCGCAGAGGGCGGGATCGAGCAGGCCTCTGTAGTGAGACGCCATCTTCCTGCTGCCGCAGGTCATGCCCAGCGTCGTAGGCCCGGTGATGGCCACCTTGATCGGCATGTCCGGGTATTTGGAGCGGATGTACGCGAGGTCCTTCACCTTGGAGAAGTCGTTCGCCGCCCCCTGCAGGGCGATCCTCCCGGTTATGACCGGGACTCCGGACTCGACCCCGAGGCCAGAGAACGATTCGGCGAAATACGACACCATATCCGTCCTCTGCTCGCCATCCGTCATCAGGTCCAGACCGTGTCTCTTCTGGAAGGCTATCGCCTCGTCGATGGACCCGTGGAGGTCATCACTGAAGCGGTATAGACTGCCTATGATGGTGGTCTTGAGTCGGGTCATATTCGAACGGTTTGAGAAGGGTGCGCCCGATTAAGCCTTTTCGGTCAGTGGCGGGCGTTCGTAAAAGGGCTATCCGACGAAGTCCTTTGGGGATGCGTGAAGCTCGTCGTCACCTCGTCCGAAGACACCGCCACCATGAACATCAAGGAACGACTTCTCGACCTGAGGAACTGGAGGGGGGACGGGCGGTTCGCCGAGGCGGCCGATAGACCTGATGTGGTCGTGAAGTCTCTTCCCAGACCCCTTCAGGTGTTTCTCATTCTGCCATCCAACGCACCTCAGCATGTGGGGTGCAGGTCTGGAGGAGGCCGCACCTTTATCGGGTCATCCGACCTTCGTTATGTGCGCGCATCCCCGGATGCACTGACTGTGACGATATTTCGAGGATTGTACCAAGATGTTTTCTAGTATGAGCGCATTGAAAGGTCTTCGCGCCAGAACGCTTTGGTGCATGACACAAAAGAATGGGGGAGTGAAAAGAGATTATGAGATACACGAAAGCAACGGTTGTAGCTATTGGGGCATTCATGTTGGTCCTGCCTTTGGCACACTTGGTCAGCGCCGGTGGCACTGGCCATGAAGATGGCGACCCCATGATAATCACTACGCCCGACGGGGACGGCCCGATATCGTGCGCAGTGTACTTCGCGGACAATATGGTGTTCGCGCCGCAGTGGAGAACCGACGGTCTGGTCAGGATCGAGATGATGATAATAGACATGACCGACTTCGAAGTTGACCCAATGGCCATTAAGGAAGGGACTATTGACCTGACGATGAACGAGGAAGTGGACTACGAAACGGCGTACCCTGAGTTCTGGGCACAGGACGAGGAAGGGGAGTGGTATTGGAGCCAGCAGCTCTACCTCTTGGAGAACTCCGATAGACTCAGTGAAACGAGCATGGTGTCAGTGTCGTACATATGTGTGACCGTCACCCTGGTTGAGGGTGAGGGGGCCTACTTGAGGACTTTCGAAGCAGGCTGGCTTCCTGATGGTGCGTATGACCGAGTCATCTTCAGCGATCTGGGTCGCGAAGTGAACAAGCACGGGGGCCTGATATACGGAATGCTGTGGGATACAGCAGAGGATCCCGATAACCCAGAAGAGTACCCAGCAGCACCAGCAGGGGAATATCGTGTAGACGTACAACTCGGAAAAGCCGTGTATGATGAAGTGCAAGAGAAGTATGTCGGAAAGATTGGCGGCGATGACCCTTGGTACACGGTTGATTTCGCTG
>JAEHCM010000001.1:0-354795 GCA_020696365.1 Thermoplasmata archaeon | reverse complement strand
GACAATAGTCACCGGACAGGACGAGAACGGTGAGGATGTGGTGGTGTACTTGTATGCCGACCTCGGTGTAGGCCTCGGCGGAGTCTCTTCAGACAACCCCGCATACAACACCTCATGGATTCTGATTGGCCAGTTGATGGCCCAAGGTCCAGGCGGAGGCAACGGCGGCGACAGCGGCGATGCCGGCGGAAACGGTCAAGGCAATTGCGGGGACAAGGTACGTCGACGCTAGGCGCTCCTGCTTCGGAATCTAAACACCATAAACCCATTCCCGCTTCTGTTTTATTTATGGCATCTGACGGTCTGGACCCGGGTCACATTCGAACGATTTGAGAAAGATGGGGGCGATCAAGCCTTTTCAGTCCATCTAACACTCGCGGAAAAGTGTTATGCGAGTAAGGCCGTGAGGGGGATGCATGAAGCTTATCGTCACCTCGTCGGAGGATCCGGCGTCGATGAACATCAGGAAGAGACTCCTCGACATGCGCGGATGGAACGAGGAGGGATCCTTCTCTGGACACCCCGTTCTCGCAGCCGACGACTTCCTGATGGTGCAGGTAGACCGGATACATCTTGACGAGGACCACATAGACGGAAGAGTGGGCGAGGAGCTGGGAAAGAGCATCTCGACCACCGTATTCGCCTCCCGACACAGTTCGGAGTCGCGAATCCCGACCCTCACGGTCCATCCGATAGGCAACTTCTCGAAGGCGGACTACGGCGGGGTTGACGGAACCCTCTCCCCCGCCTCTCCGCACCTGATGACCGAGGCGCTGAGGGTGCTCGCGGAGAATGCTAGCGACCTCGACTTCAAAGTCTCGTTCGAGACGACCCATCACGGCCCGCTTACCGACGGTCCGGCGTTCTACATCGAGATAGGGAGCTATGACGAGCTCTGGACGCGTCAGGATGCTGCAGAGGCGATCGCGAAGACGATCTTGGAAGCCGAATACAAGGAGTATCCGACGCTGATATGCGTCGGTGGAGGACACTACGCCCCCCGGTTCACGGATCTCGCACTCTCGCGGAAGGTCTCGGTCGGCCACATGGCTGCGAACTACGCGCTCGACGCATTGAACGATAGGAACATCCTCCAGATGTCAGAGAGGAGTGGCAGCGCGAAGAAAGTCTACTTCCACAGGAAGAGCATGCCAAAACCAGCGTACAGGAGCCTGGTGGAGAGGTTCGCATCCTTTGGCATCGAAGAAGTCAGGAGCGACGATTTCGATCCCTTGTAGGACTCATCCCTATCCGACCGACGTCCCCTCGAAAGCCTTGCCCTCCAGCGCGAAGCGCAGGTTGGCTAGGTCGCCACCGTCTACGACATAAAGGGGTATGCGGGCACGCGCGAGCACGGACGCGCCGGCGGCATCGAACACGATGTTTGGACCCGCCTTTCGAGGTGCTGCGCCGACGAGCGCTATCAGTCCCTCATAGGTCATCCTCGGTATCCTCTCCGCGCTTGGCTCCTTCACCGGGTCCGCGGTGTAGACGCCGTCGACCGAAGTCGCGTTAACGACCCTCGACGCGCGCACGCGCTCCGCGAGTATGGACGAGACGGCGTCCGTCGTTATCCCTGGGCTCACGCCGCCCATGACGACGATTCTGTTGTGCTTCGCCGCGAGGACGGCGTCCTTGTAGTCCTTCGGCGGCGTGTGATTCGAATGCTCGCCCAAAGCAGCGATAAGCAGACGCGCGTTGAGCCGCGTGACCTCGATTCCCATCTCGTCTAGGTAGCTCTCCGGGGCGCCCAAAGCGCGTCCTTCGCGGATGTAGTAACGGGCTATCCTTCCCCCGCCGGTGACGATGAAAATCCTTGTAGTGCCCGACGCTTCGACCAACATCTCAGCGATGTCCTGGATGTACTGAGAATTATCCTCATCTCTCACCAGAATCGAGCCGCCGAGAGAGAGTACAACTGTATCCATCGTGGTCAACCTTTATTATGACGAACGCTCTAACCAGTACAAAAGGCTTCGGACTGGTTCTGAGATGACTGAGCTGACAGAACTCCAGAAATACGAGTTCCGGAGAAGCCTCGAAGAAGTGAACAAGCTTTCCGGACGAGGCACGGAACTCATCTCCCTCTACATACCGCCGACCAGACAGATATCGGACGTAGCGAGCTACCTGAGGAACGAGTACTCGCAATCGTCTAACATCAAATCGGCTAGCACACGCAAGAACGTGCAGGCCGCGATATCGTCTATCCTCTCACGCCTAAAGAACTTCAAACGACCTCCGGAGAACGGCCTCGTCTTCTTCGTCGGGCACAGGTCGGTCGGAGCGGATCAGACGAACATGGTCCAGTTCGTGCTCGAGCCGCCGGACCCTGTGCAGACTCTCACATACAGGTGCGACTCGAGCTTCTATTTGGTACCACTCCAGGAGATGCTGGAGAAGAAGGACCGGTACGCACTGATAGTGATAGACCGCAGCGAGGCGACTGTAGGGATGCTGAACGGCAAGAGGATCGTGTCGTTGAAGAACCTCCAGTCGCTTGTGCCGAGCAAGCACGGCCGAGGAGGCCAGTCCGCACGCAGGTTCGAGCGAGTGATAGAGGTCGCGGCGCACGAGTACTACAAGAAGTTCGCGGACATCGTGAACGAGGCGTTCCTCGGGGAGAAGGATCTCAAGGGCGTGCTCGTTGGAGGGCCCGGCCCGACCAAGGAGTACTTCGTCAAGAGCGAGTACCTACACCACGAGCTGCAACAGAAGATCATCGAGACATTCGATGTCGGCTACACGGACGAGTACGGCCTGAAGGAGCTGGTCGAGAAGGCCAGGGGCACGCTCCGCAGCCTTGACCTCATGAGGGAGAAGGACCTCGTCCAGCGGCTCCTGGAGGAGATACGCAAGCCGGACGGAGGGCTGGCGGTCTACGGTGAGGAGCAGGTCAATAACGCACTCCTCATAGGCGCGGTCGACACGCTCATAATCTCCGAGGACCTGCGCAAGAAGAAGATCACGCTCTCATGCCCGTCGTGCGGCACCTCGAAGGAGCTGTTCGTGGCCGACACCCCTGACGAGGTCATGTGCGACAAGTGCCATTCACCGATGAAGGTGACGGACACAGTCGACCTGGTCGAGGAGCTCCACAAGATGGCGGACGCCAACAGCTCGACCGTCCAGTTCATCTCCGGGGAGTCGGAGGAGGGAGAGCTGCTGCTGAAGGCCTTCGGAGGGGTGGCAGGCATACTAAGGTTCCGGGTGAACTGATGACAGGCGAGGACCCGTTCACGGCATTCAGGTCAGAGGTCGAGGCTGCGCTGAGAGCCACTCTTAAGGAGCTCGATGCGGAAGTGGAAGACCTCGCCCTCGAACGGCCGCCCGAGGGCATGGGAGATCTCGCCATTCCCTGCTTCCCGCTGGCGAAGATCCTTAAGAAGGCGCCGAACGCGATTGCGGAGGACATCGCCTCGAGGCTGCGTCCGACCGGGATGATAGAGAAGGTCGAGGCCAAGGGAGGCTATGTGAACGTCCATGTCCGATTCGATATGTTGGCCGGGAGCATCCTCGAGAAAGCGCTTTCGTTGAAGGAACGGTTCGGCTCCGGAGAGCCGAAGGGTGTGAAGGTGCTCCTCGAGCACACGAGCGTCAACCCGACCGGCCCCATACACATCGGCAGGGCGAGGAACCCCATCATAGGCGACACGATCGCCAGGATCATGCGGCTCGCAGGATACGACGTGACGACCGAGTTCTACGTGAACGACGTCGGCAGACAGGTCGCGACGATGGCCTGGGGGGTGAAGAACCTCGACATCGGCGAAACTGCGGACCGTGACAAGGACGACCACAGATTCGTAGCATACTACCGAGGAGCGAACGAGAAGGCCGATGCCGACCCCAAGGTACTCGCTGAGATAGACGATCTCCTGTACAAGCTCGAGCACGGTGACCCGGAGACGGCCAAGATAACCAGGGAGACGAGCGAGCGGGTGCTCGACGGCATGCTGGACAGCCTGCGCCAGATAAACGTTAACATAGACCAGTTCACCTGGGAGTCGAGGCTGGTGGAGAACGGGAGCGTCGACGAAGTGATATCGAAGCTGGTCGGGTCAGACTACTGTCACGAGGACGAGGGCGCACACTACCTGGAACTCGAGACATTCGGCATCTCCGGCAGGGAGACCAAGTGGGTATTCACCAGGTCGGACGGGACCTCGCTGTACACGACAAGGGATCTCGCATACCACCTGGACAAGTTCGCCCGCTCCGATGTGACGATCAACATACTTGGAGAGGACCAGAAGCTCGGCATGCAACAGCTCGCAGCCGCTCTGACGACGATCGGCTCGGACAGGATGCCCGAGGCGGTGTTCTACGCGTTCGTGTCGCTGCCGGAGGGACGGATGTCGACCAGGAAGGGCACGGTGGTGACGCTCGACGATCTCATCGATGAGATCGTGGAGAGGGCGTACGAGGAGGTCCGGAAGCGCAGGACGGACCTGTCGGAGGAACGCATGCGGGAGATTGCCAGGACCGTAGGCATCGGTGCCCTGAGATACAACATCGCAAGAATTCAGGCCGAGAAGCAGATAGTGTTCAAATGGGAGGAGGCACTGAACTTCGAAGGGAGCAGCGCGCCGTTCGTCCAATACGCCCACGCGAGGGCGTGCTCAATACTGAGGAAAGCCGAGAAACTGGCCGCGGCGACGTCGGCCGTTGCGACAGTCACCAAACTCACGACCTACCATGAGCGCGAGCTTCTGAAGCTCATTGCCAGATTTCCAAGCGTCATAGTGGATTGTGCGGAGGGGCGGAAGGCGCACTTGCTCGCGTCGTATGCGCAGGAGCTCGCATCCCAGTTCAATCAGTTCTACAGGTATGTCCCCGTTCTGAGGGCGGAGGGCGACGCCCTCGAGGCGCGCCTCGCGCTCGTCGAGGCGGCGAAATGGGCGCTCGGGAACGCGTTGGGCTGTCTCGGGCTCGACGCACCCGATGAGATGTAGTCACAGCCTCAGGTTCCATTCTTCCCGACCATATCGTGTGCGGACGAGCTCCACGACGCGCGCACGCTCGATATCCGTCAACGAGCCCGTCTCGAAGCCCACACCGAAGGACCGGCCCAGCTCCTCGACGATCGCAGCCTTGACCTCGGCCATGCCAGGGGGGGCCGTCATCAACCGGGAGAGCGTAGTGACCCGGTCGGTCGACCTGGGTGAACTCTGCTTAAGGACCGCCTCCATCATGGGGATATCCGCGTCGATGAGCACCGTACCATGCTGGAGGACCGAGCCGCGCCTACGGAGCTGGGCGCTCCCCGATATCTTCCTGCCGTCCACCTCAACGTCGTTGATGGGTCTATGCCGGGCGTCCAAGCCGAACGTTCTGACCGCTCGGGCTACGGCGGAGCATATCGGAGTGAACGAGGCCTTCGCATCCCCCCCTATTTCGGAGACGGGGAGCACCAACGCGTAGATCAGCTGACCAGGGTCCGTGCAGATGGACCTGCCACCGGAACAACGCCTCACGAGCGCCACACCCCTTCTAGAGCACTCCCCGACGTCTACCGCCTCAGCGACCTTCTGGAAGCGGCCCAGTGAGACCGTCGGTTGGGAGCGGGCGTAGAAATGGAGCGTGTTCGGCACTGCCCTATCGGCATGGCTTTCGAGCATGGCCTCGTCGACCGCGGCCGACTCCGCCGTCGGGAGATGACCACTGTCAACGAGACGCCACATGGCCGTCATAACACGGTGGTATACGAAAATCATCGGTAAAGAGGTTTCAGTAAGTGGTTTCGTGGATCTATAGGAGTGGAGGGACGGTTCATTCTCACTTCTCGAGCTTCGCCTTGTCCTTGTCCTTTCTATCGCGCCTCTCGAGCCTGTCCTTCTCCTTCCGCTCGGTCTTATCCCTCTTGGCTCGCTCCTTGTCCCTGTCCCTGCGCGGGCCTTTGTGCTCGTGCTTGGACCAGCGACCTCTCAAGTATAGCAGAACCGGGATCAGGACGATGACCGCGATGACGCCGCCCCATAGGGCCCACTGCTTCCACGGGGCCTCCTTGACGACCAGGTGGTTGTCGGACATGGTTGTCGTCGAGTCGGTAACGAGCTGGTCGGCGCTCGTCACGTTCACCTTGATCTTGTACGTGCCTCGGGAGTCGGGAGTCCACGGGAACTTGACCTGGACCTTGCCGCCAACCTCGATGGTCGAGACGACCTGGGAGCCGTTCAACAGTTGGGTCCATGTGTCGATGAGCTCGTCGCTGTCCTCGATGACTATGTAGAACGTCACGACCACGTTCGTGGCCACAGCGCTGCCCTTGTTGGTCAGGTTGACGATGATGAGACCCCCGCTGCCCTCGGTGAACTCAGCAGGCTCGTAGTATATCGGACCGTCGAACATTACCTTCGGTCTCTCGCTCGACTCGATCTTGACCGAGCGCTTGATCATGCCCGTGTTGTTCGACGAGTCGGTCACATTGAGAGTCACTGTGTAAGTCCCGACCCCCTTGAACACATATGTGACGTTCCACTCGCCGGTCCCGTTGAGCCACGAATCGTCACCCAAGCCGTCGCCGAAGTCCCAGGAGAAGTACATGTCCTCCTTGTCGTCGAGGTTGTCGAGCGTCGCGTTCGCGTCCAGGACTATCGTCTCGTTCTCGACGAGCAACGTCCCGTATGTCTCGTTCTTTACGACGAACGATACGCTCGGAGCGTCCGAGTCGTTGACCTTGACAGTGAGGGATGTGTTCTTCCAGTGACCGACCACATCGGTCACGTTGAGCACGACTTCGTAAGTCCCTGCCTCGGCGAACGCGTGCGAGACGTTCTTCTCGTCGTCGGCCCACGACATCCTGTCGGACTCGTTGCCCTCGCCGTAGTAGAACTCGAAGAAGTCTATCAGCCCCAGGCCGTCGTCGGCAGCGACCGCGTCGTCCGAGGACGACGTCGCGTTGAACCAGACGGTCTGGCCCTGGTCCACCTCAAGGGTGCCAGTGGTCTCGTTGACCTCGAGGTCCTTGACCACTATGACTGGGACCGGGTCCGTGCTGTCGCATACGACCTCGATCTCCGTCGAGTTAACCAGACCGACGGAGTCGGTCACAGTCAGGTTGACCATGCGGCTCGCGGAGGCGGTGGTGTAGTTATGGCCGATTGTGACATTGGTCGTCGTCACCTCGGGCGAACCATCGCTGAAGTTCCATGTGTAGAGCAGCGGGTTGCCGTTCGGGTCCAACGAATCCATCGCGGTGAAGTTGACTTCCGAGTCGACGCGCACGATGTACTTCGTCACGTTGCCCTCGTCGTCGGTCACGGCGTACACGAGACCCTGCTCGATCTCCATACCCGCGCCTGCGGAGGGCACCTCGTACTTCTCGAAGGCGAGTGATACCGCCTCCGGCCCGCCTATATCCCCCTTAGGGTCGACGGTGAACGTCTCGTAACCCGACACCGCGGTCTGCAAATCTTCATCTTCTTTGATCTGACTGCTGTTATCCACAAGCTCGTAGTTCGCGGGCAGAGAGACCGAGAATGTCCGATTCACGGACGAAGTGTCGTACGCCGCATAGAGCGTCGCTGCGTAATCATCGGCCCCGACGTCGATGTCCTCGTGCGATGTGTAATCGCAGGAGTACGAATAGGGCACCGCTGCCGTCTCGTTGACGAGACCCGCCGCAAGTGTCAGGGAGAACGTCGAAAGCGAGCCGGCCGTGTACAGGGTGTCGTTGACGACGAGCAGACTCGAGCTGGTGACATGCTTCGCCCCATAGCCCTGGACCTTCGTGAAGAAGTCGAATATCTCGCCGGCGTCGATTGCTCCGTCCGGCACGGCCGAGCAAAGGTCGATCTGCATCCTCAGGCTCCCGACGTCGTTGTAGTCGAGGCCGGGGAAGGCGTCGTCGAAGTTCCACTCGGTGGTCTCCGTCAGCGTGAACGAGTTGAAGTCTGCGCCGTAGACGATGGCCGTGGTGTCGAGCGTCTGTGTCTGGTTTCCGAGCTCCATCGACAGATCTACGCTGCCTTCAGCAGGGTACGATGTGAGGTTCAGGGGCAATATCTCCGCTGACGCTCCGTCGGCATCTATGCACAGGACGAACTCTCCGGGGTAGGCGTCGAAGATGATGTAGGCGCCCGCCTCGCTCTTCAGGAGCCTCTTGATCCAGGCCTGGTTCGGGTCGGTGGACAGCATGTACGCGACCACGTTCGATGCCGGAAGACCGTCGGAGTCGGTGACGAAGCCCGTCACGCGGACGGACTTGGTCAGATTGACATAGGCGGTGTCGTCGTCCGCGATGACAGCCGTAGCCTCGACATAGGTCTCGTATGTATCCGCACTCACGACGAGCGCGAAGTCCTCAGGAGCAACAGAATTGAACATGTCGACGACCGCTACGCCGAGTGAGTCGGTCGAGGCCTTCGACACGACCTCCCTCAGGGCCAAGTCGTAGAACGCGACCTCCGCACCGACTATCTTCAAGTCCGTGACGGAGTCTCTCACGGTGACGTTCCACTCCCACTGCTTGGCAGGGAAGGCAGTGAGGGCGATCTGTGGGGTGACCGTGTATGAGGCCAGGCCATCAAACCGGAACTGCCTCTCACCGATCGAGTCGTAGTGTTCGTCAGCGACGACATCGACTCTGTAATAGCCCGACGGAGCGTCGTTCACTATGTAGAGCTTCACGGTCGAGGAGTACGCGGCGGGTATCACCTCACCCGTGTGGACGTTTGTGAGTGTAACAGTCACGCCTGTGGAGACAGGAGACCCGCTCGACGTGACGGGCACATAGATCGTGTTCGTTCCCAGCGTCTCCGCCTCGGCATCCCCGACGGGGATGACCAGGGCGGAAATGACTAAAACCAGCGCGAAAAGGCTGGCTGATAGCTTGCTCATTGCATCTCTCTCCATTCGAATGTCCCCTCCCTCTCTGGGGGTCCAAACCAAGACCCCGGTCAAGAAGGGTATCTCGGCGAATAGATTG
Organism: Thermoplasmata archaeon; assembly: GCA_020696365.1. GTDB lineage: Archaea > Thermoplasmatota > Thermoplasmata > UBA10834 > UBA10834 > UBA10834. The sequence goes on along the minus strand of JAEHCM010000001.1, from coordinate 345,866 downwards.
CCCCTTTATAAGCTTTAGGATGCCGTGTCCGCGTTGGCCAGCATGCCAGTGCATGCGAAAACCGTCTTCTGCGGCTCACGTCACGATCCTGTCGACCTGCCCCGTCTCGATCGCCCGCCTGACCTCGACCGCCAGGCGTCGTCCCGTGCTCATGTTGGTCCGCCAAGTCGTGTTACCATAGGGATGGCCTACCCACATGTGCACGTTCGTGCCCCCGCCCACGCGCGGAGCCACGTCGTATATGTGGAACTTGAGGTCCTTATCCACGCAAGTCTGCAGGCAGAACGGGCCGATGATGCCAGTCTCGTAGTGCTCCTGCGTGGCCTTCACGTACTTCTCTGCGAGTACGAACGCCTCCTCGATCAGCGACTCGCGCATGGTGGCGGAGTTGTGTCCACACACAGTGTACTCCGGAGTCTCCTGAGAGCCTACCAGTGTCATCTGCTGCGGAGCCGGCAGACGGACATGCCCGTCCAGGGAAGTCTCGAACCGCCAGTCGACGCCTATCAGCTCTATCCTCTCCATCGTCGTCTCCAGGGGAGAGTAGAAGAAGTCCAGGTTGAAGACCGGGCCTATGACATACTCCTCTATCCTGGCGTCCCTGAGGTCCTCCTCCGTGATGACATCGCCTGCGATCAGCGCCCGCGACTTCTTCCGATACTCCTCGTACGAAGCTGCCGTGAAGAAGCCACGCTCCAGCTTCTTGACCTTGTGGTGCAGCTTGACGATCACCAGGCCGTCGATCTCCTTCGGGTCGACGATGCGCTTCGGAAAGGGCATGCCAGCCTTCTCGAGTAGCCAGTAGTAGTCGCGCTCCTCCCCGCGCTCCTCGCTCCTCAGAAGGTCCCTCGAGCCTACGAGTGGCACAGCGAAGTCGTCCTCGATCTCATGCAGGTCGATGTAGGATGTGAACGACCTGTTCGGCACGAAGAGCACGTTCTCCTTCCTGAGGCGCTGCTGGAACTCCGGCGTCATCATCTCTCTGAATTTCTCAAGAACCCAGCACTCGTCGACGACGCCCCGGACGACCTTACCGGCGGCGTCCCGCTGGCATCTGAAATATCTCGCATAGGTCTTCTCTCGACCCTCCTGGCAGATGCCAAGGGTCCTGAACCCCTCCTCGACAGCTCCGTCGCAGACGTCGAGCGCGGAGTGCGACGCGACCATACCAATCTTCGCCTTCTCCAGATCGTACCCTTCCAGCGCGGCAAGAACCTTCTCTCTGTCTATCACGACGACCCTCTCCGGTGCAGTGTGACCCAGCTATGGATGCGAATGGTAGGAACTGATGATATATCTATCTTGAGGGGGCGCGGGTCAGGAGCACCTCGTCAAGCCTGACGACCAGTCGGGACGATGTCTGCCTGAACCCGAACTTCTCATAGAGCGCCCTCGCCCTCGGATAGCTCGTCCTCAAGTACACCTTGCTCGAACGCTCCGACACGGTGTTCAGCGCACACCTCATCAACTCGTTGCCCATGCCCTCCTCCTGCCTAGACGGAGTCACGTATATATCGAACACCAGGCCCTCGTCGCCCTCGTGCCGCAGGATGACGAACCCTCCATCCATCACGTGGACGGAGAACGCCTTGTCGCGCGCGTATCGGCGTAGGCGCATCATGGCACTCAGACGGCTTTCATCGTAATATTCCGAGAAGAGCGTCACCGCTCTTCCGCGGTTGGCCTTCGAGAGAGGCTCGACGGAATGCTCGCACTGCGGAGGATCCTCCAGCTCCATGCGGACGGCGTTCGCTGGATGGAGATGGGCTATGTACTCGAGCAGGTCCGGCGAGAACACCGCCCACTTCTTCTTCGCGGTCACGAGGAACCTGACGAGATGGTCGGCGGCCAGCCCGACATCCTCCTTGCTGGTCGCGATCAGCGTGCCCAGCTTGCGCTCGGAATCCGTCACGATCCGTGCGGTTTCGTCCTCGTCGGTGTAGAAAGCCCACGCATCCCTCGCCCCGAGCTCCACACGCAGGCCGACCATGTGAGCCGTGTTCGCCAGTTCAGGCGCGCAGCCGTGCTCGTCGATCAACTCCTCGTCCAGGGGCAGATCGTGGGTCGTTACCATGTGACACTTCTGACCCGAGTGCGCGGCAATCGCCGGGCCGGCCTTCCACCCTCGACCGGACACCGCGTTTCCCAAGGTGGACTTGCGATTATCCCGCGCGAGGATACGGGAATATCCGGTCTCAGCCAGGGACTCGCTCAGCTTCCAAGCCCACTTGTCAGACAAGCGGAACCCCCTTGGGGAGCAGTGAAGGAAGGCACGCGCGATCTCGTGATCGAGAGGCATCAGCTCGACGGACGCCACCCCCTCAGGAGCGCGCAAAGCGATGACGTCGCATGAATTGCCTCTAGCGATGAAAGTAGACACCTCCCTCAGATGAACATGTGTGGGCGTTCGAGCGATCTCAGAAGAAGTAGAACCCGACGTCATACTCCTTGGAGCAGCCCGCCATGGCCTCCAGTCTGTTAAGCGTTCCCTCGATCCTTCGAACCATCATCTTGCCCTCTGCAGGAGTCTTCTCCCTCAGGACCTTGGTCTCCTCCAGCAACTTAGCGGCGTCCTCCGATGTGAGTATCTCCTTCTTCGAAGCCAGCTCCTCGACTTTGGCCAGAATGTTCAGTTTGAACTTCTTGGCGAGGTCCGGAATCGGGGAGGTGGACGGACCGAAGTTGCCGACGCATCCCTTCTTGTTGTCCCAGGACAGGGCACACTTAGCGCATGTCTCGTACATCTCGTCGAACTCGAGGAGGTCCCACTCGGTCACCGAGTCCTCGCTCACCGCGGCCTCGAGGACCGCGCTCCTGCGGGCATCTGGGACCTTCGACATAGCGATCCAGTTGGTCTTCACCTTCCTGACGAACGGTTCGAGGGTCTTCTGGTCAGCGGGTTCCTTGATCTTCTCCAAGTACACCTCGTCCCCTTCCACCTTCGCCCTGGACCTCTTCAGTATCCCCTCGAGCTTGTCGGGCTCGAGCTCTGCCCCTGCCTTCTTGAGGTCGACGACGCGGTCGACCTCCACCAGGTCGGCCCACTTCTCGGGATCCTTGACGTATGCTCTCGCCATGGTCCGCTTCTTGTCCCTGCATAGCGACTTGGACGATTCGAGCTCTGTGATTGCCATGTTCAAACCCATCTGCTAGCACCTTCTAAGGATAGGTGTGAGGTTGGACCGAGAAGTAATAGTTTTCGAGTGCGGGACCGTCGCGAGCGTTCAGTGCGTTTGGCTGTGCGTCGGCCGAGCCTAAAGGATTTATACTAGACATCCGGGAGGGGCAGGACACTTAATCTAGTGCCTAGCCGTTCCGGTCACTGGCCTCAGCCCTCCGACGGCCTCTTTGGAGCGATTGTCAGGCGAGGATGGGGGTAGGTGCTGACATGACGCTTGCCAGTATGAGCTTGCTATCGAGAGAGGACATCGAGAGGATGCACGACGCGTCTCTGCACATCCTGTCGGAAGTGGGTGTAATGGTGGAGAGTGCTTCCGTCAGGGACATGTTCCGGAGCGCGGGAGCGAATGTGGATGACTCCAAACAGCTCGTTCACCTCGACGAGCGTCTTGTGCTTTCGTCCATCGAGAGCGCCCCGAAGAGTATCAAGATCTCATCGAGGGGGGGTACCGATGTCACGATACCGGGAGACGGAGTCCAACTGATCTCGACGGACGGACAACCTCCGGCCGTGTTCGACGCTGAGACAGGGATCAAGAGGGCTTCGACCCTGAGTGACCTGAAAGACTTCATCGTCCTGGCCGATGCTCTGTCCGAGGTCGGCTTCGTCTGGCCGTCGGTGGTCGCCACGGACATGCCTTCCGACCGGTCGTCGTTCTACGAGTTCCTGGTCGCAATGGCATACACCTCCAAGCACGTGCAGCACGGAGCCGCCTCATCGGAGGAGGCGAGGTTCCAGATAGAAGTGTGCTCCGCCATACTCGGATCAGAGGACGAGCTGCGAGCACGGCCGATATTCTCGGATGTCTGCACGCCGATCTCGCCGCTCAGGTACGACGCAGGCGAGGCGGAAGCCCTCGTGACGCTGTCGAAGGCCGGCGTGCCAGTGGTGAACCTGTCCATGGCGATCGCAGGTGCCGTGACACCGGCCTCGGTCGCTGGCTCGCTCGCAGTCATAAACGCAGAGAACCTATGCGGACTGACGATGACGCAGCTCGCGTCGCCGGGGTCGCCGAGCGTGTACTCGTCGTTCTCCGGAGTCATGGACCTGAAATCGGGCGTGTTCCTGTGCGGCACGCCCGAGGGGATCCTCATGGACTCAGCTGCGGTCCAGATGGGCAAGCACTACGGCCTGCCGACATGCGCAGGAGGTCCGTCGAACGCCGCCAGATCGCTCTCCTCCGAGGCTGGGCTGGAGACGGCCATCACCGCCGCCTCCGCGCTGCTGATGGGGACCGATATGATGGTGGGTCTCGGAGGGATAGACAGAGCCGGCATGATGTCCAAGGAGAAGCTGGTCATGGATTGCGAAGTCTGGCGATGGCTGACCCGCATGAGACGGGGCATCGACATAACGGACGAGACGCTCGGCCTGGACGCCATCGCCCGGCAGGGCCCGGGCGGGACGTTCCTTTCCGACATCCATACCGCCAAGTGCATGAGGAAGGAGCTGATGATACCCCAGGTGACGGCCTATCACGTGAAGCGCGAGCCCGACCGCAAGGAGGACGAACTGGTCACGTTCGCGATTAAGCGCACGAAGGAACTGCTGTCGACTCACGAACCACCTCTACTGAGCAGGGATGTCGCAGAGAGGGTGGGCGAAGTGGCCAAGCGCTACGGGATACTCATGCCCGACGGTTCGCAGGTGTTCGAGCACGCCTGAGTCTCACACGCGCCTTTTGAACAACTTCTCGAGGTCGACGGGCGACAGGACGATCATCGTCGGCCTTCCGTGCTCACATGTGTAGGGGCTCTCCGTACCCATGAGGTCGGAGACCAGCTGCCGCATCTGCGAGTAAGACAGATTCTCCCCCGCGCGTATGGATGTGTGGCATGCGACCCTCCATATGAACTCCTGGCCCATCCTCTTCGGCGCGGACATATCCGCAAGGTCGGCCAATATATCCCTCAGGGATCTCTCTCCCTGCGCCAGACCGAGCACCGTCGGGACAGATCTCACGGAGTATGCGTCGCCGCCGAAAGGCTCGATGCGGAACCCCGCCTTCGAGAGCATGTCCAGGTTCTCTCCGAGGGTCTTCGACTCGGTCGGAGTGAGCGTGAGGACCAGCGGCGTGAGGAGCTCCTGAGATATCTCGTCACCCCCGTCGACCGCCGCGAGGACGCGCTCGTAGACGACCCTCTCGGATGCCGCGTGCTGGTCTATCAACAGCAGGTTGTCGCCGGACTCGGCCAATATGTAAGTGTCCATTATCTGCGCCAAAGGACGGATCCCGTGCGGTCCCTCGGAGTCGCCGTCGTCGTCTCCGCCCGTCCCTGGCAGCCGTGACTGAGCCGAACCGGAATCGCCAATCATCGCAGTCGGAATCTTGGACTCAAACGTCTCCGAGAACCGCGTGAGGTCGTACCTGAACGATAGGTCGGGCCCCTCGACGGCGGCCGCGACGCATCTCTCGACGGTGTCGGTGACGAGCGGTTCGTCGTCGAACCGCACCTCCCGCTTCGTCGGATGCACATTGACATCCACGGCAGAGCCGTCCACCAGGACCTTCAGGACGCCAATCGGATACCTGTCCTTCATGATCCTCGAGCCGAACGCCTTGACGACCGCGGAGACCATCCTCCTGCTCCTCACCGGCCTGTGGTTGACGAATAGCCTTATGTCGGACGGTGACGAGCGTGTGTGCTCCAGCCTGGCCAGATAGGCCTCGACGCGGACACCCTCTCCCTCGGCATGTCCGTTCAACATGTCCGCGGCCACCTTGTGACCGAACGCGATCGTCAGGGCGCCGTCCATGCCCTCATCCGCCGCATGGGCGAGTACTAGGTCGCCACCGGAGAAGAGCCTGAGCGAAATCGCCGGTCTGCACAGGACGAAATCCGTGACCACCTCCCTACAGTGCGACATCTCCACGGAGCTGGACCTGAGCTGCTTCATACGCGCAGGCACGCTGCGGAACAGACGCTCCACGGTCACCTCGGTCCCCTCCGGGCAGCCGACAGCTGAGGACTTGACCGCGACTCCGTCCTCGACCAGAACCTCGAAGCCCTCTGTCCGGCCATGCTCCCTCGAGCGTATCGTCACCTTCGCGACGGACGATATCGAAGACAGCGCCTCCCCCCTGAACCCGTAGGTCTGCAGGCTCTGCAGGTCGTCGATATCCGATATCTTGCTCGTCGAGTGGCTCTGGACGGCCAGCTGCAGGTCGTCCGGTGGCATGCCACAGCCGTCGTCCCTGACGGAGGTCGACCTCTTCCCGCCGTCCTCCAGACGCACCTCGATGGTGCCCGCTCCGGCGTCGAGGGAATTCTCCACGAGCTCCTTGACGACCGAGGCTGGGCGCTCGACCACCTCCCCGGCGGCAATCCTGTCGACCGTGTTCCTTTCAAGAACCCTTATCCTTCCCACTCGTCTCACCATACTTCTTCCTGAGCTCGCCGATCTTGACGTATACTTCCATGGGGGTCATGCGCGCGAGGTCCAGATCCCGCAGCTCCTCCACCAGGTCGCCGTCACGGCCCTTGCTCGGGACCGCGAACCTGGTCTGCGCCTGCACCTTCTTCCCCGCCTTCACTTCGAGCACGCTCCTCTCCTCGATATCCAGGAGAACCTCCTCGGCACGGGACACGACGGATTGTGGCACGCCTGCGAGCTTCGCCACCTGGATGCCGTAGCTCTTGTTAGCCCTGCCAGGGACGACCTTCCTCAGGAACACTATCTCCGAGCCCTGTTCCTTCACGGCCATCGAGTTGTTCTTCACGCCTTCCAGCGAGTCTGCGAGCTCCGTCAGCTGATGATAGTGAGTCGCGAACAGCGCCTTAGCACCGATCCTCGAATCCTCGTAGAGGTATTCCACCACCGACCACGCGATGGCGAGCCCGTCGAACGTGCTCGTACCCCTGCCGACCTCGTCGAGGAGGATGAGGCTACGCTTCGTCGCACAGTTGAGTATGTTGGCGAGCTCGATCATCTCGACCATGAAAGTCGACTGTCCTCTGGAGAGGTCGTCGAAAGCTCCCACGCGGGTGAATATCCTGTCCACGAGGCCGATCTGCGCCTCGGAGGCCGGCACGAAAGAGCCCGCCTGCGCCATGACGACTATGAGCGCTATCTGCCTGAGGTAGGTCGACTTGCCAGCCATGTTCGGCCCTGTTAGTATGATCAGTCTGTTCAGGTTCGTGTCGAGGTGGACATCGTTCGGGACGAACGAGCCGCTCAGCACGCGCTCGACCACGGGATGCCTGGAGTCGCTCAACACGATGCTGTCGCCGTCGTCGACCGTGGGTCTAGAGTAGTCGTATCCGACCGCGACCTCGGCGAACGATCGCAGGACGTCCACCTCTGCCACGGTTCTAGCGATCAAGCGCACCCGCTCCCCACGGGCCGCGACCTCGCCCCGTATCCTCATGAAGAGGTCGTACTCCATCGTGTTCGTCCGCTCCTGCGAAGCGAGGATGGATTCCTCACGCTCCTTGAGCTCCGGCGTGACATACCGCTCTCCGGTGCTCAGCGTCTGCTTCCGGATGTACTCCGAAGGCACGTTCTTGAGGTTGGTCTTCGACACCTCTATGTAGTAGCCGAACACGCTGTTGAACCCTAGCTTCAGGTTCTTGATCCCCGTGCGCTCGCGCTCGGACCGTTCGAGATTCGCGATCCACTTCTTGCCCTCCCTCGAGGTCTTCCGGAGTTCGTCCAGAGCGGAGTCGAAACCATCCTTGATCAGGCCTCCATCCTTAAGAATCACCGGCGGGTCGTCGGAGATGCCGCGCGCGATCGTGCCCACAACATCCGACACATCAACGAGACCTTCGGCGAGCGATCTGAGTGTACCCGAAGCCGCTCCTTCCAGGGTCTCCCTGATCGACGGAACCGATTCGAGACAGGCCCTCACCGCTAGGAGGTCGCGGGCGTTCGCGCTTCCGTGTACCACTCGGGCTATGAGGCGTTCGAGGTCTCGCACTCCCCCGAGGGAATCCGACAGCTCCGCCCTGAGCGGCATATCAGACACGAGCTCCTCGACTGCGTCGTGCCTTGCGCGGATGCCGTCGACATCCGTCAGAGGCTCCATGAGCCATCTCCTCAGTGTCCGCGAGCCCATTGGTGTGAGGGTGCGGTCGAGGATCGAGACGAGGGTGTTCTCATCGGAGCCGTCACGGACGCTTCGCACGATCTCCAGGTTGCGTAGTGTCGCCTGGTCGAGCACCAACTTATCGGAGGACGAGAAGAATCTAGGCCTTGACAGGAACTCCAGGTTCCTCTTCTGTGTCGATTCCAGATACCTCAGGACGGCTCCCGCGCTGGAGACCGCGAGTGGCTTGCCAGACAGTCCGAGGCCATCTACAGACTGTAGCTTGAAATGCCTCTTGACCAGTGATTCGGACGGTTCACGCATGAATGAATAATCCTCGATGCGCGTGAGCCTGGCCTCTGCAAACGCAAACTCCTGAGTCAGCTTCGACACCTCGAAGCTCTCAGGGACCAGCACCTCCTTCGGCATCCGCTGCGAGAACTCAGTGAGGACCTTTCCCACAGCATCGTCTCCATGTGCTTCTGTTGAGATGAATTCGCCCGTCGAGATATCGACGAACGACAGGCCGTACGCACCGTCTCGCTCAACGAGGGACATCAGGTAGTTGTTTGCCCTGCTGTCGAGGACCGCGCTCTCCAACACCGTCCCTGGTGTGACTATCCTGACGACATCCCTGTCCACGAGCCCCTTCGACTTCTTGGCGTCCTCGAGCTGCTCGCAAATCGCAACCTTGTAGCCCTTTTTGAGCAGCTTGGGAAGGTACGAGTCGAGGGCGTGCCACGGGATGCCGCACAACGGCATCCTCTCCTTCTTGCCCCTGTCCCTGGACGTGAGCGTTATCTCCAACTCCTTCGACCCGACGACCGCGTCCTCGCCGAACATCTCGTAGAAATCGCCTAGCCGGAAGAACAGGAGGCAGTCCCTGTGCTGCTCCTTGATCCTGAAGTACTGGTCCATCATCGGCGTGGTGGCCTTGCCCACGAAGCTGCTCCCCCTCTGACGGAAAAACACAGACCTTGCTATTTCAAGTTATGGCACGGTACGCGTACGGTTGCTCGCTGGACCCACCACATTCTTTACCGATGGGGGACATACCGTCACATAGAAGGGATGGACTGACCGCATTGTCTGATAGCCCGAGGATCCTAGTGTACACAGACGGTGCAGCGCGAGGTAACCCTGGGCCTGCGGCGATCGGGTACGCCCTCTTTGACCCTCACGGTACATGCCTCGAGAAGAACGGCAGGTACATCGGTCCACACACGAACAACGAGGCTGAGTACGAGGCGTTGCTCTGGGCCATCGAGAGAGCGGGCGACCATACTCGAGAGGTCGTGAAGTTCCACTCGGACAGCGAGCTCGTCGTCCACCAGGTGAACGGCGTGTACCGGGTGAAGAAGGACCATCTGAGGGAGTACATCGAAAGGATTCAGAAAGCCGTCAGAGGGTTCGAGTCGTTCAGACTGATCCATGTGCCAAGAGACAACTCCGGGATCCAGCTGGTCGACGACATCGTTAACAAAGTCCTCGACGACGAGGGCAAGTGAGAAGTGCGATCATGGCTACTTCAGCGAAGAGAAACGGCGGCAGACCGAAAGGCGTGTTGCGTCTGGACGACTTCGGGGTCGTCGACGACGTGCGCGAGCGTTTCAAGGGCTATGCGACCGCCGCGTCGAAGCTCAACCCGCGAGAACGCGCAGTGTGGTGGCGAGGAGTCTTTCAGAGAGACCCGGAGATGCTGGCGTTCTCCAGAGGGGACGATACGAGCTAGGCGTCCGTCCACCCTAGCCTCGAAGCAGTATGCCAACGCACTGCAACACTGATGAGCCTCCCCCGAGCCGCGTGGAACGGATGCCAGAATCATAGGGAGAGTAGCCCCGGGAGGATTCGAACCTCCGTCGCAAGATCGCTCCTCGCGAGACGCGATCCAGAGTCTCGCATGATTGACCGCTACACTACGGGGCTGTCGTGGCGGATGTGGCTATTCCGGTCCCGATATATAAGGGGTTTCGAGTAGGGGCGCTAGGCGCGGACCCTCTCAATCGCCTCGACCATCTGGTCGAAGACGCCGTCGATGCCCTTCGAGCCGTCGATGTCGACGAGATTGTCATTCATCCTGAAGTGCTCGAGCAGCGGCGCGGTCTGCTCCATGTATATCCTGAGTCTGTTCCTGACCGTGTCCTCCTTGTCATCGTCCCGCTGGATCAGCCCCGACCCGCACTTGTCGCATACCCCGGGGGCCTTCGGCGGGTTGAAGCTGACATGGTACACGGCCGCACACTGTCCGCACGTCCTCCGACCGATGGCACGCTCGACGAGACGCTCCATATCGACCACGATGTTGAGCACGATATCGACCTCGGCCATCTTATCCAGTTCCCGCGCCTGGCCCATCGTCCTCGGGAAGCCGTCGAGTATGTAGCCGCCGGCGCAATCGGGCTTCGACACCCTGTCCGATATCAACTGTACGATGAGGTCGTCCGGCCCGAGCCTGCCGCTGTCCAGATAAGACTTGATCTTGGCCCCGAGGGGCGTCTGCTTCGCCACGGCATCTCTGAGAAGGTCACCTGTGGCTATCTGAGGGATGCCGTACCGTTCTGAGAGTCTCTGGGCCTGCGTGCCCTTCCCTGCGCTCGGCGGGCCGAATATGATGAGCTTTAGCATCTGAAACTACCGGTCGAACCATCTTGAAGGATGTACTTATTGCTTGCTCCTCGGCCCAGGATTCAGTGAAAACGATTTTATCTGCCAGGAGCGTTAGCGGTCCCCGGTTCAAATGAAGCAGGAGATAGTAGAGGAGATAAAGGGCATCGTCGGCAAGGACGGATACTCCACGGATATAGCGGACCTCTACGTCTACGGCTTCGATGCTTCCATCCATCACAAAACGCCTGACATCGTGGTCAGGCCGACGACCACCGAGCAGGTGTCCGCGATCGTCACGCTCGCCAACAGGACTCTCACACCCATCGTGCCCAGGGGCGCCGGGACCGCGATGTGCGGCCACGCCGTCCCGCTCAAGGGCGGGATCGTCCTCGACCTGACGGCGATGAACAAGATCACGGAGATGCGCGTGGAGGACCTGTACTGTGTCGCCGAACCAGGCGTCATATACGACCAGCTCAATGGCGAGCTGAGCAAGCGGGGCTTCTGGTTCCCGACCACACCAGGCAGCGCCGAGGCGTGCACCATCGGCGGGATGGTCGCGACCAACGCCTCGGGCATGAGGGCGATCAAATACGGCGCGACCCGAGACTACGTGCTCGGCCTAGAAGTGGTCCTGCCAACCGGGGAGATCATCCATACTGGCACAAGGACCCTGAAGAACTCGTCGGGATACCAGCTCGACAGGCTGATGGTCGGAAGCGAGGGGACCTTGGGAGTCATCACCTCGGTGACGCTCAGGTTCGCGGTGAAGCCGGAGGCTTCTGCGATGACCATCGCAGCGTTCAACTCGCTGGTGGACGCCGGGAGGTGCGTCTCCAACATAATCGCGAAACCCCTCCTGCCATCCGCGATCGAGCTGATGGACTCCGTCACGATCAAGGCGGTCAACAAGTGCATGAACGTCGGCCTCCCGGACTGCGAGGCGATATGCATGATAGAGGTCGACGGGCACCCTGCGGCGGTAGAGGATGAGATGAAGATCGTCGAGGAGATAGCCCGCAAGAGCGGAGCGTTCTCGACCGAGGCGTCGGCCGACAAGAAGAAGATAAACGAGTGGACGCAGGCGAGGAAGGCCATCCTTCCCTCGCTCAGCAGGTACGGTGAGAATTATGTCTCCGTTGCACTGGCCGACGACATGTCCGTCCCGATCTCGAAGATCCCGGAAGCGGTCGGGGCGTTCCAGAGGATCGCCGAGGAGAACGGAGTGATAGTCGGCACCTACGGCCACGCCGCGGACGGCAACCTGCACACCAAGATGCTCGTCGAGCCCCATTCCGAAGAGAGCTGGAAGGCCGGGGAAAGGGCGGTCGGGCAGATATACGACAAGGTGCTCGAACTCGGAGGCACGGTCACGGGAGAGCACGGCGTGGCGATAACGAAGGCGCCCTACATGCAGAAGGAGAGAGCCGACTCGCTCGACGCCATGAAGGCGATCAAGAAAGCGCTTGACCCGAACGGCATAATGAACCCGGGGAAGATATTCGATTGGGAGGGGAGCATCATATCCCACCTCAGGTACCCGGCGTTCTGTGACGATAGGTGCGGCGGCTGTCAGAAGAGCTGAGCCGGTGGCAAGAAGCTTATTATCCCAGTTGCCATAGCTCGGAGCTGATGCGCCGCTCAACCGACATGGCGAAACTGTACTGGTGCGACCGCTGCAACGTCCCGCTCATAGGCCCGAGCTGCGGGAAGTGCGGGGAGCACGGAATCGATGTCCCCCTGTCACCCCCGGGCGATATCCGCCTTGCCCTCGAGGGGACGAAGAAGAGGCTCAGATACCTCTTCCTCAAAGAGTATGGCGTCCAGCAGATCATCCCTGAAGTGGTCGTCCTGAACAAGACCTCAGGGGAGGACAGGGCAGACGAGGTCATCGTCGAAGGGCGGAGGATCGCACTCCTGCGGTACGACCCCGCCGAGAGGAAGCACGAGTTGGTGCTCAGGCTGGACGGTGCGAGGATGCTCGCGGCGATCGGGTCGCGCAAGCAGATCATCCTCAAGAAGGCCGAGGGACACATGAAGGGGAAGTACGTCCCGCCCGACGCGATAGAATCGTTCGACGACGGGATCAGGGCCGGCGATGAGGTCGTCGTCCAGATGGGGATGTTCATCGGTTGCGGCTCGGCCAAGGTAGACGCGTCATCGCTCCGCCGCGCCGAGAAGGGCGTCAAGATCCGGGAGTTCGCCAAGGTCGGACCGCTCCCGCCTAGAAAGAAGAAAGTCTGGACGAAGGTCCTGGTCAGGGCCAACCTACCACATCTGGTCGCCAAGAAGACCAGGGCGGAGCACGAGCTCAGGGAGGTCATCGCATCGCACCCGCGGCCTCTGACGGTGTCCTTCAGCGGCGGCAAGGACAGCTTGGTCGTGCTGGATCTGGTCCAATCGATCACGCAGGATTTCACCGCGATGTTCATAGACACGGGTCTGGAGCATCCGCTCACGCACGAATACATCGAATTACTGGCGAGCGAGAAGCGCTTCAGGATCCTGAAGGCGTATGCCGGAAACGCGTTCGACCAGAATCTGCCTGCCTTCGGACCACCGGCCAAGGATTTCAGGTGGTGCTGCAAGGTGTGCAAGCTCGCGCCTGCATCAGCGCTCATCCAGGAGAAGTACCCGAATGGGACTGTCACGGTCGAGGGGAACAGACGGCTGGAATCGTTCGCTAGAGGCCATACCGAGCTGGTCGAGGAGAACCCATTCGTCCCTGGCCAGATGGCCGTCAACCCCATCAGAGACTGGACGGGGTTGGATGTGTGGCTTTACATCATCTGGCGTAAGCTGAAGTACAACCCATTGTACGACGAGGACCTGGAGAGGGTCGGCTGCTGGATGTGCCCGTCGGCGCTGGCGAGCGATGCGGAGGAGATTGCGCGCGTCTCGCCCGACCTCGCGCGGGCTTGGCAGATGAAGCTCCTCGATTGGGCCGCGAGGAACGGTCTGCCGAAGGAGTTCGTCACATATGGCTTCTGGCGCTGGAAGGAACTGCCACCCAAGATGAGGGATCTCGCGCTGCGACTTGGCATTACCGTCAAACCGGTGAGGAGCGACACGCTGGACCTCAAGGTGCTGAAGGGTGTGAGCCCATGCACGGCCGGCGGCTATTCCGTCGAGGCGGTGCTATCGACCGAGTCCCCCACCGACCTGAGACAGGTCAGCGAGATGCTCAAGGTCGTCGGCGAGGCGAAGCACTCCGAGGAGTTCGGAGTGGCCATGGCCGACCGCAGCAAGGACCGGCTGAGAGTGTTCGCCGGTGGGCAGATAACAGCAGTCGCGCAGACCCCGAAGGGCGCATCCGAGCTGTTCTCCGACGGTGCCCGGGCAGTGCTCAGGGCAGGCATGTGCACCAAGTGTGGTATATGCGTGAAATCGTGCCCGGAAGGCGCGATCGAATTGGACGACGGAGTCGTCGTCCGTGAGGACAAATGCGTCCGCTGCGGTAAATGTGTGGAAGCATGTGTCGTAGCCCACTACTTCGACAAGCTGGCCGGACGCCTTGAACCCGCGAAGAAGACGCCGAGGACTGGACGGAAGACCACGGACTGATCACTCGTCTTCGTCCTTGAGCCTCTTAGCCACCCCGAGGGTCTCCTTCTTCGCCTTCGACACGCCCCTCTTACCGAGTTTCACCGCGGACTTGAACAGTGGCTTCGTCTCTCGGACGACCGTCTCGGTGGCCTTCACGCCGAACTCGAGCGCCTCGCCCGTCGCGCAGGCGACCTTGCTTGTCCCCTTGCCCACCATGCTTCGGCTGGGGCTACCTCCGCAGTCGGGGCATGCCTCCGCCGTTCCAATCTCCTTTCCGCACCTGGAGCACTTCGTCATGTCGATCCTCGATGGAATAAGTCCAACCCAACCCTATAAACATATCATCAACATTTACGACAGCTAACAGCCAAGAGTGTACAGACAATGGCAGACGCCGTGATGATAGTCAGTGCGATCGCAGGGTTCGCCCCGGCGATGGGGTTGATGTTCTACACCCTCAGGAAATACACATTCCCCAGCGTCAAGAAGCCATTCTTCGACGACCGCAGGATCTTCGCGTTCTTCGCCCTCGGCATCGTGCTAGGCATGGTGTTGTTCGCCTTCGAGGAATGGGGCAGGACTTCCTCCACGACCGAGACGATCATAGCACTGATCGTCGGCTTCGCCATCATGGAGGAGTCGATGAAGCTGATGATACTGAACTTCCCCAGGTTCCAGAGGAAGATCGACACCGCGTTCTACGGACTCTCCTTCGGCCTCGGGATTTCAGCGACCTTCACTTTCGCCACCGTGTACGCCAGCGCGATGGGGATCGAGGAGCCGACGGCGGTGGACATGGCTGCGTACATGCTGCTCGGGCTGCAGTTCGTGCTTCTCCACGGGGCGACGACCACATTCATAGGCATAGGCGTGGCGAGGGGCGAGATCAAGCCCTACTTCTCCGAGGCGCTCCTGATACATATCGGCTACAACATGCTGATGGTCCCGTTCTTCATGTACGACGTCTTCGAGCCTCCGCTGAACCTGATCGGGCTCGGGGCCGCCTTTGCGATCGTAGTATACGGATACGTCAAGATACACAGGCTCTCACTGCCGGTCCTGATCCAGGACGCGAAGCACCTGTCCCAGAGGAGCGCACAGAGGAGCAAGGGCGCCAGAGGACGATGAACGACGAGTTCAGATGGACCGATATCTCCCCTCGCTGACCTCGAACACGAGGTTGTTGTCCACCAGGCGGGAGATCATATCGTTCGGCGAACCTTTCCCGAGCAGCAAGAGCACCTGCCGGAGGTCCTCGACCGAAAAATCCCCCAGCTCCTCAGTGAGGCCTCTGACCACCGCCTCTGCCGCCTCGGTCGGGTCGCGCAGGCCCTTCGCGCGCTTAGCCACCCTCGCGAAAGGGTCATTGGCCCCCTTTGAGGAACGCGGACGCCTGAATTTCTTGCCGCCCGCCAACTGCAAGTTGGCCTGGGCGACCATCTCGGCAAGCTCGAGAGGGGAGTCGGTCCGATACTTCATCTGCGATTTGAAAAGCCTTCCATGACGGCCGCAGGGGCACGTGCTCGTCTTCTTCGCAGTCTCAACGCCTCGTGCCTTGCCACAGGAGGGGCAGATGACGAGACCGTACTTCACGACCGCATCCTCCAATATCGTCCCTCAGAATGAGCGGAGCTCCTTCTCGAGCATCTTCAGGTCCTTTTCGAGGAATGTCAGAGGACTGATCGGCACGAGCAGGGTGGAATCAGTGACCGCGATTTTGTCGTTGATGTGCTGGAGCAGCTTCAGAACCTTCGTGAAACCGTTCTGCGAGGTCAGATACTCGAGCCCGGAGAGCAGGACGATGCAGCCTGGGTTCTCGGTTATGAACGTCTTGATGTCGGAATAGATGAAGGCCAGGTTCGACGGGTCCCGGGAGTAGCTCTTCTCCTGGTCCATCGAGAGCCAAAGGAACGGCGTACCTACCAGGCTGTGCACCTCCTTCACCTTCTCGGGATACTCCCTCGTGACGCACAGGCTCGGGACCCCGTGCTTGGCCGCATCGGCGAAGATGTCGTACGACTGGTCAGGGATCTCCTCCTTGATGAGATATGAGTAGCCCGACTCGAGGGTGTACTTACGCGCGGTCTCCAGCTCCTGGTGTCGACCGGGTTTGAGGTTGTCGACCACCTCGTACACCTGGAGGACGCAGGACAGGTATCCTCTGCTGGCGCACTCGATCTCGTCGACCTCGAACCGCTTGTCCGTCAGCTCGGAGGTGATGCCCGACAGATACCCACGCGCGAAGTCGCACGTGTTGCCCTCCTTCGCCTCAAGAGAATCTTCGAGGTTGACCATCATCTCAGTCTCCTCCGAGGCCTCGACCCTTATCCTGCTGAGGCCGGCCTCCATCCAGACGGGGCCGATGATAGACTTCACCTCGTTCAGGCCGGAACATTCGAGCCCGTAGCTTTCCACGAGCGCCCTCCCGCATCGCTGACCGTACCGGTACAGCATCAGCTTGGCCCTTTGGTCCCCCTCGGTTATCTCGAGCTCCTCTCGCAGGTGGGACAGCGCGACCCCCGGCATCACGAAGAAGGGAATCGTCCTCACTCAGGCTCCTCCACCATCCTGCTCGCGATCTGCACGAACGTATCCTCCACGTTCGCGCCTGTCTTCGCGCTCGTCTCCGTCAACACCGCTCCTATGGAGTCGCAGAACGACTTCAGCTCGGTCATCGAGATCGCCTTCTTCAGGTCGCACTTGTTGGCGAGAATCGTTATCGGCATGTCCCCCACGACCGACACGAAGCTGTCGACCCATGAGGACAGGGATGTCACCGTCTCGGGGCGGGTGCAGTCACACACGATCAGCGCACCAACCGCTCCCCGGTAGTAGGCCGCGTGCAACGTGTTCTGGGTACGCTGACCTAGGATGTCCCATATCATGATGTCCACGTGGGTATCGTCGAACGCGACCGTCTTCTTGGAGACCTTCGTCCCGAAGGACATGAGGTACTTGTCGTCGAACACGTCGAACACGTATCTCCTGACGAGGCTCGTCTTGCCGACCGCCCCGTCTCCTAGGAGGCAAAGCTTCAGAATGTATTTTCCTGGGGGCATTCGAAAACATTCTGCTAATGCCCCCGAATCTATTTAATCGTTCATGGTCTGGTCGATTGTCGTAGCGATCCCATCGTGAGCGGTGGGATAGCAATGTGTCGCCGTCAACACGCAACTAGTCAGTAACCCATATATGCGTGCAAGTGCTTACTTGCAGCCATGGATTCAGGCACCGGTAGAGATGCTGGACGGCACTCCGCCCGAGAAAGGATCCTCGATTCGAGTCTGCATCTGTTCGCCGAGAAGGGGTTCACAGGCGCGACCACCAAGGAGATCTCGGCGAAGGCCGGCGTCAACGAGGTCACGCTCTTCAGGCATTTCGGGTCCAAGAAGGCGCTCTTCGCATCAGTCATCCAGGAACGGTCGCACCTAGGGGAGATAGCGGCCAGGATGTCCGTCGACACGGACGTCCCAGTTGACGACTTGTTTGAGCGGAACGCGAAGGCCGTCCTGGCCGCCCTCAAGGCCAGCCGACATCTGTCCATGATGATCCTGGGGGACGCATGGAGGATGCCAGAGATGCAAGGGATGACCTGCGATCCCAGCGTGGAGAAAAGCGTTGACCTTTTGGCGGGACTGATGGCGGAGCTCATGGCGACCGGGAAGGCGCGTGAGGTGGACCCGCGCGTCGCCGCCAGAGCCCTTATCGGCATGGTCCAGTCGTACTACGTGACAAGGCATCTGCTGGGAGGGAAAGAGCCTGGGCCGGAGGAGGACGAGCGCGAGATATCCGGGTTCGTCGGCATATTCCTCGACGGCGTTCGACGAGAGGTGGTAAGATGAGTGAAGATGTGGTCGTGACGAACGCGCTGACGAAGCGTTTCGGTGAGCTGGTAGCCGTCTCGAGTCTCGATCTCAAGATACCGCGGGGGGTCGTCTACGGGCTGATCGGCCCGAACGGTTCGGGAAAGACCACCGCGATCAAAGTCATGAACGGATTGCTGAGGTCGACCTCCGGGTCGGCGAGGCTGCTCGGCGAGGAGGTGCCGGTAAAGGAGGTCATCCACAGGATAGGGTACATGCCACAGGAGATGGCCATCTACACGGACCTCACGGTCCACGAGAACCTCGAACTGTTCGCTGGGATGTACTCCATGTCCAGAAGCGCTTTCGAGGGCGCGGAGAAGGACCTCCTCGAGATAATCGATCTTGCCGAGAGACGGGACTCGCTAGTGGCGACCCTGAGCGGCGGCATGAAGCACAGGGTCTCGCTCGCATGCGCCCTCGTCCATGATCCGGAGCTGGTCTTCCTGGACGAACCTACCGTCGGGGTCGACCCCGAGCTGCGCAAGGGGTTCTGGGACTACTTCGCCGGGCTCAAGCGCGCTGGGAAGACGGTCGTGCTCACCACCCATTACATGGACGAGGCCGTGAGGTGTGACATCGTCGGGATGATGAGACTCGGCGAGATGATCGCCGAGGGCACGCCCGACTCCCTGATGAAGGCGGCCGGGGCGACCACGCTCGAAGATGCCTTCCTAGCCAACGCCAAGGAGGCGGACGAATGAACGGCCATAGGATGCTCGCCGTGGCAAGGAAGACCCTGCGGTCGCTCAGGCACGACCGCAGGACGGCCGGGTTCCTGATCCTCATGCCCTTGTTCATGATAGCCATCTTCGGATACACCTTCGGTGGAGACCTCAAAGACGTCGAGGTCGCCGTCATGAACCTGGACATCGGAGGCTCCAACGGCTCCGTGGCCGACACGATAATCGCGGAGATCTCAAGCGGTGACACACTGAGGCTAATCTTCCTCTCGGACGACCATCCCGACCCACTCTCGGCAGCGGAGGGCGTCGTCAGGGACGCCGATGCGTGGGCGGCGGTCGTGTTCGGGCAGAACTTCACCGCGGAGGTGGAGGAGGGGATCGCTGCCATGAGGCAGGGACTGCCGGTCGCGTCGTGTCATGTGATGGTGCTCATGGACGGCAGCAACCCGAACATCGCGCAGGCGGTCATGGCCGAGGTCACGACGGCGGTCCAGAGGGTGCTGGTTACCGAGTACGGACTCTACCCGCCGATGGTGGTCCTCCAGGAGATGGTCTACGGCGAGGAGGCGGAATTCATAGACTTCTTCGCGCCAGGGGTGATGGGGCTGGCCGCGATGATGGTCACGCTGATGCTGTCCATCATTTCGTTCGTCCATGAAAGGACGAACGGGACCCTCGACAGGCTCCTCACCACGCCCGTCACGGAGGGAGAGATCGTGGGCGGGTACGCGCTGGCCTTCGGGCTCGTCGCGCTGATACAATCGACCGTGATACTCCTGGCGGCGGTGATACTGTTCCGGGTAGAGATAGTCGGAAGCCCCCTGCTACTCCTGCTGACGATATTCCTGCTGGGGATAGGCAGCCAGGGGCTGGGCTTCATACTGTCGTCCAACGCGAAGAACGAGTTCCAGGCAGTCCAGTTCATGCCCCTGATACTCTTCCCCTCGATACTCCTCGCGGGCGTGTTCTGGCCGCTCGAGGCCGTGCCGGAGCTGCTCAGGCCGGTATCGTCCTTCATACCCCTGACGTATGCGGTCGATGCATGTAGGTCGATAATGATCAGGGGATGGGGGCTCGGAGAGGTGTGGCCCCAGCTGCTGATCCTCGCGGGGATAGCGGCGGTGCTTCTGACCCTGAGCGCCTACAGCCTGAAGAAGAGGAGGTGACGTACACGAACGCGCGACCCAGAGTTATATTCGTGACGGACAGAGGGGACATAACCCACAGGCAACTGGAGGCGCTCGCTGCGGTGTGGGTCCACGGCAGCATGAAGAGGGGCGCAGCCGCCCTCGGCATCTCAACGCCCGTGCTGTACAAGTACGTCAAGGAGACGGAGGAACGGTCCGGGGAACGGCTCGTCAGGTCCGACAGCAGAGGGACCAGGTTGACGGCAGCCGGCAGGTCGCTCATCGCAAAGGCCGAGGCTCTCCGCCTGCGTTCAGAGGAGAGGGAATCCATACACGTCGCCGGCACTCTGGTGTCTGAGCTGTGCCTGCTCAGCGCGGCCTCGGCGCTCACCCAGAGAGGCATCGACTGTCGTGTCACGATATCCACGGACGAGGAGAACCTGCGCATGATGGACGAGATGAGGGTCGACTGCATCATACTGGACGACCCGCTGTGGGCCATCGAACGCGCGGAGGACATCGGAGGCGTGGAGGTCGGCTCCGACGTACTGCTCCTCCGACGCTCGGGCGAGGACTTCGCTCAGCTGGCCTTCGGGGCGCAGAGGCTCGGGTTCAGACACCTCGAGCAGGGCGGCGAGAAGTTCTCCATCACGAGGAGGCTGTTCGAGCCGGCCCTACTGGATAGGACCGACCTCAGCTATTTCGTCAACAACAGCCTCGTCAGAAGAGGCATACTCAGGGCGGAGGGTGCGGAGGAACAACCGTGGTCGGTGCACTCCATCCTCGCCGTGCCGTGCTCGGAACACCCCGACATCGACGAGTTCGTAGCTCAGGCCAGGAGGGCCGGGGTTTACCCTAAAAGGTAAAGGTATACCCTTTTCAGCAAAACCCTCAAATACGCAGCCCCACGTTCACGCCCCCGGTGAGCGATCTTGACAGAAGCGAAGGAGCCTAAACCGGAATTCACTAGAAAGGTAGTAGAGGCGGGAGGCAAGACCGTCAATCTGTGCTTCCAGTGCGGAACGTGTACCGGGAGCTGTCCGTCCGGGAGGCAAACGGCCTTCAGGATAAGGAAGCTGATCCGAAGGGCCCAGCTCGGGTTCGAGGAGGACGTGCTGCCATCGGACGACCTGTGGCTGTGCACGACTTGCTTCACATGCTACGAGAGATGTCCGAGAGGTGTTGAGATAGTCGACATCATCATGGCGCTCAGGAACATGGCCGTCAGGCAGGGGTACATGGCGGAGTCGCATCGGAAGGTCGCGGAGCTGATATCCAAGACGGGGCACCTCGTGTCGCTGAGGGACCAGGACAAGCAGCTGAGAGGCAAGCTCGGCCTGGAGGAGACGCCACCGACGGTGTTCGCCGACCCGAAGGCGCAGGAGGAGGTCGTGAAGATCGCCGCGCTGTGTGGCTTCGACAAGCTCGTCGCGGGAGGTAAGTGAGATGGCAAAGTACGGATTCTTCCTGGGCTGCATCATGCCGTTGAGGTACCCTGGGATCGAGAGTTCGACCAGGGCGGTCATGGAGTCGCTCGGCGTTGAGCTCGTCGACATGAAGGGCGCGAGCTGCTGTCCCGCTCCAGGGGTCATGCGTTCCTTCGACCAGATGTACTGGATGGCGATTGCTGCGAGGAACCTCGTGATAGCCGAGAAGATGGGCGTCGACATCGTGACGATCTGCAACGGATGCTTCGACACGCTGTTCGAGGTGGCGCACAAGCTGAACCACGACGAGGAGATGCGCGAGAAGGTCAACAAGATACTCAAGGACTCGACAGGCGAGGAGTACAAAGGCACCGTCACCGTCAGGCACTTCGTCGAGCTGCTGTACAGAGACGTCGGTGTCGAGGCCATCAAGGCCAAGGTGAAGGGCGAGAAACAGCTGAAGGCTGCGGTGCACTATGGCTGCCACTTCCTGAAGCCCAGCAACGTCAAGAAGATAGACGATGCCGAACGGCCGCACGTGTTCGACGACCTGGTCGAGGCGGCCGGCATGGTGAGCGTGCCCTACAAAGACAAGGGCATGTGCTGCGGTGCAGGCGGTGGCGTCAGGGCGAGGACCCCCGATGTTTCCTTGGCGATGACCAAGGAGAACCTGACGAACATGACCAACGCCGGCGTGGAAGTCATCGTGGACTGCTGTCCGTTCTGTCACCTGCAGTACGACGTGAGCCAGCCACAGCTGAAGGAGTTCAACATACCGGTGTTGCACCTGTCGCAGCTGCTCGGGCTCGCGTTCGGCCTGGAGAAGGAGAAGCTCGGACTCGAGTGCCACCAGGTAAAGGTAAACCTCTGATAAAACCAGGAGGGTCCCGGAGATGCACGTTGCGCGATTGCTGGCCATTACCGAGGTGCGTAACGTCCCTCCGGAGATCCGTCCTTTCGTCGATTTCAGGGCAGCGATGGAGGAGCGAGAGCTGGACGAGGCCGAGAAGGTCGCCCTCCTGATCATAGAGACCACGAGCTGCTACATACCAGTGTTCCTGAATGGTTCCGAGAGCCTCGCCGAGCTGGAGAAGCGTCTCGCGGACCAGGATGCCAAGCTGGCAACGGACTCGAGGGACGCGCTCGCTCCGCACCTCAGCTGAATTCCTGAACAACATTCATTACTTCGATTCACCATCATACACGCGTCGAGCCAGACGGACGGGGCGGAGAGTGACACCATGGGAAAGATGATCTACAAGTGTTTCACCTGCGGCAAAGTGTACGACGACGAGGCGCGGGCCATTAGTTGCCACGATGCCCCCGTCCAGCAGATCGTGAAGGACGAGACGCGCAAGAAACCGAGATTTCTCGGGAACTGATCAGGTCGATCCTAACAATCGTTCCGCCAATAAGCTATCCGCGAAGGATGAGGGAACATGTCACTTGAAGAGATACACGCAGACATCGACAGGCTCTGGCCCAAGCACCTGAGAGAGACGAGAGAACTCCTCAGGATACCGAGCGTATCGATGACCGGAGAGGGCATAGAGGAAACCGCCCAACGACTGCTTGAGATCGTTTCAGCCATGGGTGCGAAGGCGAAATTGTTCAGGGCGGCGAAGGACAGCCATCCCGTCGTCGGGGGGCTCATAGACGTCGGGGCTGACAAGACGGTCATCGTGTACGGTATGTACGACGTGATGCCGGTCGGTGACTTGGATGCGTGGGACCACCCGCCGTTCGGCGCGAAGATCGTCGAGAGGAAGCCTTACGGCAAGGTGTTGATCAACAGGGGGGTCTGCAACTCCAAGGCGGCCATGATGGGGTCGCTCCTCGCGATACGCACGATGAAAGACAGGGACGAGCTGCCCATGAACGTGCATCTGATCCTCGAGGGCGAGGAGGAGCTGGGAGGACCAAGCCTTCCTGGCTATATCCGCAAGAACAGGGCGAAGCTGTCGAAGGCGGACGCGGCGTTCAGCTTCGACTACGGCGAGAACGCAAATGGCGTGCCCGTCATCTGCCTCGGAGTGAAGGGCGACGTTTACATGGACCTCACGGTCAAGGGCTCGGACAGAGGCGGCCCCACCAAGGAGATCCACAGCAGCGACGCCGTGCTCGTGGAGAGCCCCGTATGGAGGCTGGTGCACGCAATCTCCACCATGGTGGACGAGAACCAAGATCCTGCGATCGATGGTATCTGGGACGAAGTGGCGGCACCGACGGATGAGGACATCGCGCTCGTGAAGAAGCTCGCCAGGAAGTTCGACCCCGAGAACTACATGAAAGAGCTGGACGTGAATAGATTCAAGGTCAAAGGCTCACGTGAGAAGATACTCCGCAAGTACCTCTTCGAGCCATCCGTGAACATCGCGGGCATATATGCGGGATACATCGAGGAGGGCGGCAAGACGGTCCTGCCCGAAAGCGCGATGGCAAAAATGGACATCCGCCTAGTACCCAACATGACGATAGACGGTACGAGGAAGAGGGTCAAGGAGCATCTGCGGAGACGAGGGTTCACGGATGTAAAGATAGAGCACCACACGGACTACGGGTGGTCGAAGGTGTCGGTGAACGAGGATGTCTCCCAGGCCAGCATCGAGACGGCAAGGTACCACGGCAAGGAACCGGAGGTGTGGCCACTCTCTGCCGGTTCCGCGCCGTTCGACATGTTCGACCAGTACCTGGGGGTTCCATGGACATGCTCGGGCCTCGGGTTCGCGGGGAGGGCGCACGCGCCGAACGAATTTGCAGTCGTTAGGGGAATGAAGGAATTCGAGAAGAGCGTCGCCACCCTATTCCATAAGTACGCGGAGCGGAGCTCATAGAGATGCATAACCCGGTTTTCTCCCCCTAATCGCCTTTTCGCAAGATTCCCAATAAAGAGACATATACGATATTCGAAAACCTTGTTACTTCGTTCGACACGAACGAGACGATTTCGCTCGTGAACGGGAACCATGGAAAGGTGGCCGCCGTTGCCCGTGGAATGACGATCCACAGCATGGCGGCGATGTCAATATTGGCATCGCCAGGACATGGACATCTAGTCAGCAATTATTTATATAGCTAAGAGTTCAATGCCCGGTCATTGGGGGGGGCAGTGAGGATACGCCCAAGCAAAGAAGACTTGCGAATCAGGGGGTTGATGAAATGAGTATGTGTTATCATAAAGCGACTCGTGCGATTGCGATAATGATTGTTGCTGCGTTTGTTACCAGCGGCCTGCCTGCAGTGCTCGTTGATCAGCCGGTGGCTGAGAACGCGGCCGCCGCGGAAACACTTGTAAAGGTCGGTTGGCTCAGCGACATCCTGGTGTGGAACCCGATGAATCTTGAGATGGTCGAGGATTACGTCGCTATCTTCCTGATATACAGCGCTCTGTTCATCTACGACGAGGACTGGAACATGCTTGAAGGAGACCTCGCTAGAGAGTGGAGTTGCGAGGTCATGGACGCGGGTACTCCATCAGACCCGTCTGACGACTACATGGTCGCCAACATCGTAATCACCGAGAATGCGTACTGGAGAAGCCTTGCTGACATAGACGGCACCTCGAACCCAGTCACGGCAGACGACGTCAAGTTCACATACGACCTGATCATCTCGGAGGACGACGGCGCATGGCCGCTCTACCTCGAGGGCATAACGCATATCAACGTTGTGAACGACTATGAGGTAGAGTTCGTCACGGACAGAATCAAGGCCACTCTGTTGGAAGACATTTCCGGAATCCCGATTGTCCCGAAGTATATCTGGGAGGAGTACGATACCAACCCGTGCACGAAGACCATGAAGCCGGGAGAACTCGTCGGCTGCGGACCGATGGTGTTCGATTCCATGCTCCAGAGCGCCTGGTGGAAGTTCGTAAAGGCACCCAACTACCACATGACAACGGACTTCGGTGAAGAACGGGACATCGACGTCGATGGTGTCCTGTTCACCGTGCACGGCAGCGCGTATGAGCTTACTATGGCCATGAACGCGGGCAACGAGGACTGCATAGTCCTCACTGGTGAGCCGAACTTGTTTCTGAATGTTCTGGAGGAACAACCGCACGTCACCAAGTCGGCCGTCCAGGAGAACGGCATCACCGATGTCGCTCTGAACGCCATCCCGTTCGTGAACCGGACTGCCACATACGGCAATGGTTTCGAGCTTCTGGTCGACCCGATACTGAGGGAGGCCATCCTGATGTGCATGGACAAGGCCTACATCAGGGAGGGAATCATGATAAATCTGTCCACAGTGGCGAACTCGGTGATACAGCCGGGATACTGGCACCTGAACGTCACTCCCGAGATACCGTTCGACCCTGCAGGTGCTAGAGCCCTGCTGGAGGAGAACGGATACGAGGACACGGATGGCAATGGCTACCTCGAATGCGTCGTTACCGACACCGAAGACTGGAGAAGCGATTACAATGGGGTGGAGCTGGAGGGCATAAGGTGCGAAGCACCCAACACCGACCAGAGCTATTTCCTGGTTGCTGAGGCGTGGGAAGGATGGGCAAGAGAGGCGGGCATCGGCCTCGTGGCCGCGCAGAGGAGCGAGGGTATAATGGTCTCGCAGGCCTGGTACAAGGCAGACTACGACATATGGATCTGGCACTGGGGCTGGGGTCCTGAGCCGCTGTCGACCCTGAGCGTCTGGCTCACGAAAACCATGGAGCCCGGTGGTGACAACTGCGAGATGCCTATGGGGCCCATCGTCGACGGAGAGTACGTGGACTATCAGAATGCGACGCTCGGTCTCGACCTCGTATGCGAATACCCAGGCCATATATACGACCAGGTCTGGAACAAAGCCATGCAGATCATGGACATGGAGGAACGGCGTGAGTACGTGTACCTCCTGCAGCAGTGGGTCTACGAATCTATGTGCGAGTACCCGCCTTACTATGATGTCGGTTTGTACGCATACTCCACAGCAACCTTCACTGGCTGGGGAGACTGGGAGGCACACAACGGGAGAAACTTCGCTGCCGCACTCCCGTGGCTGTGGTTCGATCTCGAACCAGCAGAAAACACCCCACCACTGGTATCGATAGGGCTCAGCCAGTCCTACGATGTTCTTGTCGACGTCCCGGAGATATTCTCGATAGAGGTCGCCGATATGCAGGGTGACGAGATATGGGTGAACTGGACCTTCGGCGATGGGTCTGTAGTGGTGAGCAACTACACGGACGTCGACACCAGCGTGGAGCCGATAACATTCGTCCAGAGCCATACATACACCACTGAAGCATTGGACCTCGAGCTCAACGCGACCATAACGGATGGTCTGCCGGGGCACGAGTTCACAGAATCGGCGATCGTCAATGTCGTAGGTATATACGACGCAGTCCCCGAGATCACTCTTGTCTCTAGCGACCCATCGTCGGTCGCGTACATAGGAGAGGAAGTCGCATGGACGGCATCGCTACGGGACGACGAGGCAGATACCTTGAAGGTGACCTGGAACTGGGACGATGGGACTTACGACTCAAATACCCTTACACCTAGCGCAACTGGCGAGGCCGTAGTCGACGATCGGACCCATATCTGGGACGAGGCTGGTACGTACGATGTCGTCGTGAGCGTGTGGGACGGTTACCTCGACGAGGGCGGCACCCACAACCAGTCGACAGGAGCGACGGACTACAGAATCGAGATTATTGGCAACACGCCCCCTGAAGCACCCATTGTCGCGGGCATAAGCACCGTCGAGAACGTCTTGACTCCGTGTCAGGCAACCACTTCCGACGCAGATGCGGACACGCTCACCGTCACATGGGATTGGGGCAATGATACCTTCAGCACGACAACGCATGACACATCCGGCGCTCAGGGAGTGCCAGTCTTGTCGGAGGTTGATCACCTGTGGGACACGAGTGGATCGTATGCAATCACAGTCTGGGTCGACGATGGCGAAGGGCACAATGTCTCGACCGATGTGACAGCCGTGGTTGCCCCCGGGGGAGAGGAGGTTGCGCCGAGCAGCCTGCTCGTGGTAGCGAACCCGACGCCGGTCTTGGTCGGTGGCACGACGGAGCTGACTGCGAGCGCCTTCGACGCCAACGGTGATGCGATCGCATTCACCATCGATTTCGGAGATGGTAGCGACCTAGCGTTCGATGACTCATCGGTCGGCTCTGAGGAAGTGCAGTCGGTCGTCTTCGAACACGTCTACGACGAAACGGGACCCATTACCGTGATACTGCATGCGGACGACGGCACGGAGAACGTCTCTGACGACTTCAATATCGAGGTCGTCGAGCCAACGGAGAACTCACCTCCGACAGTGGGCCTGCAGACGTCTTACTCGGCTAGCTACAACGAGACTTTCACAATCACACCGACCAACGTGAACGATATCGACGGTGATGATGTGGCTGTCTGGTACAAGTGGGGTGACGAAACCGCAATGACCATGGGAGATTCGGAGAACGGTTACGTGGCCAGCCATGTGTACTCCGCCATTGGAGATTTCACCATATCGGTGTATGCGGACGACGGCACGGGTATCGACGGGCACAACGTGAGCAAGACTGCGCCTGTAACCGTCTCGGAGGCGAACTTCAAGCCGAAGTGCGTGTCGGTAGTCAAGGAACCAGCGAAGAACGAGTACGCGCCTGACGAGACGATATACATCAACGTGACCGCGAGTGACATCGAGGGCGATACCATAACGGTGACCGTCGACTTCGGTGACGGCTCGGACCTTGTCACTAGGGATCTCGACGCCGCCGGGCCAAGCGAGAACGTGACGGCCTCCTTCGACCACTCCTACGCGGAGGCGGGCGAATACACCGTCACGGTAGTGGTCGAGGACGCGTACGAGCACCCCGGGGAATGGAACAGCCGTACGGTCGGGATCGATGTCGTCTCGGAACCGACTGAGAGCAACACGCTGTTATACGTCGGCATCGGCCTACTGCTCATACTCGCAATCGTCGCCGCGGCGATGTTGATGAAGCGCAAGAAGAAGGGCGCTTCGGAAGGCGAAGACATGAGCGGTATGGAGGGAGGGATGGCGCCTCCAGAGGAGCCTACTCCAATGGAAGTACCGGAAGAGCCGTCGTCTTAGATGGGGCAAACCCGATCAAACCTTTTCATAAACCCATTCACTTGCGAGAGTGATTCGGATACAGAGTGGATGAGACCTTTCAGGCGGTGCAGATTTGGCATCTTTCAGGCGAGTGATGACCCAACGGTTGTTCAATGCGTTCCTCACAATCGTAATGATAATGATTCTCAACTTCTTCCTCTTCAGGATCATGCCGGTCGACCCGGCACTTCTCATGATTCCGAGGGACCCGGACCTGGACACCATGAGGATCTATGAGGATAACTTAGTGAAGTTCGGACTGGACAAGGAGTTGCATGAACAGTTCATCATCTACATGAAGATGACTTTCACGGGAGACTGGGGCACATCCTACATCTACAAAACACCCGTCTTAGAAGCCTTGGCCGGACCATTAGCGTGGACCGCGCTCCTCTTAGGCATCTCATCATTACTCACGTTCGTTATAGGCATGTATCTCGGAAAGGTCGCAGCGAGACGGCGCGGCAAGAACGCCGACTTGGCCATAACTGGCTTCGGACTGTTCTTTTACGGCATGCCGATATTCTGGTTCGCAATCATCCTGATGTTGATCTTCGCCGTCGAGATACCGATATTCCCCACAGGGGGCTACGTCACGTCGGGGATCCATCCGTTTCCACTGACGATTGACAAGATATTCGACATACTGATGCACCTAGTACTCCCGGTGGCCACACTTGTCGTGGGAGCCATCGCAGGAATCATTCTCATCATGAGGAATTCATTGGTGGATGTACTCACGGAAGACTACGTCACCACCGCATACGCGAAAGGGCTCACGGAGAAACAGGTGATGAAGAGTCATGCCTCGCCGAATGCCCGACTGCCAATCGTCACCACCATAGCGATGGACACAGCCTTCATACTCGGTGGCGCGTTCCAGGTGGAGTGGGTTTTTGGCTACAGAGGCATCGGATGGACGACGATAGACGCAATCGATCGAAGTGATTATCCACTGCTACAGTTCATCTTCCTGATCGGGGGAACCGCCGTGGTGGCGGCGAATCTATTCGCCGATCTGGCCCTTGTGAAGCTGGATCCCCGGGTGTCGATAGTCTAGGATGTGGGAGAATGGTGAAATTAGAGAAGGTTCTACCGAAGTACGCTAGGAAGGCGTTCTCCCTCAATCCAGTCATCGCCGACAAGATGGGTTTGAGTGCGAGGAACCTCGGCAGGACAGCCGACCACTTCCTGAACACTTGGATGGGGAAGGTCGGCATTATCATCCTTGCATTCTTCCTGCTCGTAATCATATACTCTCAGCTGTTCATGCCGTATGATAATAACGAATCGGCTCTGCCCACGTATGCGCCGATGTCCTGGGAGCATCCCTTCGGGACGGATGCACGCGGAAGAGATGTCCTGACCAGGACGGCCCATGGCACACTCGCCTCGCTCACCGTAGGGCTCATGGCGATGGCGATATCGATGGGGATGGGCACACTTGTGGGATTAGCCTCGGGCTACTGGGGAGGATGGAGGGACAACGTCATCATGAGGATAAACGACGTCTTTCTGTCCATCCCCTGGCTGGTGCTGATGATCGTTATATCCGCCATATTGGGCAACCCGAGCCTGTTCACGGTCATCTTAGTCATCGGCGTGACGGGCTGGTCGACGACCGCCAGAATCATCAGGTCGCAGGTGTTGTCTCTCAAGGAGAGGCAGTTTGTCGAGAGGGCGAAGGCGCTCGGAGCGGGGGAATGGCATATCATGAAGAAACATATCTTCCCGAATGTCGTGCCGCTCGTGTTCGCCAACGCCATCCTGACCATAGCGATTGCCATCCTATCAGAGAGCACGCTCAGTTTCATCGGCCTCGGCCCACAAGATGTCGAGACCTGGGGAAAGGTCCTGGAGAACGCATATTCGACGGGTGCGGTGACAGCGGGGCAGTGGCCGTTCATAGTCATGCCCGGTCTGTGCATCGTGTTCGTCGTGCTGGCGTTCACGTTCATAGGGTACGCCATGGACGAAGTGCTCAACCCGAAGCTGAGGAAGAGATGACGTGGGGCAGGCCAGTGACCATCCATCGATCACTCGAGGGAGCGTTGGACACGGCAAGCTTTTAATACAAAAATCCGTTACTGAGCCTACTCAGGCGAACCCATAACAGGTAGGTATCAGATGGCTCAGAAGGCTAGGACAACGACGAAGAAGGTCAAGGATCGGTGGCGTGCCAAGGAATGGTACAAGGTGTACGCCCCAGACATGTTCAGCCGCATGCAGCTGGGTGAGACGCCGGCTGATTCCCCAAAGAACGTCATGGGAAGGATAACCGAGGCCACCGTGCACGACCTGACTGGCGATTTCTCGAAGATGCACATCAAGCTCAAGTTCAAGGTCCACGACGTACGCGGACTCGATGCCCACACGATGTTCACTGGCCATGATCTCACGAGCGATTACGTTCGAAGGCTAACGAGGCGCAAGCGCACCAAGACCGACACGGTCGTCAAGATCGTCACCAAGGACGGCTGGGGAGTGGTCATCAAGCCGATGGCGGTGTCCGAGCAGAGGATACAGGCCTCGCAAGAGACGGCCATCAGGCAGATCATGGTCGAGGAGGTCAGGCGCGTCGCCTCGGGAGCTACCATAGGCGAGCTCGTAAGGATGCTCATCATGGGAGACATGTCGAAGGCGGTCTCCGATGCGTCCAGGAAGATAGTCCCTATCAAGAGGATAGAGATCCGCAAGAGCGAGGTCGTATCGCTCGGAAGGCTCCCGGCGCCCGGCGAGGAGGCGGCCATAAACGCGCCCGAGCCGACGGAGGAGCCCGAGGAGGCACCGCCCGCTGAGGAAGAGACTCCAGTCGTTGAGGAGCCCAAAGAAGAACAGACGGTGGAAGCCTCGGATAAGGACAAGGGTTCGGACGAAAAGCCTACGGAAGAGGAGACGAAGAAGGATTAAGTTCCTCGTGGTCTGGCGCCGGGGGCGCCTTCTGTGTCAACAATGTCGGGGTGGCTCAGCCTGGTGGAGCGTCGGACTCATAGGGAGTTCTTCTGACCAGATGCTCCTCGGACATCCGAAGGTCACGGGTTCGAACCCCGTCCCCGACACCATTATCGACCGACGGTTCATCCACGACCCTCCGGAGGGCGCCATGCACGAGGGCGGTCATATACAATGGCAAGAGCGCTCAAGAAGGTCCCGATCAAGCGGAAATCGAAGTAGACGCCCGACATTCGCCCAAAAGACGGAACACAACTTTTTTACATGAGACGCATTGTACTCCGACCATCGCGGTAGCAAGGGGATTGAACAGTATGCCCAAGA
Organism: Thermoplasmata archaeon; assembly: GCA_020696365.1. Lineage (GTDB taxonomy): Archaea > Thermoplasmatota > Thermoplasmata > UBA10834 > UBA10834 > UBA10834. Next base: position 314,029 of record JAEHCM010000001.1, on the reverse strand, counting down.
TGTTGGTACCATATCCTGAGAAATGTACGGGTTGCAGGTTCTGCGAGATGGTCTGCTCGCTGTACCACGAGGGGAAGATCAACCATGTGGATGCGAGGCTCCAGATCCATAAGAGGGACGTCAGGACTGACTTCCCTGTGGTCTGCACGCACTGCATCGCCTGCGGGGACGACTGCTGCGTCCAGGCATGCCCGGTCGATGCCATCAAGGTCGTGGACGGCATAGTGACGATAGACGAGAACGAGTGCACCGCCTGCGGCTCGTGCGTGGACGCGTGCCCGTTCGGGGTGATGAGGATGGAGGAGACCGCCTTCAAGTGCGACCTGTGCGGCGGCGACCCCACCTGCGTCAAGTTCTGCCCCATGGGCGCAATCAGGTACGAGGAGCCGAACGTAGAGCAGTACGAGAAGGTCAGGAAGCTGCTGGAGGCTGAGTGACATGAAGGCGTTTCACGGCAAGATACTCAAGATGGACCTCTCCGAGGAGAAGTACGCTGTCAAGACGATCGATGAGAGATACGTCCGGAAATACCTCGGTGGGCAAGGGTTCGCTGTGGAGCTCGTGTACCACGACATACCCCAGGGGACCGACGCGCTCGCGCCGGACAACGTGATCGCAATGGCGCCCGGGCTGTTCGCGGGGTTCCCGCTGCCCACGGGCGGCAAGACGGCCTTCGCGGCCAAGTCACCTCAGACCGGGACACTCGTCGAGAGCATCATGGGCGGAGTCATCGGGGCCGAGCTCAGGCATGCGGGCTACGATGCGCTCGAGATAGTGGGCAGGGCGGAGAAGCCGTCCTACCTCTTCATCGAGGACGACAGGGTCGAGGTCGAGGACGCTGCGGACCTGTGGGGCAAGAGCACGCGCGAGGTGCCCGACCTGCTGAAGAAGAAGCACGGCTGGGACGTCAAGGTCGCATGCATAGGCGTCGCAGGCGAGAAGCTCGTGAAGTTCGCGTGCATCGACTGCGAGGAACGCCAGGCCGGAAGAGGAGGGCTCGGCGCCGTCATGGGCTCCAAGAACCTCAAGGCCATAGTCATAAGGGGCTCGAAGGACCTCGAGCCCGCGGATCCCGGGGCGCTGCTGGAGATCGCACTCAGGTATCAGAAGATAATGGAGGACGCACCCTCATTCAAGGAAGACACCGTCTACGGCACCGGCGAGTTCCTGGGATGGATCAACAAGGAGAAGGGGGTATTCCCCACCAGGAACTGGCAGCAGAGCGTGTTCGAGGAGAGGGAGAAGATCGACCCCTACTACTGGGCCACGCGATACGTCAGCAAGAACAAGGCGTGCTTCGCATGCACGAAGCCTTGCGGCAAGCTGTTCGAGATAAAGGAGGGTAAGTTCGCAGGTGTGGCGATTGACGGGTTGGAGTACGAAACGCTCTACTCCCTCGGAGCCGCGTGCGGAAACGCCAGCATCGAGTCAGCCGCTAGAGGGAACGAGATCTGCGACGTCCTCGGCATGGACACCATCTCTGCGGGCGCGACCATAGGGTTCGCCATGGAGCTGGTCCAGAGAGGCATCCTGACCGATGAGGAAGTAGGTATGAGACTCACCTTCGAGAACTCCGAGGACGCCATGCCGGCGATGCTCGAGAAGATGGGCAACCGGGAGGGGTTCGGAGACGTGCTCGCAGAAGGCGTCAGGCTGGCCTCGAAGAGGATCGGCAAGGGCGCCGAGAGGTATGCGATCCACACGAAGGGCATGGAACCGCCAGCCTACGATGTCAGAGGCATGAAGGGGCACGGACTCGCGTACATGACATCCACCAGGGGCGCGTGCCACCTGCGCGCAGGCTTCTACGCTCCCGAGCTCGTTGGCAAGTTCTGGCGCTGGGAAGGGATCGACAGGCAGTCCCCGGAGGGCAAGGGCCAGATGGTCGCCACGATGGAGGACTTCATGTGCGTCTACGACTCAGTCGGTCTGTGCAAGTTCTCGAGGGGCTTCTTCCTGATAGAGAAACTCACGGAGGTCATCGAGGTGATCACCGGCCTGAAGTTCACGGAGGACGAGCTGCTGAAGATAGGTGAGAGGGTCCACAACATGAAGGGGCACTTCAACTACAGGGAGGGAGTGACTAGGAAGGACTGGCTCCTGCCCCCGAGGATACTACAGGATCCGATCCCGGAGGGACCGGCCCAGGGCAACGTGATAACGCCCGAGCAGATGAACAGGATGCTCGACGACTACATGGCAGCCCGTGTGTGGACCGCCGACGGAGAGCCGACGCCTGAGAAGTTGAAGGAGCTGGAGCTGGCCTGAAGGTTCGTTAGATACATGATGAGGGCATATCGGGACCCTCACTCCACGACATCACCGTCCCCGCCGATACGAGCATGGACGGATGAGGCTAGATGATCTTGATCGTCTCGGCGAGTTCCTCGAGCTTCTTCTTCGCGGCCTCGCAGTCTGCCTCGCGCGGGACGACCGCCACTATCAGCGCCTTTCTGCCAGCACCGACCACGATCATCATCGATTCCTCGCTCTCCACTATAACGCCTAAGGGCGTGCCTATCCTGAGCTCCGAATGGGCGGTCGATGCGGCCCCGAGCAGCGTGGCGCACATGATGCCGAAGGTCTCGCTGGACACCTCCTCCGGGATGTCCCCAGCCATGATCAGGCCATCCCTGCTTACGATGGCGGACGCAAAGGCGTTGAAGTCCTGCCTGAGCGCACGCAACGCCGGTTTGAGTTCCGTTTCAACCCCCTCCGATTAGTTCCAGCTTGAAAACGCAGTGGGCGTCGCCACGGCCAACGCACTCGATCTCCTCGCAATGCATACGCTTGTGGAGACGCCCCTCGTACATCTTGCGGATTATTCCTCTCAGGCGATGGCAGCTCGCCTCTTCGTTAGAATCAGATGACTCGAACGAGCCGTCCACCACGGCGGACGACTCCTGGAACACCACGTTGTCCACCCAGCCCCTGGCTCGGAGCAGATTCGCGCATATCTCGAAGTATTTGTCCGGCTCCTGCATGGCGATCTTGGATATCTCTTCGCCGAGGATCATTCCCTCCCGGAAGAACAGTCCGTGGCACGCCTGCGCCATGACTCCTTCGTAGAGCTTCCGGATCTCCTCGAATTCAGCCTGGGAAAACTTGACAAACTTCATGGAGTCCGAGTGCGAATTTGTATTAAGGATATTTAATGTTTGGCGCAGTGGGCCAAATCCAGGAGCGCTCCCCCACCAGTCTGGGCTTATGGTTGAAAGATACTTATGCGCCACGCCCCATACGACGGCAGAAGCGCCATGTTTTCAGACTACGAGGGGGAGAAGGCGATCGAGATAGCCCGGACCGTCCTGGAGAAGCACGTCCTGAAAGAAGACCTTCCTCCGCTCGACCCGCCTGAGAGTTTCAGGCACAAGTCCGGCGTCTTCGTGACATTGACCACGCATCCCGGAGACGACCTCAGAGGGTGCATCGGGTATCCTGAACCGATCGCACCCCTGATAGACGCCCTCACGGACTCCGCAGTCAGTGCGGCATCACGGGACCCACGCTTCCCGCCCGTACGCCCGGATGAGCTCGGAAGCATCAAGGTGGAAGTCAGTCTGCTCACGCCCCCCGAGGAGATCAAGGTCGGGAAATCTACCGACCTGCCCGCGAGGGTGTCCGTGGGAGACGATGGGCTGATCGTCCAGCGTGACGGTGCGCGCGGACTGCTTCTGCCTCAAGTACCGGTGGAGTGGGGATGGCGGGCTGAGGAGTTCCTGTCACAGACTTGCGTGAAAGCGGGTATCAGCCCGGACGCTTGGCACATGCCAGGGACGAAGGTATTCACGTTCCAGGCGGAGGTCTTCTCCGAGCTGGAGCCGCACGGAAAGGTGGTCAGGAGAAGGCTGAGTGAGCAACATGGATGTCGTGGTTAAGGGCAAATGCTACTACGAGGGCAGTCTGGCCCAGCTCTGCATCGGCATCGAGAACGGAAGGATATCCAGAGTCGCGACGAACCTGGACGGCGACTCGATCTACGATTTCGGCAGCAAACTCGTCCTCCCGGCTGCGATCGACTCGCATGTGCACATGCGCGACCCAGGTGCGACGCACAAGGAGGACTTCGCCACTGGCACCCTAGCGGCGTTGCACGGCGGCGTCACGTGCGTGCTCGATATGCCCAACACGAACCCCCCGACCATCACGCCTGATGCCCTGAAAGAGAAGGCGGTGACCGCGGCGTCGAAGAGCGCGGCGGACTTCGGCCTGTTCGCCGGGGTCCAGCCCGGTGTCGACATCGAGAGACTCGCGTCAGGGGCGGTCGGGTTCAAGTTATATATGGCGGGCACGACGGGTGACCTGCTCGTGCCTTCGTTGGGGTCTGTGGAGGCGGAGCTGCGGGCCGTGGCCGCCTCCGGAAAGGTGCTGGCGGTGCACGCTGAGGACGAGTGCCTCAGACAGAAGAACCCGGAGTCTAGCCTGGAGGACCATCTCATAAACCGCAGGAACGATTGTGAGACGAGCGCGGTTCGTAAACTGCGCGAGCTGCGGGTGGAAGGCCTCAGAATCCACGTGTGTCACATATCTGCCATGGATACGTTGCCTCTGTTGCGCAGCGACGGGAGGATGACCACCGAGGTCACGCCCCACCATCTGCTGCTCGATAAGGACTCCAAACTCGGCGCTTTCGCGAAGGTCAACCCACCCCTACGCAAGAGGGGAGACAGACAGGCACTCTTCAAGGCACTCAAGGAGGGTCGTTTCGATACGATGGCATCGGACCATGCCCCGCACACCGTCGAGGAGAAGGAGGAGGATTTCGATTACGCGCCTAGCGGCATGCCCGGTGTGGAGACCATGGTCCCGATCATGCTGCAACTAGTCAGGGAGAGACACCTCGCGCTGTCCAGCCTCGTCAGCAGGCTTTGCGAGCGACCAGGCGAGCTCTTCGGCATACCCAAAGGACGTATCGGGAGGGGCTACGACGCCGACCTCATGATCGTCGATCTGACGGCTAGCACAGACATCAAGGCGGACCGGCTGCATTCGAAGTGCGCATGGACGCCCTACGACGGTTTGTCGGCCATCTTCCCGAAAGCGGTGTTCTTAAGAGGAGAGATCATGACCGAGGATGGCTCCCAGGTGGGAGAACCAGCAGGAAGGGACGTCGTTGACAGAGCAGCAGCGAGATGATCCGGCACCGGAGATCGACCTCTCCGAGCTGCACGGGAGGACCTACAAGTGCATCGATGATTGCGCGCTCTGCTGCCTGTGCCAGCCTGAACTGCTTCCAGATGAGGAGAGGGCGTTCAGAGCCGCCCCGAAGCTCGCAGCCGGCATCTCGGAATCGCACATATCACCCGAAGTCGAAGGGGCTGCCATCGGGCTCAAGGGACGCCATGGAGCGTGCCACTTCCTTTCGGAGAAGAGATGCACCATATATGACCTGAGGACGCACTACTGCAGATCGTTCCCTCTCAACGTCTTCGTGGGGTGGAGGGTGCAGGTCAACGTCAACATGTCCTGCAGGGGCGTAGGTCTTCCGGGGGAGGACCTGACGGCCCTTGGCGAGCGTCTCGCGGCCGGATACGGCTCCGAAAGGCTCTCGAAGGAGGTGTCATCTGCGAACGACGTCTTCACGCAGTTCATCAGGAACACGAGAGACGCGGGTGTCGCCCAGTCATTCACATCAGTTCGTGGAACCGTCGAGATGCTCGAGGACGAGTTGACGGAGCCCATCGGGCTCAGCAGGGTGATGACTTTCGCCGAACACGGCAACCCTAGGGAGAACTCGTCCGCGGGGGACATCGTCAGGAGGGTCAGGCGGACCGAGGCGGAGGCGGACATATCGGAAAGGGCGCTTATGGATGGCGTGGAGCTGTTCGACCTCCCTGACCTGAGCCTCCTGCCAGTGTATGTGGACCAGGAGCTCAGATGGAAGATATTCAAACTGGTCGGGAAGGAGATCGTAGCCTACGACCTCCACGAGGACGGGCGCACCATGGAGACCTGCAGGATCGACCCTCCCTCGATAGACCTGCTCCCAATGAACGACGGTGGCAGGTCGACGATGAGGGAGTACCTACGGACCATCAACGCCAGGGACTGCTTCCTCGGCCATGGAGCCTACCTGTGCGACCTCGAGGGGTATGAGTACAACTTCGCCCAGGTCTATCTCGGCGCGGCTGCCAATAACATGATAGACCTCTGGTGGCGTGCGTCGCTCCTGGCACGCCTTGCGGGGACGGATGAGCTCGGTCCGCGGGAGATCAGGGAGGGCGTGACCTTCTTCGACATGGACCTGCTGGACCTCTCCACGATAGGGGCGTTCATATAGGCGTCCCACGGGGATCCGTGTTCACTTCTCCTCGTCGAGTCTATCCAGGGTGAACGACCCCTCCCGGACCTCCATCTTCTTCGTTATGAAGAAGTAAGGTATGCTCAGGAAGACGACCACCGCGACGGCGACGGCCACCAGCACCAGTATCACGAGTGCTAGGAGTCCGACCAGCGCGAGGAGGGCGGCGAAAACACCTATCCACTCCAGGAGCACTATGACGACCAGCAGACCGGCTAGGAAAGCCAGTATCGCCGCAACCCTACCCATGGACTCACACCTCACCGCAGGGAGAATCCCGAGCCGCTACTCTGCTGCTTCGGAAGGAACGGTATGAGCGCGCCTGCGAGCTTCGGCAGAGTGAGCGACTGGAGTATGATTCTTCCCGGGCCTGTGAGCGTCGTTACGAACAGCCCTTCCCCGCTGAACAGGGCGCTCCGGATCGAGCCGACGCTCTCAATGCGGTACTGGACCGAGCCTTCCCAGGCGACCACGTTGCCAGTGCTGACACGCATGACCTCTCCCGGCTTCAGGTTCATCTCTATGAAGTCGCCGGATCCGTGTACGAACGTGGTCCCCTCACCGGACAGCTTCTGGATGATGAGCCCCTCGCCTCCGAAGAATATCGTCCCCAGCTTCTTCTGGAAGGCGATATCCAGGGTGACGGCTCCCTCCGCGCAGAGGAATGCGTCCTTCTGCATGAGCCAGACCTTGCCTCCTCGGAGGTCCAGCGCCTGGATCTTACCTGGCACGTTCCCGGCGAAGGCGACGACGCCCGGTCCACCGGTGGCGGTGAACTCCGTCACGAAGAAAGACTCACCGGTCATCTTGCGCTTCAAACCGGCCATCATCCCGCCCCGGGCCCTGGCGGTCATCCCGATGTTCTGGCTCATATAGGTCATTGTACCCGCTTCGGCGAAGATCAGCTCCCCCGGACCGATTTCGCAGTTGATGAACTGCAGGTTATCCCCTATGATCGAGTGTTTCATTGCTATCAGCCGGATGACAGGGCGTCGGGCCATATTTCAAAATTGTGCACTGAGTGACACCGCTTGAGAATGACCTAGGCGACCAGTCAATGCAATAACCGGTCATCGTGCCTTGAGGCCGGCGGCCTCTGCAAAGAGGAGCGCGGTGTCGATTTTCGTTCAATTCGAGATAAACCATACGAAAATGTTATAAATTTGAATTTCACGTAGCCTTTTCGAACGTTTTGGGGAGAGGAAGTCCTTGAGCACACAAGATACGGTGACGCTAGACAAGAACGATAGGATCATACTGAAAATGCTTCAAGAGAACTGCAACATCAGCCTGAAGAAGATTGGCGAGAAGACTGGTCTCTCGTCATCCACGGTCCACTACAGGGTCAACAGGCTGCGGGAGGAGGGTGTGATAACCGGCTTCAAGGCTTGCGTCGACCCCCTGAAGGTCGGCAAGGAGATCCTGGCGATAGCGCTCATAACTGGCAAGTATGGTCCCGACTACTCGAAGAAGATAGGCGAGAGGATCGCCAAGATATCCGGTGTGTGGGCGGTCTACTTCCTCCTCGGCAACATCGATTTCGCCGTGCTTCTGAGGGCTTCCTCGAGGGAGGAGCTCAAGAACACCGTCGATCAGTTCATCAGGATCGACGAGGTCGAGAGGAGCAACACCTATCTCATACTCGACAGACACAAGGAAGACCTGACCGTCGAGCTGTAGACCCACGGCGACCAAGAAGTGCTGCCTGGGCGGCGATCGACCTCACGACCCGGCGGGAAAGCTTTAAGTACGGCACCATTAATCAGGACATCGGTGATGTAATTTGATGAAACCTCTGGCTGTTCTGAACAAGGCGATTAACCAGCAGGTTATCGTCGAGCTCAAGGGTAAGAGGGGATACCGCGGCATCCTGGATGGCTACGACCCGCACATGAACCTCGTGCTCAGGAACGCCGAGGAGATCCACGACAACGACGTCAGGCGCAAGCTCGACTCGATCATAGTCCGCGGAGACAACGTCATATACATATCGCCGTGAGGGTAGCAGGATGACCAAGGGCACGCCGTCGATGGGTAAGCGGGGCAGCAAGAAGACCCACATCATTTGCCGCAGATGTGGGAAGCGCGCGTACCATGCGAGACACAGGTTGTGCGCTTCGTGCGGCTTCGGTGCGACTGCCAAGCGGAGAACCTACAACTGGGCGAAGGCGCACTGATATTGAATTCGTGCGATGGATGAGGGGGGTTGAGGTACGGAGCCTGAGCACCCGCAGGATGAGTGTGGTGTATTCGCCACAGCGTCGATCACCCATGCCACGACAGACATTTTCTATGCTTTGAGGGTGCTCCAGCACCGCGGACAGGAGTCCGCAGGTATAGCGGTCTACAACAACGGCATCAAGGCGCTCAAAGGCATGGGACTCGCTCATCAAGCGTTGAGGGCGGACGACTTGCATAACCTCAAAGGGGAGACGGGCATAGGCCATGTCCGCTACTCCACGGTAGGTTCGTCGAGCCCGGAGAACGCTCAGCCAGTCGTCATGTCCACCAACTACGGCGACATCGCCCTGGCGCACAACGGCGAGATTGTGAACGGAGACCAGCTCAGGGACGGCCTGAAGAAGAAGGGCTGGGCGTTCGCGACGACCAGCGACTCTGAGATCATAATCCGCATGCTGGCGAACGACATCTCGAACACTGGCGACCCAGTCAGATCCGTCAAGAACGTGATGGCGTCGCTCATAGGATCATACTCCATCACCCTGATGGTGGACAGCCGTGTGTTCGCACTGCGCGACCCGCTCGGGATCCGCCCGCTCTGCGTCGGCAGGACCAAAGGTGGCTATGCCGCCGCCTCGGAGAGCGTCGTCTTCGACACGCTCGGGGGCGAGTTCATGCGGGATGTCGAACCGGGGGAGCTCGTAGAGCTCCTCCCTGGAGAGATCAGGTCGACCAAGACAGGCCTGGCCAGAGGTAAGGCGCACTGCATGTTCGAGTGGGTGTACATCGCCAGGGCTGATTCATGCCTCGACGGGCACCTCGTGTACGACGTCAGAAGGAGGATAGGTCAGTGTCTGGCGAGGGAACAACCCGTCGATGCTGACGTGATCGTACCCGTGCCGGACTCCGGTAGGTCGCATTCCATGGGCTATGCAGAGACTTCGGGGATCCCGTATTCCGAGGGATTGATGAAGAACAGGTATGTCGAGCGCACGTTCATCATGCCAGAACAGAACGACCGGACCACCAGCGTGATGCTCAAGCTCAACCCGCTGAAGAGCGTCATAAAGGACAAGCGGATCGTGCTGGTGGATGACTCCATCGTCAGAGGCACGACCATGAGGCAGATCGTGCAGCTCGTGAGGAATGCGGGTGCCAAGGAAGTGCACGTGAGGATAGGGTCACCGCCCATTCGGATGCCATGCTACTTCGGCATCGACATGAAGACGAGGGATCAGTTCGCCGCCACCGGAAGGACGGTCGAAGACATCGCCAGGATGCTCACCGCTGACAGCCTTGGCTACATATCGATCGATGGACTCGTGGATGCGATCGGCCACAGCGCCAGCGACCTATGCCTCGGATGCCTGACCGGGGAGTACCCGCTGCCGGTGGAGGGCGAGAAGGTGCGGTTCCAGAAGAAGCTGGACTCGTTCGCCTGAGTGGACGCATCAGGCAACCTTTAACTACAGCCGCACCATACAACGCCGCCCAGGATGGGCCGGTAGATCAGCGGAAGATCGCCCGCTTGGCATGCGGGAGGTCGCGAGTTCAAATCTCGCCCGGTCCACATCCATGCGCATCCGAGGGTGAGTCGGACAATGCCAGTGATTCTCGGCCGCCGTGACAGCGAAGGAACACGACGGCATCTTCTTCTCATGGTACCGACCTGCGGATCAACGCGGAGATATGTCGCGACTGCACCTGTGAACCAGGCTAAGAATATAAATGCCCAGAAGCCAATTGAAGTCGGGGACGGGCAGTAGGATTCCGGCGAACGGTTCCTGAAACTCATGGAGTGGCATGGATGCTGGTGACAGAATCGGGTGTGCGTGAAGATCCCGGGCACCAGTCGGAAGGTCCGGGTGCCGAAGGCGTGGTGGAGGAACCTCGGGTGACCAGGGTCCTCAAGAAGCGCAGGCCGTCACGGAAGGTGATGACCATCGTGGGGTCCATCGCAGTAGCGGCCTTGGCGTTGTCTACTGTGTGGGTTCTGTCAGGTATTTCAGAGCCGCAGGTCACCATCGTGGCAATACTCCCATTGACCGGGGCCTCCTCGTATCTCGTGGAGATCGAAGACGCCATATCCATGACCGTCGAGGAGCTCAACAGATGGGGCGGGATCAACGGAATGCGCATAAGGCTAGTGGTGGAAGACTGCGCGTCCAGTCCCGAGGCCGCCGTGGAGAAGCTTCTCGAGGCGGAGGAGAAGTACCATCCTCTCGCCGTCCTGACGGCCACGAGAGGGGCGGCAGTCCCCATGGCCGAGATCGCGGAGGCCAATGGGATAGTGTTGATCTCAATTGGAGCGACGGCAGAGAACCTGACCGAGGGGAAGGATTGGGTCTTCAGATACTATGTGTCACCTTCGGCGGAGGTGGAGAACGCTCTCGAAACCCTTGAGACACTCAATGTGAGCTCCCTTGGAATACTGCATCTAGACGATGCGTATGGCAGCCCAGTGATGAGCCGGTTGACCGAGGCTTTCGAGGCCTCGGGCGGGACCGTCGAGTCTTACGGCTTCGCCTCCAACCACACGGAATTCTCCGAGGCGGTCGCGAGCGTTACCGACAACGATGCAGTCTTCGTAGTCGCGCTCAGGCACCAGTTCCAGGCCGTATTCAGCGAGTTGAATTCCAGTGGCTATGCAGGACACGTCGTGTGTGCCGTCGAGGGGTCGATCCCAGAGATGTGGGAGCTGCCGGAAGCCCAGGGAAGCTTCGTCAGTGCACCGATAATGTACCTCCCCGGCGCTACGATCGACACCGGGTTCCTGGCGGAATTCGAGGAACGCTACGGAGTACCGTTGACACACCAAGGGGCCATAGGCTCGGATGTACTGACGCTCATCTGGGGGCTCCTTTCCGACAGTGAGGTGTCCAGAGAGAACCTCCGGACCCTCCTGAATAGGGGATTCGTGCATTCCGGGCTGATCGGAGTGGTGACTCTCCCGCCAGACGATCATAACGTCGACATCCTGGTCTTCCCTGCAGTGATAGAGGGAGGTGGACTCCGATACCTCTGAGACGGTCCGTCCAACGACACCTGTTCTCCAAGATAGTGGTCAGACTTGGGGCCGGTTTCATAACCCTCCTCCTGATGCTGGCGTCATTGGCCCTGTACTCGTCCGTGACAAGCAGGAATGCCATCGCGGAAGGCGTCGGTCTCGCTTCCGAAGCGATTGCAGACAGCCTGTCCGAGTCGATGGACAATATGATCTACCTGAAAGGCCACGAAGTCGCCACAATGATGAGCAGCTTCGAGGTTGTGGAATGGGTCAGTGAATCGAATGCTGCATTCGATGCGATGGAGGACCCGCAGGGATACATCGATCAGATGGACGAGAACTGGACTCTGACGCCATTGGATGTCGTTCCAGAGTTCATGGAGGCGGTGCTCGAGAACGACCTCTCGCTCCTGCTCAGAGACCGGTTTCTGGAGCATTACGTGCTCAAGCACGGCATGGAGGTGTTCGGAGAAGTCATCGTCACGAACAAATATGGCGCATTGGTCGCGGCAACTGGGCGCACCACTGATTTCAGACAGGACGATGAATCGTGGTGGCATTCCGCTCAGGAGGCCGAGTTGGTGATCGACGACATATTGTACGACGAGAGCTCTGCAACCTACGGTGTATGTGCATGTACGCCGGTCCGGGACGGTGCTGGCGAGACCATAGGCGCAGCCAAGGCGATGATCAACATGCTATCTGTCGCCAAGGACATCGAGCTTACGGACCTTGGCTACGAGACCAGCGAGCTGAAGGTCGTCACGTCCGATGGAAGGATGATATTCGCATCCAGGGCTTACGTGATTCTTCAGAATGTATCGTCCAGCTCATTCTTCCAGCATGCTGTTGGCGAGAGGGGGCACTTCTCGGACAGGGAGGGAGAAACGGACAGGCTGTTCTCATTCGCCACCTCAACTGGCTACCTGGAATACGAAGGCCACGGCTGGCTCGTGTTCCTGAGCCATGCGGAAGACGAGGTCCTCGGCCCTGCGACAGAACTGCAGACCAGGATACTCACGGTGGCCGCCCTGGGATTGGTCCTCGGTGCCGTCATTGCCGCAGCCCTGTCGCGCTCGATCACCGGTCCCATATCGGCATTGGAAGCAGCGACGCGAGGCATGGCCAGGGGCGAGCTCTCCCAGAGGATTACCGTAACCCGTGAGGATGAACTTGGCCGGCTGGCAAAGTCATTCAACGACATGGCCTCCGAACTCGAGCTGTCGTATTCAGGCCTAGAGGAAAAAGTCAAGGAACGGACCGCGGATCTCGAGAACGTGAACAAGAGGCTGAGCGTACTGTCTTCGATCACCCGACACGATGCCTTGAACCAGATGACCGTCCAGAGGGGATGGCTCGGCATGGCGATGGAAGTCTCGAAGGACCCTGTCGTGGGCGACTATCTTAGCAAGGTGGAGGGCACGACCGACAACCTGGCGTCCTTCTTCCAGTTCACGAGCCAATACGAGGAGGTGGGCATCAACAAACCCGAGTGGGTGGAAGTTCGAGAGGCTTTCGTGTCTGCGACCGCGGGGCTCGACCTGACAGGAACGGAACTGAGCAGCAGGCTCGAAGGCGTTGAGGTTTTCGCGGACCCGATGTTTCCAAAGGTACTGCACAACATTGTAAGCAACTCACTAAAACACGGACAGACCGTCACCGCGATCTCGTTGTCGTACTCGGAAGGCCCGGATGGATTGACGATTGTGATGGTGGACAACGGCGTCGGCGTCCCCACAGAGCGCAAGGAGACCATCTTCCAGAGATCGCTAGTGCCGGGCAAACACAGCCACGGCCTCTTCCTATCAGCGGAGATACTCGGGATAACGAATATCTCGATACGGGAGACGGGCGTCGTAGGCGAGGGCGCGCGATTCGAGATACTCGTGCCAGAAGGGAAATACAGATTCGTAGATGGATCGCCGTCCGAGACCTGACCGGCCAAGCATTCGAACATGGCCGGACGAACCTGATTGCCCGAAAGGATTATCTCTCACTTCCAGTTTAGGCGGAGAACGTGTCAGACCTGGAGTTCCGACATCTTACGGAGTCATCGCTCGAAGAAATGATCGAGGTCCTAGCGAAGGCACGAGCGGATGAGCCGCACGAGCGGAGGCTCACACACGACGAAGCCAGGTCAGAGACTTTCTTGGACCCGGACTTCGACCCGAAGGGAACTTGGATTGCAACCCTCGACGGCGAGGTAGTCGGATTCGGGCTCGTTTTGGTCGAAGGAAACCGGATCAAAGCCGGAAAGGACGACGGATACATCGATATTGATGTCGTGCCGGAACACAGGGGGAAGGGGGCCGAGCAGGCGCTGCTTGAGAGATCGCTCGGCTATCTGCGGTCGAGGAACGTCGGCAAAGCCCTTTCGAGAAGTCTGATCACGAACAACTGGGGACGTTCGTTGCTGACCTCGCACTCGTTCGAGGAGGCCTACAGGGTGTACATCCTGGTGAGGCGGGGGCGCGCTGAGGTGCGAGAGGTGCTGCCCCCGGCGGGCTTCGAACTTGAACGCAGGAATCTTCGCGACTGTTCGGACGTTGACATATCGAAGATAGTGGACGTGTTCAATGATTCTTTCAGAGACCACTTCAACTTCGCACCTGAGAGGCCGGAACGCTTCATCAACGCTCGGGACTGCAGAGAGGACCCCGCCGTCCTGACGCTCGCGTCGAAGGGGGACGAGATCGCTGGCTTATGCCTCTCGGATGAGAGCTCGACGTTCAACCAGGAGAAAGGCGAGCAGACTGGCTGGGTGGATATTATTGGCGTGCGTCCCCAGTTCAGGCGCGTCGGCCTCGGGGAGGCGTTGCTTTCGGACGGAATGAGATGGATCCTCGACAGGGGGATGGACACGATCTATCTTGGCGTGTTCGCCAAGAACGAGAAGGCCCTCGGTCTTTACAGGTCCTTCGGGTTCACGAATGACACGGAGAGCGTGTGGTACAGGAAGAATCTCCCGAAGGACCCGGTTGACACCGTCACAGGATGATCATGTGCGGGCCGGCTCCGACGGACACTCTTCCCCGCCTCGAGTGGCTCCAGGGTAATGAGAACGCACCGGCGGACGATTCCCTTCGCATGCTTTGAAAACGAACTGGAGTTCGAGAGCGCGAAGGTGTGTCCGAATCTGCGCTTTGATGACGTCTTTTCGGCGTTAACTCCACCTAGCTCATAAGATACGATTTTCATTATATACCCAGATACCGCAGCTAATCATCAGGAAATCAGATATATACATGAAGACGATTGTGGACGTAATCCTTTCACAAGAAGTGGGGGCTCGACACGGAGGGTGAAACAGGCAATGAAGAATAAAGCAGTGTTAGCCGGATTGGTGATGGCGCTGATGGTTCTATCGGCTTTTGCGGCTCTGCCCGCGAAGACCGCTAGTGCAGCAGCTGCAGATGAGGATGTGTTGTACATCGCCATGCAAGAGGACATGGAAGACTTCAACAACTACAACCTTGCGTCCAACAGCGTCTGGAAATATTATGTGATAGGCATGGGATTTGAGTCGCTGTCGACAGCTGACTTCGACCTCAGACCGATTCCGCAGCTGGCTGAGAGCTGGGATTTCAACGAAACCACTCTCACAGTCGACATATATCTGAGAGAAGGCGTCCTGTTCCACGACCTCACGGAGATGACGGCGGAGGACGTGAAATTCTCGTACATGATGGCCAGAAATGGTACGACCTACGCCGACAACATGATACCTGCCTTCGATGCTGACGAAAACAACATTGTGAGCGAGACCGAGCTGAACGACGGCATCACAATCGTCGACACATACCATCTGCAAATGACCATGGCAAAGCCCTTCGGCCAGTTCTTCTCGAGCACACTCGGGGTCCCGATCGTGCCCAAGCACATCTGGGAGGACCATGTCGACATTGACAACCAGGTTGATGTGACCTGGAGCGATGAAACTGCGGCGATAGGCACGGGTGCTTGGTACTACGCAGGTGGTGTGACGAGTTCATACAGAGAAATGAAGAAGTTCGACAGCCACTGGGGCGTTGACTACATTACCCCCGCAGGTATGCCGGTCTTCCCGAACGTAGTCGACACTGTGTTCTACAAGATATACACGAGCCTTGACACCGCGATACTAGCTCTGCAAGCCGGAGATGTGGACTACATCGCCTGGGCGGTAACAGCCGGCCGAGTGCCTGCGCTCCAGACCAATCCAAACATCGAACTGGAATACATGTCTGATGCGGGCTACTTCTACATGGCGTTCAATATGAAGAAGGAGCCAATGAACAACATCTCCTTCAGAAAGGCCGTGTCGCACCTGATCGACAAGGACCAGCTCGTCGACGTCTACATGGGCGGCTTCGGCAAGGCGGGATCGGCGGCAGTCTCACCATTCTTCGGTGAGTGGCACAACCCCACTGTGACGACTTACGCGTTCAACATCGATGAGGCGAAAGCTCTCCTGAACGATGCCGGATATCTTGATGTCAACGGAGACGGCTGGAGGGATATGCCCGACGAAACGCTCATGGATAAGATCACTCTGTTGACTCCGCCTGCGGACTACGACCCGATCAGAATCAGGGCAGGACAGATGATAGCCACGAACATGAGAGCGGCAGGCATCAATGTCGAGGCGAAGCCGATAGACTTCAACACGCTGGTTGGGAAGATGGTCGCATTCGATTACCAGATGCTCATAATCGGGTGGAATTTCGCGGGCTACACCGAGTGCGTCAGCGTCCTCTACGACATATACGGAGCGTCCGCGGGGGCCAACAACTATGCGTTCTGGTCCGATACGAACCCGAGCCCACTCTACGAAGACACGGGCGGCGTGAGCACACTCGCCGACGAGAGGACCATGGAGCTGGTTGACGAGTTCGCCGAATACGAGGACCTTGCGAGGGCGACCTTCGATGTGGCGGAGCAGATCAACTACGTGAAGCTAGGCCAGGCGATTATCGCTGACGCCGTTCCGTGCAATGTCTTGTACTACAGGGTGAACGTCGAGGCACACGGGAAGGTCTGGACCAACTGGACCCAGTTCGACGGCACGCTGATGAACCCGTACAATCTGTGCACACTTGAGTATTCCGGAACGGGCGGCACAACGGGCGGGGGTGTAGTCACCACCAGCCTTAGCGCAGGTCTCACCATAACTGAGAAGGTGAAGTGCGACCAGAGTGTTGACGCATACGTCAAGGCCATCGACAATCTTGGCAACCCGGTCGCGGGAGCGAACGTCACAGTGAGCGTGACTGACGGTGCGACAGCGTCTCCCACGGACGGAACGACCGACGCGAACGGTGTCTTTGAATTCTCCGTGACGGGCGAAGCGGTCGCCGTCTCGACCGTTAACGTCACAGTAACCAACGGTGCGCTGGAGGTCAATGACTCGTCGAGCCTCATAGTGACACCGCTCGGAGGCATCGGCGTCGAGGTCATGCCGGCCAAGACCGTGCTCGACCCCGGTGAGTCCATGTCGGTGGACCTGCTCGTGACGGACGTAGGAGGAGACCCGGTCGAAGGCGCGACGGTGACGATCGACCCGTACCTTCTTGGCTACGGTTCGATAACGCCGAGTACGCTGGTCACCAACGCGGCTGGCGCGGGCACGATGACCTACACGGCCCCGGCCGAGGACCTGCCGAACCAGCACATGCTGGTGACGCTCGCGGCCTTGGTCCAGCACGACAAGTACGCAGTGTCGAACCTGGCATCCAGCTCGATTGTGGTGTACAACGACGCCGCGCCTGACTGGGTCATAACCTCGATCGAATCCGTTACTACGACGGCGCTCAATCTGACCGTCAGCGAGACGACCATAAGCGTCCTGCTCACGGACGATGAGGGAACCCCGATGGGCAGCGAGATACTGAACGTTGTGTACAGCGACGAGTCCCTTGTCACGAGCCCGGTCACTGAAGTGACCACGGCCACGGACGGCACTGCAGATTTGGTCGTCACCATGGCTGACACCGGCGAATCCAGTGCACTGAGGGTCACAGTAGGGATGCTGACCATTGCGAACAGCATAACCGACACCGTGACGCTGACCTATGTGGACCCGGCTGACCCGCCCGCAGACCCAATGTACGGCGGATACATCCAGTTCGATATGGAGAGATACGTCGATGCGCTTGGATCGATTGACGTGACCATCTACGTGTTCGACAGCGATGGAGCCCCGGCTGACGGCATTAACGCGACTGTCATCGTACCCGCCACCTCATACGGCCAGATGGTGGATTGGGACGATTCGGAGTTTAACTCGTTGTGGGAATACGTCGGCTTGTCAATCACTACGGAGGCCGACGGACAGAGTATCTCCACTGCAGGCTCGTTCGCATCGCCTTTAGTTGGAAGAGCCGCGGACTACGTGGACTACTGGTGGTCTGAAGACATACCCATACCTACAGGAGTGAACATAACGGCTGGAGTCTACGAGATGACCCTGAACGGAGTCGACTTGGCAAGCCTGGACCTGATCAACTCCATATATGTGCTACCTGGCTCTTGGGGCACAGCGGAGTTCGAAGACGACAACGACTTCGGCACGAATGAAGGCGGGGGACCATGGGTCTTGAACTTCTACTTCTGGGGCCAGACGGTGATATCCAGCAGCTTGGCATATGGCCGAGCGATGGAACTGACGACGGTAGCCTACGAGATCGGCAAGCCAGTGCTTGCGGCCAAGGACGCTGAGTTCGAGGTGACGGTAGTGAGCGTCACCGCATACGACGAAAACAACGATCCGATCGATGGCGCCGATGTGACTCTGTACACGCTGGGCGACTACGGCGTGCTGGATGAGGATAGCGGCCCCGTGGTCATAGGTAGCGGAACGGCGACGAACGCCACTGACGCGGAGGGATTGGCGACCTTCAACGTGACGGCGGCAGCAGAACACCCGTACACCGGTGAGTTCACGGAAGTGACCTATGCGACTAACCCAGACATGTATGTGGTCGCGGAAGTGGACGGCGCGATGAACATCTTCAGCCAGACGCAGCTCGTCATAGAGCCCATGATGGACTCCGTCTTCTTCGAGCTGGAGCCGATGCTCGATGTCTACAGGATAGGGGATCAGCTGCACATCACGGCGACGGTCGTTGACGATATGGGCGAGCCGTACCCTGAGCTGCCCGTCACCATAGCGACTGGCGCGGGCACAGTGGTGACCCCGACGGTCCTGACGGACGCCGATGGTAACGCGACGATGGTCGTGGACACATCAGACATAGAGGATTCGCCCGCGGCACTGATTGCGATCTCGCTGGCGACAGGCGGAGCACCTGAAGGCACGATGGCGAAGATGATGATAGCCGTGAAGAACAGTGGTCCGGAAATCGGAATCACATCTCCGGCAGCCGACGGAGAGGTCACGGGTCCGGACGCGACTGTCACGGTAGCGGTCTACGACAACAACGGCATCGCAACGGTCACCCTGAAGGTGGACGCGGAGACGCCCGTTAGCGTGTCCGTGACTGCAGGGTCGGTCGAAGCTGCCATATCAGAGGTCCTCGAAGAAATCGGTGAGGGAGAACACACCGTGACGATCGTCGCGACCGACTCGCTCGGAATCTCCAGCGAGGCGGAGGTAACGTTCACGGTGGTTGACGCGGTCTCGAGCACGCTGGCGTGGGTAGTCGCTGCGCTCGGATGGATCATCGCAGTGGTCGCTCTGGTGCTCGTTGTGAAGTACAAGCCGAAGAAGGAGATAGAGACCGGACTGGTGGAAGCTTCTGAAGACGAACCCGTCCTTGAGCCGGAGCTGCTGGGAGAAGAGAAGACGGAGTAGATGCCCTTCGAGACCGAAACCCCTTCAGAAAACCTTTTCACGATTTTCATTCCTAGGCTCTGCGATGGCCCCACACAACTCCTGACTGTCATGCTTCTGACTTACGGGCGACGTGGATTTCGTCTAAACATTTAATACAGGCATTCACGATGATATTACAGCGCAACGAACTCGTGTCAATAGGAGCTCCGCGATGGCAGGCATGGCGAGATATGTGGCAATGCGTAGCATACAGACCTTCGTCACGCTGCTAATCATCCTGACGCTGATTTTCATCATGTTCGAGGCACTGCCTGCCAGGCCCCAGGACCTGCTCGCCACGACACCGAACATGCAACCATCCCAGATAGAGTTCATGATTCATCTCTTCGGATACGACCGCCCTGTCCTGGACAGATATGCCATGTACATGGTCAACATGCTGACTTTCGACTTCGGATTGTCCTTCAGCCAAGCGGAAGAGGTCTGGGACATTCTGAAGGAGCGGATACCGAGGACGATGCTACTGTTCGGTGGCGCTACGATACTCGCATACATCATAGGCATATACCTCGGGGCTCTGATTGCATGGCGACGCGGCGGAGTCCTCGATGGCAGCTCGGTGGTCATCAGCCTCGTGTTCTACAACATGCCGTCGTTCTGGATCGGCCTGATATTCCTGGTTGTGTTCGCGTCCGAGCTCAACTGGTTCCCGCTCACAGGATGGTATGATCCCACGGATAATCTGCCATATCTGGTGGACATCCTCTGGCATGTGAGTCTGCCTATGATAGTGCTTCTCCTCCTCTCACTGGCAGGGACCATCCTGCTCATGAGGACCGCCATGCTCGACGTGATAGGCGAGAACTACATGGTAACGGCCAAGGCGATAGGACTCCCTGAGAGGAAAGTCCTGTTCAAGCATGGTGCGAGGAACGCCATGCTGCCTGTGGTCACTTCGTTCGTCATCGCATTCGTGTTCTCGATCGGAGGTGCTGTGGTTCTTGAGAATGTGTTCAGCTTCCCGGGCATGGGAGCGCTCTATATCGACGCCCTGTTCCAGCTCGACTTTCCCGTGGCTCAGGCCACGCTCTACATAATAACCCTGATGGTTCTTCTCGGCAACTTCGCAGCGGACTTGATATATGGATACCTTGACCCGAGGGTGCGGATGTGAAAGAGAAAACCGAGGTGACAGAGCAGTCGAAGAGGCCCGATGCGAGGGATCTACAGGATGCCGGCATAAAGACCGCCAAGCGGGTAGCGATAGCACTGGCGGGCACGTGGAAGATATATCGTAGATCGTTGACAGGTATGATCGGGATGGGCATCGTGCTCGGGTTTCTGGTTGTTGCCGTCACGGCACCTTGGACCGCGCCCTATGATGCGGACTTCAAGGCGCCTGCAGTCGACACTTTCATTGCAGACTACGCGTTCAGAGATCTGCCCTCTGACAATAACTGGACCGAGGTTCTCGGCCTGACTTCTTCCGCCAGAGAGAGACCGCTGGAGAGGGTGATGATCTACTCGGAAGAGGGTAAGGTGACCATATATCCCACCACCTTTGGCATCAGCGAGGAGACGAACGAAATCGGGATAGTGATCGAAGAATCGTCGACCGAGCAGTTGCCTGCCGAAGCGGACTACCTGGACTACGCTCACTTCAGCCAATCGTTCTTCTTCGTGCTCAATTCGGACAATGAGAAGGACAACCAATCGGCGACTTTGTACGAATACACCTATGACTTCCTGTACGTCCGCGAGCACGAGATACCGTTCGTTCCGCTGTACAAATCAAACCTGTGGAATGGATACTCTCCGCTTTATCAGGTCGGCAGGCTTGCCTTGGCATTCGCGGATGACCACAATGTCTGGATGATAAACAAGCGACCGCCAGACATTTCGGAATCGAGTCGAGAGGGAGCCACCTTCACGAACAACCTGACGATATCCAACGCAACCATCGTGGGCAACCCACTGGTGGTCGACGGAGACTTCGCCAACGGGAGCATGCTCATCGTACCCACCGACATTGGCTTGATGGCCTATGACCTCAACGTCACGAAATCCCTGCTCACGGGCAAGGTTCTCAACGTAACCATAGACGCCCTCAGATGGGAGAGCGACTATTCCGTTGAGGGCGAGGCGTTCGAGCCAGTGGTTGGCGATGACATGATCATCTTCCAGTACCCGTACCAGCCTACCACTGCTATCGGCAAGGAATCCGTTTCCGTCGCAACGACCGATGGACGGATCATTGCCTATGATAGGCTCACGGGAAACGTGACTTGGTCGAGCAAACCGATACTCCCGGGCATCCGGGATTTCGAGATATCTTCGCTCCATTCCTCGCCGGAGTACCTCGTCATGGTGGGCAGGACGGGCGAAAAAGGGCTCGTTGCTGGCCTCGACCCGAAGACAGGCAGGGTCGGAGGCAACAACTCGCTCTTCTCGACAGTGGACGGATACCTCAACAGCCCGCCACAGTATGTCAGTGGCCAGTATCGATTCGTTTTCAGCACCGACAAGGGGACGATATACCTAATCACGAATGAGATGAAAGTCAATGCCACCTTCAGCGCTCCTAGAGGCGGAGCGGTCACGCCTGTGGCGTTCCTCGGGAACATATACATCGAAGACTCGAAGACTGGCAATTACTTCGGAGTGATAACGGAGGACAACTCGCTCTTCGTGGAGACGCTCACAGGGGTTAACATTGCACCCCTGCCACCGGGCACTTATCCGTCCGGAAACTACTACCCGCTCGGCACGGACTACGAGGGACATGACATCCTCACCCAGGTGATGTTCGGCACTCGGGCGGAGCTGATGGTTGGCGTCACCGCAGCGTTCTTCTCTGTGGTGATTGGCACGATCGTCGGCCTTGTCGCGGGGTTCTACTCGGGCTTTGTCGGGGAGCTCCTCATGAGGGCGACAGATGTGATGTTGAGCCTGCCGTACCTAGTCATAATGCTCCTCTTCGCAGCTGCCTTCGGACCCTCGTTGTTCAATATCATCATAATATTCGCCATACTGTCCTGGGCGGGCATCGCGAGGGTGATCAGGTCCGTGACGCTCTCCACGCGCAAACGGGCGTTCGTCGATGCCGCCATAGTCTCTGGCGCATCGGACATGAGGCTCATATTCAGGCACATCGGTCCGAACGTGCTCCCCTACGCGTTCCTGTACATGACCTTCATGATCAGCGGGGCGATCGTGACCGAGGCCATCCTCGCGTTCCTCGGGTTCGGGGACCCCAACGCGATAACCTGGGGCATGATGCTGCAGTACCTGCAGATCAGCGGGCACTCGCTAGACGCGCCCTGGTGGCTCCTGCCTCCAGGCATCGCGATCACGCTGCTTTCGCTCGCGTTCTACCTGATAGGAAGGGCGTTCGATGAGGTCGTGAACCCACGCCTCAGGAGGAGATAATATCATGGCCCTGCTCGAAGTGAAGAACCTCAAGGTCCATTTCAAGATAGAGGAAGGCTGGGTCAAGGCCGTCGACGGCATCAGCTTCATCATCGAACTCGGGGAGACCATGGGGCTCGTGGGAGAGAGCGGCTGCGGCAAGACCACGGCGGCGTACGCCATCACCCAACTCCTGCCGCCGAACGGGTTCATCAAAGGGGGACACATATTCTTCAAGGAGCCCTCCAGAGTCACCGAGCTGAGAAGGAAATACGATGAGAGTCTCAAGGGTGCATCCTCCAATGCTAGGAGGAAGGAAATCGCCCGGGTGACGAAGAAACTCGACCCGTTGCGGGGTGAGCAGAGAAGGCTCCAGGAGGAATTGGGGAAGCTCCAGCAGCAGAGGGGGAGAGCTCCAGAGTCGACAGCATCCCCTGCCGCGCTCAAGAAACGCCTCGATGATCTGGCAACAGAGGCAGGCGGGCTGGAGGACAGGCTCTCGGCCCTCACCTACTCGTACGACCTCCTGAGGATATCCATGCGCAAGGACGGATCCCTCGACGACTACAACGAGAAGATACGGAAGATCCGCTGGACGGAGATATCGATGATATTCCAGGGCGCCATGAACGCCTTCAACCCAGTCTTCAAGGTAGGAGACCAGATCGTCGAGGCGATCGTTTTGCACAAAGACGTCAGCGACGACGAGGCACGCGAGAGGGCCAAAGAGCTGTTCGAGTTCGTCGGCGTAGGCCCTGACAGGATCGACAACTACCCGCACGAGTTCTCTGGTGGGATGAAGCAGAGGGCCATGATAGCGCTCGCACTCGCGCTGAACCCATCGTTCATCATAGCGGACGAGCCCACGACGGCCCTCGACGTCATCACCCAGGACAGGATCCTCGTGGAGATACGCAGGCTGCAGGAGCAGCTCAATATGGCCATGATGATCATCACCCACGACGTATCGGTAGTCGCGGAGGTCTCGGACAACATAGCCGTCATGTATGCAGGACTCATGATGGAGGTCGGCAAGACCACGCAGGTCTTCAAGAACACTGCCCATCCGTACACGGCCGGGCTCCTCGGTTCGTTTCCGTCCATCAAAGGGAAGAAGAAACGGCTCATATCGATCCCCGGGTTCCCGCCGGACCTGGTGAATCCCCCGAGCGGCTGTCCGTTCCATCCTCGGTGCCAGTACGCCAGGCAAGCCTGTCAGGAGGGGCGGCCCAAGGGAGTAGAGGTGGAGCCAGGGCACATATCCTACTGCCACTATGCGAAGGAACTTTGGGACGAGCTCCGGAGGAGGGAGTAGACTTGCAACCAGCGGATGTCATCATCAGGGTCAGGAACCTGAAGAAGTACTTCGAGCTCAAGAAGGGGTTCCTGTCGTTCGGCGGGGAGACACCCTTCGTCAGAGCCGTGGACGACGTCAACCTCGACTTGCGCTCAGGGGAGATACTCGGGCTAGTGGGAGAGAGTGGCTGCGGCAAGACCACGGTCGGCAGGCTGCTCACAAGGCTCGAAGACCCGACGGATGGTTATGTGTTCTTCCTCGGGAGAGACATCGCACTCCTCGAAGGACAGGACATCAAGGTGTTCCGTAGGAACATACAGATGGTCTTCCAGGACCCCTACGAATCGCTCAACCCGAGAACGACGGTGCTCCAGACCATAAGTGAGCCACTGCTGAACCACCACATCGTGGAGACGAGCGAGGAGAGGGTCGAGATGGTCGTCCAGGCGCTCGAGGATGCGGGGCTGGCACCCGCCAAGGAGTACCTGAATCGGTTTCCGCACGAACTCAGCGGCGGGCAGCGGCAGAGGGTGGCCATCGCCAGGGCGCTCGTGGTCAAGCCCAAGGTGATAGTCGCAGACGAACCCGTTTCGATGCTCGATGTGTCCATACGTGCAGGCGTCCTGAACCTCATGCTGGACCTGAGGGACAAGTACGGAATACCCTATCTCTTCATCACACACGATATCGCCGTCGCACGTTACATCAGCGACAGGCTCGCAGTCATGTATCTCGGGAGGGTGGTGGAGAACGGAGAGACGGACGAGGTGATCTTCAAACCGAAACACCCCTATACGCAGGCGCTCATCTCGGCCGTGCCCGTACCAGACCCAGAGGCGAAGCACGGAAGGATCAAGATCAAGGGCGAGGTGCCCAGCGCTGCGGACGTGCCGCTCGGATGCAGGTTCAGGCCGAGGTGCCCGAAGGCGTTCAAGGACTGCGGGTGGCAGGCTGCCGATTTCATCGATTGGCTGGAGGAGGAGAAGCGGTTGGCAAGTGACGCGGTCCTTGCGAACGCCGTCGACGGGCTCGAACCCGGCGGATTCATACTCCAGATCAAGATCAAGGACGCTGCGGACGCGCAGGCGGTCATCGACTCGATCAGGAACCTGCTCGATAGGTCCAGGGGACAGCATTCCATCGTTGAGGCCGTCGAGGCGGTCGACTCGGCTCTGACGGACAGGTTCATCGAGATGAGATGCAGGCCGATGAAGATGTCCGCTGAAGAGCTCGCAAGCGAGCTTCTCACCCACATAGAGTCAACGGTAGCCTACAAAGAGGACGACCACCCGATGCACGGCATCATCTCCGACATTAGACAGGAGGGGAGCCGTCTGACCGTATCGGTGGGCGATAGTGACAAGAACATGAAAGTGGTCGAAGCGTTCCTGGAGGATTATATCCGATCCCACAGACGAAAGGACAGCCCGGAGTTCAAGGGGGTCAAGAACATATCGCCGGACTCTTCAAGAACGACCGTCATCGTCACTTGTGGTGACGCCAAGGAACCAGCGAAGAAGGTAGCCAAAGACGTTGCAGGGCACGTCGAGAGATGTGTCGCCGGCGATGAGGGGCTGTCGACTCACCTGTTCCCGGTCACGACGAAGGGCAGGAAGGTGAGAATCAGGATCATGGGTCCCGAGGACAACTGGACCAGGCTCGAATCTACGCTCAGACGCCATTTTTCCCCGGAAGACGGAGGCGGCGCAAATGTCGCCACTATGGTGAGCAGGATAATCGTTAAGAAGAATAAGAAGAAAGCGACCCAGAGGGTGGTAGCGGTCAGATTCATCAAGACCGACGATCCACCCCTGTACGATGTGGGCGGAGGACACATGGTCGCGTGCTATCTGTTCAGGGGTGGATCGGCATAGACTGCCGCTGTCGTCCCCCGGGAAGGTGAGATGCGTTGGGCGTGAAGGATGACCTCCGTCAGAGATGGTTCGTCGCGACCCTCACCGTCGCGGCCTCAGTGTTCTTCTCGGCGGCGCTTATCTCATCCGCGGTGACATATGTGAGCGTGATGGACGCCAGGCAGGAGGTCGAGCTCAGGGATGCCGTCGAGACGGCAGAGCTTCACCCCAACGGATCGCTCGCAATATCCCTAACGATAGTGTTTGACAATCCGTCCAGGCAGGAGCTGGTGATTTCCAGCATAAGCTGGAACGTGAAGGTCTACAACGTCTCAGGGGCAGACACGACCTACATCCCGCTGGTCAGCCACTTCGGCGTCTCTCCCGAGTATTCCGTCCTGCGAGCACACGAAGTGATGACAATCGAGCTCGAGGCGTTCGTAGTCGATCACGAGAGGCTCGCGAGCCTGATCGGATACATCGATCACTCCGCCTCGCAAGGGTCGGAGTTGACGTTGGAGACCATTCCTTACGTGCACGACTTCAGGGTCGTAGCTTGGATCTCCGATTTCGACCACGATTATCAGTACTCCAAGGAGGCTTATCTTAACGACATGGTCAAGGTCGAGAGGAAGTACCTGGGAGGACTGTATCTATGAAGATCCGGTTGGACGATTGGATAAGGGTTCTCGTCCTTGCGCTGATCACTGCCCCTGCCATCGCCTTCATGACCTTCGATTTCGTCTTCCCGAACATCTCGACCCCGTCCCTCCAGAAGAACCTGCTAGTCGCGTTCCTCCTGTCGATCCTGTTCGGCATGCCCGCGGGCTACATGACAAGGAGGACGGATGTCGCGGTCGTGACGGTCGTCGTGTATGTGCTCGCTGGATACGTCCTCGCAATAATCGCCTACACCGCCCCCTTCCTCTTCTACGACTTCAGCGTCATATTCCCAGACCTGTACGTGCTATTCTTCCTCAACATGACAGTAATACTCGTGATGCTGTACTTCCTCGGGGGGATAATCGGCGTGATCCTAGGACAGGTCCTGCAGGAGTCGTACGAGAGGGACGAGACCGCGCAGATGTTCTCCCGGGTTGGGCCGTGAAGCCACATCCATATCGCAGAATCCTTGCAGGACTCTCCTTTCCGAAATCGGCGTCCGGAATAGAATCTGCGGATCTTCATAATCATCTGCTGAGGAAGGGACCGTTAGGGACCTGTTGAGTAATGCAGTGAATCCCACCACCGCCTATCTCTATATGCCCGACATGTACGCTAACGACCTCACGGTCGGAATATACCGATCTAAGGGTTTCGATGGCGAGAGAGTCTTCCGGAATCCCGAACTCAGGTGCGACCACTCCGCCATTCGGGACGTAATGGTTGATGTATCCTGGGGTGATGACCAGCCCCTCATACTCTCTCGGCTTGGGCTGCACAATATCAATCAATTCTATTGACCGCCCCTTCGCGTCCGTCTCGGTCTCCAGCCTGGCCCGATTCGCCTCCAGGGAATCGTAATTCGGGTCATGATGGTCCTTCGTTCGGGCAATCATGACCTTTCCCGGAGAACAGAAGCAGGCCACACCGTCGACGTGGCCATCTGTGATATCGTCGGCCTGTCCTTGGCCGAGCCAGATTATCTTTTTGACACCCAGGAAGTCCCCTAGGCCGGCCTCGATTTCTACCCTAGACATATCAGCGTTTCGGTTCCCATTGAGCAGACACTGCTCAGTCGTGAGCAGTGTGCCATCTCCATCTACAGAAAACGAGCCACCCTCGAGGACCATCGGGGCAGGATAGCGCCTTATGTCAAGTTTCTCGGAGAGGGACTTCGGAACGGCATCGTCCTTGACATATGGCGACTTCGTGCCCCATGCGTTGAATCGGAAGTCCACCATGGCGACATCCCCGCTGGGAGAAGACACGAATATGGGACCGTTATCCCTGATCCACGAGTCGTCCAAATCGACCGGGATTAGGTCCGAACCGTCTGGCAGCATGGCCCTTGCCTCTGTCAACGTCGCTGGAGACGTGAGGACATGGACGGGCTCGAACCTCTGGATAGCCTTGATTACCTCCGCGTATTCACTCCGAGCTCCAGCGATATGCCCTCTCCACGACATCACCCTACAGGGCCAGGATACCAGAGTGCTCCGGTGAGGAGCCCATTCAGCAGGCATACAGAGACCATCTGCGACAGGCGTGCGCTTCAGAGCGACCATTTCATCCCTCCATCAGAGACGGGGATGTCCCGAAGGGTTCATTAACCCTCTTCGCCCGGTGACATCCGTTGTGCCTCCGCTTCGCTCGTCAAGACGAAGCGCCGACCGTTGCTTTCCCCGGGCCGGGTCAAGCTGCATTCTATGCAGCGACTTCGATTGTGAAGGAGCCGCTGCCACCTATCGCATCGAGGTAGTCATACGCCGGATAGTCTTTCCACGGCTCCAACGACCCTGAAACGAGCCCCTCCGCGCCGATTTCAAAGGTGTACACTCCCTCAGTCAGACAGGCGTGCAAATCCCAACAGAGCGTCACGGTCTGGCTCCTTGCAGACGTTCAACCCGGTGGAAGCCTCGAGAACAGCGCTGAAACTCTCCGCTGGGAATGTCGGGAATGCGTCAGATCCGAACGGTTCCAAGCAAGGATAGGTGATTTTCGCACTTACCTTGAACTTCTCGCCTGGAAGCACCGTCGACGGGGCGCATATGTCCACCTCCCACGGAGTGACGAATGCGCCACCGTACATCATCCCTGGAACGCCCCAGACGGTCGTGTCGCAGGTCCAAGTGTCGAGGAAGTCTTCGTACTTCCACTTCAAGGGAACGAAGTCGTCATCCCATGCGTTGTCACTTGCAGATTGGGATGTCGACCCCTGGTAGTCCTGGTCCATCTTGAACTCCCTTGACCAGCCATCGTTAATCAGAAGCACCCCCTCATTGTCATCGTATCCGACCACGACTCTGTAGTGGTCGTCGGCGTAGTAGTCTGGCATCCAGTACACAAGGACGATGACGGGATATCCCTTCGCGAGTATCTGCTTCATCTCGTCGAGCCATGGCTCGTCCGAGGCGTAATAGAACCCGGCATAGCCGACATCTCTGCCCGTGTATCCTGTGACGACGGAATCTGCCCACCTAGTTCCGACGGTCGTGCTCATGTCACTGAACTGAGCGGCCCTGGCCATGTCCGGAAGCGTGGTGCCTCCGCTCCTGGCGGCGTTGTATATTTCCCTCTGGTCGATGAACTCACCGTAGTAGTCGAACACCATCTGCAGAGAAACCGCCCCGCATCCTTTCGCGTCAATCTGCTGATACAGTGGAACCCCGTCTATGAACGCATCCGATGGCAGTGAATCCGACCCTGCGACCGGAAGCACCATCATAGCCACGGTGCACAGACATGCGCCCAACAGCAACCCTCTCGTACGCCCAACTGCATTTGCTCTCATCACGTCTCTCCCCCACCAAGCACACGCAGGAAATGCGATGCCCAGTCGAACATGAAACGGATTCACCGTTAATAACAGATTTGGGACAGGAGTAGAAGTGTCTGACGGATGTCAACCAGGAGGTCGTGTGCGTCCACTGACAACCAGCAGGTAACGGCTTTAAGACGCACGGGAAATCCGATATGTCATGGCAAAAAGATATTTGGCGCTGGTGGTAGGGTGCCTGGTAGCGGGGCTGGCTGTCGTAGGAATATCCGATGACGCGTCTGCAGGCGGTGGAGACCACAACCACAACACCTATGGCGAGGACGGAAGGAGCTACTTCGAGAACAACAACAACCCTTTCGATGACGACTGCCTCCCGGGGCAGCCAAGTCGAAACAGATCCGGGGTTCAATGGTAGTCGCTAACGACGGTCTGAGCAGCAACCGGCCGCATCCCATCAAATCTCATTTGTTTCATTCACCATTTCAGAGACAAGACAGGGAATGTCAGCAGCGATTCTTCTCGATCCATTCCTGGGCGAAGTCCACCAACTTCCGCTGAGGCATGAGAAGCACATGGCCGCTTCCTACTGACCCAGACCTAACGAGGCCCGTACTGTCTGCGAAGTCTTTGCCCATTAGGTTGAAGTCCGAATCGTCCTCCTCGAAATCCTGGAATTGCACCCATCTCCTCTTGCCTTCGACCGTGATCGGTGCCCCCTGCGGTTTGGTCTTCTTGCCAGGATAGTCGGCGCGATACTCCGCCAAATGGAGCGATGTGGCGTTCAAGAAGCCCACCCCGAGAAGCAGGACGGCTCCATCCAGGTCGTAGATTCTTGCCAGTGGCGACTGCTCACCCGTCGGGAAGTCCAATGAATGGTTGTTGACGACGGCGGCAGCCTTCGGCCCTCTCGCGGCAAACGACTCTGAAGGATGAGAGCTGCGGATCACGCCTTCCTGCTTACGAAAACTCTCTGCGATTGCGCCCATTCCACGCGTTGGAGTGAAGTTCGAATCGTATGCAGGCATGGATTCCCTGATCGTTTCCCACCATGACTCAGGAACGGGTGGGTTCTTCCAATAGGACGGCTCTGACATGTCCCCAGTGTGCGTTGGCATCACCAGTGTCCCTTCGCTTCCCAGGGCCCTCTCGAGTGCCAGGATCACTGCAACCGAACCACCGCATACCCATCCGAGAGAACTAAGCGATGAATGAACCAGGAGAACGGCGCCAGGTGCAATGCCTAGCCTGCTCAAATCCGCTTCCATCGAATCGACGGTCGCTGGCAAACCTCGCGTCTTATTGACTGCATCAACCTCGCTCACTTCGGCCCCTCCTTGCTGCTGGGTGTTCTCGAACCGGGACAAAGCGCCAAACGTCGAATGGCTGAAAAGCTTTTCCGTCCCACGGACCGATGGCAGGCGGTTCTGTCGGTCCTCGGCGGCTGAGGTTGAATTTTCGGACTTCCTTCTCAGCGTTCTATTCGAGCACGCCGAACCGATCGAGCGACCTCACTAGCCGAGAGACGACGGATTCGACCTCGATCTCCAGGCCGTACTTGCAGAAGTACTGGTCAAGAGCGTTCAGCCCTCTGGTCAATGCGTTCGAAGCCTCCTGAAGCCTCATCCACGGAGATGTACCGGTTCGATCGACACGTATGGCCTCGGAGAGGTCGATGAACCAAGGTTCACCCTCGAACACGAGTATGTTGAATGCGCTAAGATCGGAATGAACCACGCCTGCGACGGAGAGTGCCTTCACTCCGTGAAGGACTTCCTCCAGGAACCCCTTAGGCGACCCAAGCTCGACGTCCTGCAACCTCGGCGCGGGGCCCGTTTCATCCCCGAGATACCGCATCGAGAACATGTTCTCGACTCGTCTCGCGGGAGCGGGCACGCGTGCGCCCCCTTTCCAGGCCTGGTGAGTCATCTCATACTCCTTGGCCGCCATCCACCCCAGACGGTCTAGCTTAATCGGCCGACCGCCGCGGTGCGAGGTCCGATAGAGCCGGTAGACCTTCACAGCAATCGGTGCGTCGCGATAGCCTGCAAGATATACATCTGCTTCCTTGCCCGCGCTGATGAGAGCTTTCACGTTCGTGGCAAGGCCTGAGGATAGAATCGACTCCACGACAGACTCGTACCTTGCCTCTTTGAAGTCAATGTTTCCTGATTTTATGCGCCAGGCAACGCTGGCGTCCAGATATGGATCGTTTGGCATGTCAGATTCGTTAGATCGCTAGGGCGTTCGCACTACAAGCTCGACAATCACCAAACGCCGGGCGCCCGACGCTACGTCAAACGGTTCCCGGCGCAACAGCTAAAACTCTCTCAGGCATCATCTCCGGGAACCTCCTGGTCACACGACCAACTCGCTAATTAAGAAGGATGATATTATGCTTTCCGTTCAAGCGTGAGCATTACTGCTAAGATTGACGGGAGCCACAAGTAAGAAAAGGCCGTCATTACCATGGCGGTGGCGGACACCGGGAAGGGCGTTCGATGCAGTATAGGAAGATCGGCAAGACAGGCGAGAGAGCCTCGGCACTCGGATTCGGATGCATGAGGTTCCCGATCATCGACGGCAAGGCCCATCAGATCGACGAGAAGAGAGCTACTGCGATGATACGCTATGCCATCAACCACGGGGTTGACTATTTCGACACGGCCTATCCGTATCACAAATCCGATCGCAGCAAGAAAGGTAGGAGCGAGCCGTTCCTCGGGAAGGTTCTGCGCGATTTTCCGAGAGATGAGTTCAAAATAGCCACCAAACTTCCTAGCTGGCTCGTGAAGAGCAAAAAGGACATGGACATATACCTCGACGACCAGTTGAGAAGGCTCCGAACGGACTACATCGACTTATATCTCCTCCATGGACTCGCCGCCGCCTCATGGAAGAACCTCCGCGGCCACAAGGTGTTGGATTTCCTAGACGACGCACTCTCGGATGGGAGGATCCGCCATGCGGGTTTCTCCTTCCACGACGAGCTGCCGTTGTTCAAGGAGATCGTAGACGCCTACGACTGGGGGTTCTGCCAGATCCAGTACAACTACATGGACGAGGACAACCAGGCGGGGACGAAGGGGCTCAAATACGCGGCGAGCAAGAAGCTCGGCGTGATCGTCATGGAACCCCTGCTCGGAGGGTTTCTGGGGAACAAGCTGCCGCGCGATATACGCCGAAAGGTCGATCGAGCGGCACCGAAAAGGACCCCTGCCGAGCTAGCTCTGAGGTTCCTCTGGGACAAGCGTGAGGTCAGTTTGGTCTTGAGCGGCATGACGACCATGAGTCAGCTCAGGGAGAACGTCAGGACAGCCGACAAAGCCAAACCGGGCTGCCTCACCAGAGGTGAGAAGGCGCTCATCGACAAAGTGAGGAAGGGGCTGAAGTCCAAGTCCATGATTCCGTGCACCGGATGCAAGTACTGTATGCCCTGTCCGTCGGGGGTCGACATACCCGGATGCTTTGAGCAGCTGAACCACGGGCACATGTACAACGATATCTCCTATGCCAAGAGAGCATACGCGTGGACGGTCAACCCCAAGAGCAGAGCGTCGAAGTGCACCGAATGCGGTAAGTGCGAGGAGCTGTGTCCTCAAGGCATCAAGATAAGAGACAACCTGAAGGATGTCGTCAAGGAGTTAGAGGGATAGGACTCCGGAGACCTGATTCCGCGACTGGTGCAATCCACTAGGCAAGGCCACAACGGTGGCAGGTTGCCCTCTCAGGGATTTCGAGAGCTACCCGATCCGAATCGAGGTGCCTCCGAATCACGACAGCTATTTATACCGCGATTCTATCCGCGATATGCTCATGCGAGCATAACGAGGACGGTTGACATGGCGGAGGAGAATCTAGATGCCAACAGCGAACCTGCAAAGGGAACTGAAGTACTCTCGCCCAAAGTGCCGAGCAGAATGGGCGGCAGGAAGCTGATTGCACTTGTGGCGATTGCCGCACTCCTGGTAGGAGTGCCTCTCGGATACTTGGCGACCCAAGGAACGGACGACTCGAATCCTGATGATGACGTTGCTGTCGTCATCTCCGGGTTTGGCGAGAGCTTGAACCTGACCGTCTCAGACCTGTCGAAAATGGAATCCTACGAAGGTTCCGGGTACTTCATGAAATCTACAGGGACCATCGTCGGCCCTCTCAACTTCACGGGGGTACCCGTCAGTGACTTGGTCGACCTCGTCTACGACAGCGACAATTACAGCCTGAACACCGTCGCTTGGGACGGGTACGAGATGACCTACAACTCAGGACAGGTCGAGAACGGGACATTCCCCACCTACAACCTCGACGGCGAGCTTCTTGGACCGGGCGACCTCACGATGATACTTGCTTATGAGGAGGACGGCGAGCGGCTCGACTACGACAGCCTGAGGATAGTGGTAGTGGACGACGAGGAGAAGCCCATCACGGACGGACACTTCTGGGCGAAGATGGTCAAGGAACTGAACGTGGCCCCGTTCATCCACGACTGGACCCTCGAGCTCGAGGGAATCACCACGATGGACATGGACAGGCAGACTTTCGAGTCCTTGGCCACGTGCTACTACCACACGACATACTACAACTACACGGACGATGACGGCGACCATTACTACGAAGGAATCCCGCTCTGGGTTCTGCTTTCAGCAGTGGACGAGGGGGATGTGTCAGATGGTCATTACATGTTCAACGACGCGCTCGCAGAGGCTGGATACACGGTCAACGTCACCGCCTCAGACGGGTACTCGGCCACCTTTGATGCGGCGCAGGTAGCCAGGAACGACAGCATCATCGTCGCCTACAAGCTAGATGGGGAGGCGCTTGCAGAGGATGACTGGCCACTGAGGATCGTCGGCGATGACCTTGCAGGCTCCCAGAAGGTTAGGAACATCGCCCGGATAGCCATCGAGGGATACGTGGAGACTCCGGCATGGGAGCTCACACTCGCAGGCCTTACGACGGAGACATTCACCGAGTGGGATTTTGTCGCGCTGTTCAACTGCGATGAGGGGCTGCATGTCAGTTACTACAACTACACCGAAGACCTGGAAGACCACAGCTACGCAGGCATTCCACTGTGGGTCCTGATCGGACTCGTCGACGGAGCGGACTCATCTCACTGGCTATTCAACGATACGCTCGCAGACCTTGGCTACGGTGTGAAGGTCACCGGCTCAGATGGATACAACAAGACGATTTCTGTGGGAGATGTGCAATACAACGACTCCCTGATACTCGCCTTGACCTTTGACGGAGAATACCTCACCGGGGAAGACTACCCGCTGACCTTGACAGGCGAGGATTTGCCGGGATCGATGAATATCAAAGGTGTGGTCAGGGTAGACCTCGTGGATCTTCCAGAGTGAGGAAATGAACAGGAAGCGGGTGGCGGCCTTAGCGGTATGTACGCTGGTAATCGCTGCTAGCTTGCTTGTTGCATACAGATCAGGGCTCATCCTCACCTCAGGTTCAGATATCGTAGTCGATGGAGGCATCGTCAGAGCGCAGTCTGAGGATGAGGTGGAGATTTGGTGCTACAAGCCGGAGGTATCACTCCGTTTGAACGGCTTTGAAGGAGATGTGGAACTCCGCAACTGCATCGCTGGGTCCTCCGTCGAAGGGGTCGACGAATACGAGTCCCCGGACAACACTTCGATATCGTTCCGTTCAACGGGCAGCTCAGACGACATATACATCAGGCCGACGGCGAAGGATAGCTTCACATTCGCTGTCCTCGGAGACAGCCAAGGACGGAATGAGGTCCTCTCGTCGATACTCTCAGAGCTCGGAGAATGCGAGTTTGCCATACTATGCGGGGACCTGACGCCCTCTGGGATGCCGAGCGAGTTCGCAGCCGTCCAGGAAGTGCTGGACGGTTCCCCCATCCCGGTCTACACCACGCCGGGCAACCACGACGCGAAGAACGAGGGCATAACCGAGTACGAGACGAGGTTCGGCCCGACACAGTACAGTTTCGACTTCGGGGGCATACGGTTCGCGACTGTTGACTCGTCCGACCTTAATGTCACCGAGAAACAGATATCATGGATGAGAGAGGAGTTCAGTGATGCGGCCAGGAAATTCATCGTGACCCACGCGCCGTGCTTCGACCCGTTCGGTGACAATCATACGTTACATCCAGATTCGTGCGACCGAATGCTCGAATTCATCGAAACGGATGATATCGAGGCGGTCTTCACGGGGCACATACACGCATTCAACCACACAGTCATCGGCGATACGGATTTCATCATCACCGGAGGAGCGGGGGCAACTCTCGTCGACGGCGAACACCACTTCGTGACCGTGGCCGGTTCGGACAGCCTCGATTTTGAGAAGATCGAGGTCGCAATCGATGCCTCGAATCTACCCCATGTGACTCTTGTCGGAAGATGGGGACTGCGCTTGAACTTGTCATACGAGGAGATGTTCGCGATGTCGATGACCGAAGGATATTCCTCGTTCGAGAACCTCTACGACAACATCGGAGGAGCGGGCGACTACTCGGGAGTCTCAGTTGCTGACCTGGTCGAGCTGGTCGGAGGGATCAGCGAAGGGGATGTGCTACGCGTCACCTCCTCAGACGGCTACCTCCAGGAATTCGGTTACCTGAACGTCTATCCGAACGAAGCATGGCTTCAGCTCCAAGGGGAGATGGTGGTGGCACTGAGCTATGAATCTGAGCTAGTGCCAGAGTGGGAGGACGGGCCCGAGCTTGTCATGCTTGCCCCTGATGGTGTGTACGGCAACGCAGATTGCGAGGCCACCTCCTACGAAGGACAAGGATACGCCGTGTATCTCTCAGCCGGGGCGAGGTGGGTCAAATGCGTCGCCTTGGTGGAGGTGATACCGTGCCCGTGACCAAACGACTGATGCTCTCGACCAAGGACCTCGTCACCATCGCTCTGTTGTCCGCTCTGGGCGGAGTCCTCTCGACCTATGTGGGGTACCTCGGGAACCTAATGAACCACATCGTCGGCGTGCCTTTCGGCGCTGGACAGTTCATGGCCGGACTTCATGTCCTTTGGATCCTCCTGGCGATAGGCATAACGAAGAAGAAGGGCGCTGGAACCGTCACGGGAGCGCTCAAGGGCGTCGTGGAACTATTCACCGGTAGCACGCACGGGGTCGTCATCGTAGTCGTGTCGTTGATGCAGGGAGTCGTGGCCGACATGGTCCTCTTCAGCGACAAGGCGAAGGACCGCAGAGACTACGTTTCGTATTCCGCTGCCGGCGGTCTCTCCGCAGCGGTCAACGTGATTGTGTTCCAGACGCTATTCTTTGCGGGTGTTCCGTGGATCCTGATTCTCGTGTTATGCATGCTCGCCTGCGCCTCCGGCATGATATTCGGTGGCTGGCTCTCAGTTGAGATGCTCGAGGCACTGGATGAGGCAGGCGTGGTCGGCGGGAAGAAGGAGGTGTTCGTCGACCAACGCTCAGCTGAAGACGACGCGTGGAAGAGGAACAGACAGGCGAAGAGGCGAAGAAGGGCGTCCCTGGCGGCGGTGGCCTCTTTCTTGACGGTCTTCACCATCGGGGCCGTCTATTACTTCATGTTCGTGTTCGTCCTGCATGGAGGAGATGCGATCAGCATCGAGGGCGATGTCGACAACCCCTTCGACTTCAGATACGAAGACTTCGAAGATCAGGAAGTGGTGGTGAACGCCGAGCTGGTCGGCACCGTCACTCATGTCGCCCCCCGAGACTACACGGGGATTCTCTTGAGCGACTTGTTGGCGGAAGCCGTCCCTCAGGATGGAGCTTCAGAGGTCGTAGTCAGAGGAAGAGATGGGTATTTCGCCGTATTCGATTTGGCGGATGTCATGGAAGACGACGGAATCATAATCATCGACGACGAGGGCTCCTTCCAGCTAGTCGCTGACGCTTATGAAGGGGGCTACTGGGTCGAGGAAGTCGTCGCTATCGAAGTGAGATAGATGCTGGACATCAAGAATCTCAACATCAGATATAGGGGAAGATCGAGACCCGCGGTTTCGAATCTAACTCTCAGTATCGGACGGGGCGAGTTCGTCCTTCTAGCAGGCGACAGTGCCTCGGGCAAGTCTACGGCGATGCAGGCAGTCTGCGGATTCATACCGGATATGATTCCGGCGGAGATCTCCGGGGAGATCCGGCTCGAGGGAACTATCCTCACGGAACCCAGCGAGGTTGCAGGCGTAGCCTGTATGGTCCAACAGGACCCTGAGACACAGTTCTGCACGGAGACCGTCGAGGAGGAGGTGGCTTTCGGCCCTGAGAACCTGAGGTTCAGCCACGCGGACATCGAGCGCGCCATTGACTCCTCGTTGTCCAACGTCAAAGCCAGCCACCTAAGGGACCGCATGCTCTCGACACTCTCAGGAGGCGAGAAGCAGAAGGTCGCGATAGCCTCGATGCTCGCGGTCAAACCGAGGCTGCTGATACTCGATGAACCGACCGCGAACCTGGATCGAAGGTCGGTCGGCCAGGTGATCAGAGCGGTAGGGGGGATGAAGAAGAAGTCTGATCTGACGGTGATCATCATCGAGCATCGCCTGAAGGACTTCATTGACTTGGTCGGTAGGGTTATGGTTCTTGATGGCGGCAGGCTGACCGTGAACTGCACTCGAGGGCAGAAGGAGTTCGGGATGATCCGGGAAGAAGCCATCGCCCCGCCTGAGTACAAGCGCCCAGATGATGCGTCTACTGCAGCCGTCATCTCGGTCGACAAACTCAGCTACGAGGTCGATGGCTTCACCATACTAGACGAGGTGTCATTCCGGATAAATGGCGGGTCCGTCGTAGCCCTGATGGGCGAGAACGGCTCGGGGAAGACGACCGTTCTACGCCATCTTGCAGGGCTTCAGAAGATTCAGAGAGGGAGAATCGTCGTCTGCGGAAACACGGTAACCCCTGATAGACAGGCAGACGCTTGGAGGATCGGCAGGGACGTCGGCCTCATCTTCCAGAACCCAAACCATCAGATCTTCGAGAACACTGTTGAGAGGGAGATGCTCTTCGCTCCACGCAACTTCGACGCGCCACTCACAATCGCGGAATCGTATGTGGAGGAATTCGAGGAGCACGAAGACCTGAGGAGATATGTTCATCCACACTGTCTCAGCTTCGGACAGAAGAGGCGGGTGAACATACAATCAGGCGTATCTC
This sequence comes from Thermoplasmata archaeon, assembly GCA_020696365.1. Taxonomy (GTDB): domain Archaea; phylum Thermoplasmatota; class Thermoplasmata; order UBA10834; family UBA10834; genus UBA10834. Next base: position 275,625 of record JAEHCM010000001.1, on the reverse strand, counting down.
ACGAGCCCAGGATCATCTTGCTGGACGAACCCTTCGCGGGGCAGGACAAGGAAAACGCAGCTAGGATCGTCAAAATCTTGGAGAGGCTCCAGAGCCAAGGGAAGACCATCGTCATCGTGACCCACGATCATGAGCTTGCGATGGGGTTCTGCACGGACCTAATCGCCCTCAGCCAGGGGCGGGTTGTAGCCTCTGGGCCGACCGAGGGCGTGCCCACTAGGTATTGGGACATGTTATCCAGGGAGGGGGATCTTTGAAGACTCGGAAGGCCGACGGAACCATAGGCCTGAACCCGGTCGCGAAGATCCTAATATTGGTCACTGCGTCGATTCTGGTGATACTGATCAGCTCCCCCGTCCTCATGGTCGGGCTGATCATCGCCGTGCTAGCAGCGAAGCAACACTTCCGAACGAGGGGCATCTTCACCAAGGGAGTGGCCGGGTTCGCCTTTGCGATATTCATCGCCCAGATAATCTTCAACCACGCGGGAGAAGAGATCTGGTCCGTCGCGTTCTTCAGTGTGACCGTAGGCGGGATCTCGGCGGGGATCACAATAGCAGGCAAGTTCCTCTGTCTGATAATGATGTCGTGGATGCTCATCGCCACCACGAAGCCCTCTGACCTGTCATCGTCGTTGATGTCTGTGGGCATGCCCTACCGCTACGCCTACCTGCCTGCGCTGGCCATGAGGTTCGTGCCGATATTCCAGTTTGAGCTGAACTCCGTCCGGGAGGCACAGGCAGTCAGAGGGCTGAAACTCGATAAGAGCGTCAGAGGGCTCGTACGGTCTGCCAGGTACACGGTCCTGCCGATGTTCTTCTCGGCTATGTTCAAGGTCAACTCGTTGGCAGCCTCGATGGCAGGTAGGGGGTTCGGCAACTACTCCGATCGTACATTGTTACACCCCCGAAAGCCGTCCCTATCCGACGGTGCGGCAGTTCTCGCGATGGTTGCATTGGCAACGATGATCTTCCAGCTGGACAGGTATCTCTCCATCGACCTCCCTCTGTTCTCATGAGAACAAACCGTCAATCTCGATCACCGCGGCTCTGGCTACCAACTCCGCACCGTCGATCCTGAAAGAGGCGTAGTGTCTGAGGGCCTTCGCTGTCGCCACGCTCAAGTCGGCGTATCTCTCGGCGCCCGTGAGCGCGAAGTACCGCTCGGAGAGCCGTCTGCAGAAGGCGAGCTTGTCACCCGTGAACATCGGATGCATGCTAAGGATGTTCGAGCACATCTCGCCGAGGTCGCGAATCACATCCTCCTCGGACGCCTCCTCGAAGTCGAGGCCCACAATCCTGCCGCCGCTCACGAGGAAGTTCTTCATGATGGCGTCGCCTCTCGTCAGCCCGAATTCGAACAGGGCATGGTATCTGGCAAGCCACTCGCCGAGGCCATCAGCGATATCCCGCAGCCTGGCATCCTCGTCGGCGGAGATTGGTCCATCCCTCAACCATACAGAATCGAGCGCTTCCGCCACCGTCCCGCCGGGCAAGCACTCCATTACTATCGCGCGCGTGTGAATCGACATCGGCCGAGGGACCGGGAGAGATCTTGCGGAACATCTCGTCAGAATGGAAAATTCCTTCGACGCCGCCTCGCTGTCCGAGAACTCCTTCACGACAACGATCCTACCTTGATCCATGGCCATGAACACCCTGTTCTTCCGGCTTTCGAATTCGGTCTCGAGCATATTGCTCCTGAGTTCCTCGAGCTTCGGACTGGGCCAGACCATCACCATCACAGATCCGCGGTGGCGTTATGGCGGTGAGGGTATTTTATCGCCTGCTAGGTCGGACCGCCCCTCAACAGCCAACAATGCCTTCGAGAGAGGTCAGATTCTGCCAAAAGCGTTAAGTCAGGAACTCGTGTTCTCCCATAGAAGACCCTCAGCGGTGATATGCTTGAAGGCAAAAGGACCGAAACGACTGGCTCTGAGACTCGCTCCGATCGTAGCATCCGTAATTCTACTGTCGACCTTGATTATTGGAACGGGAAGCGCTGCCCAGATGGAATTCGTGCAGGTACTGTCGATCGACGATTACGCCAAGGAAGTCACCGCGGGATCGAGCGCTACCTACAACTGGACCTTAATGAATGCCGATTCTGGGGTGAACCTCACGGTCATCGTGACCGCAAGCATATCCGGCCGCGGCTGGACCTGCGAGGTCGACGATGCCCCAATCACGCTGCCTCCAGACGGTTTCGATACTATCATCGTCACGGTCACTTCTCCGCTCGAGAGCGGATCCCAGGAGGCGAACCTGACGGTCTCGCTCAACGTATTCGAGGGGACGCATCTCGTGCAAGTGTCCTCCGTAGGAGCTGACACCACCATTGTCGGAGCGTTTGCCAGCGCCAACAAAGTACTAGGTTATTTCGACAACCCACTGCCGTCGCCGCTGGACAACGAATGGGGCGTATTTCTCCTAGATGTGATCATCTGGCTTGCGGTAGCATTCTCGATTGCCTACATCATGGACGGCGTTGCCTGGGCGTTCACGAGAAAGACGGCCTCGATGCTCGATGACATCATTCTCGGCATACTCAGAACTCCCGTCCTGCTACTCGTGTTTTTGTACGGCGTGGTCAACTCGATGGACGCGCTCCATATGCACATACCAATAGATCTCAGGGACACGGTCATGTCGATATACGGCGTGGTGGTCGTCCTCGTCGTGTTCTATCTCGTCTACAAACTGTTCAAGAAAATAGTCGTGTACTACGGCAAGATCGTCGCGAAGAAGACCGCCAGCAAAGTCGATGACGTGCTGATACCCGTCGTCGAGAAGCTTGGTGTGGTGGTGATAGGTTTCGCGGCACTCGGATACGCCCTTGGAGCACTGAACGTCGATCTCACCATGTTCGTGGCTGGCGGTGTTGTCATATCGATGGTGCTTGCCTTCGCGCTCCAGGAGACGATATCCAACTTCTTCAGCGGCATATTCATCCTGCTGGACAGGCCGTTCAGCGAGGGGGATATGATAATCCTGAGCGATGGGGACTGGTGTGAGGTTAGGAAAATCGGCATGAGGACCACGCGCCTGTACCGCTTCACGGATGCGTCAATCATATCTCTTCCAAACAACACTCTCGTCAACGACAAGGTCGTCAGGATGACCAACGTGTCCGACCCCGGCAGAGTGAACGTGAACGTGGGCGTGGCCTATGGTTCCGACCCCACCAAGGTAAGGGAGACGATCATGGCCGCGATCAAGGACAACCCGCACTCGCTGCTGGACAACCCGGACAAGGAACCGATGATCCTCTTCGACGAAATGGGCGATTCGGCTCTAGTGTTCAAGGTGCTACTCTGGATAAACGACCGGGGGAAGCGCATGGCAGCGCGTGACAGGCTCGTCGAGGAGATCTACCGCAAGCTGAGCGAGGCAGGCATCGAGATACCGTTCCCACAGAGTGTGGTTTACCTCAAGAAGGAGAGCTAGATAACCCGGAAAGGACATCACTGTCGATGGTGGAGGAGAAGGTGTATGGTGGACGACAAGCCCATAAATGACATCCGCGTATCGGACGTGGTAGCTGAGGTGGCGAAAACCGTCAAGCCCGCGACCGTTTCGATAGAGGCGAGCATGAAGGACGCCGTCGAGGCAATCATCGAGGACAGCGAAACCAGGAAGGTTTACGTTGTCGATGGCGACAGAAAGCTGAAAGGGACGATAACACTTGAGACACTGCTGAGGCACGCAGGCTACCGTCTCGGCGTCAGGAGCACTGGCGTCACCTCGTTCCTGAGAATGCTCGCAGAAATATCGGACGACAAGGTAACAGAGGTCATGGGCAAACCCATCAAAGTGCTCCACAACGAGATGCTCGTAAACGTGACCAAGCTGATGGTCGAGCACCACCTCAACGACCTGCCGATCGTAGACGACGACAACGTACTCGTTGGCGAACTGGACGGGCTCGATATACTCAAAGCCAGCACGAAGTTCTGGTCTTGAGAGAATCAATAAAGTCCAAGAATCCTGCCGTCAACGGGGAACACGGCCACATCGAACTTCGTCAGCTCCCGCTCCATCCCCTCCACGTACTCCGTGCCCATGGGCGTCTCGGTCTGCTCCCAATCCTGGACCGTCCTCGCCAGGACTACGAAGTCAGGGTTCGTGCGCTCGAGCACCTCGGAGAAGTTCAGTGACGTGACATGGGCCACGACGTCCACCTTATCGATGACGCCGCATTCTACAGCCAATGGCCGTTCTCGTCTCTCGGCCACGACCATCTCGATCTCCGGGATCTTCTTCAACTGCCTAATCACCTGAGTACCCAACTTCTCCGCACCTATCACCAGCACCCTCAACCATTTCACCTCCAAATCACACCAAACCGAATCTCACCATCAAGTAGACGAGGGTCGAAATCGCTAGGACCGCTGGCAAGGAGATTCTAAGGCCACTCCTTAACAGATCCCTGCGAGATAGAATTCCCGTAGAGTAGATGAGAGTGAATGGAGGGGTGCCTATCGGAGTTATGAATGACACCGAAACGGAAAGGCCGCAGACGAGGACAAGCAACATGGGATCGACCATCAACTCATCGGCCATGCCGATGAGAATCGGTACGAGTATCGCAGCAGTGGCGGTGTTGCTCATGAAGTTGGATAAGGCGACAGAAACGACGGAAACCACAAGCATGATGATAAAGATGTGGAGATCCCCCGTGAGCGAAACTAGGACACCGGCCATCCAATCGGCAGCCCCGGATTGCTGGAGGCCTTCTCCAAGAGCCAGTCCGGCGCCGATGATGAGGAATATGTCCCAAGGAATCGATCTTGCATCCTGCCAATCAATGGTCTTGCTGGCGAAGAGCAGGACAGCAGCGGTCAACGCGACTATCGCGGCACTCATGAAACTGGGCGGAAAACCGAACATCGCGCCGATATCGGCGCCGGCGACCCATAGGACTACAGTCGGGAAGAATATCCCGAGGGTCTTCCTCTCGCCCTGAGACAGGCGTCCCATCTCTGAGAGCTCTTTTCTGACCGAGGCGATGTCCAGAGATTCAATTCGAACTGGGAATAGCTTCCTCAGGACATACCACGAAACCGCCAGCAGGACGAGGCTCGTCGGAAGACCGATTTTCATCCAGTCGAGGAACGTCCATGCGACGCCATCCTCAGCGAGCCTCTGAGCGAGAAGAGAGGACACGACCGCGTTCGGCGCAGACCCTGTGATTGTCGCCATACCACCCAGAGCGGAACCGATTCCAACGCCAAGGAGGAAGAGTATCGACAGCTTGCCTTTCTCATCTCCAGCCCTCGAAGCGATGCCGAGCACCACTGGTATCATGAGAGCCACGGTCGCCGTGTTCGATATCCACATCGAAAGGAGAGCCGCGACGAGCATGAACGAGAATAGAATCTTGCCGATATCGCCTCCGAAGCGGGAGACGATCGAATACGCCAGCCTGCGGTCAATGCCGTGCTTTCTGAACGCCTCCGCCATTATTAGGCCGCCCATGAGTAGATAGACGACGGGATCTGCGAACGATTTGAGGGCCTCATCCGTCTTGAATATACCATAGAAAGTCAACAGCACAGGTACCAGAAGGGCAGTCACAGGTAGTGGGAGTCCTCCGAATGTCCAAAGCATGGAAACGCACACGAAGATTGCCAACGCGTACTGCACCTGCAGATCGAGAGGGAGAGGAATTATCGTAAGTGCCAGGAGGACAAAGAATGGGAGCAATATCTTGATCGAACGCTGGGCGACCTTCGGCAGTTTGGCGAAGAACCTGAAGAACGTCGGCGTCAGCTGGATTATCTCGTGGCCAAGCGTGCCTATCACACGGGTTATCGGCAGCTGCTTGATCTTCCTATCTCGCATCTGACCATACGTGAATCGTTGCCTCGTATTTCAAGTTCTTGCGGGCTGCGCGCCCCATGATCTTGTGGAAGAGCGCCTCTGGCCTCCACTTGGGTTCGTCCCTGGCCTCGTATCCGTTATAGCGGTGACCGTGGCCATAGTTGTCGCGGCGATAGCCTTCGGCAACGACGAGCCGTGGCAAAGAGTGAAATACGGCCACGAGAAGTGTCATGGTTCACAGCCTGGGGAATGGGAGCCGTGCCACAACAGGGAGTGACCGGACTAATTCCATATATTAGAATTTCTTCCAACCGTACCCCTGTTTTGTCGCACTTTCACCCCGATATCCTAGGTGCGTCAGTACGGCAGGGGGCGACGAACGTATAAAATACGAATTCCGCCGTTGAGGGAGAACGCGCAGTCATACGGACTGGCGCTAAGGACAAACTATGGGGGAATCGAAAGTGAGGAACAGCAAAGTGTCTGCAACAACTGTGGCTATTCTCATGGGTATGATGGCCTGTGGGTGCCTCGTCAGCGCAGGCGAAGAGGGAGAGCCTTTGATTATCACATCCACGAGCGCGATCAACGAAGCCTGATTTTCCTCGAAATCACGTCTCCTGGATATATAGATAGAAGATTGTGCTAGCCTTTGATTCTTGTACCACAAACCACATATCAACATCTCATCATTGCTCGCATTACAGACGGGGCGAACCCGTCGACAAAGAGGAATGAGGAAGATGATCGCGAGAATGTGGATCGCGCTGGCACTCGGCGCGACAATGATGGTCGGCGGTGTTGCCACCGTGGCGGCCTTCGACGAAGACAAGGGCAACGGTGATTGCCTGAGGGACGGCACCGGCGAAAACTGCACCTGCGACGCCCTTGGAGAGGACGTTCCGGGCGACGAGTCGACAGAGGATTGTGATTCCTGCAACGAGTACCTCTACGACTTCTTGTACGGGGTGCCCGGTCCTCATCAGTCTGCATGTGGCCAGGAGTAGCCGTAGCCCAAGCATTGGGATACACAAGGTCTCCCCCATAGTTACCTTAGTGTTCGGCGGCTCTCCTGTCCACCAAAAACCCCTTCCATTCTCGATTTTCGCTGTCGAACCCGAGGGTTTCGGTGTCAATTCTTATCAAGTAAGTCGTCATATCCACACGCCATGAGGATCGATTCTAAGTTTCTCGCGATGATTCGCAGACAGTTTCCCGCAGTAGGCGCAGACCCTGCAGGCCGAAAACGGGCTTTCCTGGACAACGGGGCAGGTACGCTGGTTACGAGGCGCGCTGCAGACAGGGAGCACGAAGCCAGGATCGATTGGAGTGCCAACGTTGGCAACCTGTTCCCGGAGTCGGAAGGAGCGAGTCAGACCATACTGGATGGCAGGATGGCCGTTGCCGACCTTCTGAACGCTCAGAGGCCAAGCACCATCATATCGGGGGAGTCGGCCACCGGCCTCCTGTTCAGCCTCAGCTATGCGCTGGGAAGAGAATTCTCAGGTAGCGAGAACGTAGTGACCACAGGGTACGAGCATTACACGAACATCAGCCCCTGGGTCGAGATGGGGTCGAACCTGGAGATAAACGAACTCAGGTTCGCTGAGTTCGACAGAGACACGGGAGTTCTGGACCCAGGCTCCATCCAGGAGCGGGTGGACAGGAACACGAAGGTGATCACAGTCGCCGCTGCATCGAACGTCCTTGGCACGAGGACCGATCTCGTAGAGATTGGCAAGATTGCCCGCGACGCGAAGGCACTGTTCATCATTGATGCCGTACACCATGTTCCCCACGAGCTTGTGGACGTGAGAAAGATCGGATGCGATTTCCTCGTGTTCTCTGGATACAAACTGTTCTCGCGACATGGAAGCTTCATGTACGCGAAGCCAGAGCATATCAAGAAGTTGTCGCCATACAAGGTGTTGGCGTCACCGGACCGTGGCCCGGAGAAGTGGGAGCAGGGAACGAGAGACCAAGCCATGTTCGCTGCAATCTCAGGAGCTATCGATTATCTCGCCTGGGTCGGCAATCCGTCCGCAAAGCGCCCTCCGAAACCGGGTAAGCAGCGCAGGATGAGGCTTATGCAGGCTTTCAAGGCGATCGAGAGATACGAAAAGGAGCTAATGGACATCGCGCTCCACGGAAAGGGAAAGACCCCCGGACTGAACGATATCCCCGGATTGAGACTCTACGGTCCTTCAGACGTCGGCAAAGAGTGGAATAGAGACCCGACTTTCTCGTTCAACCTGCGCGGTTACCAGGACCGCGCCCTGTCCAGGAAACTCTGGGACAAATACCGGCTGGCTGTTGGCGCGGAGGACTACTACTCACGCGTTCCGGCGATATACAAGAAGAAGACGATGTTGCGCGCCACATTTGTGCATTACAACTCGAAGGCCGAGGTACTCCGCCTTCTGTCAGCGCTGGACGACCTAGCACGGAAGAAGAGATGAGGATTCCAGGACAGGCATAGACGCCTTTCGAATCAGCGTCTGGGGGAACCCCACTTAACAGTTCTATTTTCGTTCCATAGTTTGATTCTTGCACCACAACGGGTAAAGAGGGTGCATTCGGATGGCCCTTCGACGCGAGACGGGAGATGAACAGAGAAGGCGCGTGAAGTGTTCGGGCTTCTTCTGTCGCCACCGTGGTTGCGGGCATCGAGGAGCGGCCCAAGGACGGCGAGAGACTTCCTTGGTAAGCGCTCCCAAAGAGAAGGGTGAGAGAATGGAACGGGAGTTCGAGAGTGATTTGGCTAGGCGAGTCACAGACCGAGAGACTAGTCGGCCTTTGAGGAAGACAGGGCTTGTTCTTGCGGCGGTAGCGGTGTGTGCGATGCTGAGCGTCTCAGCGTTGTATTCGGTGGCAATAGGCGATAAATCAGGGGCCCCAATCGTTGAGGTTGACATCTTCAGTGCGGAGAAAGCCTACCTGACAGATACCGAGACAAATGAAGACGGCGATCCGGTGGTCAACCTGCTTGCAGTCAGAACCATGAACCTTAAAGTCAAGGGTGACCATCTGCACGCAGAGGAAGACTGTCCACTTCATTACGCCAAGTTCGTCTATCGCCTGGATGTGTCGATATCCGACGATGACGCCCCTTGGGAAGGCATGACCCTCGGGGAGCTGACATTGCCTGAGGCAGTTGAAGAAGTGACACTGGCGGCAACCGCAACGGTGACTAGAGGAGACGCCACGGTCGATGTTGGTACCGCTGCATACGCAATCCCATCCGGGAACATCATAACCGTCAGCATACCGACCCTCAGCGATTCGGAATACGAGGCCGGAGACTCCATATCGATAACGGTCATGATTCAGACAGACGTAGGCATTGACGAGGACCTGATGGACGAGACGGTATACGAGACCGCCTGGGGCGATTCATCGACACCGACCGAAGTCGATGCGATAATAGGTGTCTCGCCGTAGTAGAAGTGGCCTGAGAACAAACGCAAATCAGCATGCTCGCGGAGACCACCGCAGGAATTCGTGAGCATGCTAATATTCTTGTTTTGAAACCTGGGATCTAGCGCATCCGAGTTAAAATAAAGGGACGATAAGAGGTTTTCAAACCGTTTCGATGCTCGACGGACAATGCCGTTGGGATGCTGCCCTTACTTCTTTCCGTGGCCGCCGCCGCCGCCGTTGCCGTTGCCGTTGCCACCGCCGCCACCCGAGCCGCGTTCAACTATCGCTCCGAGGTAGATGAACGCCTCGTTCGTAGCGTCGGCAACTCCGCCGGTGCCAGACACGGGTTCAGCTCCAGCGGCGGGAACTTCGATGAACCCTATCGGTTCGGCTTCCTCCTCTAGGGTCAAGCTCTCGATCGCCATGACCACATCGTACTCAGCGGGTATCGAGACGGTCGCCCTGTAAACACCTGGTTCGACGCCAGTGGTATCCCACAGGAATCCGTATATCAGATGCCCTGCCTTGTTTATCTCTCGACCGACGGTGTCCGATTCATCAGCTGTCCCGTCAGCGAAGTACGAGTAGAACTCGTACGATCCGCCAGGGCCGGACATGGTGACCCAGATCTCTGGAACCGAAACCATATATGTGTCAAGTATGAGATCCGGGTTCGCCGTCAGCTCAGCCTGGGTCAGTCCAAGGCTTACATCCAAGGGGATGTCTGATGCGTTAGTCACTCCGTCTCCGTTGAAGTCTCCAGCCTTTAGAACCATCGTCTCAATCCTAACCAGGTTCCCTGTCCGCCACTGAGGGGCGAATGCCATGTTATCCGCGAAAAAGACCGCGTATCCCTCGCTGTCGGCAGGGGTGACCGGTATAGGAACCGATGGTTCCTCTCCACCTACAATCAACGACGCGGGCAGAAATCCCAACGCCGCGACTGTCACGATAGCCCATGCTCTCTTGTATCTCATGTTCTTCAAAGCCTCCCCTATTCTTTCACTTGAGGGCCACCAAGAGGTGGCCCGTGATTCTAATGAAATAACTGCGTTATATGATATCCTACTGACGACTGTTCAAGCAGGGTACTAGAAGAGGCGAGCCTGGCGAACATGTTGCTCATCAAACGATACGGACATTCTAAGCTTGAACCAACTTACTCCTTCCATTTGAAACGGATTGGGGACGCGACCGAATAGAATTCATCGTCGGATGGCAGATTGGCAGAGGCGCGCCAAGTTCTACGAGTGTACCAAATGGCTTAATAAAGACAAGCGTGATTGTGTACCAGGCATGCATAAAACACGGAATCTGCTCGCCCTGCTGGTCTGCGCATCGTTTCTGGCAGGATTCATAGCTATGCCTGGCGGAGCTTCCGCTCAAGACCAGGCTATTTCGTATGCTGAAACTGCAGATGTCGTTGTGATAGAGACAGGAGACATGGATGTTGCCATATCGAAGACATTCCCTGCCGCGATGATAATCCGCCCCGACCAAGAGGATTCGCTGGGATACGGTCTGGTGATATCGGCGGTCTTTGGCTACAACGCCACCGAGGACGGCATGCTGGTACTGGAAGATGTCCCGTACCGTGCGTCCTTTGAACATGCGACTTGGTCCCTTTCCGACATCACACATGAGACGAATGCCGATATGGGAGAGACTGTCACTGTGGACATGACTGCGTCTCTGAACATGAACCGGCGGATCGCATCTTTCGAGGATGACCGGCCCGAGGACTCAGGGATGCCTGGAATAGAGATCATCGAGGACTGGGCGCAGGCCAAGGTGAGCTTCATCGTGACGAGCGACAACTACTCGGCACACTATGCGGATGTCCAGGATTCCCCAGACTACGATGTGAACGGGTCCACGGAACTCAAGTTCGACATATCGATCGACATAAACGAGGCGATCTACGCCGAGGACCTGGCAATCGACATCGGTCTCATGATGATGGATAATTACACATTCTCACCGACCTCGATGCCGGAACAGTACTTCTTCCATGGATACCAGGACGATGCGATAACGGAGAGCGATCCAAGCGAGAATGAGACTGATGGAACCGTCAAGATAGTTCACAAGTTCACTCCGCGAAACGACTTCAAGCAGCTCTTCGCGTTCATCGAGGAAGGCGAGGAGGAGAGCTTCTTCGGATGGGCAAGCCAGGCGGAGATAGGCTGGACCGGCGACGAGGACGAGCTGGTGGACATCGCGACTCTGTACAGGACGGACGGTGAATCACTCAGGGTGTACCTATCCACGCCCCTCAACGACACGACGATAAGCGTGATGCACGACCCCAGCCTGGGGCTCTTCCCGACCGGGCAGGCAGAGATCCCCGGTGACATCATCTTGGTGGGAACATCTGGCGAGTCCGTCGTGATAGGGGTGGCGATTGGAGTTGTCGTGGTCGGGACAGTCGGAGTCTACGCGGTCGCGCGCAGAACGAGCGACGAGGATCCGGCAGACATCGTCAGCCTCGAGAAGAACAGATACTACAGAAAGAAGACCTGATTCGCCGCGTTCTACCTGCCACCACCTACGTACGCTGCAACGAACTCGTCAACCAGCCGATCGAAGAAGGTCCTTCTGTAGATTATCAGAAGGTCCGCAACCTTGTCAGGATCGATGACGGTCATGCGGGACTCCCTGCCCTTCTTCGCTACCTTGACGACTCCCTTGTTGGTCAGCTTCTTCACGTGATACGACAGGGTGCCACCAGAGACCGTGAAATTGGACAGTAGTTCGCCATGCGTAACCCCAGGGTTCCTAAGCAGGTAGAGGATTATCCCCCGCGGAATTTCCTGTCTCAAAGCCGAGAGAATCCGCTGCTTGTCGCTGCTCAGCTGGCCCTCTGGATAGTACCTCGAGAAGTTCTCCTGCTTCTCGAGCGAGAGAAGTCCCTTCTGGACCAGATAGTTGAGGTGATACTCAAGCACACCTATAGGGAGACTCGTCCGACGCTGGATCTCCCGGAAGTGAAGGCCAGGGCTCTGCCTGATGCACTCGAATATCCTCTTCCTATTCTCCAGGTCAAGAGGATCTTGCAAGAGCCCTACCTCCGAGTGTGCCAACCAGAATAGCAGCCACGAATACCGCAGCATCCAACGCTAGTAGCTGGTAACCGTCGACATTCGACAGGATCTCCGTGAAATGTCCAAAGATTAGGACGATGAGTGTGAAGGACGCATGGACTCCGAAGCCGATGCCGACGAGTAGTAGTGATAGCAGGCCGCTGCGTCTGTGGGAGGCCACTGCTAGGATAAGGAGGAAAACGGATACCCCCAAGAGTGCGCCCAACGCTATGTCAACCACGTATATCATGAACGGACAACACCATATGGAATCTCGAGACCTATAATAAGTAGTGCTACCCAAAACACAGTCGCTGGCACGTTCCCTGAGAAATAACTCATCTTACGATCGTTAAGGGTCTTTTCGAGGTCCCCGCTGAATTAAGATGCCTACTGATGTGACGGGCAGGGGCAACATCACAATATGTGCTTGAGCCTCAGGATGACCCAAAGACCAGCGACGGCGACCGCTGAGAGGCCTATGACTATCCAGAACGCGTTCGGGTCACCCTCGAACGGGAGAGCCACGTTCATCCCGTAAAGGCTCGCGAGGAGCGTCGGTAGTATGAGTATGAGGCTGATGGTGGTCAGGGTCTTCATGATCGTCGAGAGCTGGTTCGACTCGGCGAACTCATAGGCGTTCAGAATGTTCGCCATTATCTCGCGGTATATCGTCGTCATTTCGTAGAGCTGTGCGACATCGTTCTCGATGTCTTCCATAATATCCATCTTCTCCTTCATCATCTGAAGGTTTCTGATCCTGGGCAACATAGATATCGCGTTCATGTCGGACAGGAGGGCGGTGTTCAGACGGATGAGGCTGTTACTCAACGCAAATGCGCCCTCCGCTACATCGCGCCGCCTTGCGGTGAGAATCGTCTCCTGTATGTGGGCTATTCTCCGTTCGACTGGCCGAATCTTGCGCTCCATGTCGCGAATGACCCGGCGTACCACAGCCACGAAGACGTCCTCTTTGGTGTTCAATGGGGGACGACGCTTCAAATCGGCAGTGACCTCGCTCCCTGCAAATGTTGCTCCAATCCTTATCGTGATGACATGCTGGGAAGTCAGGATTATCCCGATTGGGATCGTGTCGATCCTATCTTCGTTCCCGCTGTCAGTAAGCAGATTCCTCAGGATTAGGAAGTCGTATTCCTCGGCAATCTCCACTCTTGGCCGCTCGTTCGGGTCGAGTGAGTCAGCGATGTCCTGCAGGTCGATCTCGAACTCCCTGCTCAGCATTTCGGCCTCATCGGGGGTGGGAGCGACAAGATCTATCCAGACCGAATCCCTCATATGAGTCTTGTCGACCTCATTAAGTACCCCATGCTCTGAGACGTAGCACCTGATCATGATGACCCCACGCTGACCGATTCCTGATGGTCAGAGGCGAGATATATGTCTTCTCGACGATTGCCACGCTGGAGCAGGCCATGATTGAAGCAGGAGGCAGGCAACCATGCGGCCTCGACCAACGCATTGATCTTGGCGTCTCCGATCATGCTGACGTAGAAAGCCCTCAGCGCCCTCCAGCCATCGATAGCTCCCGCCGCTTCCACGAACTCGCCACTCACACAAAGAGTGCCGACACTTCGAATCATTTAGTGGTCGGGAGAATTAGGGCCAGGGAATCAGACCCTGACTGATGTGGAGCGGATCGAGTAACCGGTCTCCTTTCTCAGCATGGATACCGCCAGGAGGATACCGTCCACGGATTCGCGGGTGCCACAGAACACCACATCCACCCCCCGCGTGAGAGCGCTCATCGCTGATTCCACCGGGGCGTGGATCGTGAAGAACTCCTGGGTCGCCTTCGCCAACAGCGCCGAACCGACGAGGTCTCCGGCCACTATCAGGCCGGGAGAGAGGCGGTCGATCTGCTGCTTCGCTCTGCCGATATCTGCCTTCTTGGACCCGCCGTCATGCTCGGAGGGGGCTTCCACAATCAGAAGTGTACCGAGCTTCATGTCGACTATTCCTTCGAGTTTACCGACCAGCACATCATCGCCAACGGACGCGGCTTCCTGAGCGACACCTTTTGAGCCCGACACATTCCCTGGATAGGCCATGAGCATGCCATCTTCCATCAGGAGGCCGAGCCTATCCCCCTTCTGAATGCTCTTCCCGGCGATGGCAACGCACGTGTCCACCACCATGATCCTCCTGAGCACTGCGTCGACCTCGGTCTTGAGCGAGCCGAAATGTTCCTGGAGACTCTGCATGCCTTTCCTGGTAGGTTTGTGCTTGCCTCTCAGCTCCTTGACGAGGCCTGCCTTGCGCATGGAGGACAGATATTGGCTGACTGCCTGGACCGTGATGTCCAGATCGGCGGCGAAGTCGCGCATCTTCGCGGAGGGGTTCTCGAGCAGCCTGGCAAGAATGAGAAGCTCGGTGTTCCTCCTTAGGTCACGCAACGGTTCGGTCCTCACTTCAGCGCCTCCAGCTCGACTCCCAGCTGGCGTGTGAGTTCGTCCACCGATGATACTTCGACCGCGCCAGCATTGATGAGCCCTCGCAGACATGCATCGGCTCGCCCACCTATGAAATCTACGGAAGGCAAATCAAGACCCGAGATGACGAACACCTTCTTGCCATTGTCCAGCGCGTATCTGGCTGCCTCGAGGTTCTTGAAGTTGCCAGGCCCGACGGGAAAACGCGATACAACGACCGCCCTCGAGTCATCGATCATGCTCAGGTTGCCTCTATTGGTCTCGTCGCTTATCTGGGAGAACGGGACCTCCGCGACGACAGGGATGTGAAGGTCTACAGCACACTCGTAGTCAGAATCGAGGACGTTCAGAACACCGGAGGACAATGAGAAGCCGTGCTCGACGAGCTGCCTGAGTATCGGCCCTCCCGATCCGCCTCCGCAGAGGACGTGGACACGAGCTCCGTTCTTCCGAGCGGAGGTGGTGATCGACCTGGGCATGACATATATGCCGTGGGTGAAAGGGTCTTTCCTGACGGCGACATCAACGCCGTACACGGACTGTATCGTCTCTGGGGTCAGAACATCGCTCGGTGGGCCTATTGCCTCCAACCTCCCCTGGTGGAGGAGCGCTATCCTGTCGCAGTACCTGGCTGCGAGATTGATATCGTGGAGAACAGCCACGATCGTCAGCGACCGCTCCTTGTTGAGCTTCTTCACGAGATCCATTATCTCTAGCTGGCCGCTGATATCCAGATAGACAGTCGGTTCATCCAACAGAAGGGCTTTCGGTTCCTGGGCTAACGCTCTGGCGATCACCACCCGTTGACGCTCTCCCCCGCTCAATTCCGAGAAATGCCTGTCAGCCAAGAAGTCACAGCCTGAAGCGACCATCGCTGCAGACACCAACCGGGCATCCCCGGCCCGCGAGCCCAGAATCCTGCTATGGGCATGTGGTATCCGGCCCATCGTCACGATCTCCCTGACGGTGAACGGGAAATCAGTCGATGAACTCTGGGGGACGACCGCGAAGGTGGTCGCCAATTGTCGGTCGGAGAGCGTGTGTAACGGTTTCATGTCAACGAATACAGCCTTCGGATCGGCTGGAAGGTATCTCGTAAGGCATCGGAGAAGGGTGGTCTTGCCAGACCCGTTCGGGCCCATTAGACCGAGGAACTCCCCATCGCCGACCGTGAACGAGACGTTCTTGAGCACTCTCGACACGCCAAACGAGAATGATAGGTCCGACACATCGATCCTCATGACATCGACCCCGAAGTGCGACTCCTGCGGAGAAGGTAGAGGAAGAACGGCCCTCCGCAAAGCGCTGTTATGATCCCCACAGGTAGCTCCTGCCCGGGTATTATCGTCCGGGATATCGCATCAGCCCAGATAAGGAAACTGGCGCCGAACAGGATTGAAGCTGGCACAAGGGCCCTATGATCCGCACCAACCAATATCCGCATCATGTGCGGTACAATCAACCCGACGAATCCGATTATCCCTGTGAAGGCGACTGCCCCGGCGGTCACCAGGGCCGCTGTCGTCAGCATCAGCTTCTTGAGGAACTCGGGGTCCGCCCCCAGGTTGTGGGCCGTCTCCTCGCCAAGCAGTAAGGCGTTCAGCTCACGACCGAAGAGAAAGACCAGGCAGACACCAAAGCAAACAGGTAAGACAAGTATCCAAACATAGCTCCATTTCGCGACTGCAAAGGAACCGAGCAGCCACGGGATCAGTTGATGATAGTCATCCCTTGCGAAAAATATCAGGAACGACACGATTGCGCCAAGAAACGCAGCGATCGCGACTCCGGAGAGGAGGAGTGTGTCGACGTAGACCTTGCCCCTCACAGTGCCCATCTTGTACACGACTAGAACTGTCACGAGAGCCGATACGAATGCCAGCATCGGGGCCGTGAACGCCCCGACGACGGTTGTCAGACCGATGAGGCCTGCGGAGACGGCGCCTACAGCCGCGCCGGACGAAACGCCGATTATGAACGGGTCGGCCATCGGGTTACGGAAGATGGCTTGCATCGCCGTGCCCGCACATGCCAGGGCGGCCCCTACGAGCCCTGCCAGCAGCACGCGAGGTATCCTGACATCCCAGAACACGGCCGTGTAGTACGCGGGGTAATCTCCATCCAGTTTGAGGATTGCGTACATCGCATCCGAGAGCGATATCTTCTCTGGTTCGCCTGGGCCTATTGGTCCCAGGGTGCCAACCAGAACCGCCAGGAACGTCGATACCAGGAGAAATAGGAAGAGTAGGACGATGAACAGCAAAGGGTTGCGCCTGAAGAAGGCGAACCTCGAACCCTTTGCAGGTTCAACATCCGATTGTCCGGATTCCAGAGCCATCGCCTCGTGGTCATGCGAACAGGTCGGGATGCAGCAGCGCTGCCAGGTCTTCCAGCCCGTCCACGATGCGCGGTCCGTACCGACTCAGTAGGTTGTCGTCCATCGAGTGTATGTCTCCTTCTGATACTGCTGTGATGACATCCCAACCTGGCCGCGAGGATATCTCGTCAGCAGTCGTTGTGGTCATGTAGCCGACAGTATACACGATGATTTCCGGGTCCTGCGCTATAACGAATTCGCTTGTGAGCATCGGATACTCGCTGCTGGTGTTCTCCGCAATGTTGATTCCACCAGCCAATGCGATCAGGTCGTCTCCGAAGGAGCCCGGACCATATGTCCAGTACGGATAGTATTCTAAGTACGCTCGTGGCTTCACAAGGTCGACCGCTTGCGTCTTACTTGTCACCGCCTCTATCCGGTCCTCAAGCTCATCCACCAATTCGTTGGCCTCGTCGACGTGTCCGGTCAGAATGCCAACGAGCCTGAGATCTTTGAGGACATCATCAAGGGTCCTCGTCGCCAATATCACGAACGGGATTCCCTGGTCCTCAAGCAGTTCGAGCTGAGATATCGGAACTAGGTCACTGGAGATTATAAGGTCTGGCTGGAGGCTGATGATCACTTCGGTGCTGAGCGTATAGTCGCCGACCTTCGTTATGTTCGCCACCTCCGCAGGGTAGTCACTGTAGGTGTCCACGCCGACCACGAGGTCCCCAGCTCCAACGGCGAACAGCATCTCTGTCGGAGTCGGGGCCGTCGACACGATCCTCTCAGGAATGCTATCCAACTTGATGGTCCGTCCATAGTCGTCCACCAGCAGTATGGAGTCCCCATCGGTCGTAATCGCTCCCGTGTAGTATCCGCCCGTGAAAGCCGTCACGGAGGAAACGACCACCGCAAGAGCAATCCATGTCATGTATCCCTTGTTCCCAACTGTCATCTCCATTCTATCTCACCTCTTGGTATACCTGAGTCTTATCCTCACTTGTCCGAGCGGGAAACGCCCGCTCCCTCGAATGTTGCCATATCGTTCATGATCCTGCACGCGGCGTCAGCAATGGAAAACGCCAACGCGGCTCCTGTCCCTTCCCCGAGTCGCATCCTAAGGTCGAGGAGTGGCTCCAACCCCAGATGCTCGAGGACGATGCTGTGGCCTGGCTCGACCGACAGGTGTGAAGCGATGATGTAATCTTTGCAGGCAGGTGCGAGCGCGGCAGCCACTAGAGCCGCGGAACTGGACACGAAGCCGTCAATGAAGACCGGGACTCCTCGAGAGGCTGCCCCGAGAATAGCCCCCGCGATTCCCCCGATCTCGAATCCACCTATCTTCGAGAGAACGTCCAATCCATCAGCGGAGTCAGGGGCGTTCACTTCAATTGCTCTCTCGATTGCACGTACCTTCATGGATAGAGCCGCGTCGTCGACGCCCGTTCCCCGCCCGGTCACGCTTGGCACGGACCTACCAGTTACTACAGCGGTGATGGCGCTGGCCGCAGTTGTATTGCCGATGCCCATGTCCCCGACCGCAATCGCATTCGCCCCTTCGTCGATCGCCTGATCGGCAAGCTCAGCCCCCGTCAGGACCGACTGCGTCGCTTCCTCCGAAGACATCGCGGGACCCTTGCACATGTTCTTGGTCCCCATCGCCACCTTTCGGGACAAGATGCAGTCATGCCATGTAACGTCTGCACCCACACCCATGTCGACGACTCTGACCTCAGCACCGACGCATTTCGCCAGTACGTTGATGGCCGCCCCCCCTCCTGCGAAGTTGAGGACCATCTGCATCGTCACTTCCGACGGGTAGGCGCTGACCCCTTCCTCCGTGACGCCATGGTCAGCCGCCATTGTGAACACGACCTTCCTGGCTATCGACGGTGACAACGTACCGTAGATACCGGCTAGCCTTATGGACAGGTCCTCCAACTTGCCAAGGCTGCCTTTCGGCTTGGTCAGCGAATCCTGTTTCAGACTGGCCCTCGCCATCAGGTCCCTGTCAAGAGGTCTGATGGCCTCGGTGTAACTCGATAAGCCTTTCATAGTACCCCTAAAGCAAACTTGAAATATTGAAAGTGCATTTAACACTTTCGTCGCCACGGGGGCGAAGACTCATGGAGAAGGCGTCGGAAGTACTCTCAAGGCATGGTGTTGACCTCGACAATCTAGTCGAAGCGGGGTTCGCGCTCTATGCCGGAGAGCTGACAACAGAACAGATCGTAGAAAAGAAGAGGCAGCTCAAAGAGCTGCTCGAAGTCAACATCAACGACCTGAATGTAGCGCTGCTGATAGCAGCAGCCTCCCATTTGGACGGGGTGCTCACTTCCGACGACGAGGCCCGCGCGCTCACATCGGACGATCCGGCATCCCTTGTAGCGGATGAGCTCATAGGCATGTCGATCGCAGAGTATATTGCTGGGAAGAGAGGCCTGTTCAACTACGTGAGATATGATCGCGAGAAGCCTGGAATTATCGGTGTATTACCCCCATTCATGGACGATGCGGTCGGCGCACTCGTGGCGGCATCCATGACACGGCTGTTCGAGTGAGCACCATGACACTGGCGCTGCTCGGACTGCTCACCCGTATTCGACTGACGAGAAAGGACCTCGACCTCCAAGCTGCAGCCTCGCAGCAGCACCTTCTCCCGGTCATCGGGCTTCTCGTCGGGCTCATCGCATCTCTGACGATCATAGCGTTGGACCTCATGCTCGGGCCCTCGAATGCGATTGTTTCCGGAGCGCTTCTCGTTGCGCTACTCTATGGCGTAACCGGCATAATCCACACGGAGGGGCTGGCAGACTTCGCGGATGGGATCATGGCACATGGAAGCCCTCAGCGAAAACGCGAGGTCGTGAAGGACCCGCATGTGGGCGTGGCCGCGGTGATAGCCGTCGTCCTTTTCCTGATCATATTCTTCGCTCTTGCCATGCGAATGTGTTCGTCCGTGGGCCGGGATGTGGAGCTTTGGCCGCTTCCCTGGGCAGTTCCCTTCATTCTAGGGATGGTCGTGGCCGAGGTGGGTGGAAAGCTCGCGATGAACACTGCCATGCTGCTCGGACCAAGCTCACATGAGGGCATGGGGTCGCTATTCGTCCAGAATGCCGACCGAGGACGTTTTCTAGCCGCCTGCGGGATCGCTCTGATCGGTTGCTTCCTCGTTGTCGGATGGCTCTCCGTAATTGTTCTCACAGGAATCCTGGCCGGAGGGGCAGTGACGGCCATAGCCAGGAAACACTTGGGAGGCGTCTCCGGAGACGTGTTCGGCGCTGTGAACGAGATAGGGAGGGGCGCGACTCTGCTGATGTGGGTGGCATTCGTATGAAGGCAGTCATCATGGCTGGTGGCAGGGCGACCAGGTTCGATGGTGAGGTGGAGAAGGCGCTGCTCGAAGTGGGAGGAAGGAACCTGCTGAGGAGATCCGTCGACGCGCTGCAGCATGGCCGCCTGAGTGGGATCCTCGTCGCAGTCTCGCAACGCACACCTCGGACGAGAATCGAGGCTGAAAGGGCGGGTCTGAAGGTCATCGACACACTCGGGAAGGGGTATCACCAGGATATCATGGAACTGCTGGAGAAGCTCGACGACGTTTTCCTCACACTCAACGTGGACGTTCCGTTCGTCACGGAACACCATGTCGCAAGACTCTTGGAGGCTTTCGACGGCAACAGCTTGGCAGCTGTGGTCCACACTTCCCGCGTCGCAGTAAGACCCAGGACGGAGTCGGTCGGAGTGGACGAAGCAGGAGAGGCGTTCACGTGGGTCGGATTGAACATAGTGACTCCGAGCCCGGACACGGAAACCATCGAATTCGATGACCCATTACTAGCCGTCAACATCAACGACGAGGACGACCTCGCACGGGCCAACCAGATAGCTTCCGAAAGAGGGCTCTGACAGTACGGCGGGGACGACCTGCAGGGTCAGCAGTGCTAGGCCTTCATGACCTCTTCGAAGCTCTCCTCAAGAATGCCCATCGACTCCTCGAGCATTTCCTGTGGCATCAGAATCGACGGGTGCATCCTTACGACGTTGTTGTATGTGCCACATGTGAGTATCAGGAGGCCCCTCTTGAGAGCGGCTGTCTTCACAGCGCCGGTCTCCTTGGCCGCTGGCTCCTTCGTCTTCTGGTCTGCGACGAGCTCGAGCGCCATCATCGCGCCCATACCTCTGACCTCGCCGATGACCGGGAACTTCTGTTGCAGCTCCCCGAGGCGCTTCACCATGTACGAGTTGATCGGCTGGACCTTGTCGAGACTCTTTTCGATGATGTCGATCTGCGCGAGCGCGGCCGCGCAGGCTACGGGGTTGCCCCCGAAGGTCCCGCCCAGGCCGCCGACCTGCGGAGCGTCCATTATCTCAGGCCTTCCGGTAGTCGCGGAGAGAGGGAAACCTCCACCCATCCCCTTGCCGCTAACGAGCATGTCTGGCTCGGCGCCCGGCCAGTGGTCGACGCACCACATCTTCCCGGTCCGCCCAGCGCCCGTCTGTATCTCGTCGTCAATATAGACGACGCCGTGCTTCTTGCATATCTTCGACACCTTGGGATAGAACTCCTTCGGTGGGACTATGAACCCTCCCTCGCCAGCGATGGGTTCACCGATTAGGGACGATACCTTCCCCTCGAATTGTGGGCTCGACCAGATCTCGTCTATCTTGTCGGCGCATACGACACCGCAGGACGGGTATGTGGCGTTCAGCGGACATCTGTAGCAGTAGGGAAAGTCGACCTTGTAGGTCTCTGGTAGCGGGCCGAAGCCAGCTTTGTACGGCATCTCTTTGTCAGTGAGCGCCAGGGCCATCATGGTCCTGCCATGGAAGGCGTGGGTGAACGAGAATGAGGCGAGCTTCTTGTTGTAGTGCCTCGATATCTTCACCGAGTTCTCCACAGCCTCGGCACCTGCATTGAATAGAACGCTCTTCGTCAGCCCCGATCCCGGGGCGAGTTCGGCGAGCTTCTCGGCCACCCTAAGATAGCTCTCGTAAGGGGTGACCTGGTAACAGGTGTGTATGAACTTCCCTGCCTGGTCCTTGATCGCAGCCTCGACCTCTGCGGGTCTGTGACCGATGTTTGTGACGCCTATCCCGCTTGCCATATCGATGAATACATTACCGTCCACATCGGTCAGAAGCGAGCCTGCAGCCTTCTCGATGTACACTGGCGCGACTATTCCGACCGCTCGGGATATCAGTCGCTCTCTCATCCTGCCAAACTCGGCAGACTTTGGGCCGGGGAGCTCTCCGGTTCTTATTGAAGCAAATTTCGCAGACATACGAGCACCTCGAACTTGGTACGATATTTCCCGCGTTCTTTTGCGGAATGGCTGAATTAATAGATATTTCTTTAGTAAGAAGCGGGGACGGATGTGTGCGTTGCACACGGATGTTCAAGCGCATCATACGGATTCCGCGGACAATCCGCCTGGAATCTCCGGTTCGATTGTTGAGTCGCGGGAGCTGTTCGCACGGGCATCGGATATCTCCTTGAGGCGAAGCATCAGGAAAATTCCGAAGACGATCAACGGGGCCTGGCTGCTCTTGACCGATACGAGCAGGAACACCACCGTGGTCAGCAGGATCCGGTCGTTCAGGCTCCGGAACTTCATGCCAACGATCAGGGAAGCGAAGACGAAGGCGGCACTGATCATCGAGTAGTACTCACTCCCCAACGCAATCTCGCTCAGCAGCGTGCCACCACAAGATGTGCCGATTCGGAGCTCCTCACTGGTATGGAAGAACACCGCAGAGTCGAGCACGTTCTGGATTCCGAAGGGGAGCATGACGAGAACGGCGGCGACCGCGCTCGCGGCGGTGACGACAGCAGTCCACGCGACATCCTTCCACTTCCTTCTGGATATCTGACTCTGAAGTTCGAAGAGCACGAGTATCACGAGCGGGATAGCTGCGAATATCTTCGTCAGTGTGGCGAGCGACAGGAGGAATATCGCCACCACGCCGGGATGCCACTGCATGCGCAAATAGGCGTACATCGCCAACACCATAAGGAGCAACGTCAACGAAGCGTTGTCGAAAGCGTAGAACAACATGACGATGCCTGCGAGCGGCGCATAGACTATCCACTCGGCCTTGAGGATGCCTCGAAGCACCGCGAAGGCCGCCGCGGACAGCATGAGATTCGTCACGACGAACCATTCCGGCGACCCGAGCAATTCAAAGACTTCGTAGGAGCCGATATACACAAAGAGATCCAGAGGGAGATAATTGTAAGGACCAAGAGTCCACTCCACGCTAGGGATGTACCGACCCTTGAACCGAGGAATCACAAACTCCTCATACGGGTTGATACCTGCTTCGTGACTTATGACAGCGGTCTCAACAGCTTCGTCGATATCGTGTATGCGGTCGAAGTAGTCGAAGTTCGTGACAAAGGCAACTGCGAACACCACGAAGGCCAACCAGAATAATGCGGACACGACAAAAATATGGCGCTTAAGCACCGCTATGGCGCGACCAAAATAGATGCGGCGGCGGCTGCTGATTACCCACATCAAGAGGAGTCCGGCGAGCAGCCCGTTGTAGAATATGTCGATCAACCGATGCACCTACCCGGCGGCCAGCGGCCTCCTAAATCGTCGGACCCTACGTCGCGCCCCCGTAATCTGCCCGACAATCAGCCAACCCGTGGCGGCTATAATAAGATTCCCCGATGGCGACGCACGAATCCCGTTCAGTGGTATCCCGCTACGGCGGGAGAATCGTCCCTGCTCTTCTTCTCGGCGTCCTTGTGAAGTACCTTCAGCTGCGCTTCCAGTCTCTCGGCCTCCTTGCATAGCGGCTCGACGTTAAGGCTCAGATGCATGATCATCTGGTCGATCGCGGTGAGTATAAGGGCAGCAGCTCTCGCATCGGCCATGTTCGGCCTGGCCTCTGCCAGTAGAGTAACGACGTCCATTCCACGCCTACGACCTTCGTTGAGCAGTACACCAGCGGTGCCCGATATCACGCCTTCGACGAAGGGTTTCGCATCGGCACTCCTGAGCCTCTTCTCCGCCCTCTCGGTGCTAGCGATGCCGTACACGGATACTTCGCTTCGTTTCTCGTTGACATTCTCCGGTTCATCATCGCCCTCGATGATCAGGCCACCGGCCGATATGATGAGGCTGCATTTCTGCTGCTGGGCGAAGTTCATCACGGCCCTTCCGAGCGGACGGAGCATCGCCGCCGAAGGCTGGAGCTCCGTCGAGAACACCACGATCTGCTGCTCGCCATCTTTCAGGTGTGGTCTCGCATAGATCCTAGCGGGTCCAAGCGGCTCCGAATTGCGTATAAGAGAGACTGTCGGGAACAGGTTGGAGTCCATCACGGCTATGTACTCCATCTTCAAAAGGGCGACTAAGTAGTTGGCGACTATCGAACTGACGAGACCCACGCTGGGAAAACCGTCTATGATAACGGCGTCCCTGAGGTCCATCTTCTTGAGCTCTACGATCTCTACCTCTTCCATCGTCAACAACAGGTGGAATGCGGAATATGGCCTTAAAGCGTTCGCAGTACCCGGTCGATCCACACGAATTCCGGCCTTGCGGCCTCAGCCAAGGCTTTATACGGGGGTGGCTTATGTGTCATCCGGCCAGATGGGCCGGTGGCTTAGTCTGGATATAGCACTGGCCTTCTACGACCCTCAAGGGGATCGAAGACAGCCAGTGGTCTCGGGTTCGAAAGGCGCAGAAGCGCCCGAAACTCCCGACCGGCCCGCTGCGCCCCATCAAAAGGCATATAAAAAGAAAGCGATGTACCGCCAATCAGTCGCAAAGGGAGTCTGACGCATGAAGAGAAGTTCTCGCGCATGGAAGAAGCGTGGAAAGCAGCGCTGGAAGTGGCGCAAGAAGAAGATGAGAAGGCGCAAGAGAGCTCAGAGGCTGAGGAAGAAGTAGAGGCTCCGCTGCGGCTATACAACTCTCGGGGGTATGGGGTAGTCTGGTATCCTAACGGGCTCCAGTTATGGGAATGATTTCCGTTGGGTTGCTGACCAGTGATGACTAACTGGAGCGATGACCCATGTCTGAACGCGTGGAGTCGCTCTCCACGTGGTGGAAACCCGTCGATGGGGGTTCAAATCCCTCTGCCCCCACTCCTACACATAGCCAGTATAATCGTCTGTCCGAGAAATCACGGGGTCTTTTGTACCGGGGGCCGTGGACACAGAGCCCCCTCGACCAGTATCCGTGACGGGTCAAGCGGGATCTCTGGATTTCCGCTGCTTGTGGACTCCCGTGTCTCCATCCATTGTCAGAAGCGATTCGTAGAGGTCGGGCCTACGATCTCGAAACACGTGGAAGGAGTCGCGGAACTCCCTGATCCGATCCAAATCGAACCTGGCGACAATCGTGGCCTCCTCGTCTCTGCCTGCTTCTGCGACTATCGCACCATCATGTCCTGCTATGAATGAGCTGCCGTAGAATGTCAGTTCCGTCGTCTCTCCTGTCTCCACCCCCACCCTGTTCGACGCACAGACCGGAATCATGTTGGCTCCGGCATGACCCTGCATGACCCTCCTCCAATGATCGGCCGTGTCTAGATCGTATCCAGGTTCGGAACCGATGGCAGTTGGATACATCAAGACGTCAGCGCCCTTGAGAGCCATTATCCTTGCAGCCTCTGGAAACCATTGGTCCCAGCAGATTCCGACACCCACCTTGCAGTACCGGGTCTTCCATACTCTGAAACCGGTGTCTCCGGGTGAGAAACAGAACTTCTCCCAATAGCCAGGGTCGTTGGGTATGTGGCTCTTCCTGTATATCCCGAGAAAGCTGCCATCCGCGTCGATCATCATGACGGAATTGAAGAACGTCTTGTTCGCCTTCTCGAAGAAGCTGATCGGGAGGACGACTGAGAGCTCCTCAGCGAGCTTCGACATCCTTTTCAGGGTCGGATTGCCCTCGGCCTCCTTCGCCAGGCATAGATGATGCCTGTTCTGATCCTGACAGAAGTATGGCGTCTCGAACAGCTCCTGCAAGAGGATGATCTGGGCACCCTCCTCGGCAGCCTCTCGTATCAACTCCTCGGCTCTCGAGACGTTCTTGTCGGAGTCACGTCCACAGGCCATTTGGGTTGCGGCCACAACAATCTCAGTCAAGGTCGAACCACTCCACGCATGCAAACGCCGCATCTGAAGTGAGCGAACTCAGATTTAGCCTTTTCCCGCCGGATATGTTCCCTCGACGCCGATTGATTCCCGGCGGTCTTCATAGGTCAGGGCCATCAACCCCACAACATGGTGCAACGAGTGCCAAAACTGATTGGCACCGATTTGGCGATCAACGCCTGATTCGGGTCTTCCACTTGTGCCAACTATTTATCCGGTTATCACCTTCTCGCTGACATGCCTGGAATCGTGTTCCTGAGCACTGAAAGACTGCGGGAGATAGTCGAGTTTTACACCTCGAGACTTGGCATGAAGGTTTGGCTTGAGCAGGAAGACTGCACCATACTACGGTACGACAACCTCTTCCTCGGCTTCTGTCAGAGGGAGAAGGCGAACACCGGGGGAATCATAACATACTGGTTCGAAACGAACAGAGAGGTGGAGGAGAGATATGAGGACTTGATGGACCTAGCGGAAGGACCACCCATGGAGAACGCTAAATACAGAATATACCATTTCTTTCTCCGGGATCCCGAGGGGAGGAGGCTGGAGGTACAGAAGTTTCTCGACCGCTGACGCTCGGCCATCAACCCAGCAGGCACAGATGGGGGACACCAGGAGAGGGGGGCGCGTGACAGAATGAACCCGGCCATACTGTTGTTGGCGCTGACGGCAGTCCCCCTGGGGATTGCCAGTTTCATTGAATTCAGGTCGCAGAGTTCTCCCCGCGCCCTCTACGGCATGATTGGTGCAGGATGGTCCATGGGAGGCGTCCTCCTGATAGTGGTCGGAGTACCGGGCATCATATTCTTCCCGGGCTTGATTGGCATAATGCTGTTCGGCACGCTGATGCAGCTCCGTCAGAAGAAGGAAAGGCTGCAGTACGTCAAGGCGGGACTCCTGACGATCATCTGCGGATCACTTGCGGTCTGGATGGTGTTTCTATGAGCTTGAAAGGGCGACGACGTTTCTTCGTTGTCGTCGTCACGTACCTGTGCGTCTTCTCGCTATACGGTATGTTCTTCGGCTATCCCGTCTCGCCGGCGAAGCCCACGGAGATCTACGACTTCGTGATAGAAGATAAGCGGTACTCCTCGCTCCCTTACATACACGAGACAA
The DNA here is from genome assembly GCA_020696365.1 of Thermoplasmata archaeon. Classification (GTDB taxonomy): domain Archaea; phylum Thermoplasmatota; class Thermoplasmata; order UBA10834; family UBA10834; genus UBA10834. The sequence continues at coordinate 248,290 of JAEHCM010000001.1, read as the reverse complement.
TCTACACGAACGGCAAGGGGTTCCTTGCGGTTGCGACGATTCGCACCATCTCAGCTCCGAACTCGGCCTTCAGCGCGGCCTTCGAACGGCTCGATTCCTACGCCGAGGACTACATCAAGGAGCAATACGGCGTAGAGGTCTCCATAGAGGAGGATTCGAGGGACGAGGCCTTTAGGATAGCAGGCCACACAGGGGTCAAGTTCACGTATTCCGTGACGAAACAGATGGCGATCGGGTTCCCACCGTTCGAGACTGTCCAGGATATCCAGTTGGCGGAGTTGGGTGCGGTCGCATGGTTCTGCAACGTCGATTTCGAGTCTGTCATCCTGATCTACGTTACGCCGCTCTACTTCGATGACGAGCACGCCCTCGCCCTGCTATCGGACCAGGTCTTCTCGATGGTGGAGGAAGTCGAGTGCCATTGAGCGAAACCCCTCGCAGGGCGATGGATGTCGTCTACCACTGCCGGTCCGGTTCGATGCCAAGAAGGTGCTGGAGCTCCACGAACTGACTTTCCCATTCCATTAGCTACAACCCTGTCGAGTGGGCATGTTGAATCACCGACCCGTAAGCGAATATGCGCGTGGATACGCGGGGATAGTTGCCGCGCCTCCCAACCCATTTACCATCGTTCATTTCTCCTCCCGATAATTGTATCAATTATCACCTCATTCCTTTTCTGATTATGAGGGTGATTCCGTGGACGAGCCTGAAGTAGCTGCGAAGATGAAAGGCGCCTGGTTCCGCGAAATGATAGACAGGGAAACAAAGAATGACAAGATCGTCGGGGGTGCACTGTTCGGCGAGATCGCCGCGCTCGTCGCAATCTCAGCGATATTTGCGTTTTTTGTCGCCCACGAACTTCGCGATACCGGGTTCTACACCGACGAGTTCGGAGCCCTCGAGAAGTCCCTGCTCTTCGGAGCGGGAGGATTCGCGGTCTCCCTGATTGCTCTCCGGATAGTCGTTCGGAGGAAGAACGTGATCCGTCCTTTGGACTTCGCCAGCATGATGATGTTCGTAGTCGCGCACGCCGTACTGCTCGCGGTCTTCCCGTTCGATTTCACATATGTCGGCGACGCACTACCAGGGTATCTCTCGTGGACCGTGAGCTGGATTTCCGACGATTTGGGGGCCGTCCTTCTCGCCTTGGGAGCGTTCGGTGGTACTATCGGTGCGGCCTTCATCGGTGTCATCTACGTGCACGTGAGGAAGAAGCTAGAGAAATCCCCGACCACCCAGTGACCAGTTCGACGCACGTGCCGTCACGCCTAGCTGCGAGGTTGAAGGAACAGTGCTCCACTCGGACATGAGGCGAGACACACGCCACATCCGAAACACTTGGAGCGTTCGAACATCAGCTGGCCATCGACCATCGTGAGCGCGCCGAAATTGCACCTCTCCACACATACGCCACAGTCATTACACGACTCGGGCGAATGAGTCATGATCATGTTCGAGAACACGAGAACGTCGTGATACCCGAACTTCTGCATGACCGTTATTGCCTGGCAACAGCACGCACAGCAGCTGCATATGTACTTCACGGGGTCCGTGCCCTTCTCGACAAGGGCGACGTGCACAAGCCCTCCCTCATATGTCCTCTCGAGCACAGCCAACGCCTCATCTAGGGAAATCACTCTGCCCGTGCCGATCTCGACCTGCTTGTCCGCTCCTTCATCCAAGAACAAGCACACGTCGACCGGTTTCTCGCATCGCCGCATTTTAGCCCTGCATTCACACTCGTCGACGACGACCCTCCTCGCGCCCCTGAGAATCTGCTTGACCTCGTCGAGGCACATGATCTTCTGCCTAGCCTCAATCCTGATATCCACTGGTATGGTCCTTCCGGACATATTCTCGAACTCATTCACGAGTTCCTCTCTTGTCCAGTCGCCTCTGACACCCATCCAAATCGGGCAATGGAGGCTGGTCCCTCGATATAAATGCATGGCGAACCGTGCGGAAGCACCGTGGAGGCCACACGCACGACTACATTCATTCCCGTTCGTCGCTAGCCATGGACAAAGTATTAATCAGCCAGGTCGGATTCTCGACCATGCACAAGGTCGTGACCGTCGACATGATGAAGGACATCCTCTCTGCGAACAGGAAGCTGGCAGACCAGAATCAGGCGCTATTGGACGAGCATGGGATTCGCGCATTCGACTTCCTGGGTGCGATTGGTTCCGGCAAGACGCTCATAATCGAGAGGCTCATCGACAAGCTGAAGGGCGACGGCAAGAGGTGCGCAGCCATCGCGGGCGATGTGGCCGGGGACGACGACTATCGGAGGTTCTCGGCACATGGGGTGGCAGCGGAGAACATCAGCACAGGCAAGGAATGCCATCTGGACGCCCACATGGTCGACCATGCTCTCGAGCGCCTGCCGCTTGATGACCTGGACTACGTTTTCGTTGAGAACGTCGGCAATCTCGTGTGTCCCGTCGACTTCCCCCTTGGGTCTCACAAGCGTGTGGTGGTGATAAGCGTCACCGAGGGAGACGATATGGTCCGGAAGCATCCAGCGATATTCGCCTTCTCAGATGTCGTTGTCATAAACAAGGTCGACCTTGCGGATGCAATGGAGGTCGACCCTGACTCACTGGCAACAGATGCCCGAAGGACCAACCCCAATGCGAAGGTCGTCATCATGAACGCGCGTCAGGGAAGGGGCATCGATGACCTAGCAGAAGCGCTAGGGTTGTAAGAGGAGCGCCCATGAAGATATCCATATATGGAATAGTACAGGGCGTGGGGTTTCGCCCTACAGTCTACCGCGTCGCCAACCGGATGGGGTTGAAGGGCTACGTTCTGAACAACGGCTCGAACGTCGAAGTCCACGTCGACCGAGACGCTGAGGAGTTCGTGAGACTTCTCAGGGAGGCGCTTCCAGCACTCGCACGGATAGATCGGGTTGAGTTCGCAGAATCCGAAGAACGCTTCGACGAATTCAGAATCATCGATAGCAGGAACGGAAGAAGAGTCTCGCTGATCCCGACGGACACGGCACTCTGCAACGCCTGCAAGAGCGATTTATTGGAGGCTGGGAACAAGAGACACCTGTTCCCGTTCACCAACTGCACTGAGTGCGGTGCCAGATTCACAGTCATCACCGATGTCCCGTTCGACCGCGGGAGGACGAGCATGTCCGATTTTCCGATGTGTCCTTCGTGCTCCAACGAATACGCCTCTCCGGACGATAGGAGGTTCCACGCGCAGACCGTCTCGTGTCATCAGTGCGGGCCGAGGTACACGCTACACGACGGCGATGGAAGAGACGTTCCAGGAGAGCCTTTCAAGGAGTTTGCGGACAGAATCGACACCGGACAAGTGGGCATACTGAAGGGATGGGGGGGCATGCACATCGTCTGCTCGTTCTCAAGCGCCTCGAGGTTGCGGGAGCTGTACAGTCGAGGAGACAAGCCCTATGCGGTAATGATGAGGGACATCGAGACTGCAAGAGCGTATGCGGAGATCGACTCGGCCAGTGAGGCGGTCCTGACGAGCGTGCAGAGACCAGTAGTGCTTCTAGATAAGAAGGAGAAGAAGTTCAGAGAACTCGAGAAGGTGTCCCCCGGTCTCGGCAATGTAGGGGTGATGCTACCATGCTCCGCCGCCCACCAACTCCTGTTCACATATCTGAAGGAGGACGGGATCATAATGACCTCCGCCAACCCGCCCGGCGAGCCGATGGTGATAGAAAACGAGAGGGCTTTCGACCTCGGGCTCGACGCCTACCTCCTTCACAACAGGCGGATCATACACAGATGCGATGACAGCGTCATCAAGATGCGCGACGGCAGGCCGACCTTCACGAGGAAGTCGAGAGGTTTCGTTCCGGTACCTCTCGAAGCGAACCATGGTCGTGCAGTGATCGGCGTCGGGGCGCAGTGGGACGTCACGGGTTCGATTACCAGGAACCGCGAGATATTCCTCACCCAATACATCGGAGAGTCGCAGCAGCACCCGACGCTGCACTACCTCGGCGACGCGATACATCATCTAGCGAAGCTGCTAGGGACCGAGGATTTCGACGCAATCGCGATGGACAAACACCCGAGATACTCCACGAAGATTATGGCGAAGCGCCTTGCGAAGGAGTATGACTGCCCCGCAATCGAGACACAACATTATCACGCGCATGCCGCGTCTCTCATGATCGATCGCGGGATCCACGACCAGATAGTGTGCCTCGCCTGGGACGGCACAGGCTACGGGGACGACGGCGCCTCCTGGGGAGGAGAGACTCTGCTCGCTGACTTCTCCGGATACAAGCGAACCTGCACACTCGAAGGCATACCACTGCTCGGCGGAGACAGGGCAGTCCTGGATCCCAGGCGTGTCGTGACTGCGATCCAGCTCATGCTCGGAACGAATACGACCCATGCAGACGAGAGAGAGGCGGACATCTATTCCAAGCTGATGGGGAAGAGCGTCACCACCTCCAGCATGGGCCGGGTCCTTGATGCTGTGTCCTGCATCACAGGCGTGTGCTGCAAGAGGACCTACGAAGGCGAACCCGCAATCAAGCTCGAACGATGGCTCGCGGCTGGAAACGCCGAGTTGAGCTTCGAAGTGGGGTTCGGGCAGAAGGATGGCGTGGAATATGCTAGGACAGTCCCGATGTTCGCACAGCTGCTCGACATGCGGCTCGAATCCGATACTGAGAAGGCGGACGCCGCAGCCTCCTTTGTGAAGTCCCTCGTGACTGCGCTCGCAGAACGGGCATGCGACACAGCGGAGAGTTCTGGCATACTGCAGGTAGGGCTGACGGGCGGAGTGACATACAGCAATCCCATCGCGTCATGGGTGGAACGGACCGTTCGCGCCAGAGGACTCGAGCTCCTCACCCACGAGAGAGTGCCGAACGGAGACGGGGGTATATCGGTCGGCCAGAACGCCATAGTCGGAGCGATGCTCGGCTAAAACTTTATGAACGAACCGTCCATACTGCCGGTCTGATGTGCCTTGCCGTCCCAGCCGAGATAAAGTCCATCGAGGGAACCACCGCGAAGGTGGATTTCGGCGGAGTGATGAGACCTGTCAACGTTTCACTGGTCGACGCGAAGATCGGCGATTATGTGATAGTCCATGCGGGCTACGCGATAGAGATCCTCGACAAGGAGGAGGCGGAGAAGACCCTCCAACTGTTCAGGGAGCTCCTCGCCCAGGAAGATGCAGGGGCTTAGGCCATGCACGAGTTCTCAGTCATGAGTCAGATCGTTGACGCGATCATGGAAGAGGCCAACAAGAGGGAGGCCAAGAAGATAGAAGGCGTCACGATCGAACTAGGAGAGTTCACGATGCTCGGGGAGGAGCAGATGCGATTCTCCTTCGAGGTTCTCGCCAAAGGGACGATGATGGAGGACGCGGTCCTGGTGTTTCGCAGGACGGACGGAGAGATCGAGTGTGCATGCGGTTACAGAGGGGCGATGTCATCATCAGAGGATGCCGCTCACGGGTCGACCCTTATCCTCGAGTGTCCGCAATGCGGAGGGGGAGCAAACATCGTAGGCGGCAGGGAGTGTGTCATCAGAGATATCAAGATGGTGGTCCCCGATGTTTAGGTACAGAGACAAGGAGGTCTCGAAGAAGGTAATGGGTGAGCTCAAGAAGATGGAGCTCGACATCACTCTGATGCACGTCTGCGGCACCCACCAGGACACACTGATTAAGTTCGGCCTGGACGGAGAGTTCAGAAAGGCGGGGATCGACATACGCCAGGGTCCCGGATGCCCTGTGTGCGTCACCCCTCCGGAGGAGATCGAACAGGCGCTGGAGCTTGCACGCAAGGGAGTCACCGTTGCAGTCTTCGGCGACCTCATGAGAGTCCCTGGTCGAGAGCAGTCGTTGAACGATGTCAAAGCAGAAGGCGGCGATGTCAGGATCGTCTTCGGAATCGACGACGCGGTTGAGATGGCAAGGGGCTCGGAAGGCGAGGTCGTCTTCGTCGGCATCGGGTTCGAGACGACCGCCCCGACCACCGCGGTCGCGTTGCTGGCCGTCCCCCCCGACAACTTCTCCGTGCTGAGCTTCCACAGGGTCGTGCCACCAGCGCTCAGGGCGATAGCATCGCTGGGCGAGATCAAACTCCATGGCATGATACAGCCGGGCCATGTGAGCACCATAATCGGGACGGAGCCATACGAGTTCCTGTCAAGGGATCATGGCATACCACAAGTCGTCGCGGGTTTCGAACCGTTGGACCTCATGATGGGAGTCTACATGCTGGCCAAACAGATTGCCGAGGGCACCGCGAGTGTCCAGAATGAGTACTCGCGCGTCGTGAAGAAGGAGGGGAACCCCATGGCCCTCAAGGCCATGGAGGACGCATTCGCCACGTCCGATGTCCGTTGGCGGGGATTCCCGGTGATACCGCGGAGCGGGCTCGCGATCAGGAGCACTCTTGGGAAATACGACGCGTTCAGGAAGTTCGAGGACATTCTCGCGCCGGTACGAGATGCTGAATACGAGGAACCGGAGGGGTGCAGATGCGGGGAGATGCTCCGCGGACTTCTGACGAGCGAGGAATGCCCCCTGTTCGGACGACTGTGCACACCATCCACACCGGTCGGCCCCTGTATGGTCTCACGTGAGGGGAGCTGCTACATCTCACACCGGTACACCAGAGGACGAAAATCACTTGACGAGCGTTAAACACCATGCCATTGGTACCGCCTAACCGATGGCTCGTAACCGCTCCATGCCCGTGCGCGAGATTGCCGATTTCCCGTTCTCGTTTCTGAAGGGCGCGGGAAAGACGGTATCGAGAACCTCTGATTATACGAATTTCGAATTTCGAGGCAGTCATCCGCAAAAGAATCTGCGCTTCATTAAGGACAATGTTAACGATTATCGCTGAGAACCCTGCGTTTTTCGAAACATGTACAACGAAAGCTATATTAAGGGCTCCTTTATTACACAAACCCCGTCAGAACTGCCAGAGCCGAGTGTAAGCGTCAGACGGCGGCGCTTTGTTTCCGGGGCCACTCGGGCTGGATTTGATTCGACTAGTTCGAGCAAAGAGGGAAATCATGAGTTCATCCGAGTCACTCGAAGAGAACCCCGCTCAGAAAACGCCCGAACGGGAGAGCGGCCCCGAAGAGCCTAGGGTCGGCGTTTTCGTATGTCACTGCGGCAGCAACATCGCTGGTACGGTGGACGTCGAAAAGGTCCGGGAAACCGCGGAGAGACTACCAGGGGTCGTCGTCGCGAAGGGGAACAAGTACACCTGCTCCGACCTTGGACAGGACGAGATCATCAAGGCGATCAAGGAGAACGACGTCAACCGTGTGGTGGTCGCCGCGTGCTCGCCAAGGATGCATGAGCCGACCTTCAGGAACTGCATCCAGCAGGCGGGACTGAACCCCTACCTTCTACAGATGGTCAACCTGCGGGAGCAGTGTTCCTGGGTCCACGCCCAGCAGAAGGAAGAGGCCACGAGGAAGGCGATCGACCTTGTCAGGATGGGCGTCGCCAAGGCTTCCAGGCTCGTGCCCCTCGAGGCCCGTGAGGTGCCCGTGGAGCAGGCCTCGCTGGTCATAGGCGGAGGAGTGGCGGGCATACAGGCGGCCCTCGACATGGCCCAGATGGGGTTCAAGGTCTACCTCGTCGAGTCCGAGCCCAGCATCGGTGGTCGGATGGCACAGCTAGACAAGACTTTCCCGACGGGCGACTGCGCGATATGCATACTTGCGCCCAAGATGGTGGATGTCGCAAGACACCCGAACATAACGCTGATGGCGTACTCCGAGGTGGAGGACGTTCAGGGATTCATCGGCAACTTCGACATCAAGGTCAGACGCAAATCGAGGTTCGTCATAGAGGGCAAGTGCGTTGGCTGCGGCGTCTGCGCGGATGTATGCCCCGTCAAGGTCGACAACAAGTTCGACCTTGGATACGGCAAGAGGAAGGCTATCTACGTCCCGTTCCCCCAAGCGGTCCCCCTAAAGTACACGATCGACAAGGACAACTGCATATACTTCAAGAACGGCAAGTGCAAGGCCTGTATCAAGGCCTGCACCAACAACGCGATAGATCACGAGATGGCGGACGAAGTCGTCGACCTCAAGGTAGGGACAATCATCGTCGCGACGGGCTACGACACCTACGTGCCAATGAAGCGGGGAGTGTACAAGTACTGGGAGTATCCGAACGTCATAACCGGTCTGGAACTGGAGCGGCTCATCAACGCCTCTGGACCGACTGGAGGACACCTCATCCGCCCATCGGACGGCGAGTCTCCCAGGAGGGTCGCGTTCATACAGTGCGTCGGCTCCAGGAACAAGAAGATAGGCAACAACTACTGCTCGCGCGTGTGTTGCATGTACGCGATAAAGAACGCGCAAATCGTCAAGGAGCACGAGCCGGAGACCAAGATATCGGTCTACTACAACGACATCCGAGCGTTCGGCAAGGGTTTCGAGGAGCTCTATCACCGCGTCAGAGAGGAGTACAGCGTAGAGTTCATCAGAGGCCGGCCTGCGAAGCTGACCGAGGATCCCGAGACCAAATCGATCACAATCAGGGCAGAGGAGACCCTCCTGAACAAGATAACCGAGAGGGAGTTCGACCTCGTGGTGCTCTCGACGGGGCTCCTCCCGTCGGAGGGGAGCAAGCGTATCGGCAAGACGCTCGCGCTGTCACTGAGCCCGGATGGGTTCTTCATGGAGGCACACCCGAAGCTACGGCCGGTCGACACGGCCATGGACGGCATATACCTCGCAGGGTGTGCGCAGGGCCCCAAGGATATTCCCGATTCCGTCGCCCAGGCGAAGGCCGCGGCCGCTTCTGCCGCTTCCGTCATGTTCGGCAAGAAGGTCAAGATCGAGCCGTTGACCGCTGCGGTCGACGAGGAGCTCTGCGTGGCATGTGGGCTCTGCGTCGAGATGTGCCCGTACCGTGCTCCCGAGCTGTACGAGGGAGAGAAGGGCACGAAAGCCAGGATCATCGAGGCGCTGTGTCATGGCTGCGGCACATGCGTGGCCGCGTGCCCGCAGAAAGCGATCATAGCGAACCAATTCACGGACGACCAGATCACCTCTGAGATCGTTTCCGCGCTCGAAGACGTAGGGAACGGCGGAGACAAGACGAAAGAAATGGCGAAGAAACCTGCTGCCGAGGAGGAGGTGTCGTAATGGGAGAGGTGGAGAAGGTCTTCCTGAGCGGCCTGCACGAGAAGCTGGTCGAGGACAAGGTCATAGACGAGTCACAGTTGGAGCCTGATTTCGCGAAGGAGATCGTCAAGTACGGCGGCAAGGACGTCATGACATGCCTACAGTGCGGAAACTGCACAGGTGTGTGCCCGATCAGCCTCAAGATAGACTACAAGACCAGGATCATCATCAAGTACTGCCAGTTCGGCCTCAAGACGCTCACACTCGGAACACAATGGGTGTGCGCAACATGCTACAGATGCTACGAGCACTGTCCAGCCGACATCAACCCCGCGGAGGTCATGATCGCGCTTAGGCACATCGCTATCAGAGAAGGGGTTATACCGCCGTTCATAAAGGTGGCGGCCACCAACCTTGTCAAGTACGGCCAGAGCGTGAAACCTGACCTGGAGGTCGAGAAGATCCGGAAGGAGCTCGAGCTCGAAGATGTGCCCTCGCGAGGGGCGGAGTACGCGAAGGTGATACGGGAGATCAACGTGCTCATACACGCGGTCGGGTACGACAAGCTCATCGGCATCGAGGATGAGGTGAAGGCATGACCAGCTACGCCTACTTCTTTGGATGCATAATACCGAACAGATATCCAGGCGTCGAGTACGCGGTCAGGTGGGTCTGTGGCAAGGATGGGTACGACCTCGATGTCATGGACATCAAGGAGTTCTCGTGCTGCCCGGTGCCAGGGATATTCTACTCATCGGACAAGGACACATGGCTGCTGCTGGCCTCCCGCAATCTCACCCTGGGGCAGAAGGAGCGCAGGGAGATATTGACCGTCTGCAACGGCTGTCTCACCTCACTTCTCAAGGCGACGGAGTACCTCGAGGACCCCAAGAGGAGGGGCAAGGTCAACCGGATGCTGGCACAGATAGGAAAGAAATACACTGGCATCCCCCGGAAGACCGAGGGACGGAGACGGATAATGGAGCCGGTCAAGGTTAGGCACTACGTGGATGTCATGGCGAATGACATCGGCCTCGAAGAGGTCCAGGAGCGTACCAAGCGGCCGCTAAAGAACATCAAGGCGGCGGTACACTACGGGTGCCATTATCTTAGACCGACCGAGAACCAGACCATCGACGACCCCAACGACCCGGTCAAGATTGACAAGATAATCGAGGCGTGCGGCGCGACGAGCGTCGACTACGAGGACAAGCTGGACTGCTGCGGCGCCGGCGGAGGCGTCAGGTCTCATGTGGTGGAGCTGGCCAATTCCCTCACGGAAGACAAATGCAAGAACATCGCCGCTGCTGAGGCGGACTGCATCGTCACCGGCTGTCCATTCTGTCTGCTCCAATTCGACAACGCCCAGAAGGCTTTCACCAAGGACGGCATCCCCGTGATGCACGTGGCTCAGTTCCAGGCGCTGGCGATGGGCATAGATCCGATATCGCTCGGGTTCGACACGCACCACGTGTCGGCGCACTCGTTTCTCAGGAAGCTCAGGGGGGTCTAGCCGTGGCAGAGCAGTCAGAAGCCAAGCAAGACCAGCCGAGCTACGAACCCAGGATAGTCGCCTTCTGCTGCAATTGGTGCTCGTATGCAGGCGCGGACCTCGCGGGCACCACGAGGCTGCAATATCCGCCGAACGTGAGGATCGTGAGAGTCATGTGCTCTGGAAGGGTGGACCCTGCGTTCGTCCTCAAGGCCTTCTCCCTCGGAGCGGACGGCGTGATAGTCGCTGGGTGCCATCCCTCAGACTGCCATTACATCAACGGCAACGAGAAGACCGCGACGAGGGGCGATTTCCTATCGGAGTTCCTGGAGGAGACCGGCATAGAGCCGGAGCGCTTCAGAGTCGAGTGGATCGCTGGCTCTGAAGGGCAGAAGTTCGCCAAAGTCATCAGGGGAATGGTCTCCGACCTCGAGAAGCTGGGACCGATCGCGCAGGAGGGGGCATAGACATGTCGGAGAACAAGTTCGTAGGCGCCGTTCTGGTCGTCGGCGGCGGGCCGGCAGGGATGCAGGCCGCACTGGACCTCGCTGATTCGGGGTTCAAGGTGTATCTTCTGGAGACGACGCCGAGCATCGGAGGGACCATGTCGCAGCTCGATAAGACCTTCCCGACGAACGACTGCTCGATGTGCATACTGTCCCCGAAGCTGGTCGCGACCGGCAGGCATGAGAACATCACAATGCTCACCCACTCTGAGCTCAAGAAGGTCGAGGGGCAGGCCGGGAACTTCAAGGTAACACTCACCAGGTACTCACGGTACATCGACGAGGAGAAATGCACGGGCTGCGGCGTGTGTGCGGAGCCCTGCCCCATCGAGGGCAGCAGCGCATTCGACAGGGACCTGGCACCCGCGAAGGCGATCTACGTACCGTTCCCGCAGGCGGTACCGTTGATCTATACCATCGACAGAGGGCTGTGCATCGGTTGCGGCATCTGCGAGAAGTTCTGCGAGGCCGAGGCCATCAAATACGACATGGACCCGGACATCGAGGAGACCATAGACGTCGGCGCCATAATCCTCGCGCCAGGCTATGATGTTTACAACTCTTCAAAGAAGGTGATGTACGGCCATGGTACGTTCCCCAACGTGCTCAGCAACATCGAGTTCGAGAGGATGTTGAGCGCGTCAGGCCCTACCGAGGGGCATGTGATCAGGCCTTCGGACGGGGATGTGCCGAAGAAGATCGCGTTCATCCAATGCGTCGGCTCCAGGGACGCTCAGACGCCGAACACCTACTGCTCCTCGTACTGCTGTATGGCTGCATTGAAGCAGGCGGTCATCGCCCAGGAACATGTTCCGGGGCTCAAGACGACCATATTCTTCATGGACACCAGAGCGTTCGGGAAGGAGTTCGAGGAGTACCTGCACAGGGCGGAGAACGAGTACGGCGTCAGGATGTTCAGGAACAACAGGATCTCGAAGGTCCAGGAGGACCCCGGGACGAGCGACCTCATGCTCAGCTTCATAGACGGCGCTGACATCGACGAAGAGCCCTTCGACCTGGTCGTACTGGCATCCGGGGCGACGCCTCCGGAATCCTCGAAAGCGCTCGCCAAATCGCTTGGCATGAACATGAACAAGTTCGGCTTCTGCGAGACCGACGAGCTCGCGCCTGTCGATACCTCGGTGCCAGGGATCTACGTCTGTGGGGCATTCTCCGGCCCGAAGGACATACCCGACTCGGTCGCTCAGGCCAGCGGAGCCGCGGGGAAGGCGGCCGCCTTGCTAGCCGACGAAAGAGGCACGCTGGTCACCAAGAAGGAGTATCCCGAGGAGAAGGACGTGACGGACAAGGAACCCAGGATAGGGGTGTTCGTCTGCCACTGTGGGATCAACATAGGATCCGTCGTCGACGTGCCCATGGTGATGGAATACGCCTCCAGGCTCCCGGGTGTCGTATACGCGGAGGCCAACCTGTACACTTGCTCTCAGGACACGCAGAAGAAGATCAAGGAGATGATCGACGAGCACGACCTGAACAGGGTGGTCGTCGCAAGCTGCACGCCCAGGACGCATGAGCCGCTGTTCCAGAACACCGTCAGAGAGGCAGGGCTCAACAAGTATCTCTTCGAGATGGCGAACATACGGGACCAATGCTCGTGGGTCCACAGATTGGAGCCGAAGGCTGCCACCGAGAAGGCGAAGGCCCTCGTGCGCATGGCCGTCGCGAAGGCGTCCATGCTCGAGCCGCTCCCTCAGCCGAAGATACCGGTCACCCCGGCCGCGCTGGTGATAGGTGGAGGACTGAGCGGCATGACCGCCGCGCTGGAGATAGCCAAGGCCGGATACGAGGTGCACCTGGTCGAGAAGGAGAAGGAGCTGGGAGGGCACATGAAGAGGATCCACCACACCCTCGCAGGCGTGAACCCTCAGGAAACCCTTGCAAAGCTCAATAAGGACTTGCAGGACCACAAGAACATCACGATACACCTCGGAGAGACCGTCGAAGAGGTCAGAGGATACATAGGCAACTTCGAGAGCACTCTGAAGGGCGGCGAAGAGATCAAACACGGAACGGTGGTCGTCGCCTCCGGTGCGGTGGAGTACGAGCCGAAGGAATACCTCTGCGGCCAGCACCCGAAGGTCATTAAGCAGACCGACCTGGGAGATATGCTAGCGAACGGCAAGCTCGACGCGAAGACCGTCGCAATCATACAATGTGTCGGTTCGAGGAACGAGGAGCACCCGAACTGCTCGAGGATATGCTGCTCCATGGCGATGGCCAACGCGCTCAAGATACGAGAGGAGCACCCCGAGACGAGCGTGTACATCCTGTTCAGGGACATACGCACATTCGGCTTCGCAGAAGAGAACTACAACGAGGCCGCCCGTCAGGGTGTGACGTTCCTAAGGTACGACCCTGAAGCGCCCCCCAGGGTGAGAGCGGACGGCGATAGCTTAGTCGTCGAGGTCGACGAGCAGTTCATAGAAGAGACTATCACGATCAGGCCGGACTACGTCGTGCTGAACGCCGCGGTCCATCCCAACCCCGACAACAAGGACCTGGCCCAGAAGTTGAAGGTCCCACAGAACAAGGAGGGGTTCTTCCTAGAGGCGCACATGAAGCTCAGGCCGGTCGACTTCGCGACCGATGGCATATTCCTCTGCGGCCTGGCCCACTCGCCGCGGTTGATCGACGAGAGCATCTCGCAGGCACTAGCCGCGGCCGCGAAGGTCAACACCGTCCTCTCCAAGCCATTCATAGAGGCCGAGGGGGTCGTCAGCGTGGTCGACGAGGACAAGTGCATCGGCTGCGGGAGATGCGAGGAGATCTGCGAATACGGCGCCCCGAGGCTCGAGGAGGTCTCCCCCGGAGTGTTCAAATCGAAGGTGAACGAGGCGCTCTGCAAAGGCTGCGGCTCGTGTGTGGTGGAATGTTGTTCCAGGGCCATCCGGTCCAAGCATTTCAGGAGCGACCAGATAATCACGATGATAGAGGCGGCGCTTGCAGATGACGACGAGGAACGGGAGGCGAAGGCATGAGCGAGGACGAGTTCGAGCCGAACATCGTCGCCTTCTGCTGCAACTGGTGCTCGTACGCAGGCGCTGACCTCGCGGGTGTCAGCAGGATGCAGTACCCGCCCAACGCGCGCATCATACGCGTCATGTGCTCCGGCCGGGTGGAACCGTACTTCATACTCAAAGCGCTCGAGCTGGGAGCCGACGGCGTCCTGGTCGCAGGCTGCCATATCGGTGACTGCCACTACATATCGGGCAACGTCGAAGCGGAGAAGCGGATGAAGACGACGCAGGAGCTGCTCGACATCGTCGGAATAGGCAGGGACAGGATGCGCCTCGAGTGGATATCCGCGTCCGAAGGCCAGAAGTTCGCCGCAACGATGAAGGAGTTCACCGAGCAGATAAGGAAGCTCGGACCCAACCCCATCCCGAAGCAGCCCAAAGCTGGTAGCATCGATCCGGCCAGCTTGAAACGGAAGGTCGATCAACTCATCGAGGACACCGGCGCCTTCGACTGCGTCGAATGCGGCAAGTGCACGACCGTGTGTCCTGTCGCGAAGCATGACCCGGACTTCGCTCCGAGGACGATAGTCCTCAAGGCGACGGAGGGGCAGACGGAGGCGATCACGACGGGCGGGGACATATGGACCTGCATCACATGCGAGCAGTGCAACTCCATGTGTCCGTACAAGGTCGACTACTCTGGGTTCATCAGGGGTCTTCGGGCCGAGGCCGTCAAGATGGACAGTACACCGACGTGCAGTCAGGGTGGTATCATACAGGGGCTCATGCGGGTCCAAGCATACGGCGACTTCAAACAGGACAGGCTCGGGTGGCTGACAAAGGAGCTGAAGGTCGCCGAGAAGGGCGAGGTGTTCTACTTCACAGGCTGCGTCTCATACTTCGACGCGCTGTTCAACGACAGGGAACTCAACCTGTCAGGTATACCCCAGGCGGTCGTGAAGATAATGAACAAGGCCGGGATTGTCCCGGTGGTGAGCAACGACGAGGTCTGCTGCGGGCACGACCTCAACTGGACGGGGGACGAGGCGGGCCTCCAGAAGCTGATGAAGAAGAATGTCGACCTGATCAAGGCCTCTGGCGCAAAGAAGGTTGTGTTTTCATGCCCCGAGTGCATGAGGACCTTCGACATGGACTACCAGGACTTCATGGGAGATTTCGAGTTCGAGCTGACGCATGTCTCAGAGTTCGTGGACGACCTGGTGAAGGAGGGGAAGTTGAAGCTCAAGCCAAGCGCCAGGAAGCTGACCTTCCAGGACTCGTGCAGGCTTGGCCGGCACCTCGACATATACGACCCGCCGAGGGCCGCACTCGAAGCCTCAGAGGGTACGGAGATAATCGAAATGGAGAACACCAGGGACAAGGCGCTCTGCTGCGGCGTGAGCGCGTGGACGACCTGCGACGAGACCGCGAGAAAGATACAGGTGGAGAGGCTGAAGGAAGCGAAGAAGACGGGGGCGGATTGTCTGGTCACGGGCTGCTACAAATGCCTGATCCACCTGGCTTGCACACGAGACAACAAACTCGAGGGAGTCCCGAAGGAGCAAGTGGACATCAAGATCAAGGACCTGAGTGTTGCGATTGCGGAGGCGTTGGAATGATGGTTCGTACGGGAGGCGTGAATCGCACAAGATTCGTCGATATTCCAACGAAACACATAAGAGAGGGGATTCGATACCGCAGTGGCAAGAGGGGTTCATTGTACTGTAGTACATACAATGCAACGCGGTTGAACATGCGACTTGAAGGGGGTTTTTGATTGACGAAATCCGTAATGGTGATTGGAGGCGGAATTGCCGGAATACAGGCTGCTTTGGACCTAGCCGAGAGGGGGATCGAGGTCGATCTTGTCGAGAAACTGCCCAGCATAGGCGGGAGAATGGCACAGTTGGACAAGACTTTCCCGACGAACGATTGCTCGATCTGCATCCTGGCGCCGAAGATGGCCGACTGCTACGCGCATCCCAGTATCAATGTGATGACATACTCAGAGGTGAAGGACATCTCTGGGAAAGCCGGTGATTTCAAGGTTGATGTGCTCAAGAAGGCCAGGTTCGTTGACGAGGAGAAGTGCAATGGCTGTGGCGACTGTTTCAAGGTGTGCCCGGTAAGCCTTCCGAACGAATTCGATATGGGCATGAGGGAGAGGCCGGCGATCTACGTGCCGTTCCTTCAATCAGTGCCAAGAGCTGCAACGATCGACAGGGCAGGAGTGGCGCCGTGTTCCGACAAATGCCCGGCTGGCCTGAGCGCGCAGGGATACGTCTCACTCATACGAGCCGAGAAGTTCAAGGAAGCGGTGGACCTGATACGAAGGACCATCCCGCTCCCCTCCGTGTGTGGACGCATATGCCACCACCCCTGCGAGGAGGGCTGCAACAGAACGGACGTCGACGAACCGGTAGCCATCGCGGGATTGAAGGCTTTCGTCGGGGACTACGTCCGCGAGCAGGGCGAGGACGTGCCGACCCCGATCGAGGAGGAGCGGAAGGAGAAGGTTGCGGTTGTGGGAGCTGGCCCGGCCGGCCTAGCAGCAGCCTACCGTCTGGCGCTCAAAGGATTCAAGGTCAAGATGTTCGAGGCCACATCGAAACCCGGCGGGATGCTCTGGTGGGGCATCCCCGACTACCGTCTTCCCAAGGATGTGCTGACCGCCGAGGTGGACCATCTGTTGGCGCACGGGATCGAGATCGAGTACGGCAAGACCGTCGGCAAGGACCTGGCGCTCGCGGACCTGAAGAAAGAGTACGACGCCGTCTTCCTTGCCATAGGAGCTCACAAGAGCCTCAAGCTGGGCGTCCCGGGCGAGGACATAGAAGGGGTTCTCCATGGCGTGGACTTCCTTCACAGGGTCGCAGACAAGGAGACGGTCAAGATCGGCAAGAAGGTGGCAGTCATAGGCGGGGGAAACGCCGCGATGGACGCCGCGAGAACGGCCTTGCGCATGGGCTCCGATGTGACTGTGATATATCGCCGGACGAAGGACGAGATGCCCGCGATCGCAGCTGAGATCAAGGGAGCGGAAGAGGAAGGAGTCAAGTTCGAGTTCTTGGCATCACCGGTCAATATCCAGGGCAAGGACGGCAAGATTACGGCCATCGAGTGCATAAGGATGAAGCTCGGCGAGCCGGACCAGTCGGGTCGTCCGCGTCCAGTGCCTGTCGATGGGTCGGAATTCACCGTCGAAGTCGACACGGTCATCCCAGCAGTGAGCCAGGCGCCGGACCTGGACGCCCTTGGCTCGAAGGATCTAGCGGTCACGAAGTGGAAGACCCTGGAGGTCAACCCCGGCAACCTAAGCACCAACATCCCAGGCGTCTTCGCAGGCGGAGATGCCGTTTCAGGACCCGCGTCGGCTGTCGAGGCGTTCGCGGCTGGCAACAAGGCCGCTCGATACATCGAGAAGTCGTTGAACGGGGAGAGCATCGAGCCGGAACCAGAGGAGAAGAATGAGCATGTGATCACGCTCGAAGACATCAAGGCGCGAATGGACGGAGATATCCCGAAGAGCGAGCGTGTCCTCAGGCAACACATTCCGGATGATAAGCGCAAGACCTCTTTCGAGGAGGTCGAGAGGGTGTTCACGAAGGAGGAGGCGCTCAAGGAGGCGGCTCGATGTGTGAACTGCGGACCGTGCTCCCAGTGCGAGGCGTGCGCCATTGCGTGTGGCCCCAATGCCATCGACTACAACATGAAGGACCAGGTCGTAACGCTGAATCCGGGGGCGGTCATAGTCGCCACGGGCTTCGATGTGTGGGACCCGACATCCGCCTCAGAGTACGGCTACAAGAAGTATCCCAACGTCTACACGGCGATGGAGTATGAGCGTATGATCAACGCCTCGGGACCCACTGGAGGACACATAGTGAGGCGATCCGATGGGGAGCATCCGAAGAAACTGGCGTTCATCCAGTGCGTCGGATCGAGAAACCCGCAGGTGGGGCATCCCTATTGCTGTTCGGTGTGCTGCATGCATGCCACAAAGGAGGCTATGCTCGCCAGGGAACACTATGAAGACGCCAATTCGACGATATTCTACAAGGACATGAGGGCCTGCGCGAAAGGCTTCAACGAGTACATCGAGAGGGCTAAGAGCGATTACGGAGTCAGCTACATCAACTCCGATGCAACCGTACAGGAGAACGCGGAGACCAACAATCCGGTGGTCGTCTTCGACGTGGGGGGCAAGCAGCAGACGGAGGAGTTCGACGCAGTCGTGCTCGCGACGACGCTCGTTCCCAGGAAGGACACTATCGAACTGGCGAAGAAGCTCGGGTTGAAGCTAACGGAATTCGGTTTCTTCGAGTCTCCCGACAGCATCCTGGACTTCGGCAAGAGCGACCTGCCCGGGATATACCTCGCGGGATATTGCGCAGGACCGGCCGACATCCCGGAATCCGTTGCCCAGGGATCGAGTGCGGCTGCCAAGGCAGCGGAAGTCCTCGCCAATTCAGGAGGAGGGTGAACAGACATGCCCGAGAACACAAGCACCGAGAAGGAGAAACCACGGATCGGAGTATTCATCTGCCACTGTGGGTCCAACATAGGCGGCTTTGTCGATGTGAAGGCCGTGACCGAGTATGCGTCAACCCTCCCGGACGTTGCGTACGCAGCGGACAACCTCTACACATGTGCCGAGGACGGTCTCAACAACATCAAGGATAGCATCAAGGAACACAACCTCGACAGAGTGATAGTGTCGAGCTGCACACCCAGGACGCACGCCCCTCTCTTCCAACGGACATGCGAGGCTGCTGGCGTGAACAAGTACATGTTCACGTTCGTCAACATCCGTGAGCACTGCTCGTGGGTCCACATGAAAGAGAAGGAGAAGGCGACCCAGAAGGCGAAGGACTTGGTCAGGATGGGTGTTGCGAGAGCCCGATTCCTGGAGCCCCAGGAGGAGACGAAGGTCGATGTTACGCCCACCGCGCTCGTCGTCGGAGGCGGCGTGTCCGGGATGACGGCAGCGCTGTCGCTGGCGAACATGGGATTCCCGGTGCACCTCGTCGAGAAGGACGAGGAGCTCGGAGGGTTCGTGAAGAACCTGCACGGCCTCATGATGACCACCAAGAGCGCCAACGAGACGATCAAGCCACTCATCGACAAGGTGAACGCCCACAAGAACATCACACAGCACCTCAACTCGCACGTCGCATCGGTGGAGGGGTTCATAGGCAACTATGATATCTCCATAGGAGGGGACGGGGCTGAGGCCAAAGAAGTCAAGGTTGGCACCATCATCGTGGCCACGGGCGCGGTCCCGCTGGTACCCGAGGGGTTGTTCGGGTACAAGGAACACCCGAACGTCATCACATCCACAGAGTTCGAGGAGCTCTGCAACAAGAAGGAACTGCCCAAGCTGAAGAGCGTCGCTTTCATACAATGCGTTGGCGCGAGAGGGCAGAAGGTCTCATACTGCTCCAGGGTCTGCTGCAACGTCGCGATCAAGAGCGCGATAAACATTGCCGAGAATCGCGACAACATGCTCGGCGTGACCGAGGAGAAGGCAGCGGAGACAGGAGAGGTCGTGGAAGAACCCGCCGCCGAGAAGAAGGCGGAGGAAGAGGGGTCTGACAGAAGGCGAAGAAGGCGGGGCAGAGGCCGAGGTGACGAGGATGAGGCCGGCGAGGAGGCCGCTCCGTCCAGTGGTGTCGAGGTCACGGTGTTCAACAGGGACGTCATGTCGTACGGCGTCGAACACGAGCTCGAGTTCAACAAGGCTAGGGAGAAGAGAGTCAAGTTCGTCAGATACCTACCGGACAACCTTCCGAAGGTATCCGTTAAGGACGGAAAGCTCGAGGTCGGATACTTCCACGAGACGCTGAAGATGGAGAGGACGATGCCCGTTGACTTGGTCATACTCTCGACTCCGCTCGTGGCCCAGCCAGACGCTGCCACACTATCGCAGCTGCTGAAGGTCCCGCTCGGACAAGACGGCTTCTTCCAAGAGGCGCATGTCAAGCTGAGACCGGTGGACTTCGCGACCGATGGAGTGTACGTCTGCGGGACTTGCAGAGGACCGGCCGACATCTCGGAGGCCGTCTCTCAGGCTGCTGCTGCTGCCTCGAGGGCATCGATACCTCTTGCGAACGGGTTCGTCCAGGCCGAGGCGCTCACTTCAATAGTCGACGAGACGAAGTGCACTGGCTGCGGGACATGCGTCGAAACGTGCCCATACAGCGCCCTGAGGAAGAACGAAGAGGGTATCACCGAGGTGATCGTCGCAGCGTGCAAGGGCTGTGGTTGTTGCGGTGCCACTTGCCCGGAGGGTGCCATCACCATGACACATTACACCGATCAGCAGCTGCTTGCGGAGGCAAAAGCGGCCTTGGAGGAGGTGTGAGGACATGACGGAGAAGCATCACACCGCTCATCACGGCAAGAAGAAGGCCGAGGCCGACAAGGAATGGGAGCCGAAGATCGTCGGCTTCCTCTGCAACTGGTGCTCGTACGCAGGCGCCGACCTATGCGGCGTCAGCAGGTTCCAGTATCCGACGAACATCCGCCTCGTCAGGGTGATGTGCTCCACGAGGGTGAGCCCACACATTGTACTCGAAGTCTTCGAGGCTGGTGCCGACGGCATCCTCATCGGAGGATGTCACCTGAACGACTGTCACTACATGACGGGCAATTACCACACGGAGAAGCGCGTGAACCTGATGAAGAGGCTGCTCAGAGAAGCGGGGGTCGACGAAGGGCGGCTGAGGCTCGAATGGGTCTCGGCGTCCGAGGGAGAGAAGTTCTCCAAGGTCGTAACGGAATTCACCGAGGAGATCCAGAAACTAGGACCGAGCAAGATACACACGGATGATATGATGAAGGCGAAGGTCGCAGCCGCTGACGACGCCTCCGAGACTTTCAGATTGAAGGCCCTGGTTGGGAAGGAGTTCAACCTCCTCAGCAAGGGGAACGCGTACGGTGACAAGCTCGATCCCGAGAAACTCAGCGGCATCATAGATGTCGCAACGGAGGAGGAATTCGAGAGGGCGCTGATACTCGAGTTGGCACGGATAAGACCCATATCGGTGAAACAGCTGGGCATGGTCATGGAGGTACCCACGGACAGGATACTCAGGCACATCGTCCTACTCAGACAGAACAGCATGATCGCGATGGAGCACCCGGAGGGGTTCACACCGCTCTACAAGACCATCGAGATCGGAGGTGAGCAGTGATGGCAGCTACTGACAAGATTGGAGCGGTCATGGTCGTCGGAGGCGGCATCTCAGGCCTGCAGTCGGCGCTCGACCTGGCCGACTCAGGGTTCAAAGTATACCTGGTCGAGAAGCAACCGAGCATAGGCGGCGCGATGGCCCAGCTCGACAAGACCTTCCCGACGAACGACTGCGCCATGTGCATCATGGCGCCGAAGCTCGTCGCGACCGGGAGGCACCACAACATCGATCTGATAACGAACGCGGACATCGTCAAAGTCGACGGACAGGAGGGCAACTTCACGGTGACCGGCAAGCAGAGGGCGCTCAGAGTGGACGCCTCGAAATGTACGGGCTGTGGTAGCTGCGCCCAGAAGTGTCCGATAGAGACGACTGACGAGTACAACGAGAACACGAAGGTGCGGAAGGCGATATTCGTCAAGTACCCGCAGGCAGTGCCCCTCATCTACTCGATCGACCCGGAGAAGTGCATCGGCTGCGGCATATGCGCGGAGGAGTGCAAGGCCGACGCGGTCGAATACGATCAGAAGGAGAAGGACTTCGAGATCAAGGTCGGCTCGATCATCGTATCGCCTGGCTTCGACGAGTTCGACGCGAGGCTCAAGGCGGAGTACGGGTACGGCGTGTACCAGAACGTCGTCTCGAGCATCGAGTTCGAGAGGATACTCAGCGCCACAGGACCGCACTTCGGCACGGTCATGAGACCTTCGGACGGGGACATACCCGAGAAGATAGCGTTCATACAATGCGTCGGCTCGAGGGACGAGAAGGTCGGCAACGAGTACTGTTCCGGCGTCTGCTGCATGTACTCCATCAAGGAGGCCATCATAGCCAAGGAGCATGGCGGGAACATCAAGCCCAAGATATTCTTCATGGACATGAGGGCCTTCGGCAAGGAATTCGAGGAGTACTACAACAGGGCCAAGGACGAGTACGGCATCGAGTTCGTCCGTTCCAGGGTTGCATCCGTGTTCGAGGACCCGAAGACGAAGAACCTGATACTCAAGTACGTGGAGAAGGGGGAGCCCAAGGAGGAGGAGTTCGGGCTGGTCGTGCTCGCAGTGGGCCTGAGGCCTCCGGAGGACGCCGAGGCGCTCAGCAAGGTCATGAATTTCAGCCTGAACGACGACGGTTTCTGCGAGACCGGGGCGTTCACCCCTGTCAGCACATCCCGTCCGGGAGTGTTCGTCAGTGGCGCGTTCTCGTCGCCGAAGGACATCCCGATGACAGTCGCGGAGGCGAGCGGGGCGGCGGCGAAGGCCGCGTCCGAGATCGCATCTGCCAGGGACACGCTCGTCACGAAGAAGGAGTATCCTGCCGAGATAGACGTCTCGGAGCAGGAGCCGCGGATAGGCGTGTTCGTGTGTCACTGCGGGATCAACATAGGCGGCGTCGTCAAGGTGCCGTCGGTGGCTGAGTACGCGAGGTCCCTTCCGAACGTCGTGTATGCGGAGGAGAACCTGTATACTTGCTCGCAGGACACGCAGGAGAAGATCAAACAGATGGTGAAGGAGCACAACCTGAACAGGGTCGTCGTCGCGAGCTGCACGCCCAGGACGCACGAGCCGCTGTTCCAGAACACCATCAAGGAGGCCGGGCTCAACGCGTACCTGTTCGAGATGGCGAACATACGGGACCAATGCTCGTGGATACACATGCACGAACCCGCAGCTGCGACGAAGAAGGCGAAGGATCTCGTGCGCATGGCCGTTGCGAAGTCCAGGTTGCTGGAATCGCTGGAGAACCTGACAATCAATGTCAACCAGCAGGCGCTCGTGGTCGGCGGAGGCGCGTCCGGCATGGTGGCGGCGCTCGAGCTGGCGAAGCAGGGCGTCAAGGTTCATCTGGTCGAGAAGGAGAAAGAGCTGGGCGGCACCCTGCTGAAGCTGCACTACCTCCCGTCCGGGGACGACCCGGTGGAGTACGTCCAGTCGCTCGCGAAGGAGGTCGCCTCCGACCCGAACATAACTGTCTACACCGGCAAGAAGGTCAAGAGCATCGACGGGTATGTCGGCAACTTCAAGACGACGCTCGAGTCCGGCGAGGAGATGGAGCACGGCACGGTCATAGTCGCCGTTGGGGCGCAGGAGTACAAGCCGGATGGCGAGTACCTCTACGGCAAAAACCCCGGCGTGATGACCCTGCTCGAGTTCAAGGACAAGCTCAAGAAGGGCGAGGTCAAGGGAGACTCGTACGCGTTCATACAGTGCGTCGGCTCGCGTGAGGAAGGCCATCCGAACTGCTCGCGCGTGTGTTGCACGGGCACGATGACCGCGGCGATCAAGGTGAAGGAGAAGGACCCCGATGCGAAGGTCTTCGTTCTCTACAGGGACATCAGGACCTACGGCTTCCGCGAGAAGTACTACAAAGAGGCTGCCGAGAAGGGCGTGACCTTCATAAGGTTCGAAGACGGCACCAAGCCGCAGGTCGAGGACAAGGGCGGCAAGATCGAGGTGCGCGTGACGGACGAGGACACTGGCAAGGAGGTCGTGCTCACGCCTGACAACCTGGTGCTCGCCGCAGGCACGCGGCCGAGTGACGGCTCCGAGGAGCTCGCGCCGATGCTGAAGGTGCCCATTACGAAGGAGGGATTCTTCCTTGAGGCGCACATGAAACTCAGGCCGGTCGACTTCGCCACGGAGGGAGTGTACGTCGCCGGTCTGGCGCACGGGCCGAAGTTCCTGGACGAGTGCATCGGACAGGGTCTGGCCACCGTATCGCGCGCGATGACCGTACTGTCGAAGACGACCCTCGAGGCGGAGGGCATCGTCGCGTTCCTCGACGAGACGCTCTGCGACGGCTGCGGCATATGTGTCCCGACGTGCGAGTACAAGGCGCTCGAGATCGTCCCCGACAAAAAGGACGAGAAGAAGAAGACCCTCGATATCAACGTGGGCCTGTGCAAGGGCTGCGGAGCGTGCGTGGGCGCATGTCCATCTGGAGCGCTAACACAGATGGGCTTCAGTGACGAGCAGATTGTGGCGATGATAGACGCGGCGCTTGAGGATGCCGCGGAGAACCAGGAGGTGAAGCAATGAGCAGCACAACGCCGAGCGCCCAGAGCGAGGAGAAGGCCGAGGGCGAGGACTTCGAGCCGAAGATAATCGTGTTCTGCTGCAACTGGTGCTCTTACGCAGGCGCGGACCTGGCGGGTGTCAGCAGGATGCAGATGCCCCCGCACTTCAGGGTGATAAGGGTAATGTGCTCCGCGAGAGTGGACCCGGAGTTCGTCCTGAGGGCGATCCAGAAAGGGGCCGACGGCGTGTTGGTCGCAGGCTGCCATCCGGCGGACTGCCACTACATAGGAGGCAACTACAGGACCCGCAGGAGGATCGCGCTTCTGAGGATACTCCTCCAGCAGTTCGGATATGACCCTGACAGGCTGAGGCTTGAGTGGATCTCGGCCGGAGAGGGCGAGAAGTTCCAGAAGACGATGGTCGAGTTCACGAAGACGATTGAGGAGATCGGACCGTCCCCCATGAGAGGTGGTGACTGAGGATGAACCCGAGAGAGGTCAAGATACACGCAGCGCTGAGGACTCTCGAGGGAGAGAGGATACGTTGGCTGCTCGGAAAGAAGGGCTCGCTGACCACTGAGGAAAACGTGTTCGGGGAGACGATCACCGACGGGCGATACAGTTTCATACTGCAGAAGGCCGCGGCAGTGGAGCTCGAGAGGAACATGCTCCTACTGCAGATGGAAGCCAGTCCGCAGACCGTGCACGAACTGCACGACGCGACAGGCCTGCCGAAGCCCGAGATAGTCAGGCACATAATAGCCCTCAAGCGGTGGAGGCTGATCGAGCAGGTCGGCATGACTGGACAGTCGCCGCAGTACAAGGCGGTACCGAGGAGTGACGCTTCAACCAAGGAGGTGAGCTGAACATGGCAGATAAGATCAAGATTGCGCAGTACTGGGGCGCGGGCTGCGGGGGATGCGACGTCGCGCTCCTGGACATAGACGCAAGTATACTGGATTTGCACGCCATAGCCGAGGTGGTGTTCTGGCCGATAGGCTTCGACGGCAAGCTACACGAATTGGAGCAGATGCCGGACAAGTCAATCACGGTAGCGTTCTACAACGGAGCGATAAGGAACAGCGAGAACGAACATGTCGCGAAGGTGCTGAGGGAGAAGTCCGTCATAATGATAAGCTTCGGATCGTGCGCATGCTTCGGCGGGACGCCGGGCCTCGCGAATGTGACGAACAAGGAGGAGGTGTTCCAGACAGTCTACAAGGACACCGAGTCGACCGACAATCCCGAATTCGTGACGCCGCAGACGAGTGTGAAGGTGCCAGAGGGAGAGTTGACCCTGCCGGAATTCTACGACACCGTGAAGACCCTTGACGAGGTCGTAGATGTCGACTACTTCATGCCCGGTTGTCCGCCTACGGTCGACCTCATCATGGTGGCAGTCGGCGCTGTCCTGAAGCACGTGAAGGAGGGGGCGCCTCTGCCGCCGAAGGGCACTGTCATCGCATCCGACAAGACGCTCTGCGACGAATGCGACCGGGAACGGGTCGAGACGGACCGGAGGATCGACAGGATCTATCAGGCTTATGAGATCAAGGCCGACCCTAAGAAGTGCCTGTTGGACCAGGGTATAATATGCATAGGGCCCGCGACGCGCGCGGGCTGTGGTGCGATGTGCCCGGTCGCCAACATGCCCTGTAGGGGTTGCATGGGCCCGACGAAGGCCGTTATGGACCACGGAGGTAGCATGCTGAGCGCGCTAGCTTCGATCCTCAACATCACGGATTCGGAGTCAAAGTTAAGTGAGGAGCAGATAATAGAACTTATGATGCAGGTGAAAGACCCGATCGGGACTTTCTACGCCTTCACGCTCCCCAAGTCCCTCCTCAAGAGGACTGTGAAGGAACGCAAGAGGAAGGGGTGATTCAAGATGTCCGGACCGATAATCAACGATACGACAACCAAGACGACCGAGAAGAAACTCACGATCGACCCGGTCACGAGGCTCGAAGGACACGGCAAGATCGAGATCTTCCTGAACGACGAGGGGAACGTGGCCAACGCCTACTGGCAAGTTCCTGAACTCAGAGGCTTCGAGAGGTTCTGCATCGGCAGACATGTGCAGGAACTGCCCATAATCACCAACCGGCTGTGTGGCGTCTGCCCGGCCGCGCATCACATAGCGTCGACCAAGACGCTTGACGCGGTGTTCGACGCCACCCCGACGGAAACGGCGACAAAACTGAGAGAGCTGTTCTACATGGGACAGTACACCCACAGCCACATAGCACACTTCTACGCGCTCGCAGCGCCCGACTTCGTGCTGGGACCGTCAGCGCCATCCAACAAGAGGAATATCCTGGGAGTGGTGGATGCCGTCGGCGTCGAGATCGGCGCAGAGGTCATCAAGCACCGCTCGTATGGTCAGAAGGTGCAGGAGATCGTCGGAGGGAGGGCCACGCATCCGTGCTTTGGCCTACCCGGCGGCGTCTCGAAGCAGATAAGCGAGGAGGAGCGCGTTCAGATGGAGGAGATGGCCAGGTCGTGCGTCGAGTTCGGCAAGTTCACGACGAAGCTGTTCCACGATGTCGTGCTGGCCAACCAGGACTACCTCGGACTCATCCTGAACCAGGACGCGTATTACCTCGAGACATACTACATGGGCATGGTCGACAAGGACAACAAGAGCAACTTCTACGACGGAGACATACGGGTCGTCGACCAGGCCGGCAAGGAGGTCGTCAAGTTCAAGCCGAGCGAGTATCTCGACGTCATCGCCGAGCACGTCGAACCGTGGTCATACATGAAGATGCCATATCTGAAGAGCGTCGGCTGGAACGGTTTCACCACAGGCCCGTCAAGCGGGATATACAGGGTCGGACCCCTCGGCAGGATAAACGTCTGCGAGGGCTACACAACCCCTCTCGCACAGGCGGAGTACGAGGCATTGGCCAAGACCGTGAAGGACTTGGGAGTGACAGGACCAGTCCATCACACGCTCGCGTTCCACTGGGCGAGGGTGATCGAGCTGCAGCACGCTACGGAGAGGATGCTCGAGCTGGTCACCGACGATGTCATAACGAGCGATGACACCCGAGGCGAGTTCAAGGAGCCGACGGAAGGCGTGGGCATATGCGAAGCTCCCAGAGGTACGCTGATACACCACTACGCCTCGGACAAGGACGGGCTATGCACGAAGATCAACATGATCGTAGCGACGACGAACAACAACGCTGCGATCAACACGAGCGTCGTGCAGGCGGCGAAGGCCTTGATCAAGAACGGCGAAGTCTCCCAAGGACTGCTGAACAAGGTCGAGATGGCGTTCCGATGCTACGACCCATGCAACTCCTGCGGAACACACGCTCTGAACGGCTCTCCGGCCCTTGAGATAAACGTGAGACGCGCCGACGGGTCGAAGCTGAAGACCGTGAGAAACTTCTGATGTGTTGTCACACGAGGGGCGGCTCCCCTCGACGACATGTTTTTCCACCATGCTAGGCGGTGAGGTATCTCCATGAGCATCTCTGATGAACGGCATCGTCCCCGGACGTTGATAGTGGGCGTCGGTAACCCGATACTCTCCGATGATGGTGTGGGCATTCACGTTGCGAGAAAGCTCAGGGACCTCGGGCTCGAAGGCGTGGATGTGGAGGAGCTGCCCGCGAGCGGTTTGGAGCTTCTGGACATGGTTCTGGGCTACGACAGAGTGGTCATCGTGGACGCCATCGTGACGGACGAGGGGAGACCAGGGGAATTCCATGTGCTCGAAGAGAGTGCGTTCGAGAGGACCGTGCACGGGTCGTCGCCTCACGGCATCAACATTGCGACGGCGCTTGCTATGGGGAGAAAGATCGTGCCGGAGAAGATGCCGAAGGAGGTCTTCTTCGTCGCCATCGAGGCCGACGACATCGTGAACGTCAGCGAGAGCATGACCCCTCCGGTCGCAGCCGCCATCCCATCCATTGTGGATAGGATCGTATCAGAGTTCGTCTCAGATGATTAAATCGGCATAGACCGCTAGCATATCCTCGGGACGGGGTCTCCCACGGGAGGCTCGACCAACCGCTTCCCCCCGGTCTGCGTCTCTAGCAGTACGCCCTCGACGTCTTTCGAGGCTCTGCCAAAGATTCGCGCGTTCGATCCCTCCGGAGTCTTCCTGATCACCTTCAGGACTTCCTCAGCCGCATCGGGCACCACCGCCAGGACGACCTTGCCCTCGTTTCCAATCTCGAGAGGGTCGATGCCCAGCATCTCGCACGCAGCCAGGACGGGGTCGTCGATAGGGATATCTTCTTCTCGCACGACGAGACCTACCTTGGACTTCTCGGCCCATTCGTTCAGGAGATTTGCCAGGCCACCCCGCGTGGGATCCTTCATCGCGACTACGCCTCCGACCTTCACCGCTGACTCGGTCAGGTGGTTCAAGGGAGCCGCATCGGTCTGGACCTCGGTTTCGAACCCATATCCCTCACGGAATGACAGTAGTGCGACCCCGTGGTTGCCTATCGATCCCGAGACGATGAGAACGTCGCCATCAGCGACTCCCGAGTCGTTTGGCCAATCCCATAGAAATTCCCGCGCAGCACGGACACGCTCCAGATTCGCGTCGAGGTGGATAGAACGTCTCCCGATCCCGCTCGTATTTATGAACAATTCATCGACCGCGCCTTTCTCAACCACCTTGGTATCGCCCGTGACTATCCTCACACCTGCCGATCTTGAGGTTCTGTTCAGGCTGCTCATGACACGGTGAAGGTCGTCCTCGGAGAACCCCTCCTCGATTATCATTCCGCACGACAGCGCTATGGGCGTCGCACCCATGACGGAGACGTCATTGACAGTACCAGCCACCGCCAGCGTGCCGATGTCGCCTCCGGGGAAGAACAACGGTTTGACGGTGTATGAGTCAGTGGTGAACACGATGCCATCGACAACTGCGGCGTCGTCGAGGGCTCCCAGCGGAATATCTCCGAAATCGTGCTCAAGCTCTTTCAGCACGAACTCACGGATGAACTCCTGCATCCTCTCCCCGCCAGCTCCCTGAGCCATGGTTATCTTCGGCATCTCGCTCTCCCGCAAGCGTTCGAAAATGGTCGGCCATTATAACCTTTTTGGCCAAACCGGGGCACTAACCAACCTGTTCTCCAGACAAAGTTCATGTGGAACGACCAGATATCCCGTGGACATGCTGACGGGGATTGTGCTCTCCGGCGGAACAAGCACACGTTTCGGCCAGGAGAAAGGGCTTGTCATGCTCAACGATGAGCCAATGGTCAGCAGAGTAGTAGCGACGATGCGGATGCTGGCAGACGAGGTCGTTGTGGCCGTAGCGGGAGGACGAGCTGAGGAATATGCAAGATTCCTCTCAAATGACACGATAATAGTCGAAGACGAGAGAGAAGGGATCGGGCCACTCCATGGGTTGACAACCGCGATGAGGGCGGCAGGAGGCGATTATGTTGTCGTCAGCCCGTGTGACACCCCTCTCCTCAGGCCAGAGATGTGCAGGGCTGTCGTGAACAACGGCGAAGGCAAGGACGGGGCGGTGCCCTTCGTTCGTGGCTATCTGGAACCACTCCACGCCTGCTATCGCCGGAAGACCTGCTTGGATGCTTTCGAACAGACCGTCGCCTCTGGGCGGAGAAGGCCAAAAGACGCATACCATTTGCTCAATCTGGCAACAGTGGACGAGGAAGACATCAGGCGGTTCGACCCCCATCTCGAGAGCTTCATCAATGTCAACACGCAGGATGACCTCGCTGAAGTCGTGGACCACATCTCACGGCGCTGACCGAATCACTTTCTCCTGGCACGTCTCTCTAGAACCTCCTTGACCCTCTCCTTCGCCTTGTCGACTTGGAGTGTATCGACGAAGTGGTCGATGGAAGTGTGCGTTAGGTAGAACGATCCCACGGACGCCACCAGTAAACCACCTATTGTGTCGAACAATAGGTCCCTCATCGTGTCGGTCAGCGAATACTGGAGATGGTTGCCAGTGAGCTCATCCACCAAGTACTCCGTTAGCTCCCAGATCACGCCGATGGCCATCGTGAACATGATGATGAAGAGTGCGATAAATGCAGGAGGGAGATAGATGCTGTCTGCGTATTTGTCCACAGCAGTAACAACGACGAAGCCCAACGCCGCCACTAACGAGGCGGACATCGCATGTGTCAGATGGTCCCAGCCCGGAAGGTTATCATAGAACCCGGAGAAGCTGCCGACGATGTGTACGAACAACGCGAGGACGATCCAGAAGTTGAGCTCGACCGGCAGAACCAGGTTGAGATCGCGTCTTATGACGCTCGGGAGGGTGCTGATGAATACCGCGATCAATGCTGCGGGGATGTACGTGTACTCGCGCATGAGTAGGCCCGATATAGCGAGCCCGACCATTCCTGCTTGCATGGCGCGCGAAGCCAGCTTCAACCCTTCCTTCATCTCTGCACCTCCCACATGAGCAGGAGACCGAGGGTGCGCCTGCGCTGGTCAGGCATCGCCCGCGTATACGCCGCATACAGAAGCCCCATCAGCAGCCCCCCGATCAGGGCCCAAAGCAGTTGGACCATGACTGCGTCATTCGTCTGCAGGTTCGACGTTCCGAACACCTCGTCCCCGATGTACTCGCCCAGGAGCCAGAAACCTGACATCGAGAGAGTGAACATCATAACGAAGAACGAGGAGAAAGTCCTGTTCATGCGAACGGCCGTGTACATATGCAACTCGATGGTCAGCAGGAAGCCAATCGTTGACAATGAGAAGGCAAAAGCGAGCGATGTGACGTCGTCCCACCATGCGACATGCTCGCTCATCAACCGCGAACCCTCAGATACGTGAAGTAAGATTGGAGATGAAAGGAGGATCGTCATCTCCCACGGGAGTGCCTTGAAGGGGTTACGAAAAGTGACAATCGGGAGCACATAGAGGGACAGCGCAACGATTCCGAATACGATCCAAAGCACGTCGAACTTCAGCAAGACGTAGACTGTAGAGAAGAACAAGACCGTGCAGGATATCCAAGACAGCTGTGCCTCGATCACCCGCTGCCGGGACATCGAAGAGAGGCGTCTCGGGCCACTGACCCTGCCGTCGCGACCATTCATTCGGGGGCTTCTAGATGCTCACGGCTATAAACGATTACCCCTTCTCGCTAGCCATCTTGCGGCGATACCTGCCCTCAGGGAAAACAATCTCGAAGCGGACTCCTTTGCCGTGCTCGCCAACCTCGCGGAGTCTCGCATCGCTTATCCTCAGCAACTCCCGAATCAGGTAGAGGCCAAAGCCAGAGTTGGTTCCGAAGCCTTTGTCGAAGATCTTGACCTTCGCCTCGGAGGCGATTCCCGCACCGTCATCCTCATAGACCAGGCGTAGGCCGTCAGGTGTCTCCTGGCAGAAGATGCGGATCATCTCCGCACCCTCTCCGTGCCTCGCAGTGTTATCCACGAGGTTTCGAATCACCTTGGGGAACATCGGATCGACTAGCACCTCAAACCCAGAGCATTGGCATTCGAACATGATGTCATCTACCGCCATCTTGCCCCAAACGTCCACGCAAGCCTCCTGGATATCGGTCCATGCCTGATTATCCGCCCCCACAGCTTCATACTCTCCAGCGAACTCGAGCTGTTCCCTGAGGGTTTTGGTCGCAACGGTCATATTCTCCAGATGGTTCCTCAATTCCGCGGCGCATTCATCTTCCTTCAGTAGTGACAGCCACCCCTCAAGCACAGAGACCTGGTTGATGGCGTCATGGCGGGTCAGATCCCCGAGGATTCCTAACTTGGTGTTCGCCAGTTCAAGCGCTGACTCGTACCTCTTCATGTCCGTAACATCAAAGGACACACCCCCGAGGAGAGTGCCCTTCCCCTTTGAGTTGACGAGGGGGAACTTGAAAGTCAGATACTCGTGCACGCCGTCCGACTGCTCAATGACCTCAGAGAACTTTTCGCCGATTCCCGATGATGTTATTCTCTTGTCGGCTTCGCGGAACGACTCGGCCGCTGCTTTGGGCCAAAGATCTAAATCTGTCCTGCCGACGATATCCTCTTTGCGGATATTGAGCATAATCGCGTATTCCCTGTTCACGAACACATATTGACCCTGAAGGTCCTTTATGAAGGATATGGTAGGACTATGATCCATGAAAGACTCGAATCGATTCTGGGTTTCCATGAGTGATTCGAGCGCCACCCTCTTCTCAACGCACTGCTTCGTGGCGTTGGCCAGCTCAGCGAATATCGTCTTCGGGTCTCCGTGCTTCTCCACGTAGAAATCCGCCCCCTAGTTAAGGGCCTGGACGGCGACATCCTCCCTCCCCCGACCCGTCAGGAGGATGAAGGGGATCGAACTGCCTTTTGCCCTCAGTATTTTCAGGAAGTCTATGCCGTTAATCTCGGGCATCATGTAGTCGGACACAATGGCGTCGTACTCCGTCGTATCAATCATTTCTAGCGCTTTCGTGACAGTGTTCGTCGAATGAACGGTGATATCGTGTTGCTTGCCTAGAAAGAAATGCACGAGCTCCGCGAACTCGGGCTCGTCGTCCACAAGCAGAACATTGATCTCAGGGTCGCTCATCCATTTCAAATCCTTTCGAACCGACCGAAATAGCCATAGCCTGGGGGGGTATTTTATAACATCGCAAATCTGCGTTCCGCGTATGAATCTTCCAGTCCACACGAGAACAGCAAGATATGACAAGGCGCTGAGGGGGAGATTTGAACTCCCGAGGCGCAGAGCGCCACGAGCTGACTGGCTTGAATCATCAAGACTCCAGGCTCGCGCCTTACCGGGCTGGGCTACCTCAGCTTGGATACCTCCAAAATGATGTTCATATTTAAGAATATCCGAATCCACGCACGAAATGCTGGAACGAGATGAAGACGCCTCGTGAGCCACCCCCCCCTCTACCTGAGGGCGTCGTCACCAGACCTGACCCGGAGCAGTGAGCGGATCTCGTCAAGAACCTCGGGGCGAATGTCCCTTGCCAGAGGTCTGAACCTGCGGGTGAGAGCGATTTCATGCAGGTCCATCCCTGCATCCACCACATCTTCCTTCAGGTCGGCGGCCCTCGCCAGGGGCTCTCCGCAAGGGTCGTACATCAGGCTTCCCCCGCTGAACACCAGACCGCCGTGCACGCCTACCATGTTCGTGAAGGCGACGAACAAGCCGTTCTCCACCGCACGCGCTGGGAGTACCTTCTCGAAGCTCGACCTAGATGTGGTCGGAGAGGCAGACAGGTTCACCAGCAGCTGTGCACCCATCAGAGACTCGAGCTTGGCCAATTCCGGGAAGAAGATGTCGTAGCACACTGTGAGCCCAATCCTGGCGTGCATTCCCTCAGCCACGACGGCACCCCTTCCACCGGTGAAGAACATCCTCTCCTCAAACGGACCGAAATTCGGCAGGTACATCTTGTCATATCTGAACAGGCAGCCATGTCCAGTCGCGACAAGTGCGGAGTTGAAGAGATGTCCGTGGTCCCTCTCGTCCTGGATCGGCATCCCGAAGACGATGTCCTTCTGAGAGTCCTTCGCCAACTTGACGATTTTCTTGACTGTCGGCCCATCCGCAGGCTCGGCGACCTTGAATAAATCGTCCCTGGGCATGTAGCCCGTCACGTTCAACTCAGGGAAGATGACAATATCCCCCTTGGCCCGTTTGACTACCTGGGTCATCCTCCTCAGGTTGGCACCTTTGTCATGCAACGGACAGTTGACCTGAGCCAGCACGACTCCGACTTTGGTCATCCTATGAAGAACCGCATCGCCGGTAGATTATGATTCGGATGGAACCATTCTCGCATCTGACCATAACGGCTATATCCGGACCCACCCATCACAACGCCGATGACGGCACCCATCCTCAAGAACGGTACTGAGAGCATCATCGAGCATTTCATTGCTGAGAAGCTGAGGAAGACCGGGGCGAAGGGA
Source organism: Thermoplasmata archaeon (assembly GCA_020696365.1). Taxonomy (GTDB): domain Archaea; phylum Thermoplasmatota; class Thermoplasmata; order UBA10834; family UBA10834; genus UBA10834. The sequence goes on along the minus strand of JAEHCM010000001.1, from coordinate 214,087 downwards.
TATGTCCTAGGCGTAAGCGGAGGGATAGATTCCGCCGTCGTCCTCAGATTGGCAGTCGGAGCTGTTGGCAAGGGGAAGGTGCTCGGCCTAATCATGCCAGAGAAGGATTCCCCCAGAGGAGACCTTGAGGATGCAACGATGTTGTGTGAGCTTGAGGGAGTCCAGCACAGGATCATAGACATCTCTGATGCTGTCGAGTCATTCTCACGCGCAGTTGGCGCGAAGATCGGCCGGAGGGGATTGGCGAACATCAAGGCGCGCTGCAGGATGATTCTCCTCTATCATTTCGCCGGCAAGGACGAGAGGCTCGTTCTCGGAACGAGCAACAAGAGCGAGCTGCTGATTGGATACTTCACGAAGCATGGAGACGGCGGGGCGGACCTGGAGCCCATAGGAGACCTGTACAAGACGGAGGTACGCCAGCTGGCGAAAGTCCTCGGCATTCCAGAGAAGATCATCGGCAGGGCGCCTTCTGCAGGCTTATGGCCGGAACAGACGGACGAGAAGGAGATAGGCATGAGCTACGAAGACCTCGACTCAGTCCTCCTCACGATAGAACTCGGGCTCGACAGCAATGTTGCGATAGAGCGTACAGGCGTCCCAAAGGATAAGATAGACAGGGTCGTCAAAATGGTCAGATCGTCGTCACACAAACGAAAGGTTCCAGCAGTGGTGAAGATTGGGCTCAGAACTCCAGGCCTGGATTGGAGGGAAGGCGACGAGGACCTGTGAATGCGGCGTTTCAGCGGCTCCAACGCGAGTGCGCTCTACGAAGAGGAACTCGACCCCAAACGTTTATGTAAAGCCTCCCGATTTGGATGCTTGAACCAGGCTCCCGTAGTGTAGTCCGGCCAATCATTCGAGCCTCTCGCGAGCGAGTTCAGACTCGCCCGGAGAAAGTTCGATACCCGGGTTCAAATCCCGGCGGGAGCGCCATAACCAACCTTTCTCGCTACGAGGGTCCCCACTCGGAACGATATGCCCCAAGAGGCTCGGGAGACAGGCGAGTCACAGCTCCTTCGTGCAGAACCACCAGTCGTAGCAGTCGTACTTCGACAGTCGTTCCTTCGCGGTCTTCTCGTCCGTGGCGGGAGGAATTATCACCTTGTCGCCCAGGAAGTCGTTCTTCGGCCAGTTCGCAGGCATAGCGACCTTGTTCTCGTCGGATCGCTTCAGCGCCTTGACGGCCCTGAGGATTTCGTTCATGTTCCTGCCAATCTCCTGCGGGTAGTACATCATGAGCCTGATCTTGCCCTCAGGGTCCACAAAGAACACCGCCCTAACGGTGTTTGTACCCTTGCCAGGATGTATCATTCCCAGCGTCTTCGCGACGTTTGCAGAGCCATCGGCTATGACTGGGAAGGTAACCTCCACTTCGAGCTTCTCCTTTATCCACTCAATCCACTTGATGTGGGAGAACACCTGGTCTACTGAAAGCCCAATGAGCTCGCAATTCTCCTTCCTGAACTCCTCGTGCATCTTCGCGAAGGCCACGAACTCCGTGGTGCACACAGGTGTGAAGTCACCTGGATGGCTGAAAAGCACGAACCACTTGCCCGCGAAGGCTTCTGGGAGCTTCATCTTGCCATGTGTCGTTTGAACCTCAAGCTCTGGTAACTTATCGCCGAGCAGAGGAATCCCCGTCGTCAACCCTCCGTCGCAGCCCATGCCGAACACCTCATCCCGTGGCTGACCGTCAGCGCTTGGCCTTGCATTCATCAGAGCCCTTCAGCTCCATAATGGACTTCTTCAGAGTCATGACATCGCCGTAACCGGCGATGGAATCCACCGGAAGGCATATCTTCACAGACCCGAGGAGCGGTTTCGAGTACCCGAGCTCGCGTGTCGCCTCGTCACTCAACCCTATCTTGACGTGGGTCATCTTCCAGCTATTAGTGTCGACGTTCGCACCTTCCACCTCTCCCAACGTGTAGGAATTGGCGGTAATCACCTTCACACCGTTCATCTTCGAGACGTCCATCATCTCACCACCTCACGGCTTCCCATCGCATAGCCCGCTAATATTGATTTCCCCTACCACGAACTGCCCCAGTAGGAGCCGCGGGGGGGGTCAGTACTCCCGCGCCCCGCATTAGGCTGATGGCCGATTAGGGCTCATCCAATTGAGAAGATATTCGGTTGGCAGCCATCAGAGTCGGATCACAAACGTTCGACTTTAAAGGCGCATCGCACGAGACGGCCTCTGCCAAGCTGAGCCAGATTCTAATAGTCATCCGACCATTCACCCATCGAGTGGGGAAGCTTTGCAGATGTAAAGCGAAGTGGTTTCCCACGGGGGTGAATGATTGAGGGGACATATATCTAAAGTGGGCCTGGGTATTTTGATTGCCTCCCTTCTCGTCGTGCCTAGCCTGGCAATGACTATGCACGCAAAGGGAGAAACCACTTCGTGGACATTAGCGATCTATGTCAACGGGGACAACAACCTTGAACGGTATTGGGAGGACTTCAGCCGTCCAGCTCTCGAGAACATACCGGCGAACTCTGATGTGAACATCGTCGCGATGATGGACTGGGTCGCCCAGAATGGAAGCTCGCTGTACGAGATCTCTGGCGGTGTCGTCACTCTGGTCGACACTTACGAGGAGATGAATTACGGAGACGGCGCCACGTTCCAGTGGTTCATCACGGAAGTTGCGACGCTCTATCCGTCCGACAAACTCGGGATAACCATGTGGGACCATGGCTATGCGTGGAGGTACATAAGCGATGACTCGACCTCCGGTGATGAGATTACGATGGATGAACTGCAGACCGCCATCGAAGGCGCTGGCGTCTCCATAGACATCCTGTCATTCGACGCATGCAACATGGCCGCCGTAGAGGTCGTCTATGAAGTCGCACAGACCGGCCTTGTGGACCTGATGGTCGCATCGGAGGAGACTATACCGGAGAATGGATTTCCGTACGATTTGATGTGGACGTCTGTCGCACAGGACTCCTCGAGAACGCCAGCACAGGTCGCTGTTGACATGGTCGACGGTTGGGCCGCCTACTACGATCCTCTGAGCTGGGCCACGACGGTAGGATTGTCGGCGGTCGACGTTGGAGTCATTGGAGGCTCGATAGCGACACTCGATACATGGGTCGCGGAGATGCATGCAAACCTCGGCGCGTACGCGAGATACTACAAGACTGCACTGAAGGACTCATATGCCGCATGGGCGACATACAAGCATGTCGACATGGCAGACCTCGGCGACACGCTGCTGGCGAACTCCAAGATAAGCGACGCCGACCTGAGGACCGCGACTGCCAACATGGTTGCTCTTGTGGACAGCTCAGTCCTAGCGGTCTCGGGAGGCCAGGGAGCCGAGGACGCGAGAGGTCTCACGATATGGTGGGGAGTAAGGGGAGACTGGTCCTTCTATTCTCCAGCATACGCCGAGGTCGACTTCGCAGTCGATCTGGGCTGGTATGACTTCCTCGTAGACTACAACTGAGGGACAAGAGCTGGTTGAAACTGGGAGACTCGCTCTCCCTTCCTTTCTGTTTTTCTTAACCTGGTTTTGCATGTTCAGAATCGATGGCGTGTAGAATCTGACAAGCTTAGGAGAGGGGCGTGAGCTCTCTACCGGACTGACGACTCCGCGGAGCCGTCAATGGTTGAGCACTTAACGGATGCCGCTCGCGGTCGAGATGAATCTGATTGACCTCACGCCCTTGATTCTACGCAACTTGCCCAGGATCTCGCGTAGCACGGCGTTCGATCCTCTCGCGATGAAAAGCTCCATGCATTGTCCTTTCTCCAGGTGCAGGTGGAGCATCATCTGTATCTCCTCGTGTCTGTGCTGCAGGGCCGAGAGCTCGCCGCGAGGGCCGTGCTCGTCGTAGATGGTAGTCACGACCAGCTGGTTCTCGCCGTCGGAACTCTCCCAATCGGCCTCATCCAGAAACGCGCGCATAGCTTCTCTCACTGCGTCAGAACGCGACCGGAATCCCTTCGAACGAAGAACCTCGTCGAACTGATCCAGCAGCGCCTCGGGAACCGAAAGACTGACTATCATTTTCTTCATCGCCGCTATGGCGATGTCGGTATTTCAGCGTTATTAATATAGATGCCGAAAGTTAATAAGACGCAGACTAGAGCCTTCCCAGCTTGCGAAGCAGTGTCTCAGGATTGGTGACAAGCGCTTCCCTGGTCCGGTCTGGATCGAGGCCCGCCCCTCTGGCGACAGCGGTTGCGGTGGCCATTGAACTCAGGTCCTCGGGGGAGTGCATGTCTGTGTTGACGAGCAACCTCGCCCCGGCGTTCGCGGCCATCGATGCGACATGCCCATTCGACAGGGAATGACCCCTCCGACATGAGATCTCTAGAAACACTTCGTTCTTTGCGGCGAGGAGCGCATCATCCTCTGACATCATTCCAGGGTGTGCCAGTATGTCGACATCGGGGTTCGATACCGCAGCGTGGTTGGTCCCGTTCTCCACAGGCTCGACCGGGGTCTCTCCGTGCACGACAACGATCTCCGCTCCTGCCTTCCTAGCGAGACGGATGGATTCGTCAAGGTACTTGACCGGCACGTGGGTGATCTCCACGCCGGGAATCGCGTCGATCCCCCATGCGTCTGCCTTGGCACAGTCCTTTGCCACCTGCCCGATAATCCAATCTAAGCTCGAGAACGACGCGTGATCGGTTATCGCAACCGCTCTGTGGTCTGCCACAGCAGCCCTTCGAATGAGTTCCATCGGAATCAGTTCTCCGTCGCTGAATATCGTGTGCGTATGGAAGTCGCAACGTCTCGCCCTCATTTTCTTCTTCCCTCCAGTTCCTTGTAGACCTCATCCAGCGTAATGCCTTCGTCGTACAGAAGCACGAGCAGATGGTACATCAGATCGGCCGCCTCGTAGACGACCTCACCTCTGTTCCTGTCCTTTGCAGCTAGTATCACTTCGGAACTCTCCTCAGCGATCTTCTTCAGGAGTAAGTTCCGATTGCTCATCAGCCGGCAGGTGTAGGAGGACTCACACTGGCTCCCTTTCCTCTCATCGAACACACTCCACAGCTCCGACACGACATCGTTCTGTCCCAAAGGTTTGTCGAAGAAGCAAGAGTATGTCCCTGTGTGGCATGCCACACCAGTCTGTTCCACGCGTGCGAGGATCGCGTCTCCGTCGCAGTCCGTCAGCAGTTCCACGACCCTCTGGACGTTGCCTGATGTCTCGCCCTTCTTCCATATGCTCTGCCTTGACCTGCTCCAGAAGTGCATGTATCCAGTCTTCTTCGTGAGTTCGAGCGCCTCGTCATTCGTGAAGGCCACCATCAGGACATTGTTGTTCCTGACGTCCTGAACGACTACCGGGATGAGAGCGCTCTTAGCCATCAGCTGCATCTCCTCACGGGGATTCCCCTTTCAACGAGCGCTTCCTTCACATCGCGTACCGTGTGCTGGCCATAGTGGAATATCGATGCCGCGAGCGCAGCGTCCGCCTCGCCTGCCGAAAGGACCTCCGTCACATGCTCGATGTTGCCGCACCCTCCCGAGGCAATGACGGGCACGCTCACCTCCCGCACTATCCTCCGGGTGAGCTCGAGGTCGTACCCGTTCTTCATGCCGTCGCAGTCCATGCTAGTCAGTAGTATCTCTCCTGCGCCCAACTCACAGACCTCTCTCGTCCAATCGACCACATCGCGCCCAGAAGGCCTCGTCCCAGAGTGAGTATAAACCTCCCAGCTGTCGCCTGTACGCTTTGCATCCACGGCGACAACGACGCACTGGCTGCCAAATGCCCCCGCACATCTAGAAATCAGAGTAGGGTCCGCAACGGCTGCGGTGTTGATTGATATCTTGTCTGCTCCCACGCGAAGCATCTGCCTGACGTCTTCGAAGGTCCTGATCCCCCCACCTACCGTAAGAGGCACGAAGAGCTGCTCGGCCGTCTTCTGTACTGCGGCACGCAGTGTCTCGGCGCCTGCCAACGAGGCTTTCACATCGAGGAACACGATCTCGTCCGCACCCTGCTCCTGGTACTTCACTGCCAGCGTCGGCGGGTCGCCGACCTCCGTCAGTCCCTTGAAGCAAATGCCCTTGACTACGACGCCGTCGCGGACGTCCAAGCAAGGTATGATCCTCTTCGCTAGCGGCATCAGCCGACACCCCATTTGACGGAGGCTTTGGTCGATACCGACGACTCCGTACGAGACATCGCCTCTCCCAGGGCCCTGCCGAGTGCTTTGAACGTCGCCTCGACTATGTGGTGGTCATCTACTCCTCTGACAACCACAGTGTGAATCGTTGCCCGCATCTCCATCGCGAACGACCTTATGAAATGCGAGTACATCTGGTCAGGGAGCTCCAAATGCACGTAGGGGCGGTCGATCAAATCCACCGTGACCTGCACGAGGGCCTCGTCCATGGGTACGACGGCGTTCGCTATCCTTCTGACGGGCGATTCGGCGATGGCCTCGCGGAAGGCACGTCCTAGGGTTATCGCGACGTCCTCGATCAAGTGATGATCGATATCTCCCTTGGCCTCTATGACCAGGTCGATGCCGGAATATCTCCCAAGCGTCTCGACCATGTGTCTGAGGAACTCGTCCGGGATATCGCACTTCGCGTCGCCTGTACCGTCTATTGTCACCTCTGCGCACACCCTGGTCTCCCTTGTCTCCCGGACGACCCGGGCGGAGCGCTTGACTGCCTCTGGATTCAACTGAACTCCCTCACCACTCTCTTGAAATTCACCGCTCCCGTGTAGATAGCCATCCCTACGACGACCGAATCTACCCCCATTCCGCGGAGGAGCGCCAGGTCAGACCGGGTAGATATCCCGCCTGAGACGATCACTGGCTTCCCCGTCGTCCGTATGAGCCTGCTTATCGGGATCGGGTTGATGCCTTGCAACCTCCCCTCTACATCCACGTTTGTGTAGAGGAAGCCCCAGATAGGGAACGATTCCAGGTCCTTGGCGACAGAGACTATGTCCTTTCCAGAGCTCTCCTGCCAGCCCTTAATCAATACCCGGTCTGCCGCGGAATCGAGGGCGACGACTATACCGTCGGAGTATTGCTTGGCCAGCTCTTCCACGAAGGAGCGGTCCTGGATCGCCCTGGTGCCGATGATGACCCGCTCGCAGCCGATCTCGAACAACCTGTGGACCTTAGCCGCGGTCCTGATGCCGCCACCGACCTGGACGGGGATGGATAGAGCGCCTATCACGTTCTCGATCAGCTCCTCGTTGTTCCCCACGTCCATGGCCGAGTCGAGGTCGATGATATGTATCATCTCGGCACCATCCCTCTGCCATTTCCTGGCCAGACCGGCGACATCCTCGATCTCGACACGCTCCGTGCCAGGCTTTCCACCGACCAACTGGACGCTCTTGCCCCCCCTTACATCCACGGCTGGTATCACTTTCATGCTGATTCCTCCGCTATCCTGATGAAGTTCGAGAGCAACCTGAGGCCGGGAGCGCTGCTCTTCTCCGGATGGAATTGCACTCCGAAGATTGTTCCCTTCCTCACTGCTGATGGAAACCTCTCACCGTATTCCGTTTCCGATATTGAGACCTTTTCGGTCGGGAAGCACACGTAGGAGTTGGCGAAGTAGAACTGTTCCCCCGAATCGATGGCTTCGAACAGCCCGTCGCCGGAGTGATCCACTTCGTTCCAACCCATGTGCGGGACCCTCGGCGCCTGAAGCCTCCTTGCACACCCAGGGATGACTGACACCCCCTCTCCGACGGACTCCTCGCTTCTCTCGAACAGTATCTGCATCCCCAGACAGATGCCGAGGGTTGGAACCCCGGACTGTATCGCAGTCCGTATGTCTGTGAGCGCTGGTCGTAGGACTTCCATGGCGGCCCCGAATGCGCCCACGCCGGGGAAGACGATGCACCTGGCGTTCGCCAGCTCACCAGGGTCAGACGAGACCTCAACGACCGCGCCGACCCTCTCGAGTCCCTTGGAGATACTGTGGAGGTTGCCGACTCCATAGTCCGCAACGGTCACCTTCATGTCAATACCTCAGCCATAAGCGGACGCAGAATCTCAAGATAACGATCCATGAGCGCTCTTGGGCCAACCGTCACGCGGACGTGGTTCTCAAGAAGGGGATACGATCCGAAGTCCCTGATTGCCACTCCTCGCGCCTCAAGGGCTCCAACGAGTTTGTCGGTGCTCACGGGTGAGCCACAGAGCAGGAAGTTGCAGTCCGAAGGATAGACCTGGAAGCCTAGCGACTGCATCTGCCTTGACAGGCGCTCCCGCTCTACCTTCATCTCCTGAATCTTCTCCGTAACCCAGCCCTTGTTGTCGAGCGCAGCGATAGCTACCGCCTCGGTGAACGAATTGAGACCGAACGGCGTCCTGACCCGTCTCAGCTCGTCTACGATCTCCTTACGGGATATGGCAAAGCCAACGCGAAGACCTGCGAGTCCGTATGCCTTGGAGAATGTCCTTATGTCGATTCCCCTCTCGCTTTCCATCACATCTGCGAGCATGTCGGAATCGCAGAAATCCGAGTAGGCCTCGTCCAGGATTGTTATTCCTTCCGACTCGGAAAGGATCCTCCTCACATCTCTCGGATCCATGAGGTTTGCGGTTGGATTATTGGGCTGGCAGAGTGCGACGAGTTTCGCCCGCGCCAGGATTATATCATCGGTTCGAAGGGAGAAATCGTCGTTCAATACCTTCTCGTCAATCGATGCGAAGTTTGCCTGAGCGTAGAACTTGTACATCCTGAACGTGGGTGTGGGTTGGCAGAAGACATCGCCAGGATTGATGAAACTCTTGCAGACGATGTCCAGCAGATCGTCAGAGCCGTTTCCGACGATTATCTCGGTCGGGGATGCGTCGAACTCCGACGCAAGGCGCAGTCTCAGGGCGTCCGAGTCCTCGCTTGGATATGCCCAGAGTCTCGAGAAGTCGAACGACTCTGCAACCTCTTTCACAGCTGGATTAACGCCGAACAGATTTGCGTTGTTGTTCAACGACAATATGTTCGTGTTGGCAAGGGTATATGATGGACGGCTCAGTGATTCCAGCGCTCTTCTCCTCAATTCTCCGATTGATGGCATCAGCGAACACCCCTGGCTCTCAAGCGCGCAGCTATGGCGTGGTTTGGCAGCCCCTCGGCCTCTGCCAGCACCGCCACCACAGGGGCGAGCTTGGCCGCACCTTGCACGCTCAACTGCTGATAAGGCACTATCTTCAGGAAATCGTACACAGACAGGGCGGATCTTGACCGGGCGGTCCCCATCGTCGGTAGAACGTGATTGGGGCCAGAGCAGTAGTCGCCAAAGGCGACCGACGATATCTGACCAAGGAATACCGAGCCGGCGTTTCGAATAGATTTGAGAAGCTCACGCGGGTTCCTGGTGTCCACGAGGAGGTGCTCTGGGGCGTACGCGTTCGAGAACTCCACCGCCTGAGACATGTTTCTCACCTTGAGGAAGACGGCTCCTTCATCGAATGACCTCTCCAAGATGTCCTTGCGATCTGCCCGTCCAATCATCTGCTTCAGCGCCAGGAAAGTCTGGTCGAGCAGGCGAGAAGAGGGTGAGACCAAGACCGCGACCGCCGCCGGGTCGTGTTCAAGCTGCGCGACCATCTCACTGGCAACGAGCGTTGCTTCCGCGGTGCTGTCGGCGATTATGAGCACTTCCGACGGACCAGCAATGGAATCAATCTCGCAGTCCGAGCGGACCACCATCTTGGCGGCGCTGACGATTGACCCGCCAGGCCCGACGATCTTTGACACCACTGGGATGCTCTCCGTCCCATAGGCCATCGCGGCGATCCCTTGGGCTCCGCCAACGGAGTATATCTCGTCCACGCCGGCGATGAAAGCAGCTGCGAGAACAACATCTTCGACCCTGCCGTTTCTTGCCGGCGTGCACATCACTATCTCCTCAACGCCAGCGACCTTGGCCGGCACCGCGGTCATAAGGACGGAGGTTGCGTAGGTTGCGGTTCCGCCGGGTATGTATATGCCGACCCGTTCAAGAGGTACGACTTTCTGACCGAACACCCCGCACGAATCCTCGAATTCGAAGGCGTTCAGACGCTGCTTCTTGTGATATACCTGTATCCTCTTCTTGCTGAGTTTCAGCGACGCGAGAATCGGCGAGGATACGCGCGATATCGCAGCGTCCATGGCATCTCTGGTAACGAGAAACGACCCGCCCTTGAATCCATCGAACTTCCGCGCATATCTCATCAGGGCACGGTCTCCTCCGCGCCGCACAGCCTCGACGATGGGGCGAGCGACCGTGACCGCATTGTCCATCGAGGTGCCACCTCTCCGAAGCACCTCTCTCATGTCGTCGGCAGACATCGAGCTGTAATCGTATCTCAACATGTCAGAGAACCATCCTTTCAATCGGGACTATTAGGATTCCCGTTCCGCCTATCTCCTTGAGAACCGCGATTATTCCGTTCACCGCGTCCTCGCTGACGACAGCATGAATTGCGACCATGTCCTCTCGTCCGATGATGTTCATTATGGTAGGTCCGGAGACTCCTGGAATCAGATTCTCCAGATTGGAAAGGGTGTCTTTGGGGACGTTCGCCATCAGATATCTCTTCCTAGAGGCGGCGATCACGCTATCTATGGCACTGGTCACCTCCTCGACGCGCCCAGCCTTCGCCTCGAGCGCCGCCTTGTTCCCAATCAGCACGGCGACGGACTCCATGACCACACCCACCTCCTTGAGGTGGTTGAGCTTCAAGGTCGAACCTGTCTCTGTCAGGTCTGTGATCACGTCCGCGAGACCTATCTGAGGGGTCACCTCGGTCGCTCCGGTCACGGTGGCGATCTTAACGTTCTTCCCGATGTTCGAGAAATACTCCCGGGTCAAGTTCGGGAAGGATGTTGCGACGGTGCACCCGTCTTCGATCTGAGTGACGCCGGTCACAACCGATTCGTCGGGGACGGCGACGACTAGCCGGCACTTCCCATAATCGAGTGTTCTGATTCTTTCGACGCTCCTGTTCGTTTCGAGCACGAGGTCGAGGCCGGTTATACCGAGGTCCGCAACGCCCATCTCGACGAATTCGGGTATATCCTGAGCCCTGGCCAGCAGGATCTGGTATCTCCCCTTCCCGAACTCGGCTATCAGCGTTCTGCTGTTGGAGTCCGAGATAGGGAACCCTATCCGATTCATGAGCCGGACCGAGCTCTGATTCAGTCTCCCCTTGTTCGGAACCGCTATTCTGAGCACTGTCAAGACAACTCCTCCAATCGTCCCATGTCGAAACCGCCGCATACCTCGGCACAGCCTCCGCTGGGAAGTTGCAACGAATCAACAATATCTCGAGGAATCGGTTTGGGCCATGCGTGATCACGCATGAAGACTACCAAACACGGTCAACGATCTAGCCATGTTCAATCCCTCAAGTGGACGAGCGAGAGCGGGAATGATATTTATTGATTTCGTCAGATTTCAGACTGACGATGTACAGTCCTGTGCTATGCGCTTCCCAACAGAGTCGCGTGTCCGATCATGTCGGGTACAGTGTACCGAGAATAAGCACTAGGGCAGAAACGCCAATGCAGAAACCCACGACGACCCAGGGGCTGACCTTAAGCGCCTTGTCGTCCTCGGCGTCGAAGTACCGTATCAACCCGGCGGCAGAGTGAAACCCCTCGTTCTTCTTGTTCTTCGCCATGAATCTCAGGTGCTCAATTGCAGGTCTTACTATATAAGAGTTTGTGGTTCCAGCGAGCACGGACCGACGACGGGAAAAGAGGATGCGACATTAGGAAAATCATTATATAAGCTACAGGATAATTAGTACAATCCCACCTGGACACGCAAGTCACACAGGAAGCCGGACTGAGTTCTGGCGTCGAGGACGGGCTGATCAAGGGGCTCATTCGGAGGTTGTAGAATCGTCACGGTCTTCCTTGTTGACGATGAGAAGTTCATCGTCGAACTGTATCGGGATATACTCGAGGCAAACGGTCACGAGGTCATCGGAGTTGCATCCGACGGCGAAGAGGCAGTTCGCAAATACAGGGACATGAAGGAGAAGCCCGTGGTGATCATCATGGACCAGAGGATGCCCGTCAGGGACGGCGTGAGCGCCACGCAGGAGATTCTTCGCATTGACCCTACGGCCACGGTTTTCTTCGGCAGTGCCGACCTGCACATCGAGAAGGAGGCCATGGCAGCTGGAGCCAAGGGATTTCTCCTCAAACCGTTTAGGATCGAAGAACTTCTAGCGGCGATTGAAGAGGCCGAGAAGAAGAGCTAGCGAAAACTGCCGAGACAGGCGGGTTTCGACCGAATTCTGGTGAGTAACATGAGAGCGAGCGGTAGTGAGTGGATGATGGAGCTGAGGATGGGCGGATTACGTTTAAGTACGCCCTTTGGATATGAGAGCACACCCAGCAGGGGAGATGCCTGATGCCAGAACCGGAGAGCGACCTTAAGGCCCAGATGAGGAAGAATCTCGAGACAATGAAGTCGATGGGATTCGATCCGTACCAGACCTACAGCTTCGAGCGAACGCACACTTCAGCAGGTTTGAGGAAGGAGTTCGCGGACGTTGGCCAGGACAAGAGCGGCAAGGTCGTCTCCGCGGCGGGTCGTGTGATGGCCAAGCGGATCCATGGCAAAGCGGGCTTCGCAGACTTGGTGGACCGAGATGGAAAGGTCCAGCTCTACTTCAAATTGAACGATATCGGCAAGGATGCTTGGGAACTCTTCCTCGTGATGGACCGTGGGGACGTGGTCGGGGTGAAGGGCAACGTGTTCAGGACCAAGATGGGAGAGATAACCGTCGCAGTTAGTGAATTCCAGGTGCTTAGCAAGGCGCTCACGCCCCTACCAGAGAAGTTCCATGGACTCCAGGACGTCCAGATGAGGTACAGGCAGAGGTATCTCGATCTGATGATGAACGAGGAGGTCCGTGACCGGTTCATCAAGAGGAGCAGGTTGGTGGCTTTCATGCGAAACTGGCTCAACGAGAAGGAGTTCATCGAAGTCGAGACTCCGATACTCCAGCCGTTGTACGGCGGTGCGCTGGCGCGGCCGTTCGTCACCCACCACAACTACCTAGACATCGATCTCTACCTTAGGATTGCACCTGAGCTGTACCACAAGAGATGCATCGTTGGCAACCTAGAAAGCGTGTACGAGTTCGGCAAGAACTTCAGGAACGAAGACATAGACGCCCAGCACTATCCGGAGTACACCTCGTTGGAGCTCTACCAGGCGTACGTCGATTACAACGCGATAATGGATCTGACCGAATCGATCATGTACGACACGGCGATGCACATCACGGGGACCGAGAAGATCCAGTATGGTGACAAGGTCCTGAACTTCGCAAAGCCATGGCCACGGATCACCATGACTGAGGCGATCCGAAAGCACACGGGTTTCGATGTTTCGACTCTCAGGACCGTCGATGACGCGAGGGACGCAGCGGTCCAGCTAGGAGTCCGGGACGTAGAGGACTGCCAGGACATGGGCAAGATAATCGCATTGATGTTCGACCAGAAGGTCCAACCGAGCCTCATCGACCCGGTGTTCATCGTAGATCATCCCGTGGGTGTCTCACCGCTCGCGAAGAGGAAGAGAGGCGCGCCAGACCTCGTGGAGAGGTTTGAACTGTTCATAAACGGGTGGGAGCTCGCGAATGCCTTCTCCGAGCTGAACGACCCCGTGGAGCAGGAGCAAAGGTTCAGGGAGCAGGACAGGCTCAAGCAGGAAGGGGACGAGGAAACTCACCCGATTGACAGCGACTATGTGCGTGCGCTAGAGTACGGCCTGCCCCCCACAGGAGGACTGGGCATAGGGATAGACCGGTTCGCCATGCTCGTGACGAACGCACCTTCGATCAAAGAGGTCATCCTCTTCCCTCATATGAAGCCGGAGTCGGCGTAAAGGGCGGCGGGAGATGAGCGCTGACGAGTTGGTGCTGAAACGTCTTTCCACGCAGCAGCTCGACGCACTGATCGATGCCCAGAACGAGATATTCGCCGATTACATCATCCCGATTCGGTCGTCTCGGGAGTTCTTCGCGGAGTTCATGAGATCGGTTGGGGGCAAACTGGAAGACATCATCGTGGCGCTCTCAGGCGACGAAATCGTCGGATACGTCAACCCAGTCGTGGATGGAACGGAAGCATGGATCGGCGGTCTGGGGGTCGTTCCTCGGATGAGGAACCAAGGCGTCGGTGCGAGGCTGATGGAGGCTGCGGAGAGATATGCCGAGGAAGAAGGGGCAGAAGAGGTACTCCTAGAGGTGATCGAGGGAAACCTGGCCGCGGAGAAACTCTATGAACGGCTGGGTTACATCCCAAGAGTGGCTTACCTCTCGGCAGAGGGCAACGCAACGCAGTTCGCGGGATTCGGACAGCCACCAAGAAGATCTCACCTGGAGAACATCTTGGCCCTACACGAGCGGTCGTACGCCGGAACCTGTTGGCAGCGTCGGAAGCGGTGCGCGCTCGAGGAGTCAGCCAGAACCTGCGAGATATACAGGAACGACGAGGGGTTCGTACTGCTCAGGCGGGTCGCAGGCACTGGATTCATACCGTTCCTCGGCGTGGACCCAGAGCATGGAAGGAAAGGCGTCGGCACTTGCCTGGCGAAGTTCGCCGTGAACCGACTATGGGAGCTAGGCACATTCAAGATAGCGGTCTACAACATCGATGACAACGACGCCAACCGTAGGATGCTCGACCTGTTCGATTTCGCGGTGACGCTCAAACAGACAGAGATGAGAAAGAGGCTGTAGAGAGAGGATTTCTCTGGAACCGCGACTCATTGCCTGCACTGAGCGTACTTCTCGTCGGTTTCCCACTTATTGACGACCCAATTCTGGAGCTTCTCGACGTCGGCCTCGGTCATGTGTCTGAACCGCCCCTGGAGCTTCAGGTATTCCGAGATCGGCGTCATCTTGGGCTTCCGGTTCACGGTGACCTTGCCGTTCTCGCACTCGTACAGCGTCCACATACCGGTTTCGACGGCCAGCTTAGCGATCTCGATCGTCTTCGCGGTGTCGTGCCTCCAGCCTGTTGGACATGGCGTGAACACCTGGATGTACCTGAACCCCTTGATCCGCTTGGCCTTCTCGAACTTGTTTATGAAATCCTGTATGTTGCCTATCGAGGCGGTCGCGACATAGGGCACGTTGTGGGCCATCATTATGAGAGGCATGTCCTTCTTGAAATCGGTCTTTCCCGCCTTCACCTTGCCCACTGGAGTGGTCGTCGTCCACGCGCCGAAGGGGGTCGATCCCGAGCGCTGGATACCGGTGTTCATGTAGGCTTCGTTGTCATACATGACGTAGAGTATGTCCTCGTTCCTCTCGGCGGCGCCTGAGAGGGCCTGGATACCGATGTCAGCGGTGCCACCGTCGCCTGCGATGCCCATGATGACCGTGTCCTCCTTGCCGCGGACCTTCATCGCCCTTGACATCCCAGTCGCACAGGCAGCGGTGTTCTCGAACGCCACGTGATGGAACGGCACCTTCCATGCGAGGTACGGATACGTCGCGCCGAAAATCAGGAGACAACATGCAGGGTTGACGACCATCGTGTTTCTTCCTATGATCTTGATCAGGTTCCTCACAGCGATAGCTGCACCGCATCCCGCACAGGCGGTGTGTCCACGGGTGAACAACTCCTCATCAGGTAGTTCCTTCAGCTTCACTGCTCCACCCCCCGGGTGCCCATCCATGTCACATCACGCCTGACCTTGCCCGTCTTGGCGGTCTCGAGCAGACGCTCGTACATGAAGCGGACGTCGGCAAGGGAGACGTCCCGGCCACCCAATCCCCCTATGAAGTTCATTATCGGCACGTCAAGGCCGTATGCGGCGTTCCTTAGCTCGATGAACGACGGGCCTCCGACCCCGTACGAAACCGCCCTGTCGAACACACCGACGGCTTTGACCTTCTCAGCTATCGCCCGGAGCTCGCGCCCGGGGTACGGGCGCCAGAATCTCAGCTTGACGAGACCTACCTTCTTGCCCTCGCCCCTCATGTCGTCCACGACCTCGTGCGCGGTAGAGCTTGCCGTCCCCATGGTCACGAGCACGACGTCTGCGTCGTCGACCATATACGGGTCTATGAGTCCGCCATGGTCCCTTCCAAACCGCTTGACGAATGCTGCGTTCGTTTCGCGAATCACCTCAGCAGACCGCCTCATGGCGTCGTCGGTCTGCCACCTGCATTCCATCATGTAGTCCGGCGGTGTGAACACGCCGACCGCCCTGACATCGTCTGGGTCGAGGATCGGGCTCGGAGGGCTGTAATCGGGGACGTATCGGTCTGCATCCTCCTGTTCGATAAGATCCACCGGTTCAACGGTGTGCGAGAGTATGAACGCGTCGAGGCAGACCGCCATCGGAAGTGCCACGCGCTTGTCCTCGGCGATGCGGTATGCCTGGAGGATCATGTCCTGAACCTCCTGATTGTTATCGCAGAACACCTGCAGCCATCCGGAGTCACGCTCTGGCATTATGTCGTTGTGCTCCACCCAGATGTTTATCGGGGCAGCTATCGCCCTGTTCACGACAGCCATAACGACGGGCAACCTCATACCGCTGGCAATCGGCAGAAGCTCGTGCATCAACGCCAACCCCTGGGAGGATGTCGCGGTGAACGTGCGTACGCCGGAGGCGCTTGCGGACACGCAGGCGCTCATCGCGGAATGTTCGCTCTCCACCTCGATGTATTCGCAGTCCATCTCCCCATTGTTGACGAACTCCGATATGTGCTCCACGATGAACGTCTGAGGCGTGATCGGATAGGCTGCCACCACCCTTGCCCTCGACCGCATCGAACCGTAAGCCGCAGCGTAGTTACCAGTGCATATCTTCGACACCATAGGAATCACCTCACCATCCTGATGGCCTCGACCGGGCACTCATTCGCACATATTCCGCAGCCCTTGCAGTAGTCCATGTCGAAGTCCATGTGATCATCCTTTCTGTATATGCATCCCTCAGGACAATAGAACCAGCAGAAGTTGCACATGGTGCACTTCTCCTTGTCGTACTCAGGTCTGAACACTTTCCAGCTGCCGGTCTTGCTCTCTACGAAGGATCCTGGGCCGACGGGGCCAGCAGCCGTCTTGATCGATTCACACGCGACCCCCATGGGCAACTCGTTCACATCCGGCAGCCACTTCGCTGTAGCTTTCAGCTGGCGCCTTCCGTGGGAGATGCCGACAACGGTCTTCTCGTACGCCGCACGAGCTGCCTTCGCGTTCTTCTCACCGATCTTCGGGCCCAACCGATCTCCGAACACCTGCATAATGCCCTTTTCGATGGATTCAATCTTGACAAGATCCGTTGCCTTCGAGAAGGCGCCGAGTATCGGAGAATTCGTGGCCGGTCGCTTCAGTATCTCGAGCGCGACGCTCGTAGCATCGATGGTGGCGATCTTCACATCCATGCCCACATCGATATCCTCAGGCTTCTTCGCAGAGTTGATAACGACGATCCCGCCGTCTCGCAACCCTTCGACGACGTTGATTGTCTCAAGCAGACCCTCGTCCAGCACCACGACGAAGTCTGGCTCGTACACCTGCGTCTTCCTGTATATCCTCTTGTCATCGATCCTTGTGAACGCAAGCACGGGAGCGCCTCTCCTCTCAGCCCCAAAGAACGGGAAAGCAGTGGCGTAACCTCCCTCAGCATGCGCCGCACTCGCGAGCGCCTGAGCGGCCATCACCGCCCCCTGTCCGCCGCGGCCATGAAAACGAACTTCGTACATTCCAAAGCCTCGCTGCTATTCGAATGAGAGGGGGCATTTTAATGCTTTCTCTCCAACCCTGAATGAGCCAGGCGCCTTGCACGCGTACGGACCGGGGGGAGCGCAATGTCCACATGTGCTATTGTGTGCATCTCCTGTGACGAATGACGGGCATTTTCCGTCGCGATATTTCGAACCTCAACTCGCTACCCCGCTGACCCCGCACTGCTTCCCAAAGCTTTTTGCACGGCCTGGAGGATTACGCATCGAATGTCGAAGAAGGCTGCGAACACGGTCACGTTGAAAGTCGCGAGGGCTCATCATCAATCGGAGGTCGGTCTTGGACGGGCAAGAATCGATTCCGAGACAAGGAAGACTCTGAGGATCGATGTCGGAGAGATCATAGAGGTCACGGGCAAGAAGATGACCGCAGCGAAGGTCTTCAGAGCGGCCCATGAGGATGAGGGCAAGGGCGTTATCAGGATCGACGGAATGATCCGAGGAAACGCTGGCATTTCAATCGGCGAGAAGGTAGTCGTGAGGAAGGCGGAGGCGCAGCCTGCGAAGAAGATCATCGTCGCTCCCAAGATACCACATGGTAAGAGGGTCAGATTCGGCCAGGGGGTGGAAGGACTGTTCAAGAAAGGCCTCCTGAACCGCGCAGTGGTCAAAGGAGACGAAATCATCATTCCGAACATCGCGCTGATGGGAGGATTCCTCCCGTTCGTCGTCGCCTCCACCACGCCTAACGGAATAGTCCAGGTAAGCGAGTTCACCGATCTCTCCGTCAGGACTGAACCGATCGAGGTGACTGAGCTCACACGACCATCTGTGACCTACGAGGACGTCGGCGGGTTGGAGGCGGTGCTGCAGAGGATAAGGGAGATGATCGAGCTCCCACTCAAGCACCCTGAGATATTCTCCAGGCTTGGAATCGATCCTCCGAAGGGGATCTTGCTCTATGGACCTCCGGGCACTGGCAAGACTCTGATCGCACGAGCCGTGGCCAACGAGGCTGGAGCGAGCTTCTTCGCGATACAAGGCCCTGAGATTATGTCAAAGTTCTACGGTCAGAGCGAGGAGCGCCTTCGAGAGATATTCTCCGAAGCCGAGAAGAACGCCCCCTCTGTGATATTCATAGACGAACTGGACTCGATCGCACCGAAGAGAGACGAGGTGCAGGGAGAGGTCGAGCGAAGGGTTGTCGCCCAGCTCCTGACGCTCATGGACGGACTGACATCCAGAGGGAATGTCATCGTCATCGCGGCGACCAACAGGGAAGATGCCGTCGACCCGGCGCTTCGTCGGCCTGGCAGGTTCGACAGGGAGATAGAGATCGGCGCCCCGACCTCCGAAGGCCGGCTTGAGATATTGATGATACATACCAGGGGAATGCCTCTCGAGGGCGTGAAGCTGGACCGCATCTCGGACACCACGCACGGCTTCGTCGGAGCCGACCTGGCGGCGCTCGCGCGTGAGAGCGCTATGCGCGCCCTGAGAAGATACCTCCCGGACATCGAGTTCGGCAAGCCCATCCAGACAGAGATACTCGAGAAGATGCGCGTGACAGCGCAGGACTTCCAGGATGCGCTGCGGGAGATCGAGCCGAGCGCGTTGAGAGAGGTCTTCGTCGAGATACCGAAGGCGACCTGGGAGGACGTCGGAGGCCTGGAAGAGGTCAAGAAGGCGATGAGTGAGTCGATTGAGCTGCCTTTGGATGACCCGGATTCCTTCATCAGGCTCGGGATCAAGCCCTCCAATGGGATACTGCTGTACGGAGCGCCTGGAACGGGGAAGACGCTCGTCGCGCGCGCTATAGCGAACGAATCCAAAGCCAACTTCATCTCCATCAAGGGTCCGGAGATCATGTCTAAGTGGGTCGGGGAGAGCGAGAAGGCCGTCAGGATGATATTCAAGAAAGCGAAGCAGGTCGCGCCATCGATCGTCTTCCTGGACGAAATCGACGCGATCGCACCCAAGCGCGGGAGCCATCACGACTCTGGTGCGACGGAGAGGGTGGTCAATCAACTCCTCACCTCCATGGACGGCATGGACTCACTGGACAACGTGTTCGTGATAGCGGCGACCAACCGTCCGGACATCCTCGACAAGGCGCTGCTGCGTCCAGGAAGATTCGACAAACTGCTCCTCATCCCGTTGCCTGATACTGCAAGCAGGCGGAAGATTCTGGAGGTGCACACCCGCAACATGCCGCTCGAAAGAGTCGACCTCGACACGATCGCCGAGAAGACCGAAGGATACGTCGGAGCCGACCTCGAGAACCTGTGCCGAGAGGCGGGCCTCATCGCGCTCAGACACAAGAAGGGGGCGAACAAGGTCACTTCGAGCAACTTCGAGGAGGCGCTGAAGCTCGTTAGAGCTTCAACGGACCAGGAAACTGCAAAGTTGTATGAATCACTGGCCAAGGAAATGGTAACCGCAATATCTAAGAGGGCCAAAGATGATAACGCCCTTGGCTACTACAGGTAGTTGGAGATGGGATGACAATGCGTAAATTCATTACCGAGCTGAAGGGCAAGACCGTGATGACCAATGATGGCCAGATACTCGGCATGATAGAGAATTTTCTCATAGATACGAAGACTGGCGAGCTTCAGAACGTCCTCGTGATACCGGCTGAGGAAGTCGAGCCACGGCTGTTCAAGACCGATTCCGACGGCAGACTGGTGCTTCCGTTCAGCGAGATGAGGGCTGTCCGAGACGTCGTTGTCATGAACATCGCCTGACCGGGTCAGCGCCTCCGGGAGTTATGCGCATTATCGTCTTCTCTGTCTAAGCAGGCGTCGCCTCTCCCTGAGAATCCTTGATGTCAGTTCTTTCTTCGTCCCTTTCGAGCTGACGCTGACGGCGATGCATATGGCCTCCAGCTCCGCCTTTCTCATCTCCTTCAGCGTGCCCTCCGTCTCGTGTCGCAGCAACTCCAGACGGTCGGATTTGCCGGCCTCCTCGTCGTCCGTGTCCGGCGAAGGGGGCGAAGGTATCTCCGCACTCTCGGTCTCGGCCTTCACCTTCGTATTGGTGGACTGGCGGGCGAGCGCCTCACGGAGGTTCGTGCTCGTGTCCTCGAACTGAGGCGCGATCCTGAGGGCCTCTCTGAACGCGGTGATCGCCTCGTCGAGCCTTCCCTGCCTCCTGAGAGCTATCCCTTTGTTGTTGTATGCCTCGGGTGTCTCCAGTATCTTGATGGATTGTTCGAATGTGACGGTAGCTTCCTCGAGCATATCGAGAGAGAGTTGGCTGAATCCTTTGTTCGTCATGGCCGCCGCAGTCGGGTTGATGACGAGTGATTCCTCGAAGCAAGCGACCGCCTCCCGCAACCGCTCCTCCCTGTACAATATACATCCCCTGTTGTTCCATGCGGTTGGGTTGTTCTTCTTCATTCTGACCGCCTTGTCGAACTCGGAGACGGCGCCCCCCAGGTTGCCCTTCCAGAGATTGGCGACCCCCAGGTTGTTATGTGCCTCCGACGGGTCGAAAGTCGACGATATCAGCCTGCCGAAGGTCTCCAAAGCACCGTCAGTGTCGTGCGATAGGAGCTGCAGGACGCCCTTGTAGTTGACTAGCATGGCCAAGTTCGCAGATGCCAGGGCGGTCTCGATGTCCTCGATCGCCTGCCGATAGTCTTTCCTCTTCTGCGCCTCCAACGCGGATGTTGCCCGTTCTTGCCAACCGCCCCCCAGCTCCCTCAGCGACTCGCTCATCTTCAGCGCAAGGTCAGCCTCACCCGCCACCATGAGCGCCATGTGCAGATTGTAGATGGCCGGCGCGTGTCTTGGGTCGACCGCGTACGCATGCTCGTAGGTTCTAATCGCAGCCTCGAACTTGCCCTGTCTGAAGAGAACGTTCCCGGCAGCAGTCAGGAGCCTCGAATTGTCACCCTCCAGGCGCAAGGACTTCCCGATCAAGTCATAAGCTTCATCGAGTCTTCCGAGAAGAAGTAGGAACTCCGCCCTGTCCCCGTAGAGTTCCTCGGCCAGCTGCTCAACGGACTCTTCTTGAACCCCTAAGTCGACGTCGGTCTCGGGGTGCGAAGGGGGCTCGATCTCGACGGACGCCTCGGCTTCGACCTCTGGCTCCGGCGAGAATAACCCCTCCATAAGGCGAAGGGGATCTACGATCGGTTCCTCGTCGCCACCCTTGATGTCCTCCAGCATCTGTTTCGACTGCGAGCCGTCAGGATCAAGTCTCAGGCTCTCCTCCAGAGATTTCTTGGCCTGCGACTTTCGTCCGAGCGCCGCAGCGACCACGCCTCTGAGATACCAGGCCGTCGCGGAGTCGGGCCTTAGATCCGTCAGGTGAATGAACGCCTCGAACGCCTCATCGTCCTTTCCGAGCTCGTGCAATAGATTGCCCTTGTTGAGCCAGGCCTCGGAATACTCCTGTCTGAGGGCTATCGCGCGGGCATAGGATTCCAGCGCCTCCTCGTTCCTGCCCAGCTTATGGAGGGTCACCCCTCTGTTGTTGTGCACCTTCTCCAATCGGTAGCTCCTCTTCAGCACCGCGTCGTATGCGTCGAGTGCCTCCCGGTACCGGCCGAGCCTATGAAGGGCGTATCCCTTGTTCACGAGTGCCTTCGTGTGTAGTGGGTTGATCTCCAGCGCCCTGTCGTAGCACCTAAGCTCGTCATCGTGACTCGACAGTGAGTACAGACAGTTGCCTAGGGCGAACCACGTTTCGTCGCTGTCGGGATTCATGTCGATAGCGCGCTTGAAGCACTCGAGGGCCTGTTCGTGGAATCCCATCTCATCCAATACGATCGCCTTCACCCTCCAGGCAACATCGTACCCCTCATGGAGCAGAATCGCCTGATCGAAGCACTCGAGGGCATTCACATAATCTCTGCTGGAAAGGGCTTCGTGTCCTTCAGCCATCATCTTCGCAACGGTCCCATCGAGGCCTGCGACGGACGCATGCCTGCCACGTTCCTTCGCAATGTCCGCTTCGTGGATGAGGTCGTGGTCTAGGTCGAACCTGCGTATCAGTGCTGCGAGCTTCGGCCCGTCAGCGACGCCTACGTTGTTCGCCTCTGCTGCTTTCACGGCGGCGGGCAGTATCGACGACGTCGAGAGCACAAGCCCGTTCCGGGCCTCTACCCGCTTCATGTATCCTATCAGACTGACTAGAGACTGCTTGGAGACGCCCTCGTCGCGCCTTGAGAAGAAGACGACGTACTTCGCATCGTCTGGTCTGTGGACGCAGTCGGCTATGATGAAATCTGCACGGACACGGCTCCGAGCCACCTTCAGGCCCAGATACCCGAGCACGCGCTCGACGTACTTCTTGAAGTCGTACTCCGACACCGCGTGAAGGGCCGAGATTATCCTCTCGTCGGACCGCTCGCTGAGAATCTTGTCGAGTTCGACCATCAGATCGACCCCCCGTCGCGCAGCGTGTCGAGCCATTTGACCGCGTCTCTGTTCGACGGGTCGAGGCGGACGCTCTCTTCGAGGCACGTGATGGCATCATCGAACATGCCGAGCATGTTGAACGCGATCCCCTTCTTTCCCAGGGCGTACGAATCTGCTTGATGGAGCTCGATGTACTTGTTGTAAGCGTCGATAGCGCGCCTGTACTTCTCCTTGTCGAAGAGGATATCCCCCTTGAGAAGCCATGCATCCTTGTCGTTCGGAACCAGCGAGTTGTACTTGTCCAGGCACTGAATGGCAGCACCCCACCTGCCGAGCGCACGCATCGTCCTGCCCTTTCCAAACCATGCCCGCTCATTACCAGGGTCGACCTGTAGTGCACGTGAGAAACTCTCGTCCGCGCCGTTGTATTTGTCGTTCTCAAGCAGCGAGGACCCCATGGCAGCCCATGCGTCGGCCAGCTCGGGGTCCAGCGTCACTGCCTTGCTGAAGTACTGCACGGCCGCTCCCCATTTGCCTTCTCTGTCGGCGACCACTCCTCGCCAGTACCAAGCGTGCGGGTCGTTCCTGTGACGCTCGTAGAAGGAATGCACTCTTGATGATGCCTGCGGGATATCTCCACTCGCCACATACGCTTCAATCAGGATGAGGTTCGCCTCTCGCGAATCGGGGTCGCTGTCGACAATGTGCTGTGCACGCTGTATAGCCATGTCATAATCCTTAGTCTCGAACGCTGCGAGTGCGAGATCGAGCTGAGTGACTGGTTCCGCGGGTTCCTCCACGACCTCATCTCTGGCCTTCGCAAGCTGGCGGATTCTGGGGCGACCGAGAGCTGGTTGGGAAGAAACCTTCGTCAGTTCGCCCACGACCTCGAAAATATTCTCCTCGAGATCGACCCTTCTGGACAGAGCCTTCTGCTGCTCAGCAAGCGAGGCTTCCTCATCTCTGCCCATGGACCGAAGTGTGGCAATCAGTAGGTTGTGCGCATCGATCATGCACGGGTCTGAGGATATCGCCTGGCCGAAGCACTCGAGCGCCTCCTCCTTCTTGGCCAGGCTAAGAAGGATCCTGCCCTTGAGCGACCAGAGGCCTGGCGAGGGAGACTGTACGAGTATCTCGTCGACCCTAGCCAGCGCGTCCATCTGATTTCCCAGCTGCAGGTCCGCCATCGCGAGTGTCTCTGCGACTTCCTGGTCGTTAGGAAAGTGTTTCAACGTCCGCTCCAGATGCTCCCGTGCAGCCTCCCACTCGCCAGCTTCAGAGCACAGCATGCCCAGGTTCCAGGACGCGATGGAAAACAGGTCGTCGCGTTCGTCGACCTTCGAGAAGTACGCCTTCGCCTTGGAGACCAGTTCGGCCCGCTTAGCCTCCCTCCACTTCTTGCTGGCGGCTCTCAAGAGTACGCCGCGCAGGGCACTCCAGTACACGACGCCCATTCGCAAGTTAAGGTCACTGACTGCGGCAGTTCCATGGCCAGCTAGCACGGCCTCGGCCTTAATCCGAACCGCCATCGTCGTCTCCGCTGCATCCGTGGTCAACAGCATCGCGGAGGGATGGAACTTCAGAGGCACGCCCATGTGGGCGAGCGTCTCGTTACAGAGGTCCAGGAATGCCTTGGCTTCGTCGTCAGACATACCCTCTGGAATCGCCTCCTGCAGTGTCCTCCGAATGTCTGTCGACGTCATCAGCACGACCTCTCCGTCAGCGACGGGGCCGAGCAGGCAGGCGAGGGACCCTTCCGACCTAAGACGTGCGTAGAGGCTCGGGCCTATCAGAACCGGGCTGAGGAAGAATCGCGCCTCCCCCAAGCACGAATCGGCACACTCGTCACAGATAAGCGTGCTCTCATCACAGGATTGTTCGCATTTAAGGCAGGGCACCCGGCGTCTCCTCCGATCGAAACTGATAAGGGTTATTTGATATAATCATAACGTCGCTGGTTCAGCCCCAGAGGAGCGGTTTCGTCATGTACATCCCCGTCCGTTCGTAACCCAGACGCCTGTAGTACTCCCTGACACCCACACCGCTCGTGATTCTCATAGAAGATAACCCAACGGCGGACGCTCTCTCCTCACAGTGCGATATCAGCTCTTCGCCGATGCCCCTGTGCTGCCAACGACCCTTCTTCGTCGACTCATCTATCGGAACCATCTGACCGTAGACATGGAGCTCCCGAATCATGGCAGCGGAGGGCGATGACCCGTCGGGACATCTGAGCCTCGCATATCCGATGAGAATCGACGTCCCCGATATGGTGCAACTGACGAAATACTCCGTCCCACCTGCGGCCCGATAAGAAAGCTCATTGAACGCCGTGTCTTCCGATTCCGCGTCGTCGGCGCTCATTCTTGCGTGCCCGACTTCCCTGCATCGAATGCACTTGCATGACTCGCCGGCCGCCGACAACTCCTCCGCCACCAGCTCACGGAGGTGACTCTTCCTCACCCCTGCCTCGATAAGTTGCACTGGGATGTCTCTCTGCACCCTCAGAATCCTCATCCATGGAGGAACACGCCTCTTCATGTCAGCCACGAGCCGGGTCGCCGCCTCAAGGGACAAGGGCACGTATTCGCCCCTCTTCCACATCTCGTGCAGCTCCGTACCCGCCACGACCAGAGTAGGATATATCTTCAGCATGTCTGGCTTGAACCGTTCGTCCTCGAGCATCATGGCGAAGGAACGCATATCGTCGTCGTAGCCACTGCCAGGCAGTCCAGGCATCAGGTGGTAGCATATCTTGAGTCCGGCCTCGCGCGCATGCCTCGTAGCCGCCACGACATGCTCGACATGGTGCCCGCGCTTCACACCATCGAGTATCCTGTCGTCGAGGACCTGAACGCCCAGTTCGACCTTTGTCGCCCCAAGGTTCATGGAATCGGAAATCTGCTCAGGTCCAAACCAATCGGGTCGGGTCTCGACCGTGAGCCCCACGCATCGCGACGGGGCGCTCTCGTTCACGGCATGGGATGATTCTAGGTCTTCCGATTCGCAACCGTTCATCGCGTCGAAGCATCGCTTGACGAACCAGGTTCGATACTCCATCGGACGCGCGGTGAATGTCCCACCCATGATGATGAGGTCCACCTTGTCCGTCCTGTGGCCGATCGCCTTCAGCTGCTTCAGTCGGGCCCTGGTCTGCAGGAAGGGATCGTACTCGTACATCGCACCCCTCAACGCGGCAGGCTCCCTCCCAGTGTATGACTGAGGGCTGTTGTTCGTCACACCGCCCGGACAATACAGGCATCGGCCATGAGGGCAGTCGGACGGGCTGGTCATCACCGCAACGGGGGCTACGCCGCTCAGGGTTCTCACGGGCTTGTTCCTCAGAAGGTGTTCTACATCGTCCCTCAGATCGGCCGGCACGTGCTCCAGGATCTCGTAATTGGCCGGAACACGGGCGAGCCCGTGCTTCTTGCAGAGGGCGGCCTTGGTCCTCAGGACCATGCCCCTATCAGATATCTCCCCACGGGCGAGCATGCCAATGAACTCATCCAGATAGGCCGAAGGGATTGCATCCGAGCCGATCTGTGTCAGATTCAAGGAAATCCCCCATGTATCGTCACATGTATGTGAATGAATCATCGTCGTGGTCACAAGGCTTCGCATTCTCGGCAGTGTCCCGGCTACGTCTCCCGCCTTCGACATCGATGTCAGGTGTGAGCAGACGTATATAGACCATGTCTGTGAGCGGCTCGAGAGCGACCACTTGCTTGACCACGAGCGACTTCAGCGCGCGCATGAGGGTATCCGGCCTGACCACCAGCTCGTCCCGGAGCTCATCGACGGTGATGGGATACCGCTCCTTGAGAAGCCTCACCACTCGGATCTCGAGGGGGTTCATCTTAATTTTCATGCCACATACCGAGTCAGCCGAAGTATGCGGCCTCCCCATCCTGCTCCTTGTCCTTCTTCTCTTCCTTGGCTTTGAGGATATCTATCGAGATGATCATGTGGGATGGGATGAGGCGCAGCATCGCCTTCCTGTCCCCCAGCGGCTTCTCAAGCTCCATGACTATGGCGGTGTCGTGCGCCACGGCTGCATAGCCCTTGAATAT
This sequence comes from Thermoplasmata archaeon, assembly GCA_020696365.1. Classification (GTDB taxonomy): domain Archaea; phylum Thermoplasmatota; class Thermoplasmata; order UBA10834; family UBA10834; genus UBA10834. The sequence goes on along the minus strand of JAEHCM010000001.1, from coordinate 186,968 downwards.
GCCGATGGTCTCCATCGGCTTGTCTCTAGCCTCGAGGCTCTTCACCCTGTACTGAGACCCCTCAGTCAAGGCGATCGCATCATCTTTTCTTGGCATGTTTATCACCCTTCTTCCGGACGAGCTCCTGCAGATGGTCGACCGTCTTCCTGTAGTTCTCCATCGCGACCTGGACGTGCGCTTCGGTGAAGTTCCAGGCCTTGCTCAGGTCACCGTATCTCACCCTGTAACCTTTCTTAGATGAGCCGTCGGGCCTCTCTACGCCGATCTCCTCAAGGATATCGAAACCCTTCAGCTTGTTGATGTGACGGTACACGGTCGTCTTCGTGGTTCCCAGCGCGATTGCCAGATCCTCCACCACCCATGCCTTCTCCGGCCTGGTGAGGAAATGGTCGATGATGAGCCTGTATGGGACGCTGTCCCTGATATCCGTTGCATCCGTCTTCGGATCGTATCCCTTCGGGAAGTAACCTACCTGATTGAGGAAGAGTATCGCGACTTCCGCCTTGTCACTCAGTGGCGTGAGAGGCGTGTTGCTCACGACATTTAGCTCGAAGCTCATGTGTTTCCGCATCGAGTCTTTAAGAATTAAGCCTTGTCATGTAATCAGTCACCTGACAATTCCTGGGCCATGGTCTTCTCAAACTCCGTCTCCAGAACGGATAGTACCTCGCCTCTGACGGAAATGAACTCCGGGGATGTCCGGTCGCGAGGGCGTGGGATAGGTATTGGTATGATCTCCTTCACCTTGCCCGGGCGGGCGGTCATCACGACGATCCTGTCGGCGAGGAAAACCGCCTCGTCGACGGAGTGGGTGACGAACAGAATTGTCTTCTCGGTGGCGGACCAAATCCTCAACAGCTCCTTCTGCATCAGGTTCCTCGTTTGCGCGTCAAGCGCACCGAACGGCTCGTCCATGAGCAAGACAGCGGGGTCGTTCGCCAATGCACGGGCTATCCCGACACGCTGCTTCATCCCACCAGACAACTGTTGGGGATGGACGTTTTCAAACCCTTCGAGGTTTACCAGGTCGATATATCTTGACGATACTGCCTCCTTTTCGCAGGGAGGAATCCCCTTCACTTCAAGGCCGAATTCTATGTTCTTTCTGACGGTTCGCCACGGGAAGAGCGCGAACTCTTGGAAGACGACCCCTCTGTTCGGTCCCGCACCGGAGACCTCCTCACCACTTACGGATACGCGCCCTCCGCTCTTCGGCTCAAGCCCCGCTACAATTCTCAGCACTGTAGTCTTGCCACAGCCCGATGGACCGAGAAGACAGACGAGCTCGCCATCGTCCACTTGAAGATTGAAATCTTTCAGTGCGACGATCTCCCGGTCGTCCTTTCTGAACACCTTGAGGAGACCTTCCATCTGGATATTTACTTCATCCCCATCCATCTGTACAACCTCCTCTCGACCTGGCTCGCTACGCCCGTGGTGAGTATCCCGAGAATCGCAATCATCGCGATGCCTGCGAAGACGTAGTCGTAATTGCTCTCCGCGGTTCGCGCCCAGATATAGTACCCAACACCGCCACCGTACTGTCCGACCATCTCCGCGGCAACGATACACATCCAACCGATACCCAAGCCCACCTTGATCCCGGTCATCAGATAGGGCGTCGTGAACGGTAATATGACCTTGAAGAAGATGTGGTTCCTCTTAGCCCCAAGGGTTTTCGCTGCGTCGAGGAGCAGCGGATCCACACGCTTCACGCCCAGAATCACGTTGAATAGCACCGGGAAGAAGATGCCTAGAAAAACAATCACCACTGGGCCCGAGAGATGGCCCAAGACGATGAGGACTATCGGAATCCATGCCAGCGGGGGGATTGGTCTGAATATCTCGACGATGGGCATGCCAACGGCCTCCGCGGTGAGATAGCTTCCTATCAACAGGCCTGCCGGTAAGGCGATTGCGAACGCGAGGGTGAAACCGAGGAAAATCCTTTTCAGGCTCGCCATGATGTGATCCGTCATCAGTAGGCCAGAGAAGTCCGGAGTCACGAACGAATCCAAGAACGCCTCTGCCACTTCGCCTGGGTACGGGAAGTACGCCTTGTATCCGATATCGTTCGCGTTGAGGTACCAGGAATAAGTCTGCCAGGCACCGAAGAACACGACTAAAGACAGGGCCCCAAGGAGAACACGCCTCCAGTTCCTTTGTACTGTTCCCCTGATGAATTGAGCGAGCGATTTCATGCCTATCCCTCTGATATGATTGAGCGGGAGATGACTATAGATTTGGGGGTCCGCATCAAGTCCGGATCTTGAGCGACAACCCCTCCTGCTGAAGCACAATCTTCAGAAGGAGGAACTGTATCGAGCTCTCCCCGGGCGTGGCGACTACCTTGCCGACAAGTCCATTGAGATTATCGATACCAGACCCGGTCTTCACGACAATCGCGCTCCCCTCGATGTTCACCTGAGCGAGTATTGTCGTGTCTACCTCGGCGTTCAGATGCTTGAGGATGGCGGGCGGACTCCCGAGGTAGCCAATGTCGACGTATCCCCCGGCGAAGGCGTCCATCACGGCACCGCCGTTCGCAAACGGGGCGCCGATCGCGTCGTCGACATTCAGGCCGTAATTCTCGAAGATGCTCTTTCCATTGCCAAGAACCTCACTGCTCTTCGCTACGGCCTGGGCCAGTTGATGCAAATCGCCGCTCAGGAAACCCAGCCTTATCGGGGAATCAGGGTTGAGTATTGTGTCAACGGGCTCCACGAACTGGGCAATTTCCAGATAGCTGCCATTCACGTACTGGTCGACGAAATCGGTAACGTTCTCATAGCCGCCATCGGCAATCTTCTCCTCTCCGATTACGCCAAGGTCGAGGTACATTTCGGTGAAGTTCTCGAGTGCGACGGTGAAATCGTCGTCTGTAGCGTAGTGGAACGTCATATGGTCGAGCGCTTCCTCAACGACGGACTCATTCCTCATCGTGAAATCGACGGCGATTTCCTTCAGAAGATTGTACTCAGGACTGGCCTTGTTCTCCATGGCCGCATTAATCCAATCCGTCGCGTTCATGTGGGCCTTGAGAAAACGAGCGGCTAGCTCCTGCCCTTCGTCGTCTGAGATGAACGGATCGTGGACGGCTACCACACAGCACGGGTGGTTCGGCACTATCTCGCCGGACCACTTCAGAACCGTCCCCACGCCGCCGACCACAGAATCTGAGACGAATGGTTCCCATGCGATATATCCGTCGATCTGGCCGGCTGCGAGCGTCCCCTTCATGCTCGAGGGAGGCTCTACGACATAGTATACGGTATTTCCGTCGCCATCGTCGTCGCCGAGGTCGTACAGCACGTAGAGCGCAGTCCCTGCAAGAACGATCGCCGCTGCAACCACAACCGCAATGATTGAAGTCATCTTCTCCATCGTCTCAGCCCTGCGCTCTCCTTAACTACGGACCCCTAATAAGTCTTGTCACAATACTGTGCCTAAAATAGCACAATTGTATAAATATTCGCTCATTGATTTGCCTAATGAGGTCAATTCTGTGGACAAATACGGCAAATTGCTGAGAGCTGCAGCGGAATCAGACGAGGCTTTCAAGCAGACGCTTCGAGAGACATTCGCTTCCCTCGAAATCACAACGAAAGAACTCGCCGAAAGAGCGGGCATATCATCCAGCACGCTATACAAGATAGTCAACGGGGAACGATCGCCCAGTCTTGACATTCTGAGGAAAATCCTCTTGTCGGTCAGGGAGCTCGAGGGAAGGAAGGAAGGGAACTTCATCGCAGTCATCGCAGCGAGACACGTTCTCGATGAGGTGGTCGAGAGATCCGTAAGCATAGAAGGCAGAGAGTTGCGCACGAGAGAATACCCCGCTACAACGGTTGAAGATGCGATTGTAGCATCTGTTAGAGCAGAGAGAGACGGCGCGACGGCCATCGTCTGCGCACCGATAGTCAGCTCGACGGTAGAGAAGGTCGTAGACATCCCGATTGCTACCATACTGCCCAGGGACAGCGTCACCGAGGCGATACGTCTGGCCGCAAGGAAATCGGGAATCTAGAAGAACTGCTCTCTCGCCACTCAAGTCAGAGTCGATTCATGAGTTCCATCTCAGAAGCAGAGAGTCGATGGCGACTGCTGACGGAACGAGAAAGAAAAGGGGGGTGAGAGGGGGGAGCGCTCACATCATCGTGAACCCAGGGCTTTCAGCTGCTCATCGATTATTGACCGCGAGAGAGCGCCCACTGTCTTTTGAACGAGCTCTCCCTTCCTGAAGTAGAGCAGAGTTGGAATGCTCATGATCCCGAACTTCGAGGCTGTCTCGAAGTTCTCATCGGTGTTGAGCTTGCCGAAGATAACCTTGCCCTTGTAGTCCTTGGCCATGGCATCTATCGTCGGCGACAACATACGACAAGGGGCGCACCACGGCGCCCAGCAGTCGACCACGACCGTGTCGTGTTTTCCTATGAACTCCTCGAAACTCGAATCTGTGACGACGATCGGCGAGTCGGGGAACCCATCCCCACCCTGCGTAGCTCTCGTCTGCATCTCCTCGAGTTTCCTTCGCCTTATCTCTTCAACTTCGGATGACATCAGCATCACCGTGTTTGCACGATTGTGCGACCTCTGTGCAATAACGAATTGGGCACGCCGTACATAACTGTAACGGCGAAACAGAACGGCCCTGTCACGCGCTCCTGAGCGCGCGTGCACGAAGATACTGGCAAAGAGAAACTATTTAAAGATTCAAGGACGATACGGTCGGTAGGGATGCATGATGCTCGAGGAAGCTTCTGAAATGATCGGTCTGCAGGTTTACACTAACCAAGCGATATACTTGGGAAGCGTTTCAAACCTAGTCGTGGAAGTAGATGAGAACAAGGTCCAAGGACTATTCATAAGCAACACGAACCCGATGCTTGTCGAGAATTCGAAGGCGGTCAACGTTCCGTACAGATGGATTGGCTCGATAGGCGACGTGATAATCCTGAAGTACTTCCCGAAGAGGGTCGCCCTTAAGAAGGGCAAACCGAAGAAGACGAAGAATGCCGCGGATTAGGACAAGTAAAGGTTTTATTTCTGCCCGCCCTCTCGCGCTATGTGTCTAAGGTGCCAACGGTCGGTCCCGGCTGCTATGTCGCGCCGGAGGCGATTATCATCGGTGACGCAGTCATCGGGCCAGGGTGCAGCATCTGGCCGTACGCGGTGATCAGGGCAGACCTCTCAGAAGTGAGGATCGGCAAGGGTTCGAACGTTCAAGAGCATTGTCAGATTCACGGCAATCCGGGCAGACCGACCATCATAGGTGAGAATGTCACAATAGGCCATGGCGCGATCGTCCACGCGGCACACATAGGAGACTGCGTGATAGTTGGCATGAACGCGTCCATCCTCGACGAGGCGGATGTCGGCAGCGGTTCAATCATCGGTGCTAACGCCCTGGTGACATCAGGCATGACGATCCCCGAAGGGAGTCTTGTGCTGGGGGTTCCGGCTAGGATAGTTAGGCGGGACGACCCATCGTTGCGCGACGCTGCGAAGAGAAACGCTGAGGAATACGCCGCGCTGAAGGACGCGCACATCAGGGGAGAGTTCGTCAGATACCGACCATGAATTCTGATCAGATTATCCTGTCCACATCGATCCCCGCAATCTGAGACAATTCCTCGTGCAGCTTGACCGTTCTGACGGCAGCGTCCCTGAGACCGCGCCTGACCAGATCTGCCACGGTCTCCTTGACAGTCACCCGCCTGTCGCCTGCGATGAGATTGTCGGCGTGGGAAACGATCTTCTCCTCGAGAGTCTCCGGAACGTAGTCTCGCTCAGGCAGACCGAGGGCTGCGGCTTCGCCCTTCAGGATGCCGGCTCCTATGTGCCTCTCGATGATTATCACGATCTGAGGGGCGAGTGCTAGCTCCCGGGCCAACTCGGCGCCTAGGACCGCGTGATCGATGGAATGTCGTACCGACCTTCCGATATCATGAAGAAGAGCTCCAGCTTCGACGATCTGTACTCCAGCGCCGCATCGCCTCGCGATCTTGACAGCAACATGCGACACCGCCTCACAATGGGCCACGACCTCCTCGGTACAGCCAGCCGTCCTGAGTATCGCTAAGCACTCTTCGCGGTTGGGGATCTCATCCGTCCTGCCCTTTCTCTGAGTCAATGACTGTCTTCCCCCTGGGGTTCGGAACGACCTTGATTCGACCGTCGATCTCCGCATACAGACTGTCGCCTCCGGTGAGACGGTCCATGAATACCGCCAATGCGGCGATCTCCGAGTGAGGCTGGTTGCCGACGGATACATTCCAATCCGCGAGGTTGTATGCGTCCCTCGGAACCTTCTCCGCGCCCACCACAATAAGCAGATCGGACAAGGGGTTCAGCGACCGCATCACCTCATCCATGCGCTCACCGTACATCGTCAGGTGAACTGTCTTGCCTTTCCACGACCTCATCGCGTCACGCCATTTTATTCCGGTGCGTATCGCGAACTCGCCCCCGAATCGTGATACAACGGAGTTGATCGTCTTCTCCAGCTCGGCGTCCTTGGTCGAAACCCACACCTCGGCCGCGCCGAACGCGCGCGCAGTCAGCGCCACATGCGTAGTGACACGCTTATCTCTCGACGGCCGATGACCGAGCCTCAACACCACAATCATGCATGGATCACCGGCACCATGAGGTCATTCCTTCATACGTTCGACCCTATGGCCACGGTAGTCGAGCTTCGTGCTCCTCTTGACGAGGCTCTTCAGCATCGTGAACGTAGCTCCCAGTACTTCGGCCACATCGCCTGCGAACTTCCCGGTGGGGCCTACCAGCTCGTAGATCTGCTTCTCGATCTTCGAGAACTCCTTCTCAGGCATGACGGCCGCGGCGAGGACGTCGCTGATCTCATACACGGGCCAAGACGCGTTGATATGGAACGAAGTGTAGTAGGTGTGATATGCCTTCTCCGGCTGCTGGAGCTCTGCGGATGTCTGCCATCTGGTCTCCACCAGCTTCATCTTCTCGAAGAATGTAAGAGCCTCCTTCCCCTCGGAACCGAACTGTTTCTCGATGTCTCGCATCGTATGCCATTCGAGGGTGACCAGTTTCAAGACCGCCCTTTTAATCTTCGTATCAACCGCCCGGAACATAGGCACAAGCTCTGCCGGTTCGGTTATGACCTTGATCCTAGCCATGGACGGCCCCTATCTGAGTGCGAGAATATAAGACTAATTGGAATGACATCAAGTCGTGAGAATCGTCTGGCTCGGTACGAAAATCACAGTCGTGCTTCGCAGTTCGACATCGTTCGAGGGGTGTTCGAACCGGGGAAAGGTATTTTAGAGGGAGGAGTTCCTTGGGGCGCTCGCAGGCGAACAACATGATGGCCAAGGATCTAAAGGACCGGTCCAAAGTCGAGGAGATCGTCCTCACCGTAGTGGAAAAGAGCGAGCCGAGGGAGTTCCAGTCGAAGTGGTCGGACGCTTCAGGCCGGGTATGTGACGCGGTCGGAAAGGACGACGAGGGAGAGAGTGTAAACCTCACCCTCTGGAACGAGGACATCGACAAAGTGGAGATCGACGCGAAGATAAAGATAACTAACGGCTGGGTGTCATCGTTCAAGAATCAACTCCAGGTGAGCACGGGCAAGTTCGGGAAGCTAGACATACTCGACGAGTGACCGCAGCCTCCGATGGTCTGGCGCAGGTTCTACAAAGCCAACCATAGCAGGCTCATCACGATGCCAGGGACGATTATCATGAGGAAATCGTCATCCACGTAGGGAATCCTCCGCCTCTCCGCCACCACGGCCAGGACTGCACCCAGACATGAGATGGCGACCAGCTCCGGGATTGGTGCGTCGGTGAGCGTCACAAAAGCAATCATGCAGATGGCGACGTACGCTGCGAGCGGTGGCAGTATCTGAAGCCATCTGGCGGGTTTCACGCGCCTCAGCTCCCCAGCGAGAGGGTCTACGAGTCCCATGCCTACCAGGACAGGGGTGGCGACCTCCCACGGCATCAACCACAGGGCGAGCGTTATCCCGGCGACGGCCCAGGCGTATGACGCGATCGAGTTCCTCTCATGAGGGCGAAAGCCGAAGAAGGTGACCCCTTTCCAGAGCCTCACGGACTCGAACAGGGCGACTGCCACGAAGAAGATGATGAGAAGATGCCATCTCTTCAGAGGCGACACTGGCAGATCGACAGGGATGAGATAATACACTGGTGCGACCGCGAGTAGGGAATGTACTAACCGCCTTGTCAAGACCGGCCTATCCACAGTTGAACACCTCCTTTTATCTCCATCACCCGGCCGCGAACGAGGTCGTTCGCCATCTCGATTCGATTCCCCGATAGAGGATCCATGTTGTGAAGAGCATCGAGAACAGGACCAGAGATATCCCGGAGGACGCCGCGACCCAGTTGGAGAGGAGGCTGAACGAGAGTATCGTGAGGCAGACGTCCGGCAGGAACGACATGATGCTGAACTTCGCGAGGATGCTGGTGTCGAAGAGGAACGTGTTCGTTTTCAAGCCCGTGAGATAGGCCGTCAACGCGGCCATGTACAGCGACGTGACGAACATGACGATAAGCGCCAGCCAAAGAAGCTCCGTATCGCCGTTGATAATCGATATCCCGATGACGAAGAAGGCAGATATCCCTAGGGTGAGCATGAGAAACACGGCGACCCGTACCCTTATGAGCTGTGGTACGGTAACGGGTATCAGGGAGTAGTATTCTGAGAGGTCGATGTTGTTCAGCCAGTTGTACATCAGTATCCCTACGAACCCGACCATTGCCGCGTAGAAGACCGTGTTGAAGCCGACCGGTATGGCGAGACCGTGATTGACGAACCAAGCCGCGAATGCGAGGAACAACAGCGGCAGGACCAGTGAGAAGAACATCTTCGCAACCGTGCCACTCCTCCTGAGATCCACTAGTTCCTTCGATATCAACGTACGGTTGAGGCCGCGTGCGATCGGGAGCCGTTCGTGATACGAGGGAAGTACGCTCGGGTACATCTGGCTCGACGATTCCAGCCGAACAGTCACGAGTACGCATGCTCCGATGGTCATAGCCAGGGCCATCGCCGCGGACAAGGCGAAGCTGACGACGGCGGCCTCGGTATCCGCTCCAAGAGGTCGGACGTTCATCTGGAACTCCACAGACAGGAGGATCTCGTTCAAAGCCGGGCTTCCGGTGGCCAGATGGAGTACGAAAACCGATGCGACGAAAGCAGTAAGCGCCAGGAAGACCGGGGTGCTCCGTATGAACAGCACCGACGCCAAGAAGCTGAGTGAAAGGCCCACCATGAACGTCGCCAGGACTGCGACGAAGAACAACCCTATGCTCACAAGAGAGAACCCCATCACAGGGGCGACCGCTGCGATTCCCAGGGTGGCAGGGACGAGCAGGAGAACGACATAGAACACCGCGTCTCTCAGATATATGCCCAGGAATGTCTTCCTGAACGACATGGGCAGCAGGAACGGCATCGCCACTAGGTAGTTGCTCCTGCCGTATCGCCTCTCAAGGTATTGTCTACCCATGAGCCCGAACGCACCCACGCTCAGGCCATAGATGAAGGCGGAGAGGTGTGCGAAGGTAGCGAGTTCTTCCAGGGACACCGTCTCGGATATCCTGTTCAGAGTCAGGCCAATCGTCGCAGATATGAAGAACACGAAGAATGGGAACGACAAGAACCGCTCTGTCCCGGAGTATGTCGCATGGCTCCGAAACTCCTCTCGCAGCATCAGGCTCAGGAGAGTGCGCGTTTCCGGTTCCCTCCTATCGTTCTCAGGAAGAACTCCTCGAGACTCTCGCCCTTGCCGACGAGGTCGTCCTTGCTCCCTTGCACGACGACCTTTCCGGAGTCGACAATGGCCATCCTATTGCAGAGCTTCTCCGATATCTCCAGAATGTGCGAACACATGAAGATGGTCCCGCCGTTCGAGACGTATTCCTGCAGAAACTCCCTGAGCAGCTTCTGATAGATAGGGTCGAGGTTGATGAACGGTTCGTCCAGGAACGCCAGCTTGGGATCGTGCATGAATGCGGACGCGATCATCAGCTTCTGTCTCATGCCCTTCGACAGGTCCTTACAGATGACCCCTTTCTTGGTGTCGAGGTCGAAGAACGTCAGCCACCTATCTATCCGGTCCTCAAGCTTGTCCAACTTCCGCACTTTTCCTACGAAGTACAGGTACTCGTACCCTGTAAGATATGTCGGGGGGCTTTCGACCTCTGGCACGATTCCCACCAACTCCTTCACCCTGATCGGATTCTTCAAAGCGTCAACGCCAAGCACGGATACGCTGCCCGAGGTCGCCTCGAGCTGGCCAGTCAGTATCCTCAACAGAGTCGTCTTGCCTGCACCGTTCGGGCCGAAGAACCCGAAGAAATCCCCGGCCTGCACATCTATGGACACACGGTCGAGGGCTCTGACCGCGCCAAAATCCTTCATCACATCCTTCGTCTCGATGACGCCCATGGTATCGGACACTATCCGGAGCACGTTATTTCAATCTTGTCTGGACCGATGGTTACCATCACGGTGGTTCCGACTTCCGGATTAAATACGTCCATGTGCTATCATGTAGCACGACCACTGGGTTTCGATCAACACATGCAAGGAGTATGAACGATGGCTGCAAAGGCGGGTAAGTCGGTCCTGACGAGCAAGATCGAGGCTGAGATCGAGCTTCTGCAGAGACATGTGCAGATGCTGAAGGCGATCATGGACAACGAGCCCATCGGCATAATCCGACTCTCCGAGATGCTTCAACACCCACAGCATAAGGTAAGGTACTCGCTCAGAATCCTGGAACAGGAGAGTCTGATCGAACCGTCACCGGACGGGGCCGTTACGACGGAGAAGATCCAGGAGTTCCTCGACCACCTGAAGGACACGTTGGACAGCATGAGCGCGACTGTCAACGAGCTGCGGGAATCAATAGAGTAGATTCCCCGCTCCCCATCGGCCACGGCCAGACAGCGTCGCGGGCTTGCAAAGGCTTATTATCCACGTAAGGTTAACTGCGGCTCGCACCAACAAAGCCGTCGTAGCTCAGTCGGTAGAGCGTCCGCCTGTTAAGCGGAAGGTCAACGGTTCGAGCCCGTTCGACGGCGCCATTCATTCGCCTTCATTCCTCTGAACCACGCCCCGCCTTCTTGACCGCCCAGTATGAGAACAGAGAGATGACATTCACGAGAGAATGTTGTTCCGGATAGAACAGTCAGTTCCGGGACCATCCCTCGGAGAGGTTTTAAAGCAGGAAACGATGAATATCCCGCGGCAAGACGTCTCATATGCCGGTGAAAGGAATGGCCTGGATCAACACGATAGAACATGAGGAAGCGTCCGGGAAGACGAAGGAAGTGTACGACAGGATTCTGAAGGAGAGAGAGCACATTGCCAACATCTTCCTGGCCCAGGGAATGGAGCCCGCGGTTCTCGAGAAGAACATGGAACTCTACCTCGAGATACTCATGGGGGAAGGACCGCTGACCAGAGAGGAGAGGGAGATGATAGCCGTCATAGTTTCCGCTGCAAACAGATGCGCTTACGGCGCAGTGCACCACTCGGAGGCGCTTGAGACTGTCGAGCACGACAGCGATGCACTCCATAGCCTCATCAAAGAGTACTCACAGAAGGCTGAGACTCCGAGGAACAAGGCGCTGCTCGCGTATGCCGCGAAGATAACCCTCGACCCGAAGGATATCACCTCGGACGACATCGGCGACCTGCGGGAGGCGGGGTTGAACGACGGAGAGATACTCCGAGCCACCTTGGTCGCAGCGTACTTCAACTTCTCGAACAGGATATCGTTGAGCCTGGGCGTCGAGCTTGAGAGGGGCAAGACCCGAAGTTACCGCTACTGATCGTGCCGTCGGAACATCCTCCGATAGCGCACTGAACGACACAGAAACGCTAATTAGTAGGATAATGTTTAGAGGAAACGCACGGGCCCGTAGCTTAGTCCGGCGGAGCGATTGGCTCATAAGGGACTTGTTGGTCCCTGAGTGACCAATTGGTCATCGGTTCAAATCCGATCGGGCCCACTTCATCATGATTCGAAGGGGACGGATTACACGGCCCTCTTCACATCTCCCTCATGGGCTTGTTGCAGCATACGAGCACTCCGACGCCTTCCTTGGTCACGTTGACCTCTTGCCCGCAGATGTCGCAATGATACGTCTTACCAAGCTTACCTTTCACCAAACGGCTCACCTCCTCCGGTGTACAGATTGACTGAGACGGATTAATACTTGCGCCAAACGAAAGACGCACGCTACGATGAGACTATGCGGGAATGAGGGCCCTAGACATGGTCGACGGCTGGTGTGTCGGCGAGGCGGCTCATTTAAAGGATATTCGTTAGCCATGGAGTTCTAGGCCTCAGAACGGCCTCCGAAGACCGTGATACATCATCCGCAACTGAGTCTGTGACTGAAGCTCACCGCACTGACAAAAGTGTCAAATCGTAAGAGTGCCTTCCATCGGACAGGATTTATCGAAATGCCTTCAAAACAAGTGGACAAAGTCAATACTTCTGGCTTGTTCAAGGCCACAGAAATGCAGGAGTACAGCATACACCCGGACGGTGCGAGAGCGGTATGCTCCGTGAACAAGGGCCGCAACTACGAACTTGCCATCATGAATCTCACGAACGGGAAGATGAGGAGGATTCTGTCTGGCGACCAGGCTCTTCTCTCCCCGACGTACTCGCCATGTGGGATGATGATTGCCTATCAGGCGGACTTCGAGGGGAACGAGGATTACGATGTGTTCGTAATCGACGGCAAAGGTAGGAACCCGAGAAAGGTCACGGACAGCATCGCAGACAATGAGAACCCCGAGTTCTCCCCTGACGGCAGGAGAATCGCGTTCGTATCCACCCGCAAGGACGATATGGAGAACCTCTACATGGTGGACTCTGGGGGAGGGAGACACACGCGTCTCACGAATGAGGAACTGCCCGTCAGAGATTTCGCATGGTCCCCCGATGGGCGCACGATAGCTTACGGGACGGGCATTAGCGATGGAGACTACATTTCGACCGTGAACACGTTGAACGGCAAGACGAGGCGTATACTGTCTAAGAAGGACGTCGACTACGGCATCTGGGGTTATGGCGCCAAACCCATGCAATGGTCAGCCGATGGGTCGAAGCTGCTCTTCGTTTCCAACGAATACGATTCGAACGACATTGGGATGCTGGACCATTCGACCCGGAGACAGCGCTGGCTGGTGCGTTCGTCCAATGACAAGTATAGCCCGCAATGGTCCCCTGATGGGTCGAGACTCGCCTATCTAGAGGTCCAGGATCCGAACGTGGTCATCAAGGTCAAGGAGAAAGGCAGGACGCGCACCATCTCACAGAAGACCGGCGTCTCGAGAAGTCACCATTGGCTGCCTGATGGTTCGGGCATAATCTATGTCAACGGATCGTCGATGAGACCGGAGGAGATATTCATCGTCAGGAGAGGCCGCCCCAAACACCTGACGAGGTTCCAGAGCGCCGAACTCCCAACACACGCGTTCGCGCAGCCCAGGCGCGTGAAGTATCGGTCATTTGACGGAAGGCGGATATCGGCGATGCTGTTCGTCCCGAAAGACGGTCCGACCGGACGTGGAGTCGTCATTCCTCACGGAGGGCCGGAGATGCAGTCGCTGAACCTCTGGGACCAGGTGGTTCAGATGTTTGTCATCAAGGGGTTCTCTGTGATTTTGCCCAACTACCGAGGATCCACTGGATACGGTCGCGAATTCCTGCATCTGCACAACAAGGACCTGGGAGGAGGGGACCTCAACGACGTCATATACGGCGGGAAATACCTCGTGAGGACGGGTTTCGCGGATAAGGACAGGTTGGGATTCTGGGGGGCAAGCTATGGCGGATATCTATGCATGCTGGCGTTGACGAAGGCCCCGGATATGTGGGCTGCGGGGGTGTCGATTGTCGGCTATTTCGACTGCGTCACAGAGTTCGAAAGCGAGAGAGGGTATCTCAAGGCGTACGACCTGAGCAAGATGGGGGATCCGAGAGACAATCCTGAACTGTACCGGGACCGATCTCCGATTCACTTCCTTGAAAACCTTAGAGCGCCGATCCTGCTAACCGCGTCCGCGCGCGATGTCAGGTGTCCACCCACAGAGACCAGGGAGGTCGTGAGAAGACTCGAGAAGATGGGGAAGGAATACGAGTATCACGAGTACAAGGATGAAGGACACTGGCCTCGCAAGCGGAAGAACCTGAAAGACCTGTACGAAAGATCGGTCGGGTTCCTCGACAAGCGCATAGCGAAGTGATCATCCGCCGGAACGGGAGTAGTACGGCTTCGCCAGATCCTCGAAGGCCGACAGAGCAGCCGCGGCACCTCCATGGACCGCGGCGACGATCTGCCTGATACCTCCTGCGACGTCACCGGCCGCGTAGACATTTGGAACGTTGGTCCTGAACGACATATCGACGGTGACGAACCCACCAGGATCCATCCGGACACCAAGCTCGGCCGCAAGCTGGCTGCTCGGCACTTCGCCAACCGCCACGAAGACGCCGCTCACCGGTTTCGTGTCGACGGCGCCGGTCTTCACGTTTCTGAGCTTGACGGCGGTCACTTCGTTCTCACCGACGATCTCTTCTACGACCGTGTCCCAGAGAATCGCTATGCTCCTGTCGGCAACGCTATCCTGCAGATGCCTGTCGGCTCTGAAGGCATCCCTTCGGTGCGCGATAGAAACCTCGCACCCCATGGAATGAAGGTAGAGTGCGTCCGTTAGAGCGGTGTTTCCGCCGCCAACGACCACGACCTTCTTCTTCTTGAAGAAGAAGCCGTCGCATGTGGCACAATAGCTCACGCCGCGCCCGGACAGTCTTTCCTCCCCCTCCACATCCAGCTTGCGGTGGAAGGAACCTGTAGCAAGGATGACTGCTCTCGACGAGTACCGGCCGTTGGTCGTGGTGAACTCGAACCGCTCGCCGGACCTGACGAGACGCGTGACCTCCTCTCCTTCCCGGATGTCCACGTACATTCTTGCGTGCTCGGCCATGACATCCATCAGCTTCATCCCCTCGATTTCCGGGAAGCCTGGGTAGTTCTCGATCTTCGGACTTGTCAGAACCTGGCCGCCAGGCACACCCTTCTCCAGAATGATGCACGACATTCCTGCACGACGCGCGTAGATACCGGCAGAGAGGCCAGCGGGACCGGCCCCTATTATGACAACGTCGTAGTCGGTCAGGGGCCCTCTCTCGGTCTTAGGGCCAGAATCGTCCATTACTGACATAACGAAAGGAAATCGGTTGAGGCTTTATAAACAATTAGTCGTGCACGAAACCCGCTTCGCTCACGCGCCCAATATCATGAAATACTCTCAAGGTCCATAATGAAGGCCAAGCGTCTGAACCAGTAGCGGGATTGCCGAGACGGCGAGATGGATGGGGTGCATTGATAGATGGATCCGGGAACGATCACAGCATTCCTGGCTATAGGTTCGATAATATTCATAGGATTCTTCGGCAACGCGATATTCAACAAGTTCAGAATACCCGACGTTCTCATACTCGTGCTTCTAGGGATGATCATAGGACCTGATCTGCTGGGCACGCGCTTCGGTCTTGTGACGACCGAGATATTGGACAGCATAAACCAGTTCAAGGACATCTTCCTGTCAGCCGCCCTCGTAATCATACTCTTCGACGGGGGACTCTCGCTTGATATTCGCCACGTGTGGGAGTCCATGAAATTCTCAGTATTCCTGGCCGGGATGAACTTCATTCTGCTGGCCGCTGCAGTCTCGATATCCCTTCACTACATCATGGGGATAGATTTCCTGGTGGCGCTCACGCTGGGATCGATCCTGGGAGGGACCACTGGAGCCGTCGTTATACCGATAGCTCGCAAGATGCGAATCAAAGAGAGGACGAAGACGATGCTAATCATGGAGAGCGTGATGACGGACGTCCTCGTCATCGTTGCGACCTTGAGTCTGATCTCCGTCATAAAATTGGATGAGTTCAGCATCTGGGCGATTATCCGCGAGCTTTCGGTGAAGTTCCTTGTGGGAGGAATCGTCGGATTCGCTGCAGGCGTGGCCTGGTTGTTCGTATTGGAGAAGTTGCGGAACCAGCCGCTATCCTACATGATCACCGTCGCCGCGCTGTTCATGGTGGCAGGTTTCGTCGAGCTTGGCCCTCTGAACAGCTCCGGCGCTGTGGCCGCTCTCGCTTTCGGCCTCGCGATGGGGAACCGCAAGTTCGTTAAGAAACGGCTCACATCTCTGTCGCTGACGGCTCTAACCGACGAGTACATCCACTACTTCCACACGGAGATCACATTCTTCGTCAGAACATTCTTCTTCGTGTATCTCGGCCTGTCTTTCGGATTCGGCACCTTCAAGGCCGAGCATCTGGTGGTGGGCCTCTTCATCATAGCTCTGGCCGTTGTGGCCCGGAAGTTCACAGCGAACTGCGCATTCAAGTGGGGAGACCTTACGTGCTCGGAGGGGAAGGCCGTGTTCGCCATGATGCCCAGGGGGCTTGCGGCGGCAGTCCTGGCTACGCTGCCGGCTACCCAGCTGGCAGGCCTTGAGGTATGGACCGATGACCTACCGAGTCTCTTCCTCAACACGACCCTCATCGTGATTCTCGGAACGACGGTTCTGGCCACGATCCTCAGTTTCCTCACGGAGAGGGACATCGACAAGAAACAGACGAAGGATCTGAGGACAAGGCTGATGGACGATGTCGAGCAGTCGGACCTCAAGCCAGATTATGAATGACCGAGTCCGCGAACCCACTCGTGCTGACCGAGTCTGGTCTTCCCGAGCGTCTCGCCAGGTCCCCGGTCATGATGCCCTGGGACAACGTCTTCCCCACCGCGCCTTCCACCATCATCGATGCGCTGGTCAAGCCGAGATGCTCGAGCATCATCGCCCCTGAAAGGATCAGGGCGATCGGATTGGCGGTGTTCTTCCCGGCGTATTTCGGGGCCGTGCCATGAACGGGTTCGAACACCGCGACCCGGTCGCCGATGTTGGCCCCCGGGGCGACACCCAACCCCCCGACCTGGGCCGCACATGCGTCGGCCAAATAATCGCCGTTCAAGTTCGGCGTCACGAAAACGGAGTATTCGTCTGGGCGAGTCAGGACCTGCTGAAACATGTTGTCGGCGATCCTGTCATTCACCAATATCTTGCCCGACGACGACGCCTCTTCCATGCTGGCGCTCTCCTCGAACATGACATGCTCTGAGAACTCGTCTCTAGCGAGTTCGTACGCCCACTCCCTGAAGGCGCCCTCGGTATGCTTCATGATGTTGCCTTTGTGAACGATGGTAACGACGGGTTTGCCCTTGAGGACGGCGAACCTCAGAGCCGCACGAGCTATCCGCTTCGTCGCCGTCTCGGATATCGGCTTAAGGCCTATCCCGCAATCAGCCGAAAGCTCTACATTCATCTCGGAACGCAGGTATTCGATCATTCCCAGGGCCTCATCCGAGCCGCACTTCCACTCAATCCCTTTGTAGACGTCCTCAGTGTTCTCCCTGAATATCACGACATCCAGTTTCTCAGGAGACTTGACCGGACTAGGTACGCCGGGGAAGTATCGCACAGGTCTAACTGAGGCATAGAGGTCGAGGGATTGCCTCAGCTGGACGTTCAGACTACGTATCCCACCACCCACTGGAGTCGTGAGAGGGCCCTTGATTGCCAGCCCGTTCTCCGAGATCTCCCTCAACGTGTCGTCGGGGAGCCACGAACCCGTCGCCTTGTACGCCTTCTCGCCTGCCAGGACTTCGTGCCACCTGAACCTGACCGCGCCGACCGTCGCCTTCTCGACCGAGGAATCGAGGACTCTCCTTGTGGCTGCCATTATCTCAGGCCCGATCCCATCCCCGGGGATGAACGGTACGACTATCGTCTTCGGATCGGCCCGAGGCGCCCTGGCATCTTCAGTCAAATGAGAACCCCCCATGCTTCCTCAGGTGAGGGATCAGTCCACCGTCATTGAGGAGAACGCGCATCGTCTTCGGCAGATGTGAGAACGTCGCCTGTCGTCCGGACGTCTCACTCATGACATACCCTTTCTCCAGATCTACCAGCATCGCCTCACCATCCACGATCCAGTCGGTGTCACACACTATGACTGGCAGGCCGATGTTGAACGAGTTCCTGTAGAATATTCGAGCATAGGACTTCGCTAAGACCGCGGAGACACCGGCGGCCTTCAGCGCCCTGGGAGCCTGTTCGCGGCTGGACCCGCATCCGAAGTTCCTGCCTGCGACGATGATGTCTCCAGATTCAACCTTGGATGCGAAATCAGGGGCGATGTCCTCCATGACGTGCTTGGCGAGTTCGTTCATGTCATCAATCTTGAACTTGTACCTTCCGGAGATGATATAGTCTGTGTTGATGTCGTCGTTTGGCTCGAATCTGTGAGCACGCCCTCGGAGAATCACATCTGCCATCTCATACCTCCCTTGGATCGGTTATTCGCCCTTCCAGTGCGGATGCGGCGGCGGTTTCAGGAGAGGCCAGGTATATCTCCACATCGTTGTTGTTGCCCATCCGGCCGCTGAAGTTCCTGTTCGCCGTCGACAGGACTCTCTCGCCGTCGGACGGCACGCCTGCATGCGTTCCGACACATGGACCGCATCCAGGAGACACGAACACGGCTCCGGCTGCGAGCAGCTGACTGACTATTCCGGCCTCTATCGACCTCATCAACACACTCCTCGAAGCGGGAGCGACGATCAATCTGAGGCCTTTCTTCACTCGACGCCCCTTGAGAATATCGGCTGCTGCCGCCAAATCCGAAAGACGGCCGTTCGTGCATGTGCCGAGGAAGACCTGATCTATCTCCGTCCCGGCACATTCCGAGACGTCGCACACATTATCCACCCGATCGGGTCGTGCTACCTTGGGCACCAGATCAGAGGCATCGACATCGATGGTCCGGACGTACGATGCATCGTCGTCAGCGGTCACCCCAGCCGCAGGGTTCAGGCCGATTGAGGCATACCAGGAGGAGGTCACGGCGTCGAACGGAAACGGACCGAACTTGGCGCCCATCTCGACGACCATGTTCGAAATCGTCATCCTGCCGTCCATGTTGATGGACGGCAACGTCTCCCCGGAGAACTCCAACGACTTGTATGTCGCGCCATCTGCGCGGACATCCCCCACCAACCTGAGGATGAGGTCCTTAGCGCTGACTCTGTCCTTGAAGCCGCCCGATATGTCGACCTTCAGGGCCTCCGGGACTCTGAACCAGAGCTTGCCCGTATGTACCGCCGCGGCGACGTCTGCAGAGCCCATGCCGGTCGAACACGCGTTCAGGGCGCCATAGGTGCAGGTGTGCGAGTCCGCCCCGACCACCAAGTCTCCTGGGAGGACCCTGCCCGATTCAGGGACCACCTGATGGCACACACCTTCGCCAACGTCGTGCAGCTCGATTGCGTGCTTCGCGGAGAAGTCCTTGATGACGCTGTGAATCCGAGAGACCTCCGCAGAGGGACTCGGAGAACTGTGGTCCAGGACGATTGCCGCTCCCCGCAACGGCTTGGGTGTTGCGAAACCAAGGGCTGCGAGTTCCTCGATCATGAGTTTGCTGGTGCCGTCTTGAGCCATGCAGAAATCGACTGATGCGACGACGATGTCCCCCGCGTGACAGTCAGTCTCTGAGTGTTTGGATAATACCTTCTCGGTGATGGTCTTGCCCATGATGCCCCCTCCGTTAGCGACTGTGCGTCTCACACGCTGCCGAGTCTTTCGGGGACGGGTATCTTCTCCGACGCTCCTGCTCTGCGATTTGAGACGACTTCCTTGTGCAGCTTCATGAAGTCGGCATCCGAAAGGTCCGACTTACGGTTTTCGGCGAACCGGTTGATCTCGCACCTGAGCGTTTCTATCATGTCCGGTGGAGCTTGAAGGTCCAGCAGCTCGAGCTTGTGCTTGATCGCAGCCTTGCCTGAGTGCTTGCCGAGGGATATCCTCCGAACCGCCCCGATCTTCTCAGGATCTATCGCCTCGTACAGTCTGGGGTTCTTCAGGATGCCGTCGACATGGATTCCAGACTTGTGCGTAAACGCATTCCCTCCGACAATGGGATAGTTTAGAGGGATGGTCTGGCCAGAGGCGCTCTCGACATGCTTGCAGAGCGAGAGTATCCCCTTGGTCTCGTACTTGTCGACTCCGTAATGACGGTTCAGGTTCATCACAAAAACCTCTAACGGGACGTTGCCCGCACGTTCGCCAAGCCCGTTGACGGTCGTGGATACCCAGAGAGTCCTGTCCTTGAACCCCGCAGCCGCCTCGCATGCTGAAAGGGCGTTCGCCACGGCCAGTCCGAAGTCGTTATGGGCATGAAACTCCAGGTCGATCGGGACTCTGGACATCAACGCTTCGACGAGATTCGCGGATGCGGACGGGGTCAGTATGCCGATCGTGTCGCAGATTCGGAACCTGTCCGCACCAGCCTCAAGGCCGGTTTTCGCAAACGTAGCGAGATAATCGATGTCCGTTCTCGTGGCATCGCCTGCGTTGCAGCACACATAAACGCCGTGGGATTTCGCGAACTCCACGCAATCAACGAGTTCCGACAGCTGCTCCTCCCTCGTCTTCTTCAGTTTGTACTTGAGGGCGAGATCAGAAGTGTCGGTTGAGACCGAGACAGCGTCGACGTCGTTGGCGATCGACTCTTCAACGTCTTTCTTCACAAGCCGGTTCCAGCCCATGATCGATATACCCCTGCATTCCGACACGAGCTGCCTGGCGCACTTCCTATCACTCTCATTGTAGGCGGCGAAGGTCTCCAACTGTTCGACGCCCATGTCCCTGAGCAGCCGCGCCATCTGCAACTTCTCTTCGATCTTGAAGGAGATCCCCGGCATCTGCTCCCCGTCCCGACAGGTCGTGTCCACCAACCTGACGTCTCCCAGAGTAACCTTCCTGTCAGACTCTCCGTACATGTCGCGGATTCCGTCTCCGGCGGAAGCCACATACTCTGCACCCGAACCACACTGTAGGCCCATATTATCACCAATCCCTCGCATATATCTGAAGAGACGGACATCCAACAGCCATTGGCTAGAAACCGGCTGAGGGGGTTTCGAACGCCGTGGACTCACCCAGCTATGTGCTGGACCGGGTCCGAAGCCGCTGGTCCGTTCCTCTAATGCATTTGTACAATCTACAGCCCGATAGTTCATCATTGTGTTCGATTTCAGACGGAATAGTATGACTGAGTCCAATATCGAACAAGATAAGTGGTCGATTGACCACATACGGGGCTCAGGCAGCGCCGGGGAATCATTCCGAGGACCTGAACTACCTGGCGAATGCATCTCTTCCGGAATATATGGCCATGCCGCTGAGCTCCTCCTCGATTCTCAGGAGCCGGTTGTACTTCGCGGTCCTTTCACCCCTGGATGGAGCGCCGGTCTTGATCTGGCCCGCACCGGTGGCGACGCTCAGGTCGCTTATCGTCGTATCCTCGGTCTCGCCGGACCTGTGCGACACGATGCATTTGTAGCCACTCCTCGTGGCGTAATCCATCGTCTCCAGGGTCTCAGTGAGGGTGCCGATCTGGTTGAGCTTGATCAGGACGGCGTTGGCGATGCCTTTTCGGACGCCTTCCTCGAGTATGGCCTGGTTGGTGACGAATATGTCGTCTCCCACGAGCTGCACATTCCCACCGAGGCGGGACGTCAGCTCAGCCCACCCATCCCAGTCGGACTCGGACAACGGATCCTCGATGGAGGCAATAGGGAATCTGCTGCAGAGCTCAGAGTAGATGTCCGTCATCTCCCCGCTCGAACATTCCAGTCCCGTGCTCTTTCGCAGCACGTAGGCAGAGCCGTCGTGGAACTCGCTGGCAGCCACGTCCAGCGCGAGTCGGAAATCCTTATTCTGCTTGAGTCCTGTCTGCTCAGCGGCCTCGACTATCAGCTCGAGTGCCTGATCGTGGGATTCGAGCCGCGGAGCGAAACCACCCTCATCCCCCACGGAAGTGCTCAGCCCCTTCGACTTGAGGTTGGACTTGAGGGTCTGGAAGACCTGCGCTGCCACCCTGAGCGATTCCGCGTACGTACTGGCCAGCGGGATGAACATGAACTCCTGGAAATCCAGGTTGTTGTCCGCATGCACCCCTCCGTTCAGGATATTCATCATAGGGACGGGCATCGTCACGGCCTCGGCTCCGCCAAGATATCTGTAGAGCGGCTTCCCCTCGCTCTCGGAGCCCGCGCGGGCGACGGCGAGGGAGACCCCGAGCATGGCGTTCGCTCCCAACCGTGACTTGTTCTCGGTACCATCCAGATCCCTCATGAGGGTGTCTATCTTCTTCTGGTCGACGGGGTCCATACCGCATATCTTCGGCCCGATCACCCGGTCGACGTTCTCCACGGCTTTGATCACACCCTTGCCCAAGAACCTCTTCATGTCGCCGTCGCGCAGCTCCAGCGCCTCTCTGGTTCCCGTCGAGGCTCCGGATGGGACTGAAGCACGGCCCATGTGGCCATCGCTCAGGAGCACGTCGACTTCGACCGTCGGGATCCCCCTGGAATCGAGGATCTCGCGGCCCTTCACACTCTTGATGGTAGGCATCCTATCGGATGCCGAATCGCAGTCGGGCTAAAAAGCAGTTTCAATGAAAAGGCCGGGAAAGCAGTCCCGTCTGTGGACCGCTCCCCGGCGAGCCCCAGCCTGGGGCCTGCGAAGCAGGCTTTCGGTTCCCCCTTGTCAGCACTTAGCTTCAGTCCATGCAGAACAGGTCCAGGAACTCGTCCCAGTTCGTGTCAAGGGCGAAGTCTATCCCCCTCTCTTCGGCTCCGTAGTAGTCCCTGTACTTCTCCACGGACTGGGTGAAGTATATCGATATCCCGTACGTGTTTATGCACGCCTCGGCGCCACCCTCAGTTGTTATCGAACGCCAATAGGGTACAGCCGCGCTCAGCAGCTCGAACGTCGCCTCGGTCAGAGGGCTGATCTCCGGTATCTTCTCGCCCAGGAGAAGCAGAAGAGACCCGAGGTCGGCGAACGGGAATATCTCGCCCTTGAACTCTATCTGCGGGGTCCTCGACTCCGCCGATTCGATCGCTCCTCTATATGAGTAGTCGGCCACTAGCTCAAGCAGCTTGTCGGAAAGCTCGTCCACCCCTATATCCTCGTCCACTCCGACCAATGCATCGAACTCGCTCAGGACCATCTTGGAGCAGCTCACGTACGGGAATCCCCCGATGCCTGCGCCAGCACAGTATATCTCGTACGAGTCGACGTAGGCGTTCACTGCGGCGTCGCACACTGCGTCTGGATTCTTGTCCGGAAGGAGGTGCATATAGTTGAGGAACATCGTGTAATCCCAGCCATAGCCAGGGACCGTCGTCACGGAGGCGACCATGTAGTCGCCGATATTCCTGCACTCGTACGCCACTTCGATCGTACCCATGAAGCACGCGTCCGAAGCCACTATGTCGAGCCTTACACCGTCCGGAAGTGCGGCGTCTATCCCGTTAGCCATCTCGTCCAAGGAGAGGGAGTCCCGGACTCCCTCGTCGTCGCCAGTGTCGTCGGTACACAGGCCGTACCAGCCACCGCCGTGGTCCCATAGGTCGATCATGTAGTGTGAGGCCGGAGCCTTGTCCATGGTTGTCCCTACGAAGTATTCCAGCGTGGCAGGGTCTCCCATGTTCAGCTCACCCGGGCATCCGCCAGCAATGAGTTCGCAGTCACATGTGTTCAGATACACGCCGTCCACGAGCTCGATGTGTGACTCGTTCGGACCATCCATCACGTACCAGTGTGTCCCGGCGATGGCCGTGTATGTGTCCATCAGAACGACGACGTTGACACCGTCGACTGACCCCACGACTTCCATCTCGGCAAGGTCCGTTAAGCCATAGGGTTCAAGGTTGTTGTCTGCGTCCAGATAGAGCATGACAGTCCATTCCGCATCCTCGATTGGCACCGTGGCCTCCAGCTGTTTCCCCGGTCCATTTCCGCCGAAGACAGCGACGTTCGCCAATGATAGGCTAACCACCAGCATGATTCCAGTCAGTACTACTCCCGCAAGTCTTCCCCTCAAGAACTTTTTCCCCCTCGCTGGTCCCCTTCACGATATCGCCGTACAAATGGGTTTTGGTACAATCTTAGAACAATACTGACGCCGCGCATGGCGCGGGGAGCGTAGTCAGGGTGCCGCTGAATCGTCCGCGAGGCCCAAATGATATATACGGACTCGCAGTCTGCGAATAATCGAATGAGCGCGTTCGACGGACTGGACCCGAGGTTGACTGAGTGCCTGTCACGCAGAGGCATCGATGAACCCACGGAGCCGCAGAAGCTGGCTTTGCCAGCGATCCTCTCTGGGGAGAACGTGCTCCTTGTGGCGCCGACGGGCATAGGCAAGACCGAGGCTGCGATGCTTCCCGTGCTGCATAGCCTGGCGAAGGGGAAGGGAGGGGGCATCAGATGCGTCTATGTCACTCCCCTGAGAGCGCTGAACCGCGACCTTTGGCACCGACTCCGAGAGCTGTGCGAAGCGCTCGACCTCAGGATTGCAGTGCGCCACGGAGACACGCCTCAGTCCGAGCGGACGGCTCAATCCAAGAATCCTCCGGATGTCATCATAACGACGCCTGAGACCCTCCAGATAATGTTCACCGGCAGGAACCTCAGGGCTCACCTGACCAAGGTCAGGTTCGTGATCATAGATGAGATCCACGAGCTCGCGGAAGACGAACGAGGTGCTCAGCTGTCCGTTGCCCTAGAACGGCTCGCTCGTCTTGCGGGGGAATACCAGAGGATCGGCCTGTCCGCGACGGTCGGATCGATCGGAGAGATATCCGGATACCTTGGCGGCAGTGGGAGAGACGTTACGACACTGAGGGTTTCGGCGGTGAAGGACATGAGGGTCCGCGTGGAAAGCCCCGTTGAAGACGAAGGCGACCGGAACCTCGCAGACCGCCTGCAGACGGACACGAAGCACCTCGCGTGCATGAACCGGTGCAGGCGCCTCGTCGATGAACACCGCTCGACCCTTCTCTTCGTCAACACGAGGGATTCCGCTGAGGCTCTCGGGGTCAGGTATCACCTCTGGGACGACTCGTTCGCAGTCGGAGTGCACCACGGTTCGCTGTCGAAGACGATCAGGGTGCAGATGGAGGACGAGTTCAAGGCCCAGAAGCTCAAAGCGCTCATCTGCACCTCGTCGCTTGAACTCGGGATAGATGTCGGATCGGCCGATTTCACGATTCAGTTCAACTCTCCGAGACAGGTCACCCGGCTGATCCAGCGGGTCGGACGGGCCGGGCACCGACACGACGCGGTCTCGTTCGGAGCGGTCATAAGCACCGGCCCCCTCGAAACGGCCGAGAGCCTCGTGATCGCCAGGAGGGCGATGGTCGAGGAGTTGGAGAAGTACACGATACGCGGGAACCCCCTGGGCGTCCTGGCGAACCAACTTGTCGCGATGACGCTTACGGAGCCTAGGGTCGACAAGGAGGAGGTCTTCGAGACAGTAACGCGTGCATATCCTTTCAGACGGCTTCTTCGGAGCGATTTCGATGAGGTCCTCAGGCTCCTCGGAGAGCTACACATCATATGGAACGATGAGGGGACCTTCAGGCGGAAGACATCTGGGAGGACGTACTTCTACGAAAACATCTCGATGATCCCTGACGAGAGGACCTACAGAATAATGGAGGTCTCGTCGAGGGCGATCATAGGCACTCTCGACGAGAGCTTCGTGGCATCGTACGCCGAGCCGTACGCCACGTTCGTCGCACGGGGGCGGACCTGGCGGGTGGTGGAGATCGATGAGGGCGATGTTCTGGTAGAAGAGGTCCACGAGATAGGCGCCACACCCTCCTGGGTGGGAGAGGAGATCCCGGTCCCGTACGAGATCGCCCAGGAGGTGGGGGCGATGAGACGACTGCTAACCCTGGACGTGTATCCGGGAGACGACGACGCGAAGCGTGAGATACGAGCCTGGGTCGAAGCACAGGGAGACCGTCCACTCCCCACGGACAAGAGTGTGACCATCGAACAGGGGGACGGCGTGATCGTCATCAACTGCTGTTTCGGGTCGAAGGTCAACGAAACCCTGTCGAAACTCATCACATCTCTGCTCGCCGCACGGTTCGGAGAGAGCGTCGGCGTCCAGACCGAGCCGTACAGCATCGTCCTGGAGACGCCGAGGGGGGTCACAGCAGGTGATGTACTCAAGGTCATCAGAGAGACCGACCCAGACTCGCTTGAACCGCTCATGAGGATCATCCTCCGGAACTCATCATACCTGAGATGGCAGTTCTTACACGTCGCAAAGAAGTTCGGGGCCGTGAGGAAGGACGCCGATTACAGGATGCTCAACATATCGAGGCTCATGGAGGTCTTCGAACACACGCCCATATTCGAGGAGGCTATCGCGAAGACCCTCTGGGAGAACATGGACGTCGAGACGACCAGCGCGGTGCTTCACAGGATGCAGGAGGGAGGGATCGACGTCATGGTCGGCCCTCTATCGCCTATCGGAGAGCAGGCAATCGGCAAACGGCAGGAGCTCATGCAGCCCAAGAGGGCGGACAAGACCGTGCTCATGGCGCTGAAGACCCGGTTGCTGTCGGAGGACGTCGTGATGGTCTGCATGAACTGCAGGGTCCAGAAGAGGTCGGTCGTGGAGAACCTGCCTGACAGGATCAGGTGTCAGAAGTGCGACGGGGTGCTCCTGGCCGCGATACAACCGTATGCTAAAAAGGAGTTCGCACTGCTGAGGAAGGGGGCTGCAAGCGACGAGGAGACGCGGCTTCTGAAGAAGATGTACAAGAACGCCAACCTCGTCATGGCCCACGGACGCAAGGCGGTCATGGCGCTCGTGGCGAGAGGGGTCGGCCCGGACACGGCGGGGCGAATCCTCGCGAGATACCATCTGGAGGAGTACGAGTTCCTTAAGGACATCCTCGAGGCCGAGGTCAGCTACGCTCGGACGAAGCGCTTCTGGGACTGAACCGAGCCCCGTTGAAGCCGATGCCGACCACGTATACCTCAGAGCTGGTCGAGCGGGTGGCCTTCGGATGGGTGACGTGTACCTCGTCGAACGATCGGCGCGCCATGGAAACTAACCCTTTCGTCATGTCGCCGTAGAACACCTTCGTCACGAAGTTGCCGCCTTCCTTGAGCACCTGCGAGGCGAACACCAGGGCGTGCTCGCACAGGTCGACCGAGCGGGCATGATCGTACGTGTAGTTGCCACTGATGTTCGGGGCCATGTCCGAGAGCACGACGTCGGCTCCTTGAGGGATATGCTCGAGGAGGCGAGCAACCACTGAGTCCTTCCGGATGTCCCCTCGGACGAAGGTGACCCGTTCGATCGGCGAGAAGCGTGCGAGGTCGAGCGCGTACACCTCACCGTCACCCCCGACGAGCTCCGCAGCGACCTGGGACCATCCACCAGGGGAGGCGCCTAGGTCGACCACCCTGTCCCCGGGGTGGATCAAGTCGTATTTGAAGTCGATCTCCTTCAGCTTGTACGCCGCTCTGCTCCTGTAGTTCTCCCGCTTAGCCTTGCGGTAATACTGCTCCCTCTTTCTGTCGGCTCGCCAGTTCTTCGTCACGGAATCGAGTCTGTGGATGTACGGGCAATCAGATTATGGTTTCCAGGGATTACGATGGCGCGAACGGCGACAGACCTGCGCAAAAGGTATAGGCAGAATAAGCCATCGACCATCTGTCGACAGGTGATTCGCAGATGCCGAAGGGGATGACTTATGCCGGAGCAGGAGTGGACATCGACAGGAAATCCGACAGCATAGCCGCGCTTGTCAAGAACCTAGCTTTCAGGAGGAAAGGGCCCGGCGAGCCGATGAACCTGAAGGGACACTTCACAGGGTTGATAGACTTCGGCGATCTGGCCCTGAGTTTGTGCACAGACGGCGTCGGCACGAAACTGATGGTGGCGAACGAGCTGCAGAAGTGGGACACCGTAGGCATCGACTGCGTGGCCATGAACGTCAACGACACGATATGCATCGGTGCGGAGCCCGTCGCGTTCGTCGACTACATCGCGATCGACAAGCCCGACAGCAATATCACTTCCCAGGTCGGCAAGGGTCTGGAGGAAGGTGCGAGAATGTCGAACATGACCATCGTCGGCGGGGAGATTGCCGTTCTGCCGGAGATAGTGATCGGACTCGACCTCGCGGGCACCTGTCTCGGCATGGTCGAGAAGAAGAGGATCGTGACAGGCGAGAACATCCGCCCCGGCGATGCGCTGATAGCTCTTGGAGGTACAGGCGTACACTCGAACGGTCTCACGCTGGCAAGGAAGATCGTCGAGGCTAACGGCCTCGGGATGAAGAGCAGGGTCAAGGGACTTAGGAGATCCATAGGTATGGAGCTGCTGGAGCCGACAGCCATCTATGTGAAGCAGGTGCTCGCCCTGATGGATGAGCACGAAGTCAAGGGCATGGCGAACATCACCGGTGGCGGGCTGAGAAATCTTCTGAGACTGAAAGGGGGCGTCGGGTTCGAGATGTCCGAACCCATGGAGCCAAATCCGGTGTTCGGTGTCCTGCAAGAACTGGGCGATGTCACGGACCGGGAGATGTATCAGACCTTCAACATGGGGATGGGGTTCGCGCTGGTGGTTCCCGAGCATCAGGCGTCCGAGGCGGTGGAGAGCGCGGGCAAGGGCGCCAGGGTCGTGGGGCACGCGGTCGAAGGGGGCAAAGTCACGGTGCCCTCGCTTGGCATCGAGTACGTGAAGTACTGATAGGGCTACCTACCGAGGAGAGACCCGACGACCGTTCCAAGGGCGGTGCACGTCTCCAGGGACAGGCCTCGTTCAGTTATGTCGAGATGCCACTGGCCGATGTGGAAGACCTCCTTTGGAAGGCCACGAGGCCCGAGACCAAAGACGAGTAGGACGGACTGGCCCGAAGCGAGTGTGACGCGCAATTCGTCGACCGACACTTGCTTCGCTTCCGATGGTCTGCGGGTCGTGACGACAGGGACGCCTAGCTGAGGAGGGAACCCTTTGTTTGGGAAATCGAACCTCGAGTAGCGACCTTTCTCAGCAAGGTCGATGAGGTACTTCCCGCTCTCGCCGATGCTAGTCGTCGTGGAGACCCACATCGCTATTTCGACAGGCGTAGTGAGATCTTTGTCGAAGGGAAAGCCGAACGTCGCGAGGTTGCAGTCGAAGGCCAACGCGAGAGGGCCGGCACGCGCCAGTGCCCTCCTGTGGGACTCGTGGAACCTCACCGGGTCATACGAGTTGTAAAGTCCGATGGTGACTCTGCCTAACATCTCTCATAACCGCGCTTCAGATTGGTTGCGGACATATTATAACCCTACGGGGAGGCTTTCCGTGGGCGGACGCATATCGCGTACTCGTCGCCGTCGAAGAACACATCCTCGTCAGGATGCTGCGCCTGGAGCTCCTGGATCTTCTCGAGGACCTCGCGTAGGCTCAGCTCTGTCTTGTCCTTCTTTATCTTCACTAGAACTCGCTTCTGCATCAGCAACCACTTGTCCTGAGCCAGGCACGCGGTATAGATTCTAATGCGACATATCAATATAAATAGATTTACACAAGGCGCCGGTCACTCATGCGAGAGCGCGCGAGAGCGCGTGCATGGCATAGCCGCGGGCGCGTGAGGCTACTTCCTGCCAAAGACCGGGTCGGACGGCGTCTCCGCAGCGGCCAAAGCCCTAGCTCGGACCTCGGGGCTGAGCGTTCCGAGCGATGCCACCTTCTTATCGAAGGTCTCGATCATCTTAGGGAGCACTTTGTAGATCGGCAGCAGCATCGGTATGAACACGACCCTGTCGCTCCCTATGCCTAGGGCGTCGAGCTCCGGGCCGAGAGCCTCCAACCGTTTCTCGGTCAAGTGCGCTGCCTCCCCATCCTCCTCATCGGACAGGACGACTCCGTCCGCACCCTTCCCGAACGCTGTCAGAATCTCGCCCCGACCTGTCCTCGCAGCGGACGGCACTCTGATGACGCGTATGCTGGCTGGATACTCCATCCTCGCGGTCCCCGCTAAGTCCGCGGCGACATACGCGAGGACATCACCGAAGAACCCGATGATCCTGGTCTCATCGGTCTCGCCCTCCAGGACCCCCTCGATCTGCTGTCGCAGCTGCCTGTAGGTGTAATGCGCCAGCTCGAACACCTTCGTGGGGCATTCTGACACGCATGCTCCGCAGCCGATGCATGCGATCTGGTCGATCTCCGGCATCTCGCCGACCGAGATGGCCCTTGCCGGGCAGACGGCCTCGCAAGCCATGCACTTTGTGCATTTCGACGCATCGACCACCTGTGCCTTCACTGGGTCCAAGAGCATCTTCCCTGCCCCAAGGAACTCCATCACATGCGATGCGGTGCTTCTACCGTCCACCACGCTGTCTCTTACGTCCTTCGGGCCGATGATCGCGCCGGCTGCGAACACACCCGCCCGATGAGTGGAAACTGGGTCCAGTTTCGGATGCTTCTCCGAAACGAATCCGTCCTCACCGAGAGGCACCTTCAACAGTCTGGCGAGTTCCGCGGTTCCATGGGATGGGAGCATGGCAGTGCAGAGGACGACTAGGTCGAACTCCTTCTCCACGACCTCGCCCAACGGCACATCCTCTGCCCTCACGAGTATGCCTTTGGTTCCTGCCTGAACGGAGGCGACTTTGCCGTGGATGTATCGGACCCCGAACTCCTCCTGGGCCCGGGCGTAGAACTCTTCAAAGCCCCGACCAGCGGTGCGCATGTCGATGTAGTAGACGTAGACCTGCATGTACGGGAACGTCTTCCTCAATATCAAAGCCTGCTTGGTCGCGTAGTTGCAGCATATCTTGCTGCAGTATGGCACCCCGATCTTCCTGGTGCGGGAGCCCGCGCACAGGACGAACGCCACCTTCTTCACCCTTGCGCCGTCGGCTCTTCGCTTCGGGATCATGCCGGCTCCAGCCTCGTTGATCATCATACGCTCCATCTGAGTTGCGGTGATGACGTCCGGTAGGGAGGTCTCGTATTCGTGGAGCGAATCGACATCGAACATATCGAACCCGGTTGCCATTATGACCGCACCAACCTTCAGGTCCACTTGACGCTCCTTTTCCTCCATGTTAATCGCCTTCGCGGCGCACACCTTCTGACAAGCGCCGCAATCCGTGCAGCTCTCGAAATCAATCACATACGACGCGGGGACCGCCTGTGGGAAGGGTTTGTGAATGGCCTTCCGCTCGTAGAGTCCCTCCTCGAACTCGTCGGGCACCTTCGCTGGACACACCTTCTCGCACTTCGCGCAGCCGGTGCACTTCTTCGGATCTACGCCGCGCGGGGCAACGCGCACCGCGACCTCGTAGTTGCCAGGAGTCCCCCCGACCGACACGACCTCGCTCCTCGTCAGTAGGTCGATGTTCGGGTGCGCCCCCACCTCGACCATCCTAGGGCTGAGGATGCACGGGGCGCAGTCGAGAGTGGGGAAGGTCTTGCTGAGCTGCGCCATCTTCCCGCCGATGCTTGCCTCGCGCTCCACGAGGTGGACTCGATAGCCGGTGTTAGCGAGCTGCAGGGAGGCGGATATGCCCGCTATGCCGCCACCGACGACGAGTGCCTCCCTGGAGAGCGTGATTGTCCCGGGGTGGAGCGGCTCGAGAGCCGTCGCCCTCCTGACCCCGCCCCTTACCAAGTCTTTGGCCTTCCTGGTGGCGGCGGCCTTGTCCTTATGCACCCACGAGCAGTGCTCCCTGAGATTGACCAGCTCAAGAAGATACGGGTTCAGACCAGCTCTCTCAAGGGTCTTCCGAAAGGTTCTCTCATGCATCTTGGGCGAACACGATGCGATGACGACCTTCGTCAGGCCATGCTCCTTGACCGCCTCCACGATCTCGTTCTGTCCCGGTTCGGAACAAGTGTACAGGTTTGTCTTGCTCACGACGACACCAGACACGTTCCGGACGTCGTCGGCGACGGCTTCGCAGTCGACTGTACCAGCTATGTTGGTGCCGCACCGGCACACGAAGACGCCGACCCTCTCCCCTCTGCTGCCCTTCTTCGACACCTCACCCATGGAGAACGGACGAAGATGAACTCCGACGCTATTCTCTCTTTTGGTCTCCCGGTCTTCGAGGCATCCGCGTCACCGAAAAGGACCCTGCGAAGTAACTATATATATCACAATCTGACTATTAAGACCGCTCAGGCCAGTGACGGAGCGGCGTGCTCCCGTGCTGAGCGCTGGGCTTCGACGGGCGCCGAGGTCCACGACATGCGATGGGATGCTACTGTTATCGGCTTGCACGACTTATGAAAAGGTGAAGGAGAGCCCAGATGGCAAAGAAGAAGAAGAAGGCGCGGGTTGACGAACTGACTTGCCCCAAATGCAACCATCCCTCCTCCGCAGATTCCAATAGATGCGAACAGTGCGGAGCGGCTCTCACGGCAGACACCGACCAGCCTGGCCAGATCGACGGAGGCGGAAGCACGTCAGACGACCGACGGCTTGGGGAGCTGATGTCGGTCCCTGGCATCAAGGAAGCCAAGGCGGTGATTCTCTACGACGCGGGGTTCCAGAGCATCAAAGACGTCAAGGACGCCGATGTGACCCAGCTAGCAGGGATAAAGGGCATCAGCGAGGGGCTGGCGAAGAAGATCATCCACAACGCCGAGGAGATGGATGCGCCTCAGGATAACAAGCGCCTTGCCAGCTGGCTGGCAGGAGAGGACGACGGATTGTCGGCCTGGCTCTCCGGCGAGGAGATGCATTCTACCCCAGAAGCAGCGGCGGCCGCAGCGCCCGAGATCAAGCCGGATGCGTCGCTTGCTAAATGGCTAGCGGGAGAGGAGGAGTCCATCGACGAATGGCTTCAGGACACCACCGAGCTCGCCAAGCCGGAGACGACCGTGCCCAAGAGGGAGCTCAAGAAGCGGGAGGCGGAGGTATCCCAGCTGCGTGACGTTCTCGTCGAGAAGATACGGCAGATCGAGACCGGGGAGTTCGACCCCCAGGCCCTCGTTGACGAGATAACCAAGATGAAGACCGATTTGGAGAGGGAGAAGCGCAGATCCTCTCACCTGGAAGAGGAGCTCGAGAACGTCAAGAGAGGCAGCATCGCAGTAATAAAATTCATCAAGAAACAGCAGGCGGCCGGGATTGAGGGCGAGAATCTGGCTGACAAGCTCGCAGAGGAGATGGTCGCCAAAGAGAACCTCCAGCACAAGGTCGAGGAACTGGAGGAGGTCATCTCTGCTCTCAAAGAGAAGGTGGAGAAGGGCATCTCCGAGATGCCCCCTGAGGTCCAGGAACTGAAGCGCAAGGAGATGGGGATATCCCAGCGCGAAGCCCAGCTGGACGCCATGGAGCAGCAGCTCAAGAAGAAGGAGGTGGCAATCGCCGACGGGCTGATCGATTACGCGTCCCCGCAGCCCGATGCCGTATCCCCAGAGGCTATGGAAGAGTCCGCGGCGAAAGAGCGTGCGTTGCTGAGCCGGATCGAGGAGCTCGACGCGAACCTATCGCAGGCTCAGCTGGACCTCAAGCACAAGGATGAGATGGTGGAGGCCGCGAAGAGCGACTCGGTCGGTGTCGACAGGGAAGTCATGAATAAGCTCAAAGAGGCACAGAGGGTCGAGCGTAACCTCGCTCTGCGGGAGCAAGAAGTCCAGAAGCTCAAGGAGGACATCCGGGTACGGGAGGATGAGATGAACCGCTTGAAGGAACCTCTGGCATACAAGGAGGACGAGGTCCTACGCCGCGAGGAGGACCTCATGTATCGCGAGAAGCTCCTTGAGGAGGAGCTGCGTAAGGTAGGCCAGATGCAGGCGGAGATAGGTAGCCAGGACGAGATCACGCTCAAGAAGCGGCTCGAGGAGCTGCAGGCCCAGGTCACGGTCAAAGAGGAGCAGGTCCGCAGCAAGGAGAAGTATCTCCAAATCAAAGAGGAGGAACTCCGCAACCGCGAACAGGGCCTGATAGACGACGAGATCGAGAAGCGCGAACTCGACAGGATGGCCGAGATAAAAATGGAGAGGGTCAAGACAGGGACGACCCGGCTGGACGACCTTCTGCTCGGGGGAGTGCCGTTCGGTACCAACGTGCTGATCTACGGGCCGCCTTTCACCGGCAAGGAGGTGTTGGTCAATGCCTTCATCGCCGAGGGGCTGAAGATGGGCATCCCGGCCATCTGGGTCCTCACGGAGAAGTCACCAAAGGCGATCAGGGACGAGATGATGTACCTGCTCTCAGGGTACGAAGAGTTTGAGAAGAAGGGGCTCGTCCGATACGTCGACTCCTACTCGAGGAGCATGGGGGATGACGCAGATGACGAGTTCACAGAGTTCATCGATGCTCCGACTGACTATGAGGCCATACAGAAAGCGGTAGAGAGCGCGGCCAAGAAGTTCAAGGAATCACATCAATACTATCGGCTAGCGTTCAGGTCCATTTCGACGATGATCGCGTACCTTGACCCCCCCACCGCATTCAGGTTCCTGAGCCCGTTAGCCGGACGCAGAAAGAGGGACAGGGCCGTGTCCATGTACACCATCGAGAAGGGCGTCCACGGTGACCAGGAAATCCAGATGCTTGGGTCGCTGATGGACGGCATGATAGAGTTCAAGGTGGAGAACCTAAACACTTTCCTGGCGGTAAGAGGCATTTCCGATGCTCAGTCCCGCGCGTACATAAGATACTCCGCGACGAAGCAGGGCGTCAACATAGGGTCGTTCTCGCTGGACCACATACGTTGACAAAACGATGGGCTGCGCATAACTCGACTGCTATCATCCCACTTCCATGGACGATTTGTGGTCCTTCCCGCGGGAGGCCTTCATATCCGTCTTAGCACCCGGGGGCATCTTCGGTGGCGGAAGCGGCGGGGGGAGTCCGATGTCCCTCGCCGTGGTGACGGCGGCGGGCATGCAGTTGGCATAAGTGGCGGCTAGTATCGGTCCGAACACCTCGTTCGGGAGGGCTCGCTTCTCCGACCATTGAGATGCCAAAAGATTGGCGTCGCCATCCCAAACGATCCGTCCTTCGAACTTAATAACGCCGACGCCGACGTAGTTGATCACGAACCTGAACTCCAGGTGAGCCTCTTTGTCAGATGCGGCCGCGATGCTGGTGATGGCAGTGTTCTGGTCAACCCTCAGCTGAGGAATCCTCTCGCCGAGCTTAGTGAACCTCTTGGCGTCCAGCGAACAGATCTCGAAAGACTTGATGGGCAACCTCGATGCCTCCTCAGCATCGCTCGTACAGCATGCAGCAGATTTAAACTATACCCCGTTTCGAAATCCAGCAGATGTTTGGCTCACGGGGTGGGACAGGGAGGTGCCGTGGGCCGGACTCGAACCGGCGACTTCAAGATCTTCAGTCTTGCACTCTCCCAACTGAGTTACCACGGCTTGGGCGAAGCGGTGAGCTGTTAGGCAAGACACCATATTAAACCTTCGTGACCGGCTAGCCGCCGGCAATATCAAGGCGCGGAAAACATGGTTACTGAGGAGGGCGCCGACGACGAAAAATCCGGGTCCCGGAGCGGGTTAGCCATGGTTGAAAAATCGAGGTGTATTTCATCCGATACCAGTGACGACACTTTTAAATATCTTCCAGGCGCTGATTAGGTTGTTCCGGCACCCTAGTTTCGGTGGTAGTATGGACTTGTCACCCCCGCACTCTGCACACTGTGAGGACTACACGTCGATGAGGATTAAGAAGTCACTGCGTTGGGATGATAAGGACGGTGTCGCTTCCACCGTCGGTACGATCATGACGATCCTCGTCTTCCTGACTTTCATGGGAGTGTTCACGAGTCAGATCGTCCCCGCTTGGATGAGCGACAACGAGAGCGCCCACATGATTGAGGCGGTTCAACAGATGGTATCGCTGAAGTCTGACATCGACGGACTTATCTCCGACTTCGCCAACAGCCTGGTAGCGGCCACTCCGATCGTCGTCCCTGTCACTCTAAGTGCGCCCGGGATCCCGGTCTTCGCTGGCCCGACCGCGGGGATTTTGTCGTTCACGCCCGAAACTATCTCTGGAAGGCCGTCGCTCAACACGAGCTACACGAGCGACCTCGTGGCCGACGACGGCCACACCGGTGGGGAGCTGAGGCTCTACTGCCCCAACCGATACTATGTCGAGCAGTCCGTGATCTACGAGGCTGGCGCGTTGATCATAAGCCAATCCGATGGTGAGTTCATCATATCGGGGATAGGCCTCTCGGTCGTCGAGTTCGGCGAGAGCAGAGTGGTACAGATGACCCAGGTCTCCCTGGTAGGGTTGAACAAAACCGTGGGAGGGATCGGGGCGAAAGTCGTCAACGCCGACCTTCTATACGCGTCAACGATAGAATACGAGAGCGCCACGGATGAAAACATCACGATAACGATAACGACGAAGCATGGCAATGCATGGGCCAGTTACTTCCGTAAGGCGCTGAACGCGACAAGCGCAGACCTCGAGCATGGAACCGATTTCGTCGTGCCGAATCCCACTAAGTACGACTTTCCAGGCTCGATCAACGACTATTACATCGTCACCGTCACGATATATGATGTGAGCATATTCCATCACACGACAGCAAGCGTACAGTTGACCGTTGGAGAGTTCGCGCCGTGATGAGGTGACTCGAGTTGAGTGATGCTTCCGAACCAACGATAAGAACGGACATTCCGATTGCGAAGCCGCGCCAGCCGTTTTTCACGAAGGTCTATCGCGGGTACGTGAGCATGCTCATCAAATTCAAATCAAAACCGGTCCCAGTCAGAGAGGCGAAGGGCGCGGAGGCAAGGAGGAAACAGTGGAAGCGCGGGAGAGGCTCGGCGTACACTGAGATACCTCCGATCACGGACCCGGCGATCCAGGAGATAGGTTTCTATGGCGTTACTGAACCATTCACCTACGTGAGAGCGACTTACAACCAGACCAACAGCGACTACCTCCTGAGCGTCATCGAGCCGGTGCTCGACGAATTCGAGGAGGAGACGCTCAACATGATCAAGGATACTTTCACGAAGACACTGGACTACGAGTGGGACACGCTCGGTGTCATGGACAAGAAAACATACCTGGAGAGGAGCGTTGACAGCTTCGTAAGGACTCGGGGAATCACCATCGAACCGATCTCAGAGGACAAGATCAAGCACTTCATCACGCGCGACTTCGTCGGCTATGGCCCGATAGACGGCCTGATAAACGACACGCACGTCGAGGACGTATCGTGCGACGGTGTCGGGGTTCCGCTGTTCGTGTTCCACAACAAATACGAGTCCATCAAGTCCAACCTGGTATTCGAGGATGAGGACGAGCTCAACTCGTTCGTGATCAACCTCGGGCAGCGATGCGGCAAGCAGCTCTCGGTGTCGAACCCGATCCTGGACGGAACGACTCCTGAGGGACACAGAGTCCAGGCGACTTATGCGAGAGAGGTGACCACCAGGGGCTCGTCATTCACTATCAGGCGGTTCAAGGAGAAGCCGTTCACGCCTATCGAGCTGATCAAGTACGGCACGGCGTCGCCTGAGATGGTGGCTTACCTATGGCTCAGCGTCGAGCATGGCGAGTCGGCCATCATCTGCGGCGGAACGGCCAGCGGAAAGACGGCGACACTGAACGCCATGGCGTTGTTCATGCCCCCGGGAGCGAAGATAGTGACGATGGAAGATACGCGTGAGATCAATCTTCCCCACGAGAACTGGATACCTGGAACGACGAGGTCGGGCACAGGAGAGCGGGGGCCGGACGGGAAGACCGCCGGGGAGATCGACATGTTTGACCTCGTACGTGCGGCCCTAAGACAGAGACCGAACTACATCATAGTGGGAGAGGTCAGAGGCAAAGAGACCTACACGATGTTCCAGGCGATGGCCACCGGCCATACGACATACTCGACGATGCACGCGGACTCCGTGAAAGGCATGGTGAACAGGCTTGAAAACCCGCCGATCAACTGCCCCAGGATTCTGCTGACCGCGCTCAGGAACGTGATCATCCAGACGCACGCCAGAGTCGGTATGAACATGGTGAGAAGGATTAAACAGGTCATAGAAATCGTTGGTTTCGAACCGGAAACCAACGAGCTGATCAGCAACACTGTATACGAGTGGGACCAGGCGAGCGACAAGTTCGTGTTCAAGGGCCACAGCTTCCTTTTCGACAAGATCATGGAGATGAAGAACTTCACCCACGAGGAGCTGATGGACGAGTTCCAAAGACGGGTGGACATCGTCAAGTACATGCTGGCAGAGGACATGACAGACCACATGTCCATCTGGAACCTGATCCGTGATTATTACAAGAATCCAAAGGATGCGGCTGAGAAAGTCAGGCGCGAGATGGGCACCAGTCCGACCTCGGAGGAACCGCCTGGAGGTGTTGCAGCTGGTTGAAGTCACAGACCCTTTCAAGAGCGTCGAGGTCAAGAAGGAACAATATCTCAGGACGAGGCTCGCCCAACAGCGCGACAAGATTGGACCTCACCTCGTCAGGATGGCCAAGGGCGCCCTGCCGGACTACATCAAGCTCACGCCGTTCCAGGACTTCTCATGGAGGATAATGGGCGGGTACGCGTCGTCGAAGGTGGACGACAACCAAGCACTGGAGGAGTCGTTGCTCAAGGCGCACATGAAGATCCGTGCGGAGGAGTACCTGGCATGCGTCGTGATGTCCACCGTCATCATGGCGATCGTCGGCATTGGGATCGGTGTAGGCGTGGGCGGGGTCATGATGGGGCTTATGGGCGTTTCCATGATCATGAGGATCATGATAGCCCTGCTAGCGATCGGCCTTCTGCCCATGATGACCTATTTCATACTCCTAGGCTCGCCCGCCTCAAGAGCCAAGAAACGGAGCAGGGACATCGACAAGAGGTTGGCGGCGGCGATGAGCTTCATATCCGCGATGGCCTCGGCCGATGTGAACATCGATGTCATATTCAAGGAGCTGTCGAGGCAGAAGGTGTACGGGGAGATTTCGGCCGAGGCCGCGTGGATCACCCGGGATACCGAGCTGCTAGGCTCCGACATCCTCTCGGCTATCAGAGTAGCGGCTAGAAGGTCGCCATCTGCGAAGTTCCAGGATTTCCTCCAGGGAGTCATCACGACATCCACATCTGGTGGCCAGCTGAAGCCGTACTTCCTGCTGAAGGCGGATGAGTACCAGAAGGAGAACAAGCTCGATATGAAAGCCCAGATGGAGACGCTCGGAATGCTCGCGGAATCGTTCGTCACCGTCGTCGTTGCCTTCCCGCTCTTCCTGGTCCTCATCATGGCGATCATGGCCATCGTTGGAGGGGGAGACCCTGACTTCATGATCATGATGCTCTACCTGGTGGTGTTGATGATGATTCCAATCTCCCAATTCGGATTCATATTCGTCATATGGAACATGTCCAAGGAGAGTGCAATGTAGATGGCTGCCGAGTCGAGTTCCAAGAAGGGCGTCGGCAAGGCCGGGGGCGTCGAGGAGTCCAAGATAGGAAGCGAGCGTGCGGACCGTGGCAGGACAGTGCTCGCGATATCGCTCTCGCTCGTCGGCGTCTTCACGTTCATGGCGATACTCGACGCCATCGAAAGCTTGAACCTGCCGCTGGACCCAATCGACTACATCATATTCGCCATGCTGTCGTTCCTCGGCCCGTACGGCTTCTACACGAGCACCAAGGAGAAACACATCCGGGAGATCGAGTCGCGACTACCAGACTTCCTCAGAGACGTCGCCGAGGCTGGTCGGTTCGGCATGACACTCGCGGACGCAATCGTGGTCGCATCGTCCGGCAGGTACGGAAGGCTCACCCCAGAGATCAAGAAGATGGCGGCCCAGATTGCGTGGGGGGTGCCGGCGTCCGAGGCGGTGCTGCTCTTCTCCGAAAGGGTGAAGACTCCTCTCGTTTCCAGGATGGTTTCGATTATCAGGAAGGCCAACGACGCAGGTGGCAACGTCGCGGATGTGCTGGGCATGGTGTCCCGGGACGCGAAGGAGACGATGCTCACCGAGCAGGAGAGGAGCGTCACCATGTCGACCTATGTTATGGTCGTGTACATTTCGTTCTTCGTGTTCATAGCCACCATCCTCATCCTGCAGGGACAGTTCCTGCCGAAGATGGAGGAGGCGGGAAAATCCGTCAGCGAGCAGGCTGAGGCGCAGGGTTTGGCCGAAATCCCAG
This sequence comes from Thermoplasmata archaeon, assembly GCA_020696365.1. Taxonomy (GTDB): domain Archaea; phylum Thermoplasmatota; class Thermoplasmata; order UBA10834; family UBA10834; genus UBA10834. The sequence goes on along the minus strand of JAEHCM010000001.1, from coordinate 146,846 downwards.
GGGTTAACATCCAGGTATCCATCATACCCGAGGTAGGGTTCATCTTCCTCCTGTCCGTGATCGTGCACGCCGTAGGAGACGGCCTCCTGGCAGGAGTCATCTCGAACGGGAGTCTCTCGATAGGCATGAGGCACAGCTTCATCATGCTAGTGGCGGGATTCATGACGCTCAGAGTATTGTTTGCTGCGTGATTAACATGACCGAAACTGATCAGCCAAAGGTCGAGGAGGAGGGCGAGGCGCCCGAGCAGCCGCCGAAGGAAGAGAAAGAGAAGGGAGAGGTCAAGGGCAAGACGGGACTGCTCGCCACCTACTACGGACTGCTCTACAGGATGAGGCCTAGGCCTGCCAAGAAGACCGTGTCCTCGAGCAAGGACAGGACGGACATGAGCCAGATCGTGGAAATTCCGAAGATCGCAGAGACGAACCTAGACGAGGTCGAGATAATCCCAGTCAAGAAGAACTACTCGTTCGTGCGGATAATGTACGACAACATCGCGAACGAATACATCTACGAGGTCATCGAGCCGAAGCTCACACCAGACGAGAGCGACGTCCTAGAACTGCTGAAGGAGACGCTCATAGCATCCGTCGAGCGCATGACCGAGGACGACGAGGAAGGTAAGGAGAAGTACCTCCGCGGGACCACCGAGGAGCTGATGACGAAACTGGACATCGCGCTCCACCCTATATCCAAAGAGAAGGTGATGTACTACATCCTCAGAGATTTCATAGGGTACAGGGCGATCGATGTTATGATGATAGAGGCCAACGTCGAGGACGTATCGTGCGACGGCGTCGGGGTCCCGCTGTACATCTACCACAGGAAGTACGGCTCGATAAGGTCGACTCTCAGGTTCGATGATGAACAGGAACTCGACGGGTTCGTCGTATGGCTAGCGCAGAGGTGTGGCAAGCACATATCGGTCGCGAACCCGCTCCTCGACGCCACGATCCCTGACGGATCCAGGTTGCAGGCGACCCTCGGGAAGCATGTGACCAAGAGAGGTTCGTCATTCACCATCAGACGGTTCAAGGAGAACCCGTTCACGCCTCTAGACCTGCTGAAGTTCAAGACCATGAGCACCGAGATGATGGCCTACCTGTGGATCAGCATAGAGCACGGCCAGTCGATGCTTGTGTGCGGCGGCACTGCGAGCGGCAAGACGACCACGCTCAACGCGGTCCTGCTGTTCATACCGCCACAGATGAAGATCGTCTCGATAGAGGACACGCGCGAGCTCAACCTCCCCCACGAGAACTGGGTCCCTGGCCTGACCAGAGATGGGTTCGGTGGGAAGAGCGCCGTTACGGGCAAGGCCGCCGGCGAGATAGACATGTTTGACCTCCTGACGGCAGCGATGAGGCAGAGACCGCAGTACCTGATGGTCGGAGAGGTCAGAGGCAAGGAGGCGTATGTCGTGTTCCAGGCAATGGCGACGGGCAAGACCTGTTACTCGACGTTCCACGCAGAGGACGTTCAGGCGATGGTACACAGGATGGAGAACGACCCCATCAACCTGCCGAGAGCGCTCGTCACGGCCCTCAATATCGTCCTCATGCAGGCGCAGGTCAAGGTGGGTACCAAGATGACCAGGCGTGTGAAGTCGTTGACGGAGATAGTCGGACTCGACCCCGAGACAGACGAGCTCATCACGAACTCGGTGTACACATGGAACCCGGCGGACGACACATTCAACTACAGCGGTCACAGCTACATCTACGAGAAAGTCAGGATGGCCAGGAACTGGGCACCCAGGGAGATGGAGCGGGAGATCAAGAGGCGCGTGGACGTCCTCGAGTACATGAAGAAGACCAGCATAGACGACCACAAGAAGGTCGCGACGATCATCTCCGCTTACGGCAAGGACCCCGACAAGGTCATGAAAGAAGTCAAGGCGAAGCTGGCGGAGGGCGGGCCGCCAGCGTAGATCGGCATGCATCTTCCCACATGCACAATGATAGGGTCAAGCGTCAGCGCCGCACTACCGTCTAGCCAGTTTCCCGGGGCCGGCGAGAGAGCCCGCTCACCCCAACAAAATGATGAAAAACAGGAAACGGTAAAGGGTTTTCCTCGGGGATGCACGATCACTCTGCGTCAGAGTCGGACTCGTCGCCCTTTTTCACGACGGGCGTCCGGATGATCTTCTTCGGCACGACCTTCCGATCGATCGGCCTCCGGATGACCATCTTCGGCGGCTCGGCGGCCCCGCCGGTCCCGCCCTCTGGAGGCCTCTTCGCAACCGATGACGGCTCTGGAGGTGGCTCGGCCCCTCCCGTGGAGGGTTCTATCAGCGTTCCCGGGCCGTCCTCAGGAGGCGTCTGCTCGTCCTCAGCTACGGCGAACACGGTGCCACACTTGTGGCATACGGTCGCCTCCGTCGGGTTCAGAGTCCCGCATACTGGGCAGGCCATCGGGCCTTCCTTGCGCTTCTCCTCCTCCTTGGCGAGCCAGTCGTCGAAGCTGACGTAACTCGGCTGAATCTTCCACCACTCTTCGAACTTCTTGTCGCTGAACTTCTTGCCCAGCTCGGGCTTGGCGAGCTCGCGGTACTCCGACACCATCGCCTCATACTCGACCTTCATCCGCTCGAGATAGTCGAGGTCCTCGCCCTCCGACTCGCCCACGAATTTGACCCCGCAGTTCGGGCACTCGCCAGCGTCCGATGGAACCCAGGCACTACACTCGGAGCATTTCATGGTGCCCGCCTCGAACTCGACGCCGCACTTCGGGCAGCGCTTGCTCGCCGCGGGTATGAACGCCCCACACTCGCCGCACTCCACCAGCTTGCCCAATCCGTAGACGTATGTATAGACTGTGAACCCGATGACTACGCCGACGATGGCGAGTATCACGATCAACCAGATGATGAAGGGTATTCCTTCGTCGGAGACCTCGCCGGAGACCGCGAAAGTCGCAGTGGTGTAATACGACTCATCCTGGATCATCGCGCCGATGTGGTAATTGCCACCTGGCAGGTCACCCGGAATGAATATCGACTCGGTCAGCGAGCCCTCATTGTCAGTCATAAGCGGATCTGAGCCCGGGCCCGGCGTGACCGTCGCGGTGAATATCTCGTGTTGGCTGTCGAACATCGCCAATCTCACATGCACCCCGACCACGGGGTCGTCGGTGCCTTCGTATTTCACCGTCACTGTCACCACGACGGCGGATCCCGTCGCATACTCGCTTACCTCCTGAGTCAAGGAGACGTCGACATCTATGGCGAGCGTTAGAACCGTGAACTCCGCCTCGGCATAATTGTTGGCCTCATTCGGCTCAGCGACCATCTCCGCCGAATCCACATTGACGCAGATCCAGTAATCTCCTGGAGAGCTGAAGTTGATCGTCCAGTGCGCGTAGAATGACGCGATCGATCCCGCTGGAACGGTCTCGTCCGTGAGCGTCTCGATCGTGTAGTTCAATGACTCATCCTCGCCTCGGACGCTGAACAATATCTCGAGGTTGTCAACGGGATTCGCACCTAGGTTCTCCACGTCGGCGGTTATGTTAACGGTCCTTCCGAACGTCCCGCTCGTGACATTTTCGCCATCGTAGATGACATTGATGCGAGTCGATGTTATGACGAGGTCTACGCGGACGTCGGTCACGGTGAGCGTGCTGCTGACCCTGTTGTTGGTACGGGTCTGCTCGGCAAACTCATCGTACGGGTTGACCACCATGATGATCACGTACTCGATCGTATCAGTCACGATCGGTGCGGTGTACACGATGTCCACGAGCACCGAGCCTGACCCGCTGGTCAGTATCCCCGGGTAGGTGTAATCGTCATACGCCTCGTTCTCCGTGGAATCGACGTACAGCGCCACCTTCGGGTTCACGACAGGAGAGAGTTCGTTGTTCACCATCTCGACGCGCACGACGACCGAACCGCCTCCCGCGATGGTCGATGGGCTGGAGACGAAGCTGATCGACCTCAGCTCCATGTCAGGGTAGTCGAAGACCGTGATTTCAGCGGAGATGTTGTTGTTCTCATAGGATATCTCAGGGAACGACATATCCTCGTTGACGATGGCGGATATCACTTGCTCGCCCACGGCGGTCGGCGTCCACACAAGAGATACCACTACCCCGCTGCCCGGGCCTATGACTGGCACGAGTACTTCGCCTATCAGGTTCTCTGGCGCCACGTCCACCAAGGACGCGTTGTAGAACGCCACGACGAAGTTGATAGCGTTGTTGTCGCCAACATTTTCCAGGTCCACGTTGAGTGTGCACTCGGTGTGCACGACTGGATCGTAGGGTGTGACGTATATCGATGACTCAGGCACGACCCTGACATCAGGCAGGTTCTGGACGTATACAGTACCAGTGCCAACAGCGGGGGCTTCGTCTGTCTCGATTATCGTATTGTATGGGTCGACCTCCGCGATCATCGTGTGACCATAAGGCATGAGCGGCGGCTCGGCGATCCAAGTAGCGTTGACAAATACAGAGTCAGCTGGATGTGGTGCGATGCTCGGACAGACCACGGACGCGAACTGGCTGATATAGTTGTCGTTACTGTCCGTGAAGTCGATCTGGACATCGTACGCCACAGCGATGCCGGTGTTCCTGACCTCAGCGCTGATGGTCGTAGCTTGACCGTTGAACGGCTCCTCAGGAGTGCTGGTGACCGATCCGGTGCTTGCTATGACGAGGTTCGGGAGTGCGGCCACGATGGTCAGCGTGGCGTAAGTCACATTCATGCCGAGGGGCTCGGTATACGGCGCGACCCCGACACTCACCTCTTGGTCGGATTCGTAGGTCACTAACGTCCAGGGGGTGTAGGTCGCATTCACCGAGTAGATAGAGCCGACATAGTTGGGTCCATCCTCGGTAATGACCGTGCTGAGGCAATTCAACTTGGCGACGCCGGTCGAGTCCGAATACTCGGATGTCCAGTGCGTTTTGAGAAGGCCGACCCACGCGGAAACGAAGACGTCCGGTAAGGGCTTCATGTTGCCATCGAGCACCGTCACGTGTATCCATCTGAATATCAGAGCTTGGGCGTCACCCTGCACATCTATGGACGGCACGCTGGTGTTTGTGAAGCTACCGACTGAGAATCCCGATAGAACTGGCGTGGTGCTCAGCACGCAATCGTATACGCTGATGTCAGCCCTCGAGTCCCATGATGTGGTTATCCCGCCGTTCGTCATCGTCGAGCCGTCGAGCACGACCACGGCGTCCTCCTTGGCCACGATACTCACGCCGGAGAGGGCCGAGTTGACGACCTCGAGCGTGCCGAAGCCCTGGACGATGATGTCGATCGGCAGCAGGCTCGTCACAACAGCGTTCTCGAATCTCAGGACACCGTCGCCATCGACATATATCGTCCTCTCGTTCGCAAACGCCTGGACGATCTGCAGCTCCGAGTTGAGGAAAGTCAGCTCCCCTGTGGAAGCAACGATCACATCACCTGCGTAGTAGAACAGCATATCCTCGATCACCACGGTCTCCTCGCCGGTTTCAAGAGGCACCACGAGCCACTTCGACTCGTCTGGGCTCGGGACTGAGACTCCCATGACGTCAACCGTAAGGGATGAGCGCTGGTCACCCTGCTTCATTGCGGGATAGGCAGGGAACGAGAAACTCTCCGTCGAGCTGTATTCGACGGTGTCGATCACCGCGCTGGCGGTGACTGCGTACGAGCCGACGAACAGCGAGTTCATGGAGCCGTCACTTGCGATGATGTCGGTCAAATATGGAATGACGGCTTTTCCATCGTTCTTTGTCGTCTTGAATGTCAAAACGGTCTCATCCATGTACGCTAGAACTTCGGGGGCAGGGGCGGTCGAGACTCCGCTTGGAGTGAAGTAGAACGCCTCCTGGCCCTCGAGGTCCGTTGCGCCGGTGAACACTGAGCTTATCGTCGCGTCGGGTATCGGGACGCCGTACTCGTCTCCGGCTGTGGCGTTGAGCCATCTGTAGACATACGCGCTGCCGCCAACGCTGAAGACGACCCACAACGCGTCGAATTGCATGGAGCCGGCAGAGCCGTCATGAATAAACCTGACATCCATGGTCATGATGTCTGCGACCGTTGGAACGCTTGCCGGTGAAAGCTGATAAGTAGCCATCGTGCCTGGAGCGTCAGCGGCGTCCGGGGTAATCGCCGTGTCAGCGTAAACGCCTGAGTCGGACCGCCACTCAATGGCATTGGTGCCATCGTATGCGGGGTCGACGGAATATGTGGCAACGATTGTGGCCGAACTGACTGACAGCGTGCCCAGCACACCGTTGACATCCCAGTTGGGGACCTCCAGAGTCTCAGTTGCGTCAACGACGTACATGAGTGCATCGACGTTTGCCAGAGACGCTACACCTACAGGCACTGCCGGCGATGTGCTAGGCCCGGTGACAACGACCGCCGGGGCCCTGTCGGCGAGCGCTCCCGCGTACTCCTCGAAGTGCGTTCCATAGAGGTACGCCTGGGACTCGTTGTTCACGACGAGGCAGTTGTGGGTGTACCAGCTGGCTGCGTCGAGCGCCGGCCCGAAGTCTATCCCTATGTAGCTGTTCACGGACAGCAGGGTCGAGGCCCCGTTGAGCGTCAGGTTGCCTGCGAGCGTCCCATCGGTCGAGAACTCGGGCATCGCGTCGATCGTACTGTCGAACAGGCTGAGCGTCGAGTCGGTTACCGTGATACCCGGACCGTCATCGGCCGAGTCGAGAGTGATAAGGCCAGACGAGCCAACCACATACTGTGCGACCATCGCGGCCGACAGAGCTGTGACGGTGCTGTCTGTCAATGTCATCTCGGCACCGCTCGAGAGTGTAATCGAACCAGGGAACTTGAGTATCGATTCGTTCGTGGCCGTCAGGACTCCGCCGTCCTCTACGATGATCTCGAGCTCGGCCCATGGATTGAGCTGGTCCAGGTGAGTCGTGATCACACCGTGGTCAAGTATGAGCGTACCGCCAGAACCGACAGTGATCGTATACCTCTGGTCGTAGTTGCTGATCACGCTCAGGGTTCCGTCTATGATCTCCAACGTTCCACCGCCGTCGACTATGACGTTGCCGTCGACGAACTGCTGCAGGTCTCTGATCACGTACGTCGCGGTGTCAGTGACGATAAGATCCCCTGACGCGGTAGCGGTCTTGCCGACGATGAACAAGCCTGCGAATCCAGCTGTCACCATTGCGACGGCGATCAATGCGGTCAACGATCTTCCAGCGAGAAAAGGGCCAGCTCTGACAATCATTAGTTCACCCACCCAGAGTCTGGGTTTGGAGAAAGTAAGTAGGTCGGCCGTATAAAAAGCTATTTGCCCGATTTTCATCACGGACAAAGGTGTGTGGCACAACCAACTAAGGTGCCTGTCTCTTCACAATCTTCTTGACGAAAATCTGAGGCTTCTTCTCCTCCTTCGGAGCAGGTGCCGACGGTGGTTCACCGGCCGCCGCAGCCTTCTCGGTGGCCTCCTCGACGGACACACCGCAGGCGTAGCACATGACGGCGTCCTTGCTTATCATCGTCTTGCAGCTCGGACACGGGATCTCGTCCTCTGACTCGGTCGCGGCTTCCTCGCTGGCCGGCTCTTCCGTCTCCTTCAGCTTGTGCCCGCAGGCGTAACACATGACGGCGTCGCGACTGATGATCGTGTTGCAGTTCGGACATGCTACCTCGTCCTCGCCCGCCCCCGGTCGTACGGGAGCTACGGCTTTCCCGCCCTCCGACGGCGCAGTGGGCATGGTCAGCATATCCTCCTGCCTTCGCATGAGCTTCCTGGCGTCCTCGGCGAGCTTCTCGCGGTCGGTCCTCAGCGATTCATTCTCGTCAACGAGGGCCCGTTCACGGGCGATGAGGGCGTCCCTCCGGGAGGTGACCTCATCCATCAGCCGGGCGAGGTTGTCCTCGGAGGTCTTCATCTGCTCCTCCTGGTCGAGCACCGCCCTCCTCTTGTCCGCGACCTCGGTCATGTGCCTGGAGACCTCTGCCAGTTTCTCGATGTACTCGCTCTCCTTCGTCTCAGCGCCCTTCTGCATGGCACTGGCCCGCTCCTCGCGGTCGTTCAGTCCGGAGATCTTTTCGTCGAGCTTGCTCTCCCTGTCGAGCGCCGCGGACTCGCGCGCCTTCAGGCTCTCCTCGCCCTGCTCGATATTCGTCTCTCGGGCGCGCAGAGCATCCTCCCTCTCCTTCAGGCCGCTCTGGAGCTGCTCGAGCTCGGTGCTCCTGCGCGTCACCTCATCCTGCTGCGTCTGGAGCTCCTTGTCCTTCTTCAGGACAGCTTCCTCCTGATCCTTCAGCCTCTTTACCGCATCCTCGATTATCTGGGAGATTGTCGAGTCTTCCGTCATGTTTCATCACATCGGTTATTGGGGGGGTTTGTGCGCGACGCATCGTTGTCTCGGGGGTTGATGCGTATGCGCGGGGTCCGTGCAAACCATTTGTCCGCCCGCGCACTCCTCCTCGGCTGCGCACTACGAGCTGAGGAGGGGTCCGAGGACAGTCAGGCCTGATTTGGTGACCTCTATCGCGTGGCGTTCCATGCTGTGCTCCGCCGCCCTCATCTTCTCGACCTGGAGGAACCTGACCAGCTTACCGCGCGGCCTGTCCAAGCCGAGCATCAGGATGCCGTCCGCGAGGAACCCCTCGTTGCCGAGGAGCTGCGATTCGCCGTCGAGTGAACGCTCCATTATGATGAAGGAGTGTAAGTTGTTGTCCCGGAGCATCTTGAAGAAGTAGAACATCTTCTTGCGCATGTTCTTCTCGTTCTCCATGAGCGAGTACAGGGCGCCCAGGGAATCCAGGACGAACACCGAGAACTTGTCGCCGTGCGTCCTCTTGAACCGCTGGATCATCTTCTCGATGAAGAGTATGTAGTCCGTGTGGACCTCGTCACCTATGACCTCGTCGATCTGGTCCAGCTCGCGGAGGTCGGTCATGTCGGATATCTGCAGCTTGGTGGACATCTTGACGCCCATGCTATCCATGTTGGTCATGTGGCTGTCGGTGGTCTCCTCGAGGGTGGCGTAGAGCCCGAACTCGTTCTTGTCCCTCAGGTACGTCGACATGATTGAGTAGCAGAAGCTCGTCTTCATAGAGCCTGGGGGGCCAGTGACTAGCATTATCTTGGGTCGCTCGATATCGTCCTTGAAGACCTTCTCGAGCCCCGGGATGGAATCCTTGAACAAATCCTAGACCTCCTTCTCTTCGGGGGACTCAACGATGCCCGTTCAGCGTTTTTAAAGGCATGTTGGTTAATTAAAGCTTTGCGGGTCATTATCACTCTTGAGAGGGAGAGCCAGCTTGGGTCATCCATCCTCTGGCCCGTCCTCGCCTGACCCGTCGTCGATCCCCTCGTCGTCGCCGCCCGTGTCGTTGTCGTCCACAAGGTCGCCGTTCTCGGTCGGAGCCTTCGTGATCGTCCTGCCTGACTCCGCCAGGCGCTCCTCGTCGGCCACTCCCACGAGGCGCGCCACCGCGGTGACGAGGTCGCGGCCCTTGAGACGCATGAAACGGACGCCGAGCGTCGCCCTGCTCTGGATACGTATGCCGGACACGGGCATCCTTATGATCATACCCTTGACGCTCGTGAACATCAACTCGTCGTCGTCCGCGACCGACAGGACCGATAGCACGTTGCCGTTCCGATCCCCGGTCTTGATCGTTATGACACCCTTCCCGCCCCTCCGGGTCTTCCTGTAATCCGCCACGAGGGAGCGCTTGCCGTATCCGCGCTCCGTGATCGTCAGCAGGTGATCGGTCGGGTCCACGATGGCCATGCTGACCACCTCGTCGCCCTTCCGGAGCGTAACGCCCTTCACACCGTAGGTCGCGCGACCGGTTGGACGCACATCGACCTCGTTGAACCTCCCGGCATACCCCAGCTTCGTCGCCAGCACGACCTCCTTGGTCCCGTCGGTGATCGCGACGCCCACCAGCTCGTCCCCGTCGTCGAGACGCATGGCTATGATACCCGGCTGCCTGACATGCGAGTACGCCATCAGACGGGTCTTCTTGATGATGCCCTTCCTTGTGGCGAACACCAGATACCGTTCCTCGTCGAATATCGCGATCGGCATCTTGCCCATCACGTACTCGCCCTCCTGGAGACGGTCGATGAGGTTCACTATCGGCTTGCCCTTCGAGTGGCGGCCGCCGACGGGTATCCTGTAGGCCTTGAGCCAGTATCCCTTGCCGCGGTTGGTGAAGAACATGACATAGTCATGGGAGCACGTCACGAACATGTCGACGACGTGGTCCTCCTCCTTCGTGCCCATCCCCACGAGGCCTACGCCTCCGCGCTTCTGCGAGGCGTACGTGTCAAGGGATATCCGCTTGATGTATCCCGTGCGGCTGGTCGTCACCAGGACGTCCTCCACGGGTATCAGGTCCTCGTAGTCCAGGTCCGCCCCTTGAGCCTCGATGTCCGTCCTTCTGGCGTCGCCGTACTTCTCCTTGATGGCCAGAGCCTCCTGCTTGATGATGCCGAATATCCTCTTCTCGTCCCTCAGGATGGCCTTGTACTCCTCGACCAGCTTGGTTACCCTCTCGAAGTCGTCCTTGACGGCCTGCATCTCCATGCTAGTGAGCCGTTGGAGCTGCATCTCGAGTATGGCCTTGGTCTGGGCCTCGGTCAGAAGGTACATCTTCATGAGCGAGGTCTTCGCATCCTCGCGGGTCTTCGACTTACGTATCGTCTTGATCACATCGTCCAGGTGATCCAGGGCAATCATCAGGCCGGCGAGTATGTGGGCCTTCCTCTCCGCCTCCTTCAGACGGAACTGTAGCCTCCTCTTGACGACATCGAACCGGTGCTCGATGTGGTACTCCAGCATCTCCTTAAGCGACAGCACCCGCGGCTGGGTGTCTACGAGCGCCAGGTTGTTGATCCCGAAGGTCGTCTGCAGCTGGGAGTGCGCGAACAGCTGGTTCAGGACGACATCCTCGAGCGCGTCGCGCTTCAGTTCGATGACTATGCGCATGCCATCCCTGTCCGACTCGTCCCTCAGGTCCGAGATGCCCTCTATCCGCTTGCTCTTGACCAGCTCGGCGATCTCCTCCATCAGCTTGGACTTGTTCACCATGTACGGGATCTCGGACACTATCAGCGTTGCTCTGCCGGTGTCCTCGTCCCTCTCGATGGTCGTACGAGCCCTCACGCGTATCTTGCCTCTGCCGGAGGAGTAGGCCTCCACTATCCCCGCGGCGCCGTAGATGAGGCCGCCAGTCGGGAAATCCGGGCCCTTCACCAGATCCATGATCTCCTTCAGGTCCGGGTCACGTCCCTCGATGTGCGTGTCGATCATCAGGACGGTCGCGTCGACTATCTCGCCCAGGTTATGCGGGGGTATGTTCGTCGCCATGCCGACCGCTATGCCTGATGAACCGTTGATGAGCAGGTTGGGCAGCTTGGAAGGGAGCACGACCGGCTCCTTGAGCGAGCCATCGAAGTTGTCGATGAAGTCCACCGTCTCCTCGTCCACATCCTCCAGCATCTCCGCCGCGATAGGCGCCAGTCGGCACTCCGTATATCTCATGGCAGCGGCGCGGTCGCCGTCGACGCTGCCGAAGTTCCCCTGGCCGTCGATGAGGGGGTAGCGCATCGAGAAGTCCTGGGCCATCCTCACGAGGGTGTCGTAGATCGCCACATCCCCGTGCGGATGGTACTTGCCCAGGACCTCGCCGACCACCCTGGCGGACTTCTTGTGACTCTTCCCGCGTACGAGGCCCATCTCGTTCATCGCATACAGTATCCGCCTGTGCACGGGCTTCAGGCCGTCGCTCACATTAGGCAGCGCCCTGCCGACGATAACGCTCATAGCGTAGTCGATGTACGACTTCTTCATCTCGACCTCTATCGGTCGCTTGATGACCTTCATGGCGATCTGCTGCTCGTTCTCCTGTTCGTCGGTCATAAGCTCACCTCAGACGTCGAGGACCTCTACCTCGCGCGCGTGCTCGTGTATGAAACGCCTCCTCGGCTCCACGGCATCCCCCATCAGAACCTCGAAAAGGTTGTTCGCCTCCACGGCGTCCTCTATCGTGACCTGCTTGAGTATCCTAGACTCGATGGCCATGGTCGTGTCATGCAGCTGGTCCGCGTTCATCTCGCCCAACCCCTTGTACCGCTGGACGTCGATACCGGGCCCGAGCTCTTGGATGGCATCGTTGAGCTCCCTTTCGGAGAACATGTAGCGCTCCATCTTACCCTTCCTGACCCTGTACAGGGGCGGCTGGGCGATGTAGATGTAACCCCGTCGTATCATGGGCTCCATGTGCCTGTAGAAGAATGTCAGTAGGAGGGTTCGTATGTGCGCGCCGTCGACATCCGCGTCGGTCATGATGCACACCCTGTGATACCGGGCCTTCGTGACGTCGAACTCCGTGTCGATTCCCGTGCCCAGCGCGGTGATCAACGTGCGTATCTCGGCGTTCCTCAGCATCTTGTCCAGACGGGCCTTCTCGACGTTCAGTATCTTCCCGCGCAGCGGCAGGATGGCCTGGAAAGACCTATCTCTGGCCTGCTTCGCACTCCCGCCTGCCGAATCGCCCTCGACCAGGAACAGCTCGCACTTCGTCGGGTCGCGCTCCGAGCAGTCGGCCAGCTTGCCTGGCAGGTTCCCCGCGTCCAGGAGACCCTTCCTCCTGGTGAGCTCCCTCGCCTTGCGGGCCGCCTCCCTCGCCTGAGACGCCAGGATGGCTTTGCCGATGCACGAATGTGCGACTTTGGGGTTCTCGTCCAGGAACTCGTAGAGCTTCTCGTTCACGGTCGACTCGACGATGCCCCTCATCTCGCTGTTTCCGAGCTTGGTCTTGGTCTGGCCCTCGAACTGAGGCTCCGGAAGCTTGACGCTCAGCACCGCGGTCAGGCCTTCCCTGACATCTTCGCCGCTCAGACTCTCGTCCGAGCCCTTCAGGAGACTCTGCTTCTTCGCGTAGTCGTTGATCGTCCTCGTCAGGGCGGCCCTGAGACCCGCGAGGTGCGTGCCGCCTTCCACCGTGTTGATGTTGTTCGCGAACGTGTGGATGTTCTCCACGTAGCTGTCCGTGTACTGCATGCACAGCTCTACCGTGACGGCGTCCTTCTCCGCGTTTATGTATATGGGCTTCTCGTGCAGGCTGGACCGGTTCCTGTTGATGTACAGGACATACTCCACGATACCGCCGTCGAACCTGTAGGTGTTCGACAGCCCCGTCTTCGCATCGGATATGATGATCCTGAGCCCTCTGTTGAGGAACGCGATCTCCCTGAGCCTTCCCGACAGCGTGTCGAAGTCGAAGGCCGTGTCCTCGAATATATCTGGGTCCGGCTTGAACCGAATCACGGTGCCCGTGTCCGTCGTAGTGCCAGTCAACTCGATTTTCGAAGTCGGTGCGCCACGGGAATAGCTCTGCGAATGGATCTCACCCTGGCGCCTGATGCTGACCTCGAGGGTCTCCGAGAGTGCGTTCACGACGCTGAGGCCGACTCCGTGGAGCCCGCCGGACACCTTGTAGGTCTTGCGGTCGAACTTGCCTCCGGAGTGAAGCTTGGTGAGAACGAGCTGGAGGACATCCGTGTTGTACTTCTTGTGCATCCCGAGAGGTATGCCACGGCCATTGTCGACGACCGTGACGCTCCCGTCCTCGTTCAACGAGACGTCGATCTGCGTGCAGTACCCGGCCATCGCCTCATCGATGCTGTTGTCCACCACTTCGTAGACCAGGTGATGGAGTCCGTGGAAGTCGGTGCTCCCGATGTACATGCTGGGGCGTTTCCTTACCGCTTCCAACCCCTCGAGAACCTGGATCCTCTCCGCATCATATTCGCTATCTTCCATCAGATTTCAGCCCCATAAGACAAGCTCGTTGACCGGCATTTTCGAGGCGCATCCCATCCGCGCTCTTCGACGCTTTTTTTGGCCTATGAATGACCAATGAGACCCCGATATTTAAATGCTTTGCGAATGCTTGCTGGCACACCCCGAAAGGACCCCTTCTCTTCCGCTGCAGAATTCAGTCGTTCTTTCCCGGTGTTTTCCACCGGAAAGTTCGACATATGACGATGGGGTGGGCGAGGATGTTCGAAGGGTCGTTTGCGGAGTGAGCGCGGACAGGCCGCTGAGGCCGCCGACGGAGTCCGATGCGGGGATGATCGGCGTGTCTGGACGACGCTCACTCGATTGGTCCGATGAAAGGGTTTATACCGAGGGGATTCTTAAGAGCATGTGATACTGAATGGCTATTCGAAAGAGAATCGAATCTCCAGTGGAAATAAAGGGGATTGCTGAGACGGAGGGTGTCGAGCCAGATGCCCTGAGGAAGCTTCTGCAGGAAGGCCGTGTGGTCATTCCTTTCAACCAGAGGCACGCGTCTGTCGTTCCTAGGGCGATCGGAGAGGGCATGTCGGTCAAGGTGAACGCCAACCTCGGGACATCCAGGGACCTCGTTGATGTCCCCCAGGAGCTCGAGAAGGTCCGTGAGGCGGTGAGATGCGGCGCAGATGCAGTGATGGACCTCAGCACGGGAGGCAACATAGGCGACATCAGAAGACAGGTGTTGCGGGAGTGCGCTCTGCCAGTGGGGACGGTGCCGATATACGAGGCCATGTGCCGCGCGTCCGAGAGGGGGGACCCTTTGACGATGACCGAGGAGGACCTCTTCGGCACCATAGAGCAGCACGCAAGGGACGGTGTGGACTTCATGACCGTTCATTGCGGAGTCACCAGGGCCACGACTGAAACGCTCAGGAGGGCGAAGAGAGTCACCGGGGTGGTTTCCCGAGGTGGGGCCATGCTCGTAGCCTGGATGCACGAGAACGACCTGGAGAACCCGCTGTACGGGAACTACGACCATCTGCTCGACCTTGCTAAGGATTACGGTTTCGCGCTCAGCCTCGGCGATGGTTTCAGGCCGGGTTCTATCGCGGACGCCACTGATGCCCCCCAAATCGATGAGCTGAAGGTTCTCGGAGAGCTCGTAGAACGGGCTAGGGACGAGGGCGTGCAGGCGATGGTGGAGGGACCCGGACACATTCCACTTGACCAGATCGAAGCCAATGTCCGCCTCGAAAAGGCGGTCTGTCACGGGGCGCCGTTCTATGTCCTGGGGCCACTGGTGTGCGACGTGGCAGCAGGATACGATCACATAGCCGGAGCCATCGGTGGAGCGCTCGCAGCCTACCATGGGGCGGACTTCCTATGCTACGTCACTCCGTCGGAGCATCTGGCCCTCCCGACCGTGGACGACGTCCGGGAGGGCGTCATAGCGAGTAGGATCGCCGCCCATGCGGCCGACCTAGCGCGGGGCCGAGGCGGGGACTGGGACCGGAGGATGTCGGAGGCAAGACGTGCCTTCGACTGGCCGAAGATGTACGAGCTCTCGATGGACCCTGATAAGGCGAAGAAGTACAGGGAACGAGGCAGAACCGAAGGGTCGCAGGCCTGCTCGATGTGCGGTGAGTTCTGCGCGATGAAGATGATCGAGAAGACCTTGGGCAAGTAGCAGCCCTACAGCGTTAGACCTATCGGCAACCGCATGACCGCGCCCACCACGAGCGAGACCAGGCCGGCGGCGATCGCACCTATTATCGCGGACAGTACACCCTCTCCTACCGACACGTCGTTCGCCACGCTCACCGCTCTTCCGGCCAGGATGAGCAACCATATCAGCCCGAGTACCGCGGATGTCAGCAGAATGGCGCCCCACACGATGGCACGTTCCATCTCTGAATCCCCCCAGTGCTGGACCTGACTGAGCTCCAGTCCGCCGAATCCGACCGCGAACATCGTTAGAAGCACAAGCGTGACCATGACGAACCAAGGATAACAGTAGCCTGCCAATGCGACGGTCGAACCTTTGTCGTCCCGACCGTCGAATACCTCGTGAGAGACTATAGAGGACACGACGGCAAAAACCAGGAACGATATGATCGCCACAATCCATCCGAGCGCGCCGAGCATCAGTAATTCGAAGACGTTCGCGTCGCCTACACCGATGACCTCGGACATCTCGCTGGTCACCGCGGCGCTCACGACCGCGTATACTGTCGTCGACAGGACGACGAGGAACATTGCGTACTTGAGGTCCGTGGAGAGATAGAGCTCTGAGAGGGAGCGGCGAGGGTAGGCTATCAGCCTGAAGAAGTTACGCAGGTCCAGCTTGGGCGCGTGCTTCGGCTGGGCGTACAGCCCAGGGTAGCGGCTCTCGTGAAGTGCTCGTCCGCCCGATGGGGCGAACCTGTGGGGTGGCACCTGTGAGACGTATCCGTGTTCGAGCTTCTGCACGATGGTCGAACCGCAGGAGGGGCATTTGGTGACCCCTTTGCCGTCCTCTGCCACCTGCAGATATCCCGAGCTGATGTTGCCGCACCCGCCACAGCGGATGACGTTCGAGAAGACGACGGGGCCAGCCGACATAGGTAGGCAATCGGCTAGGCGCCATATTAGAGTTGCCCAAGACGGCGATCCTGTATCCGGAAGAAGTGGAGCCACTGGAGGGTTTCGAACCCCCGGCCTGCGGCTTACGAAACCGCTGCTCTTTAGCGACCGCGCATGAGACGCGGGTTACCGCTGAGCTACAGTGGCACTCGTGAACGGTTGTGAAGATGGTCTTCCTAGTTAAGCCTTTTCGCGGAGCGGTTCGGAGAACCACGCACTCCAGCATCCGCCGCAAGAAGAGAGGACTTTATAATATGCGACCGTATTCATCCAACGGGCTCCAGAAATGGTGACCGATCTCCGAATCCCAGAAGGCATCATCGTTCGAACCGCCAAGGGCGGTCCGGACTCCCTCGAGTCCATCCTGGCAGACCTCAAACAATACAGTTTCTCGGGGTACCTCAAGGTCCGTCTGGAAAAGGAGATCATGAGCTCGATCGGGTATGTCGTCATCGAGCATGGATCGCCTGCAATGGCCATATACGAGTTCGAGAAGTCGAAGCCGAGAGAACTCCGGAGGATCTACACGGGGGAGAGATCCCTCAGGTTCATACTGGAGGACTCGCAGGACAAGACTTCGGTCATCGAGATCCACAGCAGGGTGGAGAAGGAGGAGTTCGAGAGACGGTTCCCGGACGCTCTGATAGGTCCTGGAACACCGACGACGAAAGGGCCCGTGCCCTCCAAGAGCTCGGCGAAGGCCCCGTCGGCTCCAGAAGCCGAGGGGCGCCCCGATGAGCCGGTCGATCCGTCCAGGGAAAAGATCGACGAGTTGCGCAGGAAGGGGTTTGTCGTCGACGTCCTCACGGAGATCTTGGACAAGAGACCCGACGAGTTCGGAAAGGCCGTGACGAACTTCGAGAGGGACGTACAACGGCTCACGCAGTTCGGGGTCGTGCTCAACAACTTCCCTGTCCTTGGACATGAGCTGGAGATCGTCGAGATACGTGGCAAGCTGAACGATCCATCAAGGATAGCGGAGATAGAGTCGGACATAGAGTTCCTGCAGGAGAAGGCCAAACGCCGCGTACATAAGAGGAAGACGGAAGAGGCGTCCATCAAAGAGGAGATGGAGAAGAAGAAGCGGGAGGAGAAGACAGGAGACGTCTACGACCTGATTCTGAAATACCAGACCGGGGCGGAAGAGGGCGGCGAGGAGACGGCAGAGAGCTGCCCAAGATGCGGAGGAGATCTGAACGAGAACGGGGTGTGCGACCGATGCTCCTCCGAGGAGGCCGAGGCACCCCCTTACGCCAAATCCCTGGTCAAGGGGATGACCTTTGAGAGTTTCGTTGTTGGCCCATGCTCGAAGTTCCCGTTCACAGTCGCGACCGCCGTCGCCGCTGACCCGGGAGCGCAATACAATCCGCTGCTCATACTCGGGGGGTCAGGTCTGGGCAAGACCCACCTTCTCTCGGCAATCGGACACGGGATCGCGGAGGGGAAAGGCGACAAGAGGGTGCTCTTCCTTCCATCGGACCGCATAGTCGACGCCTTCGACCGTGCCAAGAAAGATGTCGGGCTCATGCGGAGCATCAAAGACGACCTGCGGAAGTCCGACCTGCTGCTCGTAGACGACATGCAGTTCCTGGCGGCGAGCCAGACGACCCAGGACGAGATAGTCAAGGTCATCGATTACCTCGTGGATGAGGAGAAACAGGTCGTCCTTGCGAGCGACCGAGTGCCCACCCAAGTGCCGGGTCTCAGCGACCGGTTCAATGCGAGGATCCAGAAGGGGCTCACCGTAGACATACAACCGCCGGACATCGAAACCAGGATAAAAATACTCGAGGTGAAGTCCGCCGAGAAGAAACTCAAGCTGGGAGGCGACCTCATATCGTACATAGCGGAGAGGGTCACGACCAACGTGAGGGAGCTGGAGGGCACCCTCAACAAGATCGTCGCGTTCTCTTCGATAATGAAGATGGAGATCGACCTGAACCTGGTCTCCGACATACTCAAGCCGTTGACTCCCGTTCAGGAGACGCGCAAGGAGATAATGAAGGAGGTCAAGGTATCCCCCGGTCACTGCTACCTGATCGAGGAGGAGAAGCCGATGTACAGCAACGTCCTCCTCGCGAGGAAGATTAAGGATGACGGGTTCCGTGGGATGGTGATCACGAGGATGAACCCCCGGCGCATACGGGATGAGTTCGAGGCCATGCCGGAGATACTATGGCTCACGGACAAGGACAGCTCGAGCGAGAAGACGATCCCTCCGTCGCTCGAGATAATCATACACACGATACAAGGATTCATGGAGGAAGAGGGGGCCAGCATGGTGGTCCTGGACGGCATTCAGTACCTCATCAGCAACACCGGCTTCGATTCCGTGCTGCGGTTCCTCAGAAGCCTTATAGACGAAATATCCGAGTCGGATTGCATCCTGGCCCTATCGCTCAGCCCGGAAACTCTCCTACAGCAAGAGGTATCGATCCTCGAGCGCGAGATGGAAGTGCTGAACCTCACATGAGCAGAGCGATTACTGCGCCTTCCTGACCATGCCCTTGAACTCGCGCATCTCTTTCAGGGCCTGCGGGTAGTCCTTGGACTTCATCAGAGTCCTTGCGGACTTGAGGACCGTGATCATCGGCGTTATGTTCTGATTGCGCTCCTTCAGCTCGACCAGCTGGTCGCGGGCCCGCCTGATCTCGTCACCCAGTCGCGGCTCGATGTCCACGAAGAGTTTGTCCGTGGCGCTCTTGACGGTCAGGTCCACCTTGTCGAAGTCGTTCGACTCGAACGACGTGGCGGCTTCCGCCAACATCGCCCTCACTTCCTTCGTGTTGACGTTTATGATCTCGGAGTCGGACATGAGGCTCCTGAGAGACGATATCTTTTGCTTGGATTCGTTGTAGCGTCCGGTAATCGGCAACAGCTCGTTCTTCACCTTGTCGGCGTAAACGTACATCGCCTCGTAATCCCCGGTTCTTCCAGCCTTCTCGAGTTCGTCCAGGTAGGCGTTCGCTCTGGACACCTCCCCGCCGAGGACCATAGCGACCTTCGCCTCGGCTCTGAGGTCGACGACCATCTGTTCCACGCTGTCTTGGAGGCTCTCCAGAAGCGTTTCCCTTGCCCGTCTAACGCTCTCGAGAGCCGGGTCCATCTCTCTGGCCCTCACGGACATCGCACCTTCGTCGACCAGCTTCCTGCTCTTCGAGACGTCCACGCCCTTCCCTATCGCCAGCCGCATGAGAGGCTGAATCTCGGCCGTCAATCTCGCGAGCTCTCTACCCTTGGTCTTGTCTCTGGCCGGCGGTTGCACTGGCTCCGGGGCTGGCGCCGCCACGGGTTCTGGTACCGCCGCGGGGGCAGGTTCGGTCTCTAGCTTGGATTCCGGCTCAGGCTCGACATTCAGTTCCGCCTCTGGCTCCACCTCAACGGGCTCCTCTTCGACAGACTCCAGCTCAGGCTCGGCCGGTTCATCGGCCCCTTTGCGACCCCTGCGTAGAATCGATGGGAACTCAATCCTCTGCCCCGGAATCTTCTCCTCATCGCTCTCTAGCTGGCGCTTCTTCTTCATCCTGCCGAACAGCCCGCCGAACAAGCTTTTCTTATCGGATTCATCCTTCGCCTCGGCGGCCTCAGTGTCTACCTCATCTTCTGACTCTATCACGACTTCTGAGACAGGCGCCTCGAGCTCGGTCTTCGGCTCGGGGACCTCGCTTGGCGACGCCGTTACTGCTGGCTGCGCCTTCGCCAACTCCTCCTCTGATTCGACGAACATCGCTCCGCATCCCGGGCAGGACGTGGCATCGACTTTGACGAGCGTGCTGCATGCGGGGCATTGGAACATGTCCACGCCTTCATCGGCGAACATCACGTCACAGGAAGGACATGATTTGGCCGATGCCTCCACCCTGCCGCCACATTCTGGGCATTCGAAGAACGATTCGGCTGGCGCGGATTCGGCCTCCGCTACAGCTTCTGGCTCCTCTGCCTGCGGCTCCGGCTTCGAAGGTTCAGTAACCGGTTGGGATTCTTCCTTGACCTCGGCCAGCTCCGCCTCAACCTCGGGCTCGACCGAGGCTTCCGGCTTCTCCTCGGCGACAGGCTCGACTGTTGGAGCGGCAGTCTCCACCGCATCGGATTCTCCGAAGAAGACCGTCTCGACCTTCGTGTCGTCCGGTCTCTCAGCTTCTGCAGCCGCGGGCTTCACCTCGGGTTCGTCCCTCGGAGCCTCCTTCGGAGTCTCCTCTGGAGCGGCCTTTGGAGCCTCTGACTCAATGTCAAAGATCGTGAGGTCGGTGCCACAGAATCCGCACTTCTTCGACCCGGGTTGGAGAGGGGAGTCGCATATGGGGCATAGCTGCTCCCCATCGTTATCAGCCAATTGAACAAAGCCTCCTCGAAATATCCTGTTACGCGACTACGATATGCCTGGATAAATAGTTAACCGTTTTGATTTTCGTGTCCGATAACGACCTTTTCGCCGACCTCTCCGCGCTTTCGCGAAAAAACTTAATCATGACGGACCACCTTCTCGCTAGCCGGGGTTTGAATGCAGATTGAATCCGTGAAGATCGTGTTCCCGGAAGACTCGAATGTAGTTCTGGGCCAGAGCCACTTCATCAAGACCGTCGAGGATATTTACGAGGCGATAGTGGGCACCGTCCCCCAGGCCAAGTTCGGCGTCGCGTTCTGCGAAGCGTCTGGACCGTGCCTGGTTAGAGTCGAGGGCAACGACGATGAGCTCAAGAAAGTCGCTACTGACAACGCCATGAGGATAGGTGCCGGGCATTCCTTCATAATCGTCCTGCGTGAATCGTATCCCATCAACATCCTCAGCAGAATCAAAGATGTTCAGGAGGTCTGCGGCATCCTCTGCGCGACCGCCAATCCGCTCGAAGTGCTGGTCGTCGACAACGGCCGTGGCAGGGGGATCGTGGGCGTGATCGACGGTGAGAAGCCCAAAGGCGTCGAAGGTGAGAATGACATCGCTGACCGGAAGGACCTGCTGAGGAAGATCGGCTACAAGCGGTAATCGTCTTGCGCGCAGAGAGCAGATTCGGGCTCCGGGTCGAGCCAATCGACCTGGATGCGACCCTGGGATGCGGTCAGACATTCAGGTGGAGGCGGGACCCGGACGGTTCGTGGACCGGTATCGTAGGTCGTAGCATCTTGCGACTTAGCGCGAGCAGCGGTGGCTTGACGGTAGATTCCATGGCCGCCAGTCCGTGCACGAAGAAGGACATCTCAACATATCTGAGGACTTCGGACGACATCGCGTCGATCCAGAAGAACCTCGGAAGAGACGATGTTCTATCCCGAGGTATTCTCCAGATAGGCGGGCTTCGGCTCGTGAAGATGGACGAGTGGGAGTGCTTGATCAGCTATGTCCTCGCAACTTACGCCAACATCCCGCGGATAAAGACGATGATCGACTCCGTGGCCACGGCCTTCGGGGCCGAGATCCTCGACGGCGTACACGCGTTTCCATGTGTCAACGACCTTCGAGAGGCTTCCACGGAGGATCTGAGCCGATGTGGTCTAGGCTACAGAGCTAGGTATGTACGAGCCATATGCGAGGTTCTCGACCCCCGGGACCTCGACCGAATGAAACGCCTCGGCTATGCGGACCTGCGGAATGAGCTCAAACAACTACCAGGGGTCGGTGACAAGGTCGCCGACTGTGTGGCGCTCTTCGGCTTCGGGAGGCTCGAGGCGTTCCCGATAGATGTCTGGATAAAGAGGGCGCTCTCGCGGCTATACGGGGTCACGGGGTCATACGCGAAGCTGAGCGAGTTCGCGCGGCTCAGGTTCGGCGGCTTCGCGGGCTACGCTCAAGAGTACATGTTCTACAACGAGCGGTCGCTCGCAACAGCGGGCAGATGCATCTTCTCAGAGGAATGAAAGCAGAGACTCATCCCTCAGCAGGAGGAGGGCCCCTTCGACGATGGCCACCAGACCGACTATCACGATGGATGCCTTCCAGCTCAGGACCATCGTCGAGAGGGCGAGCATGCCCCCGATGAAACGGGTCAGCAAATGAACAACCGCGCCAACCGCGAAAAAGACGAGCACCAAGACCTTCCATTCCTCCAACCCGAAGAGTTCTCCCTGGACGACCGTCGATACGAGATAGGCGGCTACCGCACCGGCTGCCACGCCGAACACGCCCGACCAGGGGATGGTCTTGAAGGGCTTCAGGAACAGGCACGCTGCTAGCAGGACCAGAACGACTATCGAGAGCCAGCCGAGCGCTCCCTCGAGCATAACGGCCACTGCCATCACCAGCATGAAGGCCCCGAGCATGAATGCTAGAGCCGTACCTATCTCGTCGATGTATGAATCGTCTCTACGACCGAAGACCGCCAAGAACAGCGCGAGCAGTCCGCCGACGACGAGCGAAAGCGCAGGATACGGCTCCGCAGTAAGAAAGGAGAGATCTACCACGAGGTCGTAGTCGGGATATGGTTACATTAACATTCGCACGACTGATGAGGCTCATCCGACCCCGGGGTGGCTCTTCTCGTAGAACTCCATGATCTCCCAGTCGGACGCGTCTGCGCGCCTGGCCCTCCTCAGACGCATGCCCATCATGCGCGCGTAGTCGTCGACGATCCCACTGCAGATGGCATCACCGTCGATGTCCTCGACCTCAAGTGCGCCCTCACGGACCTTCCCGGCGAACGACCCGACCACCTGGGTGCCATCCAGCACGACGTACCGGCCCCCTGGCGGCATCAGGTCTCGGAACGATGCCTTGAGGAACTGATACAGGTTGTCCTCGGGAGACAGGACGATTCGATCCTCGAACCGCTCCCCCCGAACGAGCCGCTCGTGAGCGGCGACCGTGGCCCAGTAGACCGTGCTCGATCCTTTGAGCAGGTGCCCCTTCACGAGCGCTCCGTCCCGTTCCAGTCCCTTGAGCGCAGTCCTGAGCTCCCTCATCCTCAGATCCCTGCCGAGCATCATGCCCAGAGATTCTGCGCTGGCCAGCCCGTAGACGTCGAACATCCCAATCAGGATCGACCGCCACGCCGCCTCCCTCGAGAGGCGCTTCCGCTTCGAGGGCACATAGCAGAAGGTCGAGTCGAGGTACAGGTGAGATGAGTGATAGAGGCTCTTCGCCGCCTCGACCGTTTCCTCCGGTCCGAGCGGGGATAGTGTCAGGAGCTTGTTCCTCTTGAGATGTCGCCTGTCGGCGACTATCCGCAGGATGAGCTTCTCCGCGTCCGTGAGTGTCTTCGAGCGTGCCGCCCGGTAGAGGGATGCCTCGGATGGCGTACAATAACCCACCCGGTCGGGCACGACATATCCTCTGACGACGGCTCCGGCTTTGTGGAGTTCCGTCATCGGTGTGAAGCTCCTCACCCTGATCAGTGTCTCGGCGTCCGACCGCAGGGATTTGTATCGTCCCAGCGCCTCGGTGCTGGATGGCAGCCTGGAGGGCGCAGCCAGGTTCTGCAGCGACATCGTCACAGCGAGGAGGTCGGACCGGTCGAAGCAATCGGTCACGAGATTCCCTTTGACAAGCATGCCGTTCGATTCGACGAACCCCCGCGTTAGGAATTCGTTCCTGACGTCCTCATCGAGCTCAGGCACCTCGGTGTCGAGGACGCTCCTCACACGTAGTATGTCAATCCCCAGCATGTTGTAGAATGCCATCGAGCGATCGAGGGCGTCCACGAGGTCGCCGAGCAGAGCCTCGTCCTTGAGTCGAATATCTCTCACCTCGACAGCGCTGGCCATCAGCCAGCTCTCGATCATTCCGACTATGTCGCCTCCGCGCACGACCGGAGACATCCAGCCCTCGCCGTACGTCGTGGAGATCTCCGCCCAGCGATCGCTCAGGAACGGGTCGAAGAGAGAGAGGATGCGTACCTGTGGCGCCTCATATCCACACGCTGCCATTGATTCCAGTTCGGGCAGTTCGTCCTTCATGAGGAACATCTCGGAGCGTTCCAAGCCGACCCGGATGCCGACTGCCCCCGCATCGACCAGAAGAGCGCGTGCCCGATATTCCTCGACCCCTAGGTACGACGCGACCTGCGCGAGCGACACCGGGCCATGCCCCCTCAGGAGGCGCTCGAGCACCGTCCTGTGCCCGTGCTCCGCCTCTGGTAGGATGTCGCAGACCGAGTAGATGTTCCGAGTGCTCCAGTACTCCGCCTCATCGAACTCCCTTAGCAGGAACCCCTTGCGGTCCAAGGAGTCGAACGATTCGCGCATGATCGACGGGGGGATGGCCGCGCTCTCGGCGATCTGCTGGAATGTGCCCCTGCCTATTCTCTCGACCGCGGAAAGGATAGCACTCTCGTACTTGTTCACCCTGCCCTCGCGAAAGACCGACAGATAGGATGGTGCGTCCTCCTCGAGGACGTACCTGACCCGGCCGCGCACCATCCTGCCCAGCAGGAGTCTTCCGCTACGCCGGAGGTCGTATAAGTCCTGGATGTCGAAGTCCTTCACCCGGTGGAACAGGTCGTAGGCCATCCCGGCGGAGCCGAACTTCCTGAAGTAGTCCTCCACAGAGCTGACAGGGGTGAACTGCTTCCTCTCGATATATGCCCTGACGTCCTCCCGGTCATAGACTTCCTCGCCGTCGGATGTGAGATGGAGGTAATCCTTTGCAAGCATGTACTGGGCCTTGTCTCCGACGACGAACTGTCCCACGACAACCACATCCCTTGTGACAAGCCCGTCGAGATGCGTCCGAGCCTCCTCCTCGGAGACCCCTACCTCATATGCCAGGTCTTCGGGTGATATCGGTGCGTGATACGCCATGTGCCGTGTGATAGCCTCTGAGACGTACCTGGACCGGTCCGTTTCCTGGACATCGCTGGCCCTGTAAACGGCGGCGCCAGAAACGATATCGCACCTGTGGACCAGGTTGGCGGTCTCAAGGCGCCTCAGCCTCGCGCGAACGACCGGGCCTTCCACGCGGAGCCCTTTGCCTAGTCCGCCGACCTTCGACGCCTTCTTGCTCAGGAACCGCAGGATACGCTTGTCGGTCGCGTTGAGCTCGACGTCCCTCCTGTGGATGGACGAGTACAGTTCGTGGTCGTCGGCATGGACGTAGACATCCTCGCCAATCCAAACCGACTTCGCCGTCCCCTCGCGCAGAGTCTCCAGCGCCCATCCTCGCACCGTCTCGAACGGATGCTTGAGGTTACGATAGACGCTCTCACCCTTCTCTTTGAACAGGCTCATCGGTCCGATGGACCGCAGGGCGGATTCGATATCCCCCTTAGAGTCGATGCGCGGCCGCTTCTGTTCGAAATACGTCTCCACCGTCTCGGGGTCGAACTGATACGCAGCGACCGCGTCCTCGCCAAGGACGCGCTCCACCACGCGCCTGTGGAGGTTCCTCAATAGCAGACTCCTATCCTCCATGAGAACGATGTCGGAGACGCCGATCATGACGATGCTGTGTGCGAACGGTGACGGGACCGACGAGAAGGGGCGGTACTCCACGGACCTCTCACCACGCTCCATGCTGACGATGACCTCGCGCGCGTGGTCCAGGTCCATGACCCCATCGAGTATCTCGTTGAACGT
Source organism: Thermoplasmata archaeon (assembly GCA_020696365.1). Taxonomy (GTDB): domain Archaea; phylum Thermoplasmatota; class Thermoplasmata; order UBA10834; family UBA10834; genus UBA10834. The sequence goes on along the minus strand of JAEHCM010000001.1, from coordinate 120,968 downwards.
CTCGATCATAACTGGAAAGTCGGGGATCTCGTGCAAGGCGTCGAGCAGGCGCTGGGATCGCAGCTGCTGACGACCGACGGACAGTGCCTTCCCCTTGTAGTTCCTCAGAACCATGAAGCTACGGGTAGCGACATGCCGGAACCGCTGCATGAACAGCTGGGAATCCTTCACCGAGTCGCGTAGCCTCCGCTCGAGCGACTCGGAGGTCACGGCCGACGCGAGCCCGTCCAGGTTGAACGGCTTCGGAACCGTCAGCATGAAACAGTCGTCGGAAACGGATACCGTCACGTTCGCCTTCACACGCTCTGACAGGGCGCTCGCGTACGCTCGACTCAATGCGTCGTTGACCCGCCTGCCGAACGGGAAATGGAATATGGCGTTACGGTTCCCGGACTGATCGATGTAGCCTTCAACGACGAGTCTGGAATCGGTCGGTATCGTTCCGACGGCCTTCTGCTCGCGGAAGTAGTTGATAATCGTGTTAGCAGACCCTTCGTCCACGCGGAAGTCCTCCATCAACCACCGCATGGTCTCAGCATCACTCTCGGTTTCGAGACGAGCGGCCACCTCGCCTTTGAACTCCCCCACCATGACCGAGAGGTCGAAGCTGCGCGGAAGCATCTCACCGGTCCATGACGGCACCGTCGGCTTCCGGCCAGTGGCGCTCTTGACCATCGCCTTCATGCCTTTCGACCCGAGGAATTCGTAGCTCCTCCCGCCAAGCACGAATATGTCTCCCTTGGACAGACGCTCGACGAACTTCTCGGAGAGCGAGCCGACCAGGGCGCCCCTCTCCGAGAACACCTTGTAGTCGGCCTCCTCGGGGATCGTGCCCTGGTTCAGATAGAATATCATGCGCGACCCGCGTTTCGTGCCGAAGACGCCTTCGTCCTCGTCGTACCACACCTTGGAGTAGACGCCTTCGAAATCGTCCTTTCCTCCGAGGTACCTCAGGACGCAGACCAGCTCTTCCCTCGTGAGGTGTCTGTAGCAGTGTGAGCGCGTGATCAGGGAATACGCCTCGTCGACGCTCCACGGGCGCTCCAGAGAGAGCCCTACGACCACCTGCGAGAGCACGTCCAGGGGCTTCTCGGGTATCGTCACTCGGTCGATGGCTTTCCTGTGGGCGGCCCTGGAGAGCACCGCACACTCGATGAGGTCGTCGTTCTCGAACACGACCATGCGGCCCTTCGAGGTGCCACCGTACTGATGGCCCGCACGACCTATCCTCTGAAGTCCCTTCGCGACCGACTTGGGGGACCCGATCTGGACGACGAGGTCTATCGATCCGATATCTATGCCGAGCTCGAGGGAGGTCGATGACACGACCGCCCTAAGGTCGCCGGCCCGCAGGTCGCTCTCCACATCCAACCGCGTCTCCCTGCTAAGGCTTCCATGATGAACGCCTATATCCTCCAGTCCACGCTCCTTCAGCTTGTACACGACGCTCTCCGTGCCGCTCCGAGTGTTGGTAAAGACCAGCGTCGTCCTGTGCCGCTCGATCATCTCCTTCAGCAGGTCGTACATCTTCGAATTGACGACCTCGAAGGAGAGGGAGGTCATGTCGTCAGCAGGGCAGATGACGGAGAGATCCAGGTCGCGCTGACCGAACACTTCCACTATCTTCATAGGGCGAGGGCCGGTGCCATTCTGGCCGGATAGAAACTTCGCGACTTCCTCGATGGGCGCGACGGTCGCCGACAAGCCTATGCGGACAAGCGTGTCCCCGCAGAACCCCTGGAGCCGCTCCAGTGCGACAGATAGGGCGACCCCGCGCTTGGAGTCGCATATCTCGTGAACCTCGTCCACGATGACGTAATGCACGTCCTCGAACCGTTTCCTGAACACCGGTGTGGATAGGACGAGCGATAGTGATTCCGGTGTGGTGATGAATATGTGCGGAGGGGTTCTGGCGTGCTTCTGCCTCTCGCTGGGGAGTGTGTCCCCCGTCCTGACGGCGACCCGGATCCCTGGCGCTTTCATTCCGTGCGATTCGAACCTATCCGATATCTCCTTCAACGGCGTTATGAGGTTCTCGTTGATATCGTTCGCCAGCGCCTTCAGCGGAGACACGTACACCGCGTAGATCCGGTCCTCCAACTCACCTCTGTCGGCCAGCAGGGTCAGCTCATTGATGATCGACAGGAACGCGGTGAGCGTCTTACCTGAACCTGTGGGAGAGGAGACCAGCACGCTCTCCCTGCGATGAATGACCGGCACGGCCATCGACTGGGCCTCGGTCACGCCCCTATACTTGCCTCTGAACCACTCGGAGACGATGGGGTGGAGAAGGGAGAGAACCTCTTCGGTGTTCGCCTTATCTGTAGTTCCCGATATCATGTCAGTAGCCGTCAATCCGGCTTCGTTATCAGCCGTGCGTATTAATACGTTTTCAGAAGCCACGCGAAAACCATCGCCCGGGGTCGCAGGAAATGTATTTATCCGGACTCCGTGATTGGACGCGGGGAGAATCGATGCCTCGGGATCACCGTTCAAAGGGGTGGATGGCAAGCGTCGCTTTCGTTTTGTTGCTGGCGGTCGCACTTGCGCCGTTCATGCACAGCGACTGCGACCCCCGGGGAGACGAGCTCACTGCGACGGTGTCGGTGGCGGACTACACGGGGACCATAGAGGTCAACGTCACCGACAACGTCGGCAGAAACGTCACCGACGCCATAGTGACCCTTGAGGACAACGGCTCATGGCCGGCGGACGAGTACGGCAGGCTGACGATCACGGGACTCCTGGCGGATTCGAACGGAACCGAATACAACCTGTCGGCCGAATGCGATGGATACTCGGGGCTGGCGGTCGTGAGCGTAATCGTGACACCCTCCAATACGACGTGGGTCAACCTCACCGTGAGGGGCGGTTTGATATATGGCACCGTCACGGAGGACTGGGAGCCCGTTGTCGGCGCCAACATCTCGCTCGACGATTTCGGCTTGAACACTACCTCTGGAAGCGACGGCAGCTACACGATAGATGGGCTGAAGGGCGACGCATACTCCCTGACAGCGACCGCTGTCAACCACGACCCGCTGACCAGGGTCGTAACGCTCCCGGAAGGCGGTTTCGCCAGGCTGGACTTCGCCCTCGCATCCCAGAGGGGCAGCATCTCCGGCATCGTCCTCCACGCCACCAGCCTCGAACCTATCGAGGACGCGAATGTCTCGGTCAGGGTCGAAGGGCCCCCTCCGGTCACCATCACGGTCACCACTGAGGTAGACGGATCCTACTACGTGCCGAACCTTCCCGAGGGAACCTACTCCGTCGCTGTATCGCTCGAAGGGTTCAACACGTCGACCCTCGAGGGAGTAGAGGTTGTCAGCGGAGCGGACACGACGGACGTCGATGTGCTTCTCGAGGAGAAGCACACGAAGCTGTTGGGGACAGTGAGATCGGGAACCGTCCTGCTCGTGGGGGCGAACGTGTCCGTGTGGGGGACCGAGTACTACGGCCTGTCCTCCATCGAAGGCAAGTACGAGATCGACGGCATACCAACAGGGATTTACACGGTCGAGGCGTCGCTCCAGGGATATCTGAACGTGACGGCCCCCGAAGTGAGGATAACTAGGGGATCGGAGCTGCAGCTCAACTTCAACCTCACTGGCCTGCCAGGCGCCCTGTACGGCATCGTTGTGGACGCCGTCACGGGGGGTCAGCTCGCAGGAGTCACCGTGGTCGTTCTCCCGCAGAGGGAGACCATCACGAACACGAACGGCGAGTTCCAGTTCACTGGCCTCCCAGCGGACGAATACATCGTCCGTTTCACATTGGATGGATATCAGCCGAAAGAGATAGGGCCCATCGCGACGACGCTGGACGAAACGACGGAGATGGGGAGCATCGAGCTCGAGCCCACGCGGGAGAGTTTCGGAGGGTTCATTTTCGGCTTCGACCTGGCGCACTCGATGATGATATTGGCGTTGTTCCTGACCATCATCATACTCGCCTTCGCCGTCGTGCTGAGGATAAGGACCTTCGAGGCGCCCGACGAAGCACCTGCGATCTACGACGAGCTAGACGAGGAGGATGCCGAGGAAGCGCAGGAAGAGGACGGGCTGAGCGAGGAGGATGCACTGGAATCGTCGTTAGTTGACGAGCCTAGTGTCGGCAACGGCCATTCTGGAAAATGAGCGGTTTCGTCTCCGAGACGGTCGGGTTCTACGTCTTCAGTCCGAGCCGCTCGCGAACCGCGGGTTCGTTCTCCTTCACTTTGGCGTTCACGTCGGCGAAGAGGCTCTTGCCGTGGGTGTCGATACCGACGGTCAAAGGCCCGAAGTTCTCCGCGTTGAGGATCCAGACCGCCTCGGGCATCCCGAGCTCGTACCACTCGACCCCTGACACGCTCTTGATACCCCTAGCGGCCAGAACTGCCGCGCCGCCAGTGATGGCCAGGTACACGCAACCGTGCTGCTTCATCGCATCGATCGTCGGCTGCGACATACCCCCTTTGCCGATTATCGCACCCGGCCTGAACTTCTCGATGAACTGCGGCTCGAGGGAGTTCATCCTCGATGAGGTCGTCGGACCGGCTGCCACGACCTCCCATCCTTCGCCGACCTTCCTCATTATGGGTCCGCAATGGAACAGCGCCGCCCCCTTGAAGTCGACTGGGATGGGCTTCCCCTTCTCGAGATACTCGAGTGCGTGTATGTGGACCTCGTCCCTTCCGGTGTAGACCACGCCATCCAAGTATATCGTCTCTCCGACATTCAAAGAACGGACATCGTCCTCAGACAGTGGTGTCTTAAGCCTCTTCGTCATGATAATCACTCCTCGTTGGTCGGGAACTCGAGCCTGCCGTCCAGATGTATCCTCACGGTCCCGCGCCTCGCCGCCCAGCACTGCACATTCACCGCAACGGGCAGGCTGGCGGTATGACAATATGCGTACTCGATGTTCAGCCCGATGGCCGTCGTCTTCCCTCCGAGCCCCATGGGACCGATGCCCAGCATGTTCAGCGCGTCCAGAAGCTCGGTCTCCAGCCCCGCGATCTCCGGGTCCTTGTGCCGCTCGTCGAGCGGGCGGAGCAGGGCTTGCTTAGCCAGCTTCATGCAGATGTCGGACGAGCCGCCGATGCCCACCCCCAACACCATCGGGGGGCATGGGTTGCCGCCAGCCCGGAGCACCGTGCTCAGGACGAACTCCTTGATGCCCTTGACGCCCTGGCTCGGGGTCAGCATCGCCAATTGGCTCATGTTCTCCGAGCCGGCGCCCTTCGGCATCACGGTGATCTCGATGAAATCGTTGTTGCCGACCTTCCAGTTCATGTACGGCATCCCGTCGCCGACGTTGTCTCCGGGGTTCTTCCTCGTGATCGGATGGACCGCGTTCGGCCTTAGCGGTACCTCAGACGTCGCACGTCTGACACCCTCGATTATCCCTCGCTCCACATCGATCTCGCACGTCCTAGGAAGTGTGACGTAGAATATCGTCACGCCGGTGTCCTGGCACATCGGCGTGTTGCCTTCCCCAGCGAGCTTGATGTTGTCCATTATGGCCTTGAGCTGCATCTTCGGGGTCTCGTCCACCTCGGCGTCGAGGGCACGCACCAGTGCCTCCTCGACGTCCGATGGCAGCTTGACGACAGTCCTCCGGAGCAGCTCGACGACCGCATTCTGAATGTCAGCTTCCACGACCATTGACCGATACCTCCGGCCTCGGAAAGGATGCCTGGGGATTAATGCCTTTGGTAGGAACCAGACATCCGTGAGACGATTACCAGCCGTCGCTCAACACGTATGTTCCGAGGTTCGTCTTGACGACGCGGATCTGGTCGCCGTTCCGAACGAACCCTTTCGTTTTCCGGAGGTCGATGGGGGACATCGTCACGGGGTCGAGCACCTGTATCTCGGCGTCGCCCTCCATGAGCACGACGGCTTCCTTCAGGTCGGCGGACGGACATGAGACCTTGCATCCTTCCAGGTCCCTGAGGCGCATATGCTGCTCCTCGCCGCTGGCGAGTTGGATGCACCTCACGAGTCCTTTTGACATGCTCTTAACGTACCAGTCCTTGGAGTCGAAGGAGATGACGTCCCCCTGGTTGAAGGAGGGTAGACGCACGAGGAATGTGACCCTATACATATCGCGACCATCCCGAACGCCCCAGAGGCTGGTGGACTCCTTGTACTCCGCGCAGCGCAGGCCCTGGAGTTCCCTGGCCACGATGCGGGCTGCCTGGGCCGTGCTGAAGTAGAAATCGAGACCCCCGCGCACCCTTTCCACCTTGCTGACGAACACACCACGGCTGTTCGCGCGCAGCGCTGCGACCTTGTCGAGCACACGCTGTCTCATCTCATCCTCGTTGTCCCTGTTTAGCACGCGGGCGTCCCCTCTCAGCTGGAGGGTAGCCTCGAAGTAGCTTCCCTTCTGCTTGGAGCATTCCCCGCACACCCCTCGCTTAATCCGCGCGGTTGCTGTCAGCGTACGGTGGAACTCGTGTCCGTGGGATGCCAACACTGCGTCCATCACGGCATCGTAGGTTTTCTCGTCCTTCGCGGTCAGACGCACCTGGAATCCCTCCATCGATACGTCCTTGGGAACCGTCGTGGCCCTCATGAGGGACTGCTCGACGGCCTCCTTGACCGAGCCGACATCCTCCCACTTGTCACCCACCTTGAGGGACGAGCAGTGGGCACAGAATACCACATCGACGAACTCCGGGACCGAGGCGTGCACATGCTTCTTCGCATGGCACTCGAGACAGAGCGGCCCTATCAGCTCGCCCTCCTTCCCACACTCGACGCAGAACAAATCAGATCATCCTCACCATCTGCGCGTGAGGGACTCCACCGATGACTATCACGCAGTCCGCGTCGACGGAGCCGTGCTTGACCGCCGCCTCCACGGTCCGCTTGCCGACCAGATTGGCTATCGTGGCCATATCCAGCCTCGAGACGAGCACCGCCTCGTCGCAGATCTGCCCCTCGTAGAAATCCCGTGAAACATATATCTTAAGCTTGTCGGAGCGATAAGTCTGACCGAGCAAGTCCTCATCGCACGCGGCTACTAGGACCTCCTTGCCGCTCGTGTGGACCTTCACACTGATCGTCATGCCATGCGCTCCTCACTGGCGAGCTTGTAGTAGCCCGGCTGCGGGGAGTACACCTCCCCGGCGTCGCTCAGTCGTTTGACAAGCGCCCTCACACGCTCCTCGGAGATGTTCTCAGACGCTGCCTTCTGTATCAGCTCCTCGAGGCTGACCCCCCTCCTCTCGTCGGCCAGCTGTTGCACGAGGCTTCTGAGGACGTATATCTGCTCCCTCTGGCTCTTGCTCGTTCCGGTCGCGATGATGTCGATATCGCGTCGCCCACCCTCGCTAGCCACCTTGTTCAGATAGTATTCGACGATCTTGATCGCCCTCTCGGCATCCTCTGCCGTGACGATCGGGTTGAGGCGGGCCCTTGCGCTCGCCTCGGAGAGACGTATGAGCGCCTCGAGCTGTCTCGCGGTTATCGGGACGGAGGACTCCTCCCCCTCCCCGAGCTTCCTAATGTTCACATAGTAGCTCTCGAGCGTCTTCATGGCATCGTCAGCCATCACCGGGATGAGCCGCTTGCTGAAGGCCACGTACTTGCGTAGGAACTCTATGTCCATCGCCGGCAGGAAGATCTCCGTGTCGCTCATTATCTGTGACACGTCCATGCCGGGTATCGTCTCTGGCGATTCATGAAGCTTGATCTCCCCCCTCCTGTGACCCTTGAGTATGTGGACGGCCACGTTTCTATCGTACTCGGCGTCCGGGCGGTCTGTCAAGGTGAAGATGGCGTCGAACCGGGATAGAAGGGCCGGCGGCAGGTCGATCTGCTCTGCGATGTTCCTGTTTTCGTCGAACCTCCCGTACTTCGGATTCGCCGCGCCGAGTACCGCGCACCGGGACTGGAGCGTGGCGGTGATGCCGGCCTTCGCGACGGAGATCGTGCCCTGCTCCAGGCTCTCATGGATGCTCGACCTATCCTGGTCGTTCATCTTGTCCAGCTCGTCGATGCAGGCTAGCCCCTTGTCCGCCAGCACGAGCGCACCCGCCTCCAGGGTCCACCTGCCCTCGCCGAACTCGTCCTTCACCGCGGCTGCGGTCAGGCCCGCGGCGGATGACGCCTTGCCCGACGTGTAAATGCCTCTCGGAGCCAGCGTCGCCATGTATCGCAATATCTGCGATTTGGCGGTGCCGGGGTCGCCGATCATCGCGATGTGTATGTCGCCCCTTATGCGCGTGCCGTCGTCCATCAGCTTCGTCACTCCGCCGAACAACTGGAGAGCCAACGCCTCCTTCTCCTGGAAGTAACCATAGATCGTCGGCGAGATCGACGCTACGACCTTATCGAACGAGTCCGTGGACCTGGCGAACTCGCGTATGCTCATCTCGTCCTCAGGGGAGATGACGATCTCCTCGTACTCGTGCTCCTCATACTCGACGGAGTTGATATTGAGCGTGAGGTCGAACAGGGCGGACTTGGTCTGGGCACCCTTCTGGATGCTCTTGAGCACGCCGTTCATGATGACGCGGTCGCCCGGAGACACCTTCCCAGCGACGTCGTCATCGATGTAGCCGGCGAGCCGCTCTGGTTGGGCGCCGCCCCTGAGACCTTCGGGCGGCTCCTGTATCTCGATCTTCTGTGTGTCCACGAACTGCGACTTGTCCATCAACAGCTTGAACCTGGTGGAGCCGCTCCCGCGCCCGCAGCCCCCTTCGTCCTTGGAGCACTCGAGGGGTTCCCTGAACTGCATCCCCTCCTGCTCGACGAACACCTTGGCTCCGCAGCGCATGCACTCGAACTCGGCGACGGTCACCTTGGGCCTGACCTCCGTCGCCTTCCTGACGAGCCCCTCGACTGACACGAACGTCTCGAGATGTTTCGCCCTGAGCTTCCTGATGTCTATCCTAGAGTCGCTTGGGAGACCTCTGATCCTGATGTGGATGAATGGGTTCGTCAGCGCGTGTGAGATCATCTTACGCATGGCCTCCTCGGCCGACTGGATGGATATGACCGGCTTGATGAGTGTGTAGTTCGCCAGGTCTGGGTCGAACCTCTCGATCGCTGAGAAATCGACATAGAGGCTTCTCACGTCCGGGTAGAAGTCCGCTATCGCGTTGACATTGTGACGCATCTCCTGGCCGCCCAGAAACTCCTCCCAGATGGCGACCAGGTCCTCAGGTGTGTATTCTTTCGGCACTATTTTCTCCCCCGTGTCGGCCGTCGATTCCCGTGCCCCGCCCTGCACGGCCTGCGAAAGGGTATCGGGAATCGCCTATGAGGTACAAAGGTCTATTGCCCAGCCTTGGAGTCCCTTCCGGCTACAGTGATGCTTCTCAAGGCGGCGTCCTGGAAGCTCACGACCTCGAGGCTGCTCGAGGCGGCGCTGTACCCATCCAGCAGCTCCCTGTTTATCTGAATGAACGTATCGCCCCAGCGGAAGAGCGCCATCATACGCTCCGCCTGCTCCCGCTCGCCCAGGATGTAGACGGTCGCCGCGGCTGCCTCGGCACTGCTGAGCCGCTGAGGCTTCCCGAAGTTCACCGGGTTGGCAGCGACCAAGAACGGCAGAGCCCTGTGCCTGAGTCCGGCCTTCACCTTCGGGAACCGGTCGAGGCGGTTCCAGGAGCAGTCGACGACGAGCACGCCGTGCTTGACAGCCGCGTCGAGGTCCTCGCGCGACACCGCCTTCTCCGCCTCAGGGTCCAGCACGACGGCGCCCCGAGGTATCTTGGCGATGCTGCGGGCGAGTTTGATCTCGCCTGCCCTGAGAAGACGGGCCGCGGTGCACTTGCGCGGATCGTCCTGCCGATGCATGAGCGCGTAGACCCGTATCTCCCGCATCAAAACCGGACTCTTGTGAGGGAGGGGTTCCTATTTAGGCATGACGTCGACAGAGGGTTATTAAGAGGTCCTGACGAATAATCCCCTCGCCACGATGACGAAGAAGTTACCTCTGAACTGATGATGAGAGACGGGCGATCCGAGTGGCACGGCGTCCCAACCATCGGCAAAAAGAGATAAGGGAAGGCACGCATCAGCCGTCAGGAGTCTCTCGATGCCGACCGGTTTCGATTACATTGGACAGGACAAGGCCCTTCAGCAGCATTGGCTCAAGAGGTTCGTTGCAATTGTCCTCGATGCGCTGCTCGTCTACACCCCGATAATGGTCTTCAGCATGGTCTTCGGAGGGCAGTACTTCGGCGCAGGCCTCATCTCGGGTGTCGCGCTGTTCCTTTACGCCAGCCTGTTCGATTTCTCCGCCGGAGGGACCGTGGGCAAGATGGTGATGCACATGAAGGCCGTGCCCATGGTCGGCGAGATGACTCTGTCTAGAGCACTGCTGAGGAACTTCACGAAGATATTCGGGCTGTTGCTGCTGCTCGACTGGGTCATCGGCATGGCGGTCGAGACGCGTGACCCGAGGCAGAAGTGGACGGACCAGGTGGCGCACACCTCAGTCATCGTGCACGATCACCCCGGCGGCGTTTGAGCGTCTCCAGGGAGTTGCCAGAGCCAGCCCTTCTTCTCGATGGACGCCGCGCCCTCAATCAGACCCCTTCCCCTCATCTTAGCTAGGAACAATACCGTCTGGTCTGGACATCTGCGCTTCTCCAGCGAGGCGGCCACCTCAATCTCCCTGGTCGTCATGGGGCCGGTTACCCCGAGGAGCTGGACGACATATGCCTCAGCCTCCCCCTCGCCCATGACCTCGTTCTGCGCAGCCATTGCAGGTCGTAGAAGGGCTATCGTGGCTGATAATATCATGCCGGTGGGAACTAGAAGGTGAGAATAAAAACAAAGGCTTCTCGGAAAGGTCACGAAGACCTTCCGAGATGTTGGTGTTTGCGCTGTAGACTGACTAGTGGGTCCAGGTCTGGGAGACCATCTGGCCGTCCGTCGGCTCGTACATCAGGGTGACTATGTACGAGGTTCCGCTCGCGAACGTTCCGGTTATGGTGAAGTAGTCACCATTGTTGATGTAGCCGTTGCCACCCATGTCCGTGATGTTCACGAAGTAGCTCACGCTGTCCATAACCTTGGCTCCGAGCAACTGTGTCCCTACGCCGTCGGCAGCTGTCAGGTCCGTCTGGGTCGCCGTGGTCCACGACGCGCTGTCAGCACCCGTCTGCAAGATCACGGTAAAGTCCGTCCACGAGACCTCAGTGGTCGGGCCAGTCAGGCTAAACTTATACCCGTCCGGGCTCGTTATCGCCGTCTTCGCCGTGATCTGTATTGACGGCGTGCTCTCTCCACCGCCGAATCCCAGCACCATGACATACAGCACGGCCGCCAGGACGACGGTGATCGCGACCATCAGGATGGTCGCGATAACGGGGGAAACCCCCTCGGCATCCTTCCGGATTGCCCAAGTTTTCTTCATGTTTTGTCCTCCTGCGGACCTTTCGGCCCGCACGAAAGAGATTAGCGCCGACCCGAGTTTATATAGCTTTCCGGATGATTATCAGTTTTGAGCGTGACTCGCTTCGGCAAAGAGCGAGGTGGAACATCTGGGTACGTCGTTGAAATCGACTATTCAAGAAGACGGAGTCTTCTTACACTTATAAACGAAGTTATTAATGTCGCTATTTGTCGAAAAGGCGTCGTTTCTCAGGGCGGGCCGGTGCAGGCAGGAGCCGGGTCGGGTCAACATGGCTTTATGCCCGTCTCGTCGAACGCGCAGGGTATGATCCCGACCATCACGGGCCGGTTCCTCACCTTCTGAACCATGACATACTTCCTGTACTCGTGACCATCCTTATCCCTGTCCAGTTCGAAGATCACGTCTGCCAGGTCCTCGATGCTGCTCTGTATGCGCGACTCGTGCACGCTCTTCAGCATCGTCATCAGGGTCACGCTTCCAGAGCGCTGAGTGTGTGCCTTGATCGTCCTCATGGCCATCAGCACCTCGGCGCTGTCGTAGTTCTCCAGGAAGAAATCGAGCGAGTCTATCACGACCCTGAAGGGCGGGTCCAGCTTCGATATCTCGTATGACAGGAATGTCAGGAGGTTCTCCTCCTTGTGCGTGTCCTTCTCCTCGAACCTCCTGATGTCCGAGAGGCTGATGCCCTCCTGCCGGAACCGGCTTATCTCCAGCTTCTTGGCGAGGACGCTCTCGTAGTACTTCGAGCCAATATTGACTATCGATATGTCCGTCTTCCATCCGTACTCCCGCATGACGTTCAGGACGTCCTCGTCGCGCTCCGTCGAGGTGAAATATGTCACGGCCTCCTCGCCCGTACTGGCGAACTGCTTCGCGAAGAACTCGGTGCCCGAGCCAGGGTTGCCCATGATCAGAAGCGTCGATCCCGTCTGGACGCCGCCGCCCAGGTGCTCATCCAGCGCTTTGATCCCTATACTCGTGAACTTCATCTCATTCCTCCTTGAGGTTCGTGCGGATGCCCTGATCACAGACGAGGCTGACCATGGTGTTGATCTCGGGGGTCGAGTGCTCCTCGACCGACAGGATGATCGTGTACACGTTCCTCGCCCTCAATCCGGATACGAGTATGTGGAGGAACTCCGAGAGTATCCAGTTGTTGTTGTGTATCGCCAGCGAATTTATCGAGTCAATCACGACGATCTTCTCAGCCGCCTCCGAGAGGCGGATGAGGTACTCGACCTTCAGCATGACGTTCTCCAGCATCGTCGGGCTCTCGACCAGGGTTGTGTGCTCGTCCATCTCCCCGGACGACGCGCCCATCGTCATGTGTGAGATGCAGTCGACGAAGAACACCCGGGAGGTCTCGATATCGAGGGCTTCCAGCACCCTCTTGATGGCGTCGAACGATATCGTTGATGTGACGTATATCACGTCCGCTTCCTTCTTCGAGGCGAACAGGTCCAGGACACCCCTGAGGACTTCGAGGTAATGGTCTATCGACATCTGGAGCGACACCGCGGACGACGGCGGGGCCTCCATGAGCTCGTCGAATATATTCTGCGCCACGCGCTTGTCGCTCATGTCCCAGTGCTCCCTCCTTTCAGCAGAGGTGCGAGGAGCACGCCCTCGGGCGTGAGGTCCAGTACGTACTTCGCCCTCGAGTGCATCGTACCACGCATCTTGATGACCTGTAGGGTTCTCAGCAGGTCGCCGCGCCGCTCCATGTTCGCCATAAGCACGATGCCGTCGGAGATGGCCTCCTCGACTCCGAACATCGAGTACGAACTCGCCTGCGCCGACATCTCGCTGACCAGGATGGACGTGCAGCCAACATCGGTCAGCGCCTTGCTGAGCTTCAGTATGAAGTCCCGGATCTTCTCTGATGTCTTCAGCTTGTAACAAACGGAGGTTATCGAATCGATCACGAGCCGCTTCGTGTCGAGCTCCCGCACCAGGCTGGCGATGGCGGCGACCAGGAGGTCGATCTCCTCCATCGTGAGCTCCGCCTTGGTCATCCCGAGGCGCTCGTACATCACGGGGAGGTCCACGAAGACCAACTTGCCCGACTTGATAAGGGATTCCTCGAAGAAGTTGTAGGGTATGATGTTCGCTAGCATCTTCTCGGAGTTCTCGGTGACCGAGATGAACAACGAGTTCTCCCCCTTCAACGCCCCGTGTATGAGGAACTCCAGTGCAAGTGACGTCTTGCCGGTCCCGCAGCTGCCCGTGAGCAGCACGGTGTTGGCCCGTGGGATGCCGCCGTACAGGACGGTATCGAAGCCATCGATGCCCGTCCCACACCGCTCTCTATCGCCGCTCCTATGAACCATTGCACTCCGCAGAATGCGGTGATTCGCTTATTATTGTTTCTTGCACGCGCGCCCCACGTGCGAATCATCGCTCAGACAGGTTTTTAGTCCGGGACAGCGGTCATTCCAACCGATGAGGCCCGTTCTACAGGTCGCGCTGGACCTGATACACGCGGAGAGGGCACTGACGATCGCCTCGGAGGCAATCAGTGGGGGGGCTGACTGGATAGAAGCGGGCACGCCACTGATCAAGAGCGAAGGGGTCGACATCCTCCGCAAGCTCAAGAAGGCGTTTCCAGCGACGACCGTCGTGGCGGACATGAAGATCATAGACGTGGGCGGAGCGGAGGTGGAGATCGCCGCCAAGTCGGGAGCGGACATCGTCACGGTCCTCGCCCTCTCGTCCGACCCCACCATCACGGAGGCGCTACTCAGTGCGCGACAGTACGGCGCCAAGGTCATGGCGGACCTGTTCAACGTCCCCGACAAGGCATCGAGGGCGAAACAGCTTGAGAAGATGGGCGTGGATTACATCTGTGTGCACGTGGGCGTGGACGAACAGATGGTCGGGGGGTCGCCGTTCGAGGAGCTGAAGAGAGTGGTCGAGGCGGTGAACATACCCGTAGCCGCGGCCGGCGGGATCAACAGCGAGACCGCGGCGGAGGTCGTCCGGTCCGGTGCGTCGATAGTCATAGTCGGCGGAGCGATCATCAAGGCCCGGGACGCCGCCGAGGCTTCCGCAAGGATCAAGAAGGCCATCGAGACAGGAGAGGCCGTGCCTTCGGAGCGTTTCAAGAAGTACTCGCAGGAGAGCCTGGCCGAGGCGTTCTCCAAGGTATCCTCTCCCAACATCGCCGATGCCCAGCACAAGAAAGGTGCTATGAAGGGCATCGCTCCCAGGATACGGCACGGCACCAATATGGTCGGAAGGGCTATCACGGTGCAGACGGTCAACGGGGACTGGGCAAAATCCGTCGAGGCGATCGACCGAGCGCAGGTCGGAGACGTGGTAGTGATTGACGCGTGCGGAGGAGAGACTGCCGTATGGGGCGAGCTGGCCTCCTGGAGCTGCAAGACGAAGGGGGTCGTTGGCGTGGTCATCGACGGCGCCGCCAGGGATGTCGACGCGATAGTCGAGATGGGCTTCCCGTGCTTCTCGAGGCACATAGCGCCGAACGCCGGAGAGCCGAAAGGATACGGCGGGATCGGCCACGAGATCATCTGCGGCGGAGTCTCCGTGAGGACCGGGGACTGGATCATTGGGGACGAGAGCGGTGTGGTCGTCGTGCCACAGGAGAACGCCGTCGAGGTAGCGAACCGCGCCGTGGACGTCTCGGAGAGAGAGGAGCGGCTCAGAGAGGAGATCAAGCAAGGGGGCACGCTCTCGAGCGTCCTGAGACTAGAGGATTGGGAGAAGGTCGGCTAAGCCTCTGACGATTCAGCCTATGAGCCCCGTCTCTTCCGCCAACTCGTGGAGCTTCTCGATTCGCTTCTTCATCGGAGGATGTGTCGTGAAAAGTTTGAAGAGCCCTCCTCCCCTGAACGGGTTAACGATGAACATGCTCGCACTGGCGGGGTTGCCTCTCCTCATGGGACTGCGAATGTTCGCGTCCTCCAGCTTCTGAAGGGCCCTTGCCAGGGCCAGAGGTCGCTGTATCATCAACGCGCCTGCCCTGTCCGCCTTGTATTCCCTGCTCCTCGATATCGCCAACTGGATCAAGAGCGCGGCCAGCGGGGCGGTTATCGCGACCACGAGGAGGAGATAAATATTGCCGCTGCCCCCCCTGCGGCCCAGGATCATGTTCCACCACAGCATACGCGCGGCGAAAGATATCGCACCTGCGATAGTGGCTGCGATCGTCATCACGAGTATGTCTCGGTTCTTCACGTGTGCCATCTCGTGCGCGAGTACTCCCTCCAGCTCATCATCGTTCAGCAGGAGCACCAACCCCTCGGTCGCGGCGACGACCGCGTTGTTCTTGTTCCGACCGGTCGCGAAGGCGTTGGGAGTCTTCGTCGGCACGATGGCTATCCTCGGCATCGGCATGTCGCTCTTCATGCAGATGTAATTGACTATCTTGAAGAGGCGGGGGGCCTCCGATTCGGAGACGATCTTCGCCCGGTAGGACCAGAGCACTATCTTCGAGCTGTAGAAGTAGCTGATTATGTTTATGACGGCTGCAAGAGCAAGGAATATCGCAGCACCCATCATCCAGTTGTCCATGAATTGCCCGCCGATCACGTATCCGATCACGGAGAACAGCAGTATGAGTAGCGTGAACAATCCGATCGTTCTCAATGTAGCGCCCACCGGTAATCCTCTCCCCGTTTCGTCTCTGTCCGCATATATCTCACTGAACGGTCAGATAAGAAACTTTCGACGTTGAAGCGGTGCAGGATGACGAAAAGCAGACTGCGCCTCGGGGTCAGTGGCTGGTGAAGGTGTAGGTTTTATTGGGGAAGACGGCTTACTGCCTTCCGCGGGCTCTTATGCCCGCGCTACAACCGTTACCGAGTAGGTGTTTCGTGATGGAGACCTGTGATGATAAGCTCGAGAGAAGACTGTACAGCCACGACCTTGCACCGCTCCCGAAGGAGATGGACCTGATATTCAAGACCACCCCGGACCAGGTCGTGAGACCGCAGTATTCGGAGGAGGTGGCACAGATGATGGCCAAGGCGGCCGCCACGAAGAAACCGATCGTCCCCAGGGGGGCTGGCACGTGGGGCCTGGGAGGCGCGGTGCCGGTCCAGGGAGGATACGTCCTCGACATGACTGCCATGAACAAGATAATCTCCATAGATGAGAAGAACCTCGTCGTCACGGCACAGCCAGGAATAACCTGGAAGGCCCTCGGGGACGCCCTCGACGCGAAAGGGCTCTTCCTTCCGTGCTATCCGAGCAGCGCACCCTCCGCCACCATCGGCGGGTGGATAGGCACCGGGGGGACAGGCATAGGTGCGTACAAGTACGGCACGGCAGGAGACCTGATACGGGACATGGAGGTCGTGCTGCCGATCGGGCGGATCATACACACGGGCGACAAGTACGTCCCCACGTACGGTGGCGGGCCGAACCTGAATTGGTTGTTTGTCGGCTCCGAGGGGATACTCGGAGTGATAACGGAGGTGACGCTCAGTGTGCTGCCGAAGCCGGAGGTGCTGAGGGCGGTCGCATACTCGTTCGACGACCTGGCACAGATGACCCCCGCACTGCGCAAGCTCGTCAGGAGCGATGTCGAACCGATGCACATCATGTTCGGTGACAAGGTCCACTTCGAGTATCTCAGGGCGGTAGGCAAGGACGCGCCCGAGGTGGGCTGCATGGTCACATGCGCGCTCACTGGATCAAAGGACGCCGTCGACCTCGAGGAGAAGGGGCTCGACGAGATCATGACTTCGTCGGGTGCGAAGAAGATGCCTTCCGAGGTCGCGGAGCACGAGTGGTCCGAGCGGAGCTACGAGTTCAGGGTCAGAGAGATGGGCGCCGGAGCCATCCCAGGGGAGATAATCGTCCCGATAGAATCGTTCGAGAGAGTCCTGGCGGATACGAAGGCGCTCGTGAAACGGATGAAACTCAAAGGACCGATCATAGGGACGGTGGCGGACAGGAACACGGTCATGTTGATGCCCTATTATCTCACGGACGACCACAACTTCTTCCGCACGACCGCGGCGATGGGCTTCGCTAAGAAGCTCGGGGACATCGCCTTCGAGAACGGCGGGAGACCGGTCGGTCTCGGCCTGTTCTTCGCGGGGAACCTCAACCGTTACCGCGGCAAGGAGGGTGCGGAGCTCATCCGTAGGATCAAGGCGCTCATGGACCCCTACGGCATCATGAACCCCGGCAAGGTCGTCGAGACGGGGACGCGCTTCGGCATATCGCTGCCCGCGGTCTTAATGAACTTCGGGATGAACATGATGGCAGGCATGAAGAGGTTCATGCCGAGGGACAAGATAGGCGATAAGGAACTCGCGAAGCTGAGGAAGTGAGCTCGACACCTACAGTGCGCCGGAGGACGGGTAGACGCGCTTCACATACCATGCAAGTAGCGTGCCCACCGTCCCGCCGACAATGACCTGGATCACGTTGCCAGGGGCTTCCGCGAGTGCAGCTCCCCAGCCGACGTTCAGGAGGAATACCTCGCACAGCAGATATGTGACCACCATGCATGTGCCGCCTGCGGAGACGCCGAGCACCTTCGCAAGCTTGCTGCCGCCGTTGAGGCGGCCTATGACGCCAGCGACGAGGCCCTCCGAGCCCTTGGCCAGGAATGTGTACGGTGCGAAGAATCCTGCCCCGAGCAGAACATCGGCAACGGCCGACCCCACCCCCCCACAGATCGCGCCTGCGCGCCAGCCGAACGCAAACGCGCAGAAGAACACCATGGAGTCGCCCATGTTGAAATAACCCTTCGTGGGTGCGAAGTAGATGAACGTCGCGAACGTGACGGCGGCCGTCAGAGCCGTGAGCACGCCGTACCGGGCAACGATGATTGGGGGAACGAATCCCGCGCCGTCCGGCTGGTCGAGCTCGTCGTCCAGGGCCTCCTCATTTTCCGTACCAGATGCCATGGTCCTCGACCAGCGGAGACTGGCCGCCCTACTTAACATCTAGCCTTCATATAGGTACGGAGAAAGCGTACTTAGCTACGGTTGGAACGATGAACATGGCGAGAACTGTCACCAACGCCACGTAGTCCGAAGGACGCATTTTGAGTTCCCTGAGATATGTCCTGTTTCTGCGCGCGCCGTAGGCTCTCGATTGCAGAGCCAGTGCGAGCATGTCCGCGGTCTTAAGCGCCGAGACGATCGCGGGGCCGAGGACGGCCACGTACTTCCTCGCACGTACGAACATGTTGCCCTTCTCGAACTCCATGCCACGCGACCGTTGCGCGTCGATGATCGACTCCATCACGGTTCCGAACGTCGGGAAGTATCTCAGGGCGATTGCCAGGGCCAGGCCGAAATCGAATCTCAGGCCCAGTTTCACTAGGCCCCGAACGAGATCCCGTTGCGAGGTCGTGAATATCAGTATGTACCATACCGTTGCGAGGCATCCTACGCGAACGGCAGACGCCAAACCCCTCCATATACCTGGCTCAGTGATGACCACCGGCCCCAACCTAATCAGGACGGGGGTGCCAGAGGGGTCGAACAGCGGCCATAGGATCGCTATCAGCGCCATGAATCTCAACACGAACTTCATCGCGAACGCAGTCTTCCTGTAGCTCGACCTAGCGAGCAGGAGCAGGACGAAGATGAATGTGAGCAGCACGAGCAGGTATGCCAGGGCGGACATGATGAGGGCGAGGAGGCTGAGCAGGAGCACGGATGCCATCTTCACACGCGGGTCGAGCCGGTGCAGGAACGTGTCCGCCTCCGTGTACAGGTCCTTGAACCTCGTCATTGCCGCTCACCCCGAACACGTGCCACCAGCTCCACCAGCTGAAGAGGCGTAGCCGCTCCCTTCGGAAGGACACCTTGAGCCTGCAACCTCTGAGCTAGGACGGTTATCGGAGGGGCGAGGAGTTTGCACCGTCTCAACCGGTCAGGGTCGGAGAACGCTTCCTCAACACCGGCATCGAGCGCGACGCTCCCCTCGGACATGACGACCACGCGGTCCATATGCTGAGCGACCAGCCGCATATCGTGTGTGATCAGCACGACAGTCATACCCTCGGAACGCAGGACGTCCAATGTGGCCATGAGCTGTGCAGACTCCACTGAATCCAAGCCGGTAGTGGGCTCGTCGAGGATGAGCACTATGGGAGAGGTCGCTAGCACAGAGGCAATCGCGATCTTTCTCCTGTCGCCGAGACTCAGCGAGACAGGTGATTGCTCCCGCAGATGGCTTATGTCCATAAGCTTCAGCGCGCGTTCCGCGAGCGCAGATTCGTCGTCACGTCCGAACCCCATGTTCTTCGGTCCGAAGCGGACCTCCTCCTCCACTGATGTGCAGAACAGCTGATAGTCCGGGTTCTGAAATACGTAGCCGACGGTCCTGGCCAGCATCGCGACACTCGTCTTGCTGGAGTCTTCCCCCCCAACGAGAACCCTCCCCGATGACGGTTTCAGGAGCCCGTTGAGGTGCTTCGCGAGTGTCGTTTTGCCGGAGCCGTTCCCACCGACGACGGCCACGTTCTCCCCTCTGGCAACACTTAACGATACCCCTTTGAGTGCCTCGATGCCGCCCTCGTACGAGAACCTCACATCCTGCAAGGAGATGATCGGAAGACGCCGAGCGGTGACGCTAGCATTCACGGAGCACCGCTCCCTGCAGTTCGAACCAGGTCTGCGATCTCCTTCTCCGCGTCGTCCGTCGTAAGGAATGGGCGCGTCTTGCCCGGAAACCTGTCCGCCAAGAGCGAGCTCAAGTGGGCAATCTGGGGAGGCGACACTCCCGCAGCAACCACCTCATCGATGTCCGACAGGACTTCGCTCGGAGGTCCGTCGGCTACCACCCTGCCGTTGCGAAGGAGAATCACGCGGTCACACAGCTCCGCCATCTCCTCTGCGTCCCGCTCCGCGATGATGATAGTCATGCCGTATCTCTCGCGAAGAAGGCGGAGGAGCGCATACAGGTCCAGCCTGCCAGCGGGGTCTAAGGCGTATGCCGGCTCGTCCAGGACGAGCAGCCGCGGGCGCATGGACAGGGCGGCTGCAATGACCAGCCGCTGCTTCTCGCCCCCCGACAGGTTGGACGGCGAGCGAGCGTTGTACCCGCTCAGCCCAACGGCCTCGAGAGCCCATTCGACCCTAGCGATGATCTCTGCCCTCGGAATCGCCAAGTTCTCCGGTCCGAACGCCACCTCTTCTTCGACGCTCATACAGAACAGCTGGTTATCCGGCTCCTGGAAGACCATGCCGACCAGCGTGGCGAGCCTGGCGACCGAGGTTCTTCTAACATCCCGTCCCAGAACCTCCGCCTTTCCACCGACCTGTGCTGGAATCGAATTGGGCACGAGACCGTTCAGAAGCCTGCAGAAGGTGGATTTGCCGGCATTGTTGGATCCGAGCAGAAGGACTATCTCGCCTTCATCTGCCCCGACAGAAACATCGTCCAAGGCCGGGAAGTCCGAGCCCGGATACCTCACCTTGGTCTTAGTCAGCTCGAACGCACGCATCATGTATCCTTCCCTGGGCGGCGCTCAATCGGAAGTGTCCGTATAAAGCTTTTACCAGATGCATCGGCCAGGACCACGATCTGCAACCGTGCCAGGATCAGGAGGGTACGAACCGCGCCTTCATGCCCTTGCCTATGACGCGTATCCTGCCCTTCTTCGAGAGGGATGCCAGCGCCTTGGAGAGCTGCTCCTCGGGCAACCTGGTCGCCCTGAGGACCTGCCCACGCGTGGTACCGTTAGGAGAAAGGGCGCTGTAGACCCTGTCCTCGGCCTCCTCGACGTCTTCCGCTGGAAGGGTTCTGAGCTTCTTCTTGACAGGGGGTGGCGCAGGCGGTGGGACGAGCACGTACTTCTCCCCTTTCCCGGAGCCAGTGAGGGTCGCGCTCCCAGATGACATCAAGCGTCCGAGTGAAAGGGTGACCTGCTCTTCCGAGTGGCCTGTGGTCTTGGCGAGGCCCGCAATCGTCTTACCCTCCTCGTTGAGGAGCGCCAGCACCTCACCATCGAGTTGGATATCAGGCGGGTGCTTGTCACTCACCACGGACATGCTGTTCAAGTGAGTTCTGAGGAACTCCTTGCTGGCCTCCTTGAAAAGGGTCATGTCGGCATCCAGCACCTCTTCCAGTTCTGAGACGTCCAACCCCATCTCCCGCCACCGGTCTAGCTTCTGTATGTAGACGGCCTTCTTCATATCGGCTGGCTTGAGGCCATCCAACGAGGAGACCGAACGCGTCGAGGTGCCGCCCTCCAAAGGCTTGATGGCTCCCGCCTGGGTCGTGACGGTGTATCTGACCCTTGAGCCCTTTAGAGCCTTGTGGATCGTATCGAGTTTGTCGAACAACCGCTCGTCCGGGCTGAGTTCCAACTCGAAATCGAAATCACCGACGAGGGGGAGCGCGCCGATTCGCTTCAAGCGTTCGACGATGCGCTTGGGGGGTTCACCCTCGCTGCTGAGAATGAGCTTCACGTAGATCTTGTTCATGTGCCCTACCTAGCGGGTCGCTGGATGGTGCTGAGGCCTTTTTATGGTTTCCGACGTGCACCCAGAATGCAGCAGGACTGTAAATGTCAGTTTAATATACGCGTCAGTGGGATAACGCAGCCGCGATGATTTCGAACGGTTCGAAAAGGTTCGTTATGAAACTGTTCGCCAGGCATTATACGGAATCTCCCCTGGACATGCCCGAGAGGTTCGCCAGGCGGGAGTTCGGGTTCATGTTCTTCGACCGCACCTTCATGATGAGGCACATGGCGTTTCCGAGCAGAGCGGCTCTGAAGAAGTACCTCGTCGAGCAGACGCCATCGCACGCCTACTACTCCACCGCCTACTACGAGAAGCCTGATGCCCCCACCATGCCTGAGAAGTCCTGGCTCGGGGCGGACCTGTTGTTCGACCTCGACGCGGACCATGTCGAGGGTACGAAGGGGCTGTCCTATGAACAGATGCTCGGGAGGGTCAAGCGGGAAGTCAAGAGGCTCATCGACGAATTCCTCAACGAAGACCTCGGGTTCGACGAGGGCGACCTTAAGATAGTGTTCTCAGGAGGAAGGGGGTACCACGTACACGTGAACAACCAGAAGGTCCTCAAGTTGACTTCGCACGAGAGGAGGGAGGTCGTGGACTACGTGACGGGCACCGGCCTGGATCTCGATTGGGTCTTCCCGAGGAGCGCGTTCGAGCAGAGCAGATTCAAGGACCGCCCTGGGGTGAGCCACAGGCGTGCCATGCCCACGCGTGCGGACGGGGGGTGGAAGAGAAGGATACGGAGGGGCATCGAGGAGCTCCTGGCAGAGCTGGAGGAGATGCCCGAGGAGGACGCGAAGAGGCTCGTCTCGAAGACGCTAGCGGCATCCAAACGAGATATCGGGCCGAAGACCATCGGGGGGCTCTACGAAGACCTCTTCGTGAAGAACAAGGGTAGGAGTGGCGCCGATCGGATGAGAGACGAGGACACCTTCGAGGTGTTCTCGGAGAAACGGAACAGCGATGCGTTCCTGGAGCTCGTTGACCTGAGGGTTAAAGGGAAGGTCAAGGGGGAGACCGACGAGCCTGTTACCTCCGATGTCCGTAGACTGATCCGCCTTCCGAGCTCTCTGCACGGTAAGACCGGGTTCGAGGTCGTGCCGATGACCAGGGAGAAACTCGACAGGTTCGACCCGTTCAGGGATGCTGTGCCCCGGGCATTCGGGGAGGAGGAGGTCGGCGTAAGTCTGGAGGCGCCTGCGAGCGTGACCCTTAGAGGGGTAGGGTTCGACCTGGACGCCGGTCCGACGAGAGTGCCCAGCTACGTGGCGGTCCACCTTATATGTAGAAATCTGGCTTCGCTCGATAACTAGCACAAAAAGTATTTATTAGCCGTAATGGCATAAAAGGCTTCAATGCCATTTTCCAGTAAGGTTCTGGAGGACTCCATAAGGCTCACCAAGATCAGAAGGATCAAACTGGCGCTCTATGTCGTCCAGGCCATAATGCTCATCGTTCTTGGGTTCGTCATGATTTTCATATTCGGTAACGCACAGCTGACGCCAGTCCTATACCTCCCGCTCGATTCGTTCGCATCGGTGATGGTCCTGCTCCTTCTCGTCGTATGCGTCGAGAGCTTCTTCTTCCGGATCATAGAGATTAGGTTCGCCAGGAGCTCCAGCTCCAAACACCTGATGGCGAAGAACTCGATCAAGTCGGCGGTTATGATCGTGATCGTCGCCGCCACCGTAACGGTCATGCTGATGGCCCCGCCGATTCTGTCTGCGATACAGGACGGAACCAGCAGGACCTCGGCCCTCACTGTCAGCGAACCGGTGGAGTTCTGGTCCAGAGACCCGCTCGCGCTGCAACGCATGGTAGAGGTGCAGGCAACCGCGGTGCACATCGTCGAGATATACTTGGTGGAAGGCGCAGTCTATGACGCCTACAAGGACGACATCAGCCAGCTGTCACTACTGAGACTCAACCGAAACAACGACCGGATAGAAGGTTCGGTCACGATCGACATCCCCAAGGCGGACCACCAGAGGTACTTTCTCGTGTTGAACGACCAGGAGAACCCTGGCTCCGCGGCGACGGTGACGATCGTGAGGGACACCTCCGACATATTCACAGGCGTGATTTCCCTGCTCGCACTGGCGATGGTAGTCGCCAATATCGCGTGGATAGCATATCTCGTGCCAATCGAGCGCAAGTACTCCCACGGCTCGATATACAAGTGAGAATCTATCCGAGCGCGCAGCAGGTTTCCTTTTCAGAGATGTTCGCCCCGGACCTCCTGATATACTTCAGAGTCGCCCTGCTAGGCATGGCTATCCCGTCGATGCCCAAGGCAACTGCTTCGAGCTCGTATTGCCTGGCCGTTCTAGGGCGCATGCAGCCTAGCACGAGTCGCGTGTCTGGCAGCTGCTCCCGCGCCAGCCGCAGCACGGAAAGGATGTCCGAGGGAGCTGGAGGCTGCGCCTTCTCGTACGATGTGCCCTTTGTCGGTGTGAAGACGATGAAGACCAATGCGTCAGGTCCGATCGGTTTCAAACGAGCGATCGCATCCATCTCGCCCGCCAGCACTCCCTTCTCGATCCCGATGCATATATGCGGTGCCACTGCGGGAGCGTCCAGGTCTTTCAGGTCCTCGATCACCTTCATGAAATCGTCCGCACGAGCATCCAGCCCGAGCGTGTCCTGGACGGCGCTGTCCGTTCCGTAGACATCGACCGAGAAGGCGTCCACACCTGCAGCGACCAGAGCCTCAAGGTCCGATTTTGGAGCCAGCCCTACATGCGCGTTGATCTTCAACCGCGTGGTGTCCTTGATCCGCCTAATCGTCCCGACGAAGCGCTCCAACGGAACCTTTCCGGTTGTCTCAGATCCTCCGCTGATGAGCAGGCCTAGGGCGCCCGCCTCATCCAACTCAAGAGCCAGCCTCAACAACCCCTCTGGCTCGGTCGCGGCCCTCATCCCGTGCAGGTAATGACCCGCGCAATGGTGGCATTGGAGGTCGCACCGGGTACCGGTGACGGACACGGCTGGGAAGCTCCTGCCTGGACGGAAGATGTCGATCGGCCGGGTCACGCCACCGTCATCGAGATCGCGGGTATGAATATCTATTCGCTGAGGAGGGATGAGACGCTAGGTCGGCTCATCTCGACTGAGGTTCTGTCAATTATCGGGTGGTAATCCCTCGGACCACTTCGACAACTGACTCGTCCCATTCGGCTCCGGCCGTGCGCCCCTTGCAGGGCCGCAGAGGACCATCATCACGTCATGCTGGGACGCGCCGGGGCTGAACCGTAAGCCCCCTGCCGCCCTGTCGCAGGCGGCTGGTGGCAGCGTGCCCGCCCCCTCTGACAGCGTCTGGATAGGCCTATCCGCGGGGGCATGTCCGGCGTACGCGCCCATTCGGGAATATGGATTTCTCCCACATGTCGAGCGCGATCCGCTGCATCCATCCGGGCCGACCGGTACGGCCCGTGTGCGTGCCTTGTCCGGCATCGTGATATCAACGGGGCATGGGGTCTTGGCGCTTCGCACTACGTGTAACACCCGATAGCTTGACAGAACGCTCGACTGACAAAAGCTTTATCTGGAGTACCTTCTCTAGGGCCTCTGCGGGTCATCATGAAGGCTTACGAGATAAAGGGAGAGTTCAGGATTTCAGTTCGCAGGTGGCAACCCTTCACCATCGAAGTGGCCTCGGTCGACGAGCCGGCCGCCGTGGAGAAGGTATTCGCGCTCATCGGTAGCAGGCACCGGGTCAAGCGGCCGTCCGTCAGAATCGAGGGCATCAGAGCCATGACGCCCGAGGAGATTACGGATCACCAGGTGAAGTACATCCTGGAGGCTGGTGGCTGATGGACGAAGCAGAGGCAAGAGAGGCGGCAGCGATGATAGAGAGCGCCAAGGCGCAGTACGAGGCGCTCATGAGACAGCAGGAGATCATCAAACTCACGGTCGACGAGCACTCGCGGGCGAGGGACACCATATCCCGGGTCGCTTCTGGCAAGCCAGGGGACGATATCCTGGTGCCGATCGGTGCGGAATCGTTCATCCACGCCCGAATCTCCGAGGAGAAGAGCGCGATTGTCGGAGTAGGCGCAGATGTCTCCTTTCAGCGGTCTCCAGAGGAGGCGCAGAAGCTGCTGAGCGCCAGGATCGACGAGCTCAACCGTGCGGTGCACAAGATCGGCGAACGCATCGAGCAGACCGAACTCACGGTCCAGCAGCTCTCCGAGAAGGTCCAGGAGTACTACTCGCGGTCGGACCCCCAGTGAGGGCTCCGACCTTCAGGAGCGGTCATGTTCAAAGCTCTCAGAGACAAGCTCGCTGTCGCGTCGACGGTCGCTAAGGCGAGGTCCATCGAGGACATGTCCGAGGTGGTCGGCGACTCGGGCAGAAAGCTGCGCGAGAGTGTTCTAGACGAGATCCTCACAGAGCTCGAGTTCGGTCTTCTTCAGGCGGATGTCGCGCTTCCTGTCGTCGAGGAGATGTCGAAGGGAGTGCGCGAGTTCCTAGCAGGCAAGAGGGTCGAGAAGGGGTTCAAGGTGGAGGAGGCAGTCAACCTGGCATTCCGATCGGTGGTCAGGGATGTGCTCGTTGGCCGGGAGTTCTCACTCGGCGAGGTGATGAAAGCCAAGACTCCGCCGATCGCGATGATGTTCGTCGGAATCAACGGCACGGGAAAGACGACTACCATCGCCAAGCTCGCCCATCGGTTGCAGGCTCGAGGGTATGGTTGCGTGCTTGCCGCGGGGGACACTTTCAGGGCAGGGGCGATCGAACAGTTGACCCTGCACTCCGAACGGCTCGGGTGCAAGATCATCAAACATCAGGCAGGGAGCGATCCGGCGGCCGTCGCGTTCGATGCGATCGAACACGCCAAGGCGAGGAAGAAGGAATTCGTCCTGATCGACACCGCAGGAAGGATGCAGACCAACAGGAACCTGATGGACGAGATGAAGAAGATCCAGCGGGTCGCCAAGCCGGATGTGATATTCTTCGTCGGGGACTCGCTCGCCGGCTCCGACGCGATCGAACAGGCGAAGAGGTTCGACGAGGCGGTCGGGATCGACGCTGTCGTCCTGACGAAGATCGACGCTGACGCCAAGGGCGGAGCAGCGCTCTCAATCGCGAAGGCGATCGGGAAGCCTGTCGCATACGTCAGCTTCGGCCAGGGATACGACGAGTTCAGACGCTTCGATGCTGAATGGATGATCTCGAGGATATTCGGAGACAAGATGCCGAAGCCGTCCAAGACGCTCTAACCCGTCCGGTCTATGTTCTTGCCTGCGAATAGCACCGCATAGGTCTTGGCGTCGAACATCATCCCGGATATCTCGATGTACTCGTCGGCGTCGTGGCCTGTGCCCGGGATCGTGCTCCACGCGACCGCCTCCAAACCTGCCTTCCGGAACGGGGTCGCGAAGGTCGCGCCGCCGATCCCGACGGGTTTCGGCACGAACCCCCCGACGACGGCGATCGCCTCCCCGAGGCGTTTCACGACCTCTGCATCTTGCGAGGTCTTCCCAGCGGACTCGGTTCTGTCCAGGAAGCTGACTTCTATCTTAGCCCCCCATTTCGTCTCGAGCTCACGGGCCACTGCCTGCATTTCGGCCATGATGTCGTCCAGCGCATAATCGGGCAGGACGCGGAAGTCGCAGTAGAACACCTGCCTTCCAGGCACGGTGTTGATGTTGTAGTCGTTGCCCTCGCACTTCGAGGGCACGAAGGTGCTTTCAGGAGGGTCGAACAACGGATCGCTCTTCGGGAACTTCGACCTCAGCCTGTCGGTGCAGTGGCAGATGTACCTCGCAGCCACCTCGAACGCGTTCACCCCGTTCGCTGGAGTGCTACCGTGCGTCTGCCTTCCGACGACCACGACCTTCACCCATGCGACGCTCTTCTCGACTATCGCTATGGATGATCCGTCGGGGTATCCGTGGTCGGGCACCACGATCAGATCGCCCTCTTTGAACAACCCGTTCTTAAGCAGGACCTCGATCCCGTGTGCGTTTCCGTACTCCTCATCGGATACGAATGCGAGGCCCACGTTGCACTCAGGAGTAATCCCCGCCTTAAAGAGCGCGGCCAGGCCGAAGAGGGAGGCGATCAGCTCCTGCCCGTTATCTTCGGACCCACGGCCGTATACCCTGCCATCGACGGCCTGGGGGTCGTACGGAGGGCGGGTCCACGCCTCGAGATCCCCCTCGGGGACTGTGTCCGTGTGCGTGACCACCCAGAGGTTGGCGTCTGTCGAGCCTTTCACCCTCGCCACGATGTTCGGCCTGCGGCCCGAAGGGACGCGCGGGTCCTTCGAATCGTACTGCTCGACCTCATCGAAGCCGAGCTCTTTCAGAAGCTCGGTCAGGAAATCGCCGCGCTCAGCCTCACCGGTGCCGCCGTTCTCAGGTCCTACCGCCTTGATCCTGAGCATGTCACAGAGCGATTTCACAATCCTGTCCCTGTCGGCGTCGACGATCTGCATCAAATCCTGAGCATTCAAAGAACTCGCGCTCCTTCGTTTCAGGTCAGTGTAATACGGGGTCCGATATTTCGCTTTCGGTTGATGGACCTATCGCTCAACTATCATCGCGACGGCGTTGCCGCCGCCCAGACACAGGGTGGCAACCCCGCGGAACGCATTCCGCCTCCGCATGGCGTAGATGAGCGTTGTGAGCACTCGAGCACCGCTGCAGCCGATAGGGTGGCCGAGGGCCACCGCCCCACCGTTGACGTTGAACCGGTCCTCGGGGACGCCGAGCGAATCCTTCACTGCGATCGATGCGGTCGAGAACGCTTCGTTGTGTTCGAACAGGTCGATGTCGGATATCTGCAGGGAGTTCCTCTTGAGCAGGGTCTGCACGGCGGGTATCGGCGCCTCCATAATCAGTTCCGGCTTCATTCCCGCGGTGGCGTAGTCCACTATCCTAGCGATCGGCTCGAGCCCCAGTTCCTCGGCCTTGACGAGATCCGCCACGACGAGCGCTGCAGCCCCGTCGTTTATACTCGACGAGTTGCCCGCAGTGAGCACGCCATTGTCCCTGAAGACGGGCTTGAGCTTGCCGAGAGCGTCGAGGGTCGTGTCCTCCCTTGGGCCCTCATCGTCGGAGACTGTGACGAGCCCTTTCTTCGACTTCACCTCCACGGGCACGATTTCATCCTTGAACCGCCCCTCCTTCACAGCGCGCACTGCCTTCTGATGACTCCAGAGGGAGAACTTGTCCGCGGCCTCCCGCGATACGTCGTGCCGCTCGGCGATGATCTCGCCCGTGTTGCCCATGTGGAAGTCGTTGAACGCCTCCCACAGGCCATCCCGGACCAGCGCGTCCACTAGCTGTGAGTCGAACAACTTGTATCCGAACCGTGCCTTCTCGAGGAGGTAAGGGGCATTGGTCATACTCTCCATCCCTCCTGCGACGAACAGCGCGCCCTTTCCCGCGGAGATGACATCCGCTGCGATCATGACTGCCTTGAGGCCGGAACCACAGACCTTGTTTATGGTCAGAGCAGACACCTCAGGCGGAAGGCCTCCGCGGAGGGCCGCCTGACGCGCGGGGTTCTGGCCGAGCCCCGCGGAGATAACGTTACCCATTATGCACTCGTCCACCTTCGTCGGATCTATGCACGCCCGTCTGACCGCTTCGCGGACAACGATAGCGCCGAGCTGCGTGGCGGTCTGCGCCTTCAGGCCGCCGCCGAACTTGCCGATCGGGGTCCTGACGGCGCTCAGAATGACTGGTTGGTTCATCCGGTATCCCTTCCGATGATGCTGACACCGTGCCAGCAGTGGAGCCAAGCATGATTCTGGTCGCTATAATAAGTTGTTGATATTGTCCCTCGACATCCGCCGTATTGGTCTGTGAAGATGCCTCCTGGATGCGACCGGAGGTTCGTACCAGCCGGTACGTATCTCGCGGCTCACCTCCGAAATCTCCGCAGCGCTCGCAGGAGCACGCGCCCCACATCTCTTGCAGCGATACCCTTGACCGGCCCCGAGCGATCCCATCCGCTTCTCGCATATGACGCAGAGGGGGTTGGCTTCTTTCCTGTGCGCGACCGCCAGATGGAGCACATGAAGCTTCTCCGCGTTCAGACTTCTAGGGGAATCGCGCACGGACCCATATACCACGATCCTGTCACCGGAAATCAGGCGCCTTGCAGCACGGTTCATGACACCGGAAGGTTCGTAGAAGGCGACGTCGATCGCCTCCCCGTCTGACACCGTTACGATCACATGACCGCCCTCGACCGACCTGGGCGACACTGCCACGGTCGCTTGGACTCGCACGGACATCCCAGGCTCAAGGTCGCGCACGCGACGCCTGACTATGTGATCGTCCGTTCCCTGGTTCGTCAGGAACAGCAACCAACTGAGCGGGGGTTCCCCACGTATCATCTTCCTCGCCTGCATCAGCTCGTCGGCCGAGTCTCCTCTGATGCCGAACAGCACAGGGCACGGAGAGGCGGGCGTGATGGCGATGTGCTTGCTCTCAGAATCGTAGTTGTGAAACGTGGACTTCATCTTGCGGTCCATCTTGATTACGCTCCCCTTGTCGACCGCGCGCTCCGTGCCAATCCGGTCAGGGGTCCTGTACGACATGACTTCCCAGGTTCGGTCGTGAGGGCGCCACGATATCGCGGAGGCCGCTCCGATTATGCCCCTACCGTTCTTGTATCTCTTCCACGAGGCCCCGACCACCCTTAGCTCCCGCTCCACCTCAGAGAGTGGAACGACATCCCTGACCGCCCTCCAATAGAGGCGTTGAGAGGGCTTCTTGTTCGTTGCCACCATCCCAGGGTTCGTCTTGTCGCAGTCGAATTCGGCCACCCGCTCAAGAACCTTCGCTGCGAGGGGCAACAGCTCCTCCGGGTCGACCGAGGAGCCGCGTACGTAGCTCATCACGGGTCGACCGTCGATTGCGCCGCATATCCTGCCCGCCCCGACGCCCCGGCCAAGTGGGAGACAAACGGCAGCGTTCCCCCTGGTCTTCCACGGAACGTTCGGGTTGAGACGAACCAACCTGGGCAGACCGACCAGGTCGAAGCCCCTCAACTCGTCCAGGATGAGGGTCGCCAGGAACGTGGTGCACATGCCCTGAGGAGAGTCGGTGTCGTCGAACCCCAGATATGTCGCGGACACACCCATAGCAATGGATGCCCTGCAGAAAATGGTTGCTGTCATGGGGTCGCGTGTAGCGACCATGCCTGGAGGAAGATCGTCATCGATTGCAGGTCGACGAGCAGGGTGCAGTCCACGAGGACCGTCTCACCCATGAGGCCCGTTGAGAGGCCGTTCGGGAGACGAAGGGATATCCCGCGGTCATTGGACAGGCTACGGAGGAACAGGGAGTCGCCGCTGCGCTCCAGCCCACCGGTTACGTTGAACCTGTCGAACTCGAATAGCCGCCAGTGGTCACACAAGAACTCCACTGAGAGCACGAACTCGGAGTGACACAACAGGGAGACCTTGTCCCTGGACGCGAAGACGATCGTGCTGGAGGCATCCCTAGCCACGCCCCCCTCCACCCTAATGAGATCGCCGATCGAAAGGAGGGTGCACAGCGCTGGCGCCCGGGTCGGGGAGCATATGGCACGAACCTCGGCCCCGCCGCATCGGTCCACCATCGTCACCACTTCGGTACCCGAGTCGTAGGAGTGGTGTGCGGTCACCACGCCGACCACGCGCACTGGCGTCCCCTCCTCGACAGCTAGACAGTCCTTAACCTCCACCGTCGGAGGGACGGCTGCAGAGGCGGCGAGCAGCGCAGAACTCAAGGTTACTACCAAGAGAAGGCAGGCGATTCTGGTTCGATGGCTCTGAGCATCCACGCAGGATGACTGGATGCTAGGAGGGTTCATGGCACCGATTACACGTAGCCGATCGGAGGTTTTGAGAAATGATTAAGAGGTGTGCGGGATTACAGGTTCATCAGGTGGAATCGTGCCCAAGAGCGTTCTGACGGAGTATAGGCTGGAGCTGAGCGGTTTCCTCTGCGCGGTCTCAGCCTTTGTGACGTTGGTAGGCGTGACGGGAGTGTTTCTCCTGGACCGGCTCCCATCCTATCTGTTCGTCCTGCAGGAATTGGCGGAGCCGTTTGGGTCATGGGCATATTGGTTTCTCGTTGGGGGCCCCTTGCTTCTTGTGGGCGCAGGGTGGTGGTTGTACGATTATTTCAAGAAGACTCGGGCCCTGGCAAGACTGATCGCGACGCCTAGCAAGGCCAAGTTCGTCAGGAACATGGACGAAATCGAATACCTAGCGTGGTCTTTGCCCAGGCGTTTCGAGGCGCGCATGTTCGAGAAGAAGCGCCAGTTCAACCTGAAATGAGGTGCTGAAGGCCGGCAACCGGAAGGGGGGGCCCTTCATTTCCTATGGACCATTTTCACGCGCGGTACCGTCGCCGGGTGGGGCTTCGTTAGTCGTTACCACGACCCCACCTATAGCTTCGATTCTACCTGTCAGCTTCTGCACTTCGTCCATCCGACACCTGAGAACGAGTTTGACATCGTTATTCGTCTTCGTTTCTTCGATATCCGTGGAGTCATGCAATGCAGATATGAGCGAGAGCGCGGAGTCCGTCATCGGAAGCGTAGCGACCAGAGTGCAACTACGACCCTCAGACACTTCGATTGCTGAGATCAACTCCACGAGACCGATATGATCAGTTGCGGACACAAGAAACACATCCGAATTGGGGTGAATCGCCTTTATTGATTGTTGAAGCTCACGATAAGAGGCAGGAGGAATCTTATCTATCTTATTTCCAACAATCAACATCTTATTTCCACAAAGCCTTGGAATGAGGATGTTTAGCGTGATTCTCAATTTCTCTCTCACCATGTCGAACGGCTCGGAAACGTCGATAACTACCAGGATCAGGTCGGCAAGGAATATCTCTTCCAAAGTCGAGTTAAAAGCGTTCACGAGGTTTGGCGGAAGCTTGCTGATGAATCCTACGGTGTCCGTCAACAGTATATTCCTTTTCGATTCGTTCAGTCGTCTCGTTGTCGTTGACAACGTTGAGAAGAGTCTGTTGTCTACGGTCGTTCGAGAACCAGAGAGTGCATTCAATAGCGCGGACTTCCCTACGTTCGTATAGCCCGCGAGTGAAACGAGGAAGTACCCCCTCCGTCTCCTCAACGCTCGTCGGACTTCTCTCTGTTTCGAATGAATATCCAGATCGCGTTCTATACGTTTAATCTGACTTCTTGCATGCTCATAATAGACTTCCGTAGCATATGCACCGCCGCTCAAGAACCCTGGCCGCTCCCCTTTCTTCGCCTTGTGGATCCACTCTCTTAGAAATGGTAGTTCGTATCTTAGGGTAGCAAGTATAACTTGATTCTTAGCTTCCTTCGTATGCGCATTGTTAGCGAATATCCTCAGAATGACACCGACTCGATCTATACATTCTTTCTGGAAGAGCATCTCGAGAGCGTGATGTTGCGATGGTTTCAAATCGCCGTTGACGACAATATAGTCGGTATCTAAGAGCTCCGTATCTTGTCTTACCTCCTCAACCTTTCCTGGACCAAGGTATGTCTTCCGGTGAGCGTTCTCCCTTTTCTGGACGATCACTGTATCGACGACGACTTCAAGAGTCTGAAGCAATGCTCGGATTTCGTCTAGGTCTTCATCTATCGACAACAGTACTGCACGTTTCAAGCTTGCTAGTCCCCGTCTATCGTGCAAAACGTTATCATAGTATTTCGTCGTTTCCAGAGGAAATGAAGGAACTCGTACCCCCCCTTCGTATGGAGCCGACGCCCCAGCGTTCAACGCGCGCAGGGGCGGCCGGCGTTCCACTGGAAATGAAGGGGGGCGTCTCGCAGAGTTCGCGGAACGACGTCCCACTTCTTTTATTCGTAACGCCACATTTACCGCAAGTGCTGGCTGACCCCAAACCCCGAAATACCGACGCTGCGGATAAAATGGAGTCCCGGGATAATATTAACCCTTAAGTACGCTCCGCGGTATTCCCCAAATCCCTCAGTTTCGTGTGGACCGTGCGAACAAGTTTCCACATGAAGTCTTAGGGAATGGGGATGGACTTTTCTGAGAGTCCAGGGGAATCAGATGCAGGACACTATCTTCCAGCAACACATCCGACCAAAGTCACTCTTCAAGGGCGGCAAGGACGTCCTAAGGTCGTCCTATATCCCAGATGTCCTCCCGCATAGGGAGGAGCAGATAGATCAGCTGGCATCCGTTCTAGTTACCGCGCTCGAAGGTCAAAGACCCTCGAACATCCTGCTATTCGGTAAGACCGGCACGGGCAAGACCGCGACTATCAAGTACGTCGGAAAGGAACTCGAACGGGCCAACTCAGAAGAGGGCAACGTCCACTTCATCTACATGAACTGCGAGGTCGTCGACACGCAGTATGGGATACTACAGAACCTGGGCAACTTGTTCATCAGCGATTTCGAGGAACGCATACCGTTCACCGGGTGGAGCACCGAGCGCGTCTATCACATCCTTCGCGATAAGATAGACGAGACAAATCGCATCATAATCATCGTCCTTGATGAGATCGACAAGCTGGTCTCTAAGAGTGGGGACGACGTACTCTACCATCTCTGCAGGATCAACGATGACCTGAAGAACGCCAGGGTGAGCGTGATCGGGATATCCAACGACCTGAAGTTCACGGAGTTCCTAGACCCGCGGGTGCGCAGCTCCCTCAGCGAGGAGAGGATGGTCTTCCCACCATACAACGCGGAACAGCTGAGGGACATACTTAGCCAGAGAGCGTCCCTCGCATTTGACGAGAACCTGCTCGAACCCTCCGTGATTCCGCTCTGCGCAGCGCTCGCCGCACAGGAGCACGGAGACGCGCGGCGCGCGCTCGACCTCTTGCGGGTCGCTGCGGAACTCGCGGAACGTCACCATCTATCTGTTGTCACGGAATCCGAGGTCGTGAAGGCGAAGAACAAAATCGAGCTCGACTGCGTCACGGAGGCGGTCCGGACACTACCTCTACAGTCCAAGCTCGTCCTCATGGGCGTCGTACTGAATGAGGAGAAAGGCAACGCGAAACTCACGACCGGAGACCTCTACGAGACCTACAAGGAGCTCTGCCAGTGTACCTCGGTAGCGATTCTGACTCAGCGGAGGGTCACCGACCTCATATCGGAACTAGACATGCTGGGCCTTATACATGCCCGGGTGAAGTCTTTCGGTCGAGGCGGAAGGACGAAGGAGATCGAGTTGAGCGTGCCGAACACCGAGGCCAAGGACATCCTCCAGGACGATGATACGCTCGGTCAGCTGAAGAACTACACGCTTCGGTATCAAACGACGCTCATGTAGGGCGTTCTGGTTGCGATTCGGACTCCGGGGGTGGGGGCCCCGGCTCGTCGGGGAGCGGCAGGTCGACGGCGTGCTCATCTGGGTCGGCCATCGCATCCGCCCTCGCGCGGTCCTCCGTCATCTCCGTCTCATACGCTTTCTGCGCAGCCTCGCGCTTTCTCGCGATCTTCTTCCGGATCTTGTATGTGAGGACGACATCGATCGTTATTGGTACGACGACGATTACTGCGATCGATATCCACAGGTTGTGCACGCTGTTCTCCGGCGCTGCGCTTCCTAGCGAGTCGGTGACCCACAGCTTCAGCAGACCGAACCATGGGATCTCTCCTCTCGCCTTCCCCACGACCCAGTCGATGTCCACTGGAACGTAAGTGCTCCGGTATGACTGGTCTACGCCCGAGTTGTGGTCTCCTCTCGTTATGAATCCGTCGGTCGGGTCCGAATTGGCTCTTCGGAATTCGCCCAGGATGGACGCGATGTCGATGGATACGGTCGTGTCTCTGTAGCCGACGTTGTATATGATGAGCGTGCTTGTAAGGTGTTCCCATGAATCGGATTCGCCTGACACGGACCACTTGGCCTCCGGGGCGTCTCTCAACGCTTCGCACCGGTAGCTTCCATCTTCGTTCGCCTCGAGGTTAACGATGGCGCGATGTATGATCGGTGTGGAAGTCTCCGACCCCATCTTCTTGTAGATGATCACGTCCCCGTAGTCTCCATATGTTCTATGGCCGTCGACGACGCCTTCCATGTATGTCACGATGTCGTCTGGTGTGTCGACATCCTTCACGAGGACCATGTCGCCCGTGTCGATTACCCCGACGTAACTGATGTTGTCCTCGCTATGCATCATGCTGTTCGATTCGACGACGACGAGCGGCGGCCAAAGGCCCGTGTAGGCGTA
Organism: Thermoplasmata archaeon; assembly: GCA_020696365.1. Lineage (GTDB taxonomy): Archaea > Thermoplasmatota > Thermoplasmata > UBA10834 > UBA10834 > UBA10834. The sequence goes on along the minus strand of JAEHCM010000001.1, from coordinate 84,970 downwards.
CATCGCCAAGAGGACGGAGGCGACGAACGCCATGGCGATGACTGCATCTCTTAGGAACAGGACGCCCGTTCTGGGGCGTTTCCGCTTGACTGCCGTGTCATTCCCCATGACGCTCACCACGACGCGTACAGGGAAGGAACGATATAAAACTGATACGGTTTTGTCCCGGTCGGCAGCGCTCAGAATCCGCCATGCAATCCAACCCGAGAGTCTCCGGTTGAGAATAGGATAAGAATAAAAGGTTTCAAGAAACGGTGGGGATTCCCGTCACACGTTTCATGCGGGGCCGTTGCAGTCGGCCGGACAGGTCTCGTAGTCGTAATCGTAGTTGTAGCCGTAGTTGTGGGGCACGTCAGTCCCCTCTCCGGCCCAGTTCCATGCGTGCGCATGCGCCCACTCGTACAGGCACTCAAGCCCCAAGGCGTCCGCGGCGGGCTCCGAGGCCATCGCCGTCCCGGCTACTCCGACGAATGCGACGACACCGACTATTGCGAGTATTGCGATCGTCTTCATCTGTGTGTTCACCTCCTCTCTTGCTGCGGGCAACCCTAGTCTCACACCCGTAGCTTCTTGGATATATGTTTGGTTGAAAGGGTATTAGTAACTGTCCTGAAAAGTGCCCAAAACCTTCTCACCGCCGTGAAAAGTGAGTGAAAACCAGCCCCCTGCGCCATCATTCGAAGTCGAAGACGATGCGAACCTTGTTGGTCGACCCGTGCCTCTCCTTGGAGACGACGCCCTTTTCGACTAGCCGGTCCAAGACCCGGGACACCTTGGCGTTGGACATTTTTGCACGTTGCATGAGGTCCTTCTGCAGGGCCTCCCCTCCCGAGTCCAAGATCGTCCTGAACATCGTTCGCTCGTCCCCGGTGAGTAGCCGGAGGACGAGGTATGTCTCCCGCTTCTTCTCCTCGTCATCTGCCTTCCGCGGGGGCTGCTCCGAAACCATCTTCTCTGCGACGGGTCCCGCATCCTGCAGGGCCGCCGGCCCCTTCTCGTCTGTGGGCGGAGGGGGTGGCGGATACGGTTTCATGGACGGCGGGAGCGGCTCGTATTCCTCCCGGAGGAATATGAACATGATTGCCACAGCGATGATGAACGACGACACCACGATCAGCGCAAGGTCGGACGAGGAGTAGACCTGCCTGTCCCCCATGCCCGGAGTGACTACGTCCTCATCGCCCTCCTGCGAGAATATCGCATATCCGAGAAGCACGATTGCGGCTACTGCGAACGCCGCGGCGGCGATTTTCGTCAATTTTGCCAATACGACCCCTCTGACAGGTCCCTCTGCTGTCCCGTATAAGAACTGGGTTCGTATATCTATCCTTCTGGGTGCCCAGGAGCCCGGTGGCTGCCCCGTCGGAAGGCGCAACTTAAAAAAGGCCGGCATCGTTCACGCGAGGAGGGAGCAGGCCGAGATGTCTCATCACGAGAACAAGCGGATTTCGAAGGACCGATACTTCATGAATATAGCCATCGAGGTATCGCGCAGGAGCACATGCACCCGGAGGCAGATCGGCGCGATACTCGTAAGCGACGTTGGCGCGATAAAGAGTACAGGATACAACGGCAACCCGAGAGGGTTGCCCCACTGTGAGGAGGTCGGCTGCATCCGGGACAAGCTCTGCATTCCCTCAGGCACTAGGCTCGAAACATGCACCGCCGTTCACGCGGAGCAGAACGCTCTTATTCAGGCGGGTACCAACTCACGCGGGTCCACATTGTACTCGACGATCGTCCCGTGCCCCATATGCGCGCGTATGATTCTCAACGCGCAGGTCGCGCGGGTGGTGTACATCGGCGATTACTCCGACCTTGCGGGGCTCGAGCTCCTCAAGCAGGCAGGGCTCGAGGTCGTCCACATGGACCCAGAGGATTTCAAGGGCAAGCTGGAGCAACAGCAGTAGGGCGTGCGATCAAGGCCATGTGGTGCCAGCAAGCCAGTGTGGCCTGGTTTTTCAGGCGGCGGGTGGCGGGTTGCCGTACATCTTAGCCGTGAAGTAGTATGCTTCGAGCACGACATTCCACTCCGAGGCTGAGACGAAGTCGAGGCCGATGTTGTCGTACGCCCTCTCCATCGAATCCCAGTACGCTTCGTATACGCCTATCGACGGGCATACGAACACCGAGAGGCCGGTCGCCTTGCCCTGTATCCTCCAACTGGCCCAGTTATGTATGATTACTACATCTGCGGCATCGACGATCGCGTCGCAACATGAGGCCACGGCAGGATAGCTGGTCCTCAGACTCTCGCCGAGAGTGGTGAACATGACCTTGATGTCAGGATAGAACCACACACCCATGTTGTTTATCCATAGAGATACGTCAGCATCGACCGCCGCGGTCTTGAGGTACTTGCCTATCGAATTGTCCTTCGGGAGCACAGCGTCCTTAAACGAGCAGAACGCGTCGATGAGCGGGTCGAGCGCGTTGAGGTCGACGACCGAGAGCTGTCCGAAGTCCTGCATGTACGGGTAGAGCGTCGGGAGCGTATGCAGTGGCGCGGAGTACCAGGCCTCGTAGTCGTCTACAAGCTTGCAGGCGAGGTCCAGGGGCGTGATGTCTGGGTTCTCCGTAAAGCCCCGCATCATGTCTATGTAGTTCTGTCCGTCGAAGGGCACACCCAGTGCGGACGATACCATGTACGAGGCCGTCCCTCTGAGTTCGTAGGCCACCTCGATCGTACCGAGTGTGCATGCGTCGAGTGAGATGATGTCTATCGATTTCTGCGTCGCGTCCAAAGCGCCACGTATGCCCTGAGCAAGATCGTCTATCGACATCCACGCCTTCGCCAGGTCCGACTCAGGCAGCCCCTCGTCGGAGCATAGACCCAGATACCCATTTCCGTGGTTCTGTACCATGAGCATGAAGTTCTCGGAAGCCAAGTCCGGCTCCGTCAAGGCGTAGGTGACGAATGATTCGAGAGTGTCCGGCGAAGAGGAGTTCACCTCGCCGAGGTTCTCTATCTCCGTCCATCCCTCCTCTGTCAGCGTACTGATGTTCGCCGGCAGCTCCAGCCTATCGATGAAGACACACAGCGCGACATCCTCCCGGTTCGTCAGATACTCCATCCAGAGCTCTATGAAGTACTCCGTGTACTCATCGAGGTTGTTGTCGCTCGCCCAATACATGGCTATCGTCCATTTCCTCGGTGCATCCTCTTGAGCTTCCATACTTCCGGTGTTCGAGTAGTCCACGCCGCACGACCCGAGCATCGTTGGTAATATCAACGCCGCGAAAACGGCGAATGCGACAGCAAACGAGCGAGTCGCCACTACTCTCCGACAGGTTGCCATGTTTTTATCCCCCTTCCGAGGAGCACATCGTCGACTCCTCGCCATCCTCGGAAGTGCGGATACATAGTATAAGGTTGCCGTGGGTCAGTAAGCTAGGAATGCACAACTATGTCCATGACCTGCCCGTGATGGGGGCATTCCCCCTCCCGTTGTGCGCCGTCGAGGACGGCCTCGGGCGCGACAATCAGATGCCGAAGGATTTCCCATGCGTCCGCCCGTCTCTGCTCGTAGTCTATTTATATGCTGACGGCATCAGCGGACAGGGGCGCGTCATCCATGGGCAAGGCCGACATCCTTAATCAGATTCGTGAAGCTGAGGTGAAGGTCGAGGTCACGCTTAAGGAGGCCGAGGAACGGAGGAAGCAGCTACAGGCCGAGGGAAAACGTCTTGCTTTTCAGAGGGTCGAGGCGGCCGAGGCCGAACTCAAGAAGGAACTCGACTCGCGCATGTCTAGTGCGAAGACGCAGATCGAGACTCGGAAGAAGGCGGTCCTCGAGGAAGGAGAGAGACGCGCCGAGGCGCTCGCAACCAACGCCAAGCGCAGCACCGTGAAGGTGAAGGCCTTCGTTCTATCCGAGTTCGAGAGGGCCGCCGATGTTTAGACCCGAGCAGATGACTCGGGTGGTCGTCGTAGGTTCGATGGACAGCCTGGATACGACCATCGAATGCCTGTTCGACCTTGGGGCGTTACATCTCATAGACTTCACCGAGGGGGAGGATTTCAACATCGGACAGCCGTTTCCGAGGGCGTCTGCGGCTTCCCAGAAGCTCCTCAAGCTCAGGGCGATGATTCGGTCGCTCGAGATAGACAACCACAAACCGTCGCATAAGATATCCGTCGAAGAGATCGAGGGGAAGCTCGACCAGGCGCTCGTCACGATGGATCTGAACATCTCGGGCAAGGTCGAATCGAAGCAGAAAATACACTCCCTTGTGAGGGAGAAGGAGTCCGAGATACGCGCGCTCGAGCCGTTCTCCTCATTCGGTCTCAGAGTGGAGGATCTCTCGGGTTACGAGAGCGCGTCGGTCCTTGCTGGGCTGTGCAAGACAGACCCGGAGGCATCCCTCAAAGCAAAGATCGGTGAGTACGAGCTGTTCAAAGCAGGCACCGCGGGCGGGTTGGCGCTGGCCCTCTTCGTGAGAACGGACCGCCAATTGGATGCCGGTCGTACCCTTGCGGAGCATGGCTTCCAGGAGATCAAGCTCCCCGAGGTCACCGGCAGGATAGATCAGATCGTAGACAAGAACCGCGCCGACGTGGTCGAGCTGCAGAAAGATCTTGAGCGGATCGAGAGCGAGCTTGAAAGTTCGAGGAAGCGGTTTGCCGATCTGATCACCGCGTCCGAAGAACATCTGGCGATCGAGGTGATGAAGGCGGAGACGCCGTTGCGCATCGCTACGAGTCAGCATTCGTTTGTCATCGACGGATGGATGCCTACAGCCAAGGTGAAGGGGATCCATGGCGAGCTAGAGAAGACATGCAGCGGCCTTGCCTTCGTCGAGACGACGCCCGCGGACCACGAAGACGAGCCCCCTGTCAAACTCAGGAACCCTCTTCCGGCTCGCCCGTTCGAGTTCTTCATAAGCCTGGTATCGACTCCGCGTTACAGGGAGCTCGACCCCACCCTCGTCCTGTTCGTCACCTTCCCGCTCTTCTTCGGCTTCATGATCGGAGATATCGGGTTCGGCATCGGGTTGTTCCTGCTGGGACTGGTCATGAGACTCAAGCTGAAGGAGTACCCTGACCTCAAGCGACTCGGCACGATAATCCTAGCAGGAGGTTTAGTGGCGAGCGTCTTCGGCCTCTTCGTTTTCGCGGAGGCGTTCGGCGTCCCGTTCCATCCGCCGGAGGGCGCCCACGATGAGCACTCATGGGAGGTCGTCGCGAACATACCGATCCATCCTATGCTGGACAAGATGCACGACATCAAGGAGCTGCTTGCGATATCGATTCTCGCAGGATGGCTGCACCTCACGCTCGGGTTCGTCTTCGGGTTCATGAACCATATGAAACACAACATGAGGCACGCCCTTGCCAAGCTCGCATGGCTCCCGATACTCTTCGGCATGTTCGCCGAGATGATGGTCATAGCTGGCAACGCGACAGCGACGAGTGAGATGATGAACGCCACGGTTCTCGCGTTTCTCCCCGACGTCACGATCGCCGTCGTTGGGACGACCGTATCCATCCCCGCGGTCATGTTCATCGTGGCTGGCGTTGTAGCATTGCCGTTCACAGAGGGCGCGCTCGCCCTCACAGAGGTGATCGGACTGTTCACGAACCTGGTGTCGTACACGAGGTTGGCCGCGCTCGCCGTCGGAAAAGGCGCGATGGCGTTGGCATTCAATACGATGCTGTTCCCTCTCATATTCGACAGCGGGAACATAGGCATCGCGATCGCGGGAGCGCTCGCGCTCTTCGTGACACAGATGTTCTTCGTGTTCTTCCTCGGCGCGTTGTCCGCCGGGATTCAGGCAATCAGGCTAAATTATGTCGAGTTCTTCCTCAAGTTCTTCGAGGGCGGAGGAGTGGACTTCGAACCTTTGAAATACGAGCGGAGGCACTCGACAGGTAAGATAGCGGAAGAAGGTGGAATGAAATGCTAGAGTTTGATGCACAGGGAATGGCGCTGATCGGCGCCGGGCTCGCGCTAGGTCTCGCGGGGATCGGCACCGGTTTGGCGCAAGGTCAGATAGGCGCGGCAGCGGTCGGCGCGACCGCCGAGGACCCCAAGATGTTCGGGAAGGGCATGATATTGTTGGTCCTTCCCGAGACGATAGTGATCCTGGGCTTCGTCGTCGCGTTCCTGCTGTACGGAAAGGTGTAGCCCGGCCCAACAACAAGGGCTGATCGCCAGTACGCCACGGATAGAAGAGCGTGAAGACTATGGGCTTGGAGAAGTTGATCGAGGACATCCTCCGGAAGGGGGAGGAGCGGGCGCAGGAGATAATCCGCCAGGGAGAGCGCGAGCGAGATGAACCGGTCCGATCCGCCGACGCAGAGATGAAGACGGACCGTGAGAGAGCGCATAAGAGGGCGGAGGCGCAGGTCACACAGCTGGAGCAGCACGAATTATCGAGCGCAGAGCTCGAGTCGCGCAAGATGCTGCTGTCGGCACAGCGCGAAGTGCTCGAAGACCTTAGGGAACGGATCCTCGCCGAGCTTGCCGTGTATCCCGAGGACAAGAAACAGATGCTGTACGCCAAACTGTTCTCGAAGGCGGAGGGGATACTCGGTGACTGCTATGTCTATTCGAACAAGGCAGACAGCGCGTTGCTGAAGCGGTCGCCGAGGGTCGCGAGCGGCGGGACCATCGATTGCCTAGGCGGTCTGGTCTTCGAGACCATGGACCGCACCGTGAGGCTGGACTACAGGTTCGAGACCATGCTGGAGGAGATCTGGGGCAAGAAGATGAACGAGATATACACCCAGCTGTTTGGATGAGGGGACCCATGAAGGTTTTCGGTCGGAGAGGTAACTACGCCTATGCGTGCGCACGGGTCAAGGCGCGGAAGAAGTTCCTCCTCTCGAGGGACGTCTACTCCCGTCTGCTCATGATGGATGTGCACGCGATAGGCAGGTTCCTCGGCGAGACTCGATACCGAGACGAGGTGACGCATTACGCATCCCGTTACTCCGGGGCCGACCTTGTCGAGGTCGCGGTAACCAGGAATCTGGCCGAGACCTACTCCGACGTGCTGAGCTTCACCACGGGCCGTCTGAGGAACATGGTCGGCAACTACCTCAGGCGATGGGACACCTTCAACGTGAAGACGATACTCAGAGGCAAGGTGTCCGGCGCGCAGCTGGACGAGGTCGCCGACACGATCGTGCCTGCCGGGGCATTCTCGGAAGCCTATCTGAAGTCGCTCATCGCGATGGAATCGACCAGGGCCGTGATCGAGGAGCTGGCGAAGCACCCCTCGCTGAGGATCACACCTGAGGTGGAGCGGGACGTAGTCGAAGCCGGTAAGCTCGCATCGTTCGAGGACCACCTCGACATGATGATGTACCACGACCTTCTGGACGTGATCGAGCCGACCAACAGCGCGACGACGCTTCTCCGGGATTTCATTCGAAGGGAGATCGATGTGACGAACCTCAAGGTGCTTCTGAAGCTGAAGGCCGAAGGCCTCCCCGAGGATAAGGTGCAGAAGTACCTGATCCAAGGCGGTATGGAGTTCAGGATGGACCGGATGAGGACGATGGCGCAGAGCCCCGGGGTGGACCAGATCTTGGAGGAGCTGGAGAAATCGTCCATGTATGAGACCATCAAGCCGAGCATGGAGCGGTTCAAGGAGGATCAGAGGCTGTCGGGCCTCACGATCGCGCTCGACAAGGCGTTGATCCGCACCGCCGAGAAATTCGGCAGGTATTATCCACTCTCCGTCCTTCCGATCATCGATTACATGATCCGGAAGAAGGTCGAGGTGGACAACATCAGGATAATCGCGAGGGGCAAGGAGAGGGCCCTCTCGAATGAAGTGATAGATGATCTATTGGTGATGTGAGATGGAGATAGCAGTCGTCGGGTCTGAGGAGTTCGTCGTCGGGTTCAGGCTCGCCGGTATCAAGAAGGTTCATGGCGTGCCGCCAGAGAAGCTGGAGGAGACGATAGTCTCGCTGATGGAGGAGAAGGACATCGGCATTCTCGCGGTGCACCCGAAGGACCTTGAGAGGCTGCCCCAACATCTCAGGGACAGGATGATGGGCAGCGTAGACCCCGTTGTGATCCCCGTAGGAGAGGAAGAGGGCGACATCCGGGACAAGGTGCGACGGGCGATGGGCATCGACCTTTACAGGACCAAGTGAGATAGGAGGAGCGATCCGCATGGAGGAACAAGGCAAGGGAAAGATCGTCAGGATAGCAGGACCGGTCGTCACCGCAGAAGGGATATCTCCCAGGATGTACGATGTCGTGCTCGTGGGAGACCTCAGCCTCATGGGTGAGGTCATCAAACTCGTGGGCGACAGGTCCATCATCCAGGTATACGAGGACACATCCGGCATACGCCCCGGAGAGCCCGTCTCCAACACGGGTGAGCCGTTGCAGGTGCAGCTGGGGCCGGGGCTGCTCTCGAGCATATACGACGGGGTGCAGAGGCCGCTCCCGGTGCTGATGGAGAAGGAGGGGGATTTCGTCTCCCGCGGCCTAACGGCTCCGGGGCTGGATCCCACGAAGAAGTGGCAGTTCACGCCCAAGGTGAAGAGGGGCGACGAACTCCAGGGCGGTATGGTCATCGGTGAGGTGCCGGAAGGCAACCTCGTGCATCGCGTGCTCCTCCCGCCCAAGGTGAACGGCAGGGTCAAGTCGATATCCGAGGGAGCGTTCACCGTGGTGGAGCCCGTGGGCGAGCTGGAGAACGGCCACGTATTGAGGATGATGCAGAGGTGGGCGGTCCGGACATCGCGGCCGTACACCGAAAAGCTGCTTCCCGACATCCCTCTCGTGACAGGACAGCGCGTGCTCGATACGCTGTTTCCTCTGGCGAAAGGTGGCACCGCCGCGATCCCGGGAGGGTTCGGCACTGGCAAGACGGTGACTTCCCAGCAGCTTTCGAAGTGGAGCGACGCTCACATAGTCGTCTACGTCGGTTGCGGGGAGAGAGGCAACGAGATGACCGAGGTGCTGACGTCCTTCCCGGAGCTGGAGGACCCGAAGACGGGCAAGCCGCTCATGGGAAGAACCGTTCTGATCGCCAACACGTCGAACATGCCCGTCGCGGCGCGTGAGGCGTCGGTGTACACTGGGATCACCATCGCCGAGTACTACAGGGACATGGGTTACGATGTGTCGCTGATGGCCGACTCCACGTCTAGGTGGGCAGAGGCGATGAGGGAGATATCGTCCCGTCTCGAGGAGATGCCCGGAGAGGAGGGATATCCTGCCTATCTCGCGTCGAGGCTGTCCGAGTTCTACGAGAGGTGCGGGAGGGTGAAGACGCTCTCAGGTCCAACAGGTTCCATATCTGTGATCGGGGCGGTATCGCCTTCCGGAGGAGACTTCAGCGAGCCCGTCACTCAGAACACTCTCAGAATCGTGAAGGTGTTCTGGGCGCTGGACTCTAAGCTAAGGGAGCGGAGACACTTCCCCGCCATCAACTGGCTCACATCCTACTCGCTGTACAGCCCAACTCTCGAGGCATGGTACAGCATGAACGTCGCCGAGGACTGGAGCGCGGTCCGCCTTTGGGCGATGGAGACGCTGCAGAAAGAGTCGGAGCTGCAGGAGATCGTGCAGCTCCTCGGGTCAGACGCCCTGCCGGAGCAGGAGCAGCTCACGCTCGAAGTTGCCAGGATGATCAGGGAGATATTCCTACAACAGAGTGCGTATCATCCCGTCGACACGTACAGCCCGTTGAAGAGGCAGTACGAATACATGCGCGCCATCCGCCGGTTCTTCGACCTCGCGAAGAAGGCGGTTTCGCTCGAGGTCCCGCTGGAGAAGATAAAATCGCTCAAGTGCAGGACCGAGCTCGGCAAGCTGAAGTTCGAGGAGAGCATAGATGAGGACCTCAAGAGGATGGCCGGACAGATGGAGCGCGAGTTCTCAGAGCTGGGGGTGTGAAGGATGACCAAGGAGTATCACACGATATCCCAGATAGCCGGTCCGCTGGTGTTCGTCGAGAAGACCGAACCCGTCGCATACGGCGAGCTCGTGACGATAGCCCTTCCCGACGGCACGAGCAAGAGGGGGCAGGTGCTGGACACCTCAGACGAGGTCGTGGTCGTCCAGGTCTTCGAGGGGACCGGCGGGATCGATAAGGCATCAGGCGTCAAGTTCCTCGGTGAGACACTGAAGATGCCCGTCTCGAAAGACATGCTCGGGAGGATTCTGTCGGGGTCCGGGGACCCCCTCGACAAGGGCCCGCCGATCATACCAGAGAAGCGCCTCGAGATCATCGGGGCCGCGATCAACCCGTACGCGAGGGACAACCCGAGGGAGTTCATCCAGACTGGCATATCATCGATAGATGGGATGAACACTCTCGTCAGAGGACAGAAGCTCCCGATATTCTCGGGCTCCGGGCTGCCGCACAACGATATCGCCCTGCAGATCGCCCGACAGGCGAAGACGCTCGGTGAGAGGGAGGAGTTCGCGGTCGTGTTCGGTGCCATGGGCATCACGAGCGAGGAGGCGCAGTACTTCATGAAGGACTTCGAGCGCACCGGCGCTCTGAAGAGGGCGGTCGTGTTTCTCAACCTAGCGGACGATCCCGCTATCGAGCGGTTGCTCACGCCCAAGCTGGCGCTCACGACGGCCGAGTACCTCGCGTTCGATCTAGGGATGCACGTCCTCGTTATCCTAACGGACCTCACGAACTACTGCGAAGCGCTGAGACAGATCGGCGCCGCGAGGGAGGAGGTGCCCGCGAGGCGGGGCTATCCGGGGTACATGTACACCGACCTTGCAGGGATGTACGAGCGTGCTGGCAGGATCAAAGGCAAGAAGGGGTCGATCACACAGTTCCCGATCCTCTCGATGCCGGGTGACGACATCACCCATCCGATACCAGACCTGACAGGTTACATCACGGAGGGACAGATAGTCGCGTCCAGAGAGCTGCATCGGAAAGGTATCTACCCGCCCGTCGCCGTGGAGCGGTCGCTGTCGAGGCTCATGGGTCAGGGGATCGGCGAGGGACATACGCGCGAGGACCATAGGGCCGTGTCGGATCAGCTGTATGCTGCATACGCCGAAGGCCGGGACCTGCGTGGCTTGGTCGCCATCGTCGGCAAGGAGGCCCTGTCCGATAGGGACCGCAAGTTCCTCGATTTCGCGGAGGCGTTCGAGGACAGGCTCGTCCGGCAGGGCAGCGACGAGGACCGCACGATAGTGCAGACCCTGGACCTCGCCTGGGAGCTCCTGTCCGCGCTGCCGGTGGAGTCCCTCACCAAGATCGACCGCAAGCTGATCGAGAAGTATCATCCGTCGATGAAGAAGAAGTGAGTTGGAGATGCCTGTTAGGGAAGTTCAGCCGACGCGTTCGGAGCTGCTCGAGGTCACCAAGAAGATCAGCCTGGTCAAGAACGGTCACAAGATCCTCAAGCTCAAGCGCGACGGGCTCATCATGGAGTTCTTCGAGATACTCGACAGGGCGAAGGATATCCGGGCGGAGATAGCCGCGCAGTACAGGCAGGCGACGGAGATGATCGCGGTGGCGAACGCCGTCGACGGTGTCATCGCAGTCCGGTCCGCGGCGTACGCCCTGACGATACACCCCGAGATACAGTTGACGACCAGGAACCTGATGGGGGTCGTCGTGCCTCAGATAAGCTCATCGAAGATAATCGCCCCGCTCGACGAACGCGGCTACGGCGTGATCGGCACCTCCCCGAGGATAGATGAGGCGGCGGACGCCTACGAGAAGCTCGTCGAGACGGTCGTGAAGGCCGCGGAGTTGGAGACGACGATGAAGAAGCTCCTTGAGGAGATCGAACGGACGAAGAGGAGGGTCAACGCGCTCGAGTTCAAGGTGCTGCCGGAGCTCGAGGAGATAGAGCGGTTCATCCGCTTCAGGCTCGAGGAGATGGAGCGGGACAACATATTCCGCCTGAAGAAGATCAAGAAGAAGATGGCAGCCCGAGCAGAGGCCTGACGACCGTGACGATCGAGGACCTTCTCCGCGACAGGGAGACCCTGATGAAACTCTTCATTATCGCCCTCTGGTCGAGCCTCGTGTTCATAGCGATAGGGTTCTTCTTCATCATACGCGAATTGTTCGTCTGAGGCCTACGAGGTGAAATCCTCGACCCAGCACTCACCCGTCCCGAGATGCACCAATGGCACCCTTGCAGGGTCCGGCATCTGGTTGTGCATGCGCTGGAACGCGGTCTGCGACTGCCACGCGGAAGCGTTGATCAATCTTACACCTCTGTACTCGTCTATCCTGCACACGTGCACGTGCCCGGTGACGAATATGTCGGGAACTCTGTCGATCACCATGTAATCCTTCTGCTCCGGTGCGAGAGGCGTCTTGCCGCCATAGATTGGCGCGAGGTGTCTCCTCTTCAGCATCTCCTTCATCGCCTCCTGCGGGTTGGTGTAGTTCAAGTGTCGCACGCTAGAGTTGAAGTCGTCCATGCTCTTGCCATGGTATGCAAGGATCGTCCGCCCCTCTATCTCCATGTAGCAGGGGTTGCCTACGAATCGCACGTTCGAGTCGAAGAGGTCCTTGATGTCCCCAGACAGTGCGGGCTGCGGTTCAGCGAGTCTAACCGCATCATGGTTCCCCGGCATCATGACGAGCTGGACCCAGTCCGGGAACTCCTTCACGGTCTCCGCTAGGAGCGAGTACTGGTCAAAAAGGTCGTCGATCTCCAGTTCGTCCTCCTGTCCCGGGTATATCCCTATACCGTCCACGAGGTCCCCTGGCATGACGATGTACTTCACATCCTCCGCGACGGCGCTCCCCTTCAGCCAGGCCATGAATCTCTTCCATTCCTTCTCTAGGAACGTGTTGCTGCCAATGTGAATGTCCGAGACGAAGGCGACGATCGAATCGGAACCGTTGGGGGTCATGACTCTCCTCAGAGGGATCCCCGGTCTGACGATATCCTTCGCCATGACTATCTCGCCGTCCTTGCTGAGCGCGCCTATGACGCCCAGGACCTCGTCCTTGAGATAGGTCTCACCGTCCCGACGAGAGTCCTTCATCACCAGGACCTGAATCTTGTCGGTTTCGTCCTCCAACTCGATCATCGTGTGGCCGTTCTTTGTCGTACGCGAATCGTTGACTATGCCTGCGAACCTGAGGTCCCTCTTAAGCTTCTTCACCTTGGTTATAGGTATGAGACCCGCGAGGTCCCTCCTCTTGGAGAGCATCTTCTTGATCGTGGAATAGCGGTCGTTGAAGAGCTTCGCGAAATCGATCACGTTCCCCACACAGGTCGAATTGCCCGTTATATCCTTGAGCACGATGACCCGCCACTCAACCGGGGTTATCTGCTTTCTTGCCCCCTCCGGTTGCACGACCGCTTCGCGTGCCGTACCTGCTCCCCCATCTCCATCAAGAGCGTATCTGAGCACATCCTCCTCGGTCAGGACGAGCGGGCGGTTATCGCCGTCGTTGATTATCCTATCAGCGCACTCGGCCGCGTTCGGCAGCTTGGTCAGAGCATCGACCGCTCTCGGGTCCAGAAGAATCCCTTTCTCGCTGAAGGCGCCGAGGATCGTCTTCTCCATTTCCTCCGAATCTAGTGCGGACGTGTTTAAATATCTTTGCGAATCCGTCCAGCGCACAAGTACGTACGACTCGCTTATTCGTTGTTCAATGCTTTGTCCTTGTCGCGGCGCCACGGGCGGAGATTCGTCGCTCTGAGAAAAGGCCATAGGGGCGGAAGAAAGAATGAAAGGGTTTGTCCCCGGCACGAAATTCCTATTGATTTTCTCAGACTTCGGACATACTGGCTCGGCAGAGGTTCAAATCCCTCTGCCCCCACTCCTACACATAGCCAGTGTAATCGTCCGTCCGAGAAATCAAGGCTTTTTCTGTACCGGGGGTGCCTGGCATGGCGTCGTCCAAGGCCCTCAGGACCTCGGAGTTCACCGTGTCGAGGCTCTTTTGGCAATAGTACGCCTGCGTGGTCCTTACGCTTCTATGTCCAAGGGCTATAGAAGCAGTCTCAATCGATTCGCCTCTATCGATGAGCATCTGCCCGTAGGCAATCTCTCAGACTTCTGAGCTAGCAACTGCATCCGATACTGCTCTTCTGCAGATCCTCGCGAATCGTCGTCCGTACGATGAGGGTAATGAAAATGTAGGGAGAAGGGGGTCGTCCCTTCTCCAAGGTTTAATCGGTTTCTCTCAGCTGTTGTAGTCCACCAGGAAGTCGTACCATCCCGTGTAAGCTGGGAAATCCAAACCAGCGTAGACACTCGACCACGATCTCCAATCAACAGTTGTCCCCCACCAGAGAGTTATGCCGCCGCACATCATTGTGTTCGGAGCGTTGTCAAGGTACAGCACAGCGTCCTCGACAGCTGTGATCATGTCCTGGGTCAGGGCCCTGAGTGCGGTGTCTGTGATCTCCGGGTTCGCAAGGAGCTGGTTCCCGAGGTCCACCATGTCAACCTGGTACTTCGTGTAGAACACCGAATATGTGTCCCTCAGCGCACTCTTGTACGCCCTGTAGTACGCATCAAGGTTGGCGGCGATAGCATCGCACCATGCGTCCACGGTGCTCATCGATTGAGCGAAGCTACTCAGGCTGACGGCTCCCAGCGTGGCATAGAAGTATTGGCTCTGCGGGTCGTAATACTGTGCCCACCCATCGATCATGTCAGACGCGACCTGGTCCGGAGTCCTGGTCGGGTCCAGCGCGACCGGCGTGAACATGAAGTCGTACGGGAACCCATCTCCAGCGACCGTCTCCAGAGAGGCGACGACTATGTCCACGAGTCCCGTCAAGGAGACTGTATACAGAGTCTCTACGCTCGACATTGAGCAGGCGTCGCAGGAGAGGATATCGATGTATGCGCCAGCATCGACTATGGCCGATTTCAACTCGTCGAGGTATATCCAGTCGTCTGATGTGTAATCTCCACAGAATCCGTTCCATGCGCTGCCATGGTCCCAGAGATCTATCAGCAGGTGGTCCGAAGGATAACGCGTCGAAGTCTCGCTTATCATCCAGCTAAGGGTAGCTCCGTCGCCGAAGTTCATTTCTGGCAATGTCTCGACGATTTGAGCGTTGCTCCCTTCAATCTCCCATATCTCTGTTCCCTCGTAGGCCATTCTGTCGACGAAGGCGACGATGTTGACTTCCGAGCTTGCCGGTATGTCCTGCAGGTACAGCAGACTGAGTCCTTCCCAGTACGTATCGAAGTCGTTGTCGGCGTCTATATACAGTCCTATGGTCCATGAGGCACTAGTCTCGGCTGATGCTCTTCCTATTGGCCCGCCCGCAATCAAGACTGCGGGCATGATCATACAGAAGACTATCCCAGCGCAGGTCAACGCCCTACGTGATACCCAATTCATATTGTCCCCCCTGTGTTCCAGTCATCGTGACTGACCCACCGTGGCGGTAATAAGGGTCACCCTTTAGATACTTTTCCAGGAGTTCGCGCCGTGAACCACCGTGCTCTCGAACCCTGCTTGGTCTTCGGGTACTTCCGACATGCTAGCTTGGAAGAGGTTCAACTCCCTCTGCCCCCACTCCTACACATAGCCAGTATAATCGTCTGTCCGAGAAATCAATGCGTTTTTTGTACCGGGGTAGCCTGGCATTCTTGGGAGCGGTTTAAATATAGGCTGGTACGTCCGAGGGCGTAAGGTGGTTCGGAATGGAGAGATCGATATGCATCTCAGGCGCGTTGATGGCGTTGGTGGTCGTTGTGGTGACAACGGCATTGGTCTTGAGCCCGTTCGCTGGTGGCATGTCGGCTCAGGACAGCATAAGAGCGTCACCATCGGCAGAGCCAGTATGCCTCCTGCACGGATGGGTGAACGATTCCGTCACTCACGAGGGGATCGGCGGAGCCATGGTTCTGTTCATCTCGACCGAGGAGCTCTGGGTGAACTACACAGTGACGAACGATACAGGATACTACGAGCTACCTGCCAATCGGTCCACTCTCCTCGTCGGGTGCAACATGACGGGATATCTTTCGTTCATGGATTTCATCGACACCACAGGAATGAGCGACTACCGGCTGGACATCGAGCTGGAGGCCGAACCCACGGTGCCGAAGGTGTCCATGACCATCGATCCTGACCACAACGTCTCGGCACACGACCCTCTCACCGTTAGCATGGTCGTCGAGGATTTCAATCTCATGAATGTCGGAGTCATGATCGGGTCGGTCCTGGATAGGACGGACGACTGGCTCAACTTCACGTTGATGAACCTCGGCGCTGCTAGCGTGCCTCCTGGGATTGTCATAGGGGACCTCGACTTCGATCTGATATACGAGGACGATGTGCTCGAAGGGACCTGCGAATGGCAGGCCACTCTGCCGCGCGCGGGGTATCTGGTCAACGATACTGCCAGTGAGTACCTGCCCGTGAGCACTATACGCACGATCGACTTCTGTGTCGGCTTCGCCAGCTACTACCACAACGACACGCTCTCGATGGAGGAGGGATTTGCATGGTTCGACTCTCTCACGGGGCGATACAGGGGATTTGAGTTCGTCAATCTGACTACTCTCGAGCCAGCATCGATACCCGATGCTCCTCCGAACGATCCGGACGGAGAAATCGCACCGCTCTTGGTCGCATCACCGTGGTGTCTGGATTCGTCAATGACCTTCGAAGAGATGGCATATCTACGCCCGAGCATTGCGGTCCGCGACCAGAGGAGCGTGGTCGGGCTGACCTTCGAACCCGACAAAATAGCCCCCAGCGGCGAGTACATCGTCCTGCTCTACGCGATTGACGAGGCTTACAACATTAATGGGACGGTGGAGCTGTTCACCGTGGACACGGAGCGCCCGAGAGCGGACGCCGGGGAAGACCAGACAATCAAGATCGGAGACGAGGTGACCTTGGTGGGTTCTGGCTCGAGCGACAATGTCGGGGTGGACAACTACACCTGGGAATTCGAAGACGATGGGGTGGACATCATCGAGTATGGAGAGGTCGTCTCCTACGAATTTCTGGAGATAGGGTCGCACAGAGTCACCTTGACCGTGCGCGATGGCGGGCACAATGAGGATTCGGACATCGTCTACATCACGGTGGAAGCTGATGAGATCCCGGTCGCGGAGGCCGGACCCGCGGAACTCACGGTCCCTGAGGACATGCCCGTGACCTTCGACGGTGGCGACTCGTACGACGAGGACGGGAAGGTCGTCGACTACTCCTGGACGATCGTGGAGCTGGAGGAACTCTCTTCCGAATCGGAGTTCACCTACACTTTCGAGGAACCGGGCACATACCATGTGGAGCTTGTGGTCGTGGACGACGCCGCGCAGACGTCGGAACCAGACCTCGTCCTGGTCACAGTCACTGACGAGACGGCTCCGGTCGCAGATGCTGGCGAGGACATCCACGTCCTCATCGGAGAGACCTTCACCCTCGACGGCACCGGCTCCTCCGACAATGTGGGGATAGACTCATATCTGTGGTCGTGCGGAGAGATGCAGACATGGGAGGCGGACGTCGCAGAGGTGGAGATGACTTTCGAATCCGAGGCAACCTACACCTTCACGCTTGAGATATCGGATGCGGCAGGGAACTCCGACACGGACACTGTGACAGTATACGTCTCCGACCCGAACGAACCACCGGTGGCCGACGCTGGACCCGATCTCGAGGTCGCGACCAGCGAGGCGGCCGACCTCGATGCGTCGGGGTCATCGGATGACGTGGGGATAGAGAACTACACCTGGACCTTCGAGTACGACGAGGAGACGATCGAGCTGTACGGGGAAACGGTCGAGTTCGTCTTCGAAATCGAGGGGGAGTACGCGGTCAACCTCACTGTATCCGATGAACAGGGCCTGAAGGGGTACGATGGGACCACGGTCACGGTCACGGAGAGAGCCACCAGCACGAGCATGTTGCCATACGTCGCAGCGGTCACGATAGCCCTGATAGTCGCTGCAGTGCTCGCGGTCATGCTGATCAGGCGCAACAAGCCCGATGCTTAGCGCCGGCGCCGATAGGCCATCGATGGGGGGTACCTGAGGCCATCTCCCCAGAGGTCCCCAGATGACGAATCAGGTCCAGGTCGGTCCGGGGGCTTGGAATCCGGTTGGGCCCACCATTCCGTGAGAAAAGGCCATAGAGAAAAATGAAAGAGGTTTGGGGGACGGACGAGAAGGGCCGGGGAACGCTTCAAGTGGCACGGTTTCACGTCGCGAGAACGCAAGGTTAAATATCTTTCCGGGCATGGCTGGCCAATGCCCGATATCCGGATGGTCGTCAGATGCTTTCCGACGGAGGAGAGGGCGACCATCGCGGAGGCTATCACGAAGCTTTTCCCCGATGCGGTGGTGGAGGGCGACGACCCGATGACCGCGAGGGCCGGCAGCGTAGATGTCTTCGCCGAGCAGCTGGCCAGGCAGCGCATCCGGTCGGCGGCGAGGAAGATGCTCCGAAGAGGCATGAGTGGAGAGGAGACGCACTTCAAACTCAACAAACAGGTCGCGTCGCT
The DNA here is from genome assembly GCA_020696365.1 of Thermoplasmata archaeon. Taxonomy (GTDB): domain Archaea; phylum Thermoplasmatota; class Thermoplasmata; order UBA10834; family UBA10834; genus UBA10834. The sequence continues at coordinate 66,564 of JAEHCM010000001.1, read as the reverse complement.
CGGGAAGGTGTCCTTCGCGGTCGGGGAGCAACCCCTCGGTGATATCGAGGTAGTGATCAGGGCCGAGGACATAGCCCGCCTGATCGATGTCATCGCACCGAAGCCCTCATCAGAGGAGGGCGGCTCGTGATCGGCGTCGCCTCCCCCTCGTTCTGTTTCCAGGACTTCTCCAGGATGCTGGAGGAGATATCCAGGCAATTCCAGCTTTGGGAGGTGCTGGTGGAGGGCGAGCACACGATCGAGAAGGTGGAGCCCATGATAGCTGAGGCGGCACACTCGTACGACGTGCGCTTCCAGGTGCATGGTCCCATGAGCGATGTCAACATAGGCAGCGTCTACGAGCGGATGAGACTAGCCGCGGTCGACGACATCATCCGCACGGCGGAGTTCTGCAGAAGGCAGAACATCCCGGTTCTCACAATCCACCCGGCGTTCATCACGGGGATCGCCTTCCTGGACCGGCCATCGGTCGTGTCCCAGATGAAGAAGTCCCTGAAGAGTATATCCGTAGCAGCCACAGAGAACTCGGTCACCGTTGCGCTGGAGAACATGCCGAAAGGTATCAACGCCACATGCACCACCGCGGCGGAACTCCTTGAGGTGATCGAGGGCACCGAGCTGGGAGTCTGTTTCGATATGGGGCACGCGAACACCGCGGAACAGGTGGACGCCCTGCTCGAACATGTTGACATGTTCCGGAACGTCCATCTGCACAACAACGACGGCTCGTGGGACCAGCACAATCGGGTCGACCATGGGAGCGCGGACCTCCCCAGGATCCTGACATCGATAGACCGTGGAGGCTACGACGGGAACTTGATAATAGAATCTGGTGGCCTTGACAGCGGTGTGTCGAGCAAGCGTGTTCTTGCCAGCCTACTCGAATAGCCTCCCACAGCTCAAGCACTGCAGCTTACCCTCCATCCATCTCGCCCCGGTGGAACCGCAGACCGGACAGATGAAGTAGCTCCCTGAGGGGGGCGACATCGCACCACCTCCGTCGCTGAAGCGGGGGCTTTCACGGGTCGACGGCCGATCCGCTCCCACCCAACCGTCGGGTTGACGTGCAGGTTGGGGCTGCCGGTACATTGGTCCTGCGGGAACGGGTGCCATCGCTCCCCTTCTTTCAGGGTCGAAGAGCGTTCTTCCCCTCAGGAACTCCACTATTCGAATCGTGAAGTATATGGCGAACAGGAGGCCGAGACCGACCCAGAGGAGAATGCCGATTCCAACGGTCAGCGTCAATGCGAGCGAGCCGTCGAATACGAGCAAAGGCATCGATAAGTAGTCGAACGAGAAGTGAAGCAGAATCGACGCCGCCAGCCCGTGCCTGAGATATATGTACCCGAAAGCTACGCCCGCCAGGCCGGATGGGAACACCTTCCATACGCCCCACCCTTCGAGGTGCCCGAACCCGAATATGACGGAGGACACGAGGATCAGTGCGACCTCGACTCGGCCGATCGATATGCCACCTCCAAGTACGTACTTGTGAGGTTTCCTTAAGCCCCGTCGCATGGCAGCGTCGACCGCGATCAACGGAAGGCCGATCATCAACACTCTGATGATGAGCTCCTCCCACACTGATGCGTTCGCCAGTAGGAGTAACAGCTCCCAAGTCTCCGCTTCCTCGATGGGGTCAGCCACCTCGCTGCCGATGGCCATCATCGCGAGCACGATGGCCGTGTTGATGAAGAACACCGCAAACATGAGACCGCACATGTCGAAGAACGGGCTGTGGTCCCTGGCTGCGCTCTTCATCGTGAGTTCGCCGACGAATCCGCGTGCGCTGCTGAGGAACACCCATATCGCGGACAGGATTATTGCGGACACGAGGAAGAGATACCATCCGTACAGCAATGCCCCACTCATCGTGACGAAGGGCAGGACCTCAAAGAACACGACGTGAAGAGTGAAAGACCGTGTCTCCAGCTCGGGAAACACCAAATCCATCCCGTACAGGAGTGTGGCCAGGCATACAACCAGATACACTCCGAAGGATATCATGACGATCGCGGAGATCGACCGTACGATGTCTCTCCACGATCGTACTTCCCGTCTCCCCTGCCTGTAATAATCGAACATCTGGGGTCCAGGCGGAGGTGCAATGTAAGAGTGGCCGTGCTCGACAGTTTTCATGAGCGACGGCTTCGGACTACCGCAGTTTGGGCAGTATGACCCCTGCCCGGGAATCGACGTACCGCAGTTCGCACAGACTTCGTCATAGGTGCTGCTGCGTGTCGTCGCATCGGGACCAGCTGGCACAGCCAGAGACTACAGGTTACTGCGTATATTACGATATCTACCTCCATCGGCGCGTCAGATATTCTGTGTAGGACCGCCGGGGAACCTCCCATCCGCACGTGGGTCACGGAACCACGGTTCGCCAATAAACACCGTGAACCACTGGACGCCGTAGACTCCGACGTTCCACGAACATTTATATCGCACAAGGATTATTGACAGGGTTGTCGGTAGGGGGTCAAAGGATGGACGATGAACAAGGCACAAAAGTGCGCTTTGAGACACTGAGCGCCGAGAAGATTCCTTTCGGAAAGAACAACTTCCTTGAGGTCGCCAGAAAGAAGGCAATCACGGACGAGGGCGTCAGCGAGTTCATCTCCGTGTCTCGGGGTTACTTTCTCCCGGACGGGAGCGAGAAGTACAAGAAATCGATTACGATTCCCGACGATTCTAGCATTAAGGACTTCGTTATCGAGAGAATCGGGAAGCTCTGAATCGGTCACGGGTCCCCAAGAACCTGCAGCCGCAGTGGGTCTGAGCACGGTATCTACGCTCGTCGCAGGCCGTCCTGTTTCGCGAGGAGTATCTCGAGATAGGTTTCCGAAGTCTGCTTGGTCTGAGTCAGCTCCTTTCGTGCGAGGTCGACTAGCGGTTCGGCCGTGGATGGGTCTTCTGTGACGAGCTCGAGGTCAACGAACTGGCCCACCCCCTCCACCTCATCGGCCTCGAAGATGATGCTTTGGCCGCCAAACCAAAAGTTATAAGTTCCGACTTGGAGATAGGCGACACCCCGGTTGGTAGGTGGACAACATGGAGCAACCAGAACGTGCAGTCAAGCTCCGGAAGGACGAGATTGTTACAGTCAAGAACCTGTTCGAAACAGTCATGACGTTCGCCTCTCACGGCATGTTCTACAGAAGTGGCAGGATCATGGCGGACAGGATCGTCAAGACGGCTGGAACGGAGCTAGGAAGAGTCAAGGATGCGATCATAAGGGAGGGCTGGGCCACAGATGTAGACTTCGACGGAGACGTGGTCACTGTGACCGGGTCCATAGAGTCCTCGAGTTCCGACGCTCCCACATGCCACGTGTTGCGCGGCATATTGGCGAAGGTGTTCGAAGAGAGGACCGGAAAGGATGTTTACTGCCATGAACGCAAGTGCGTGTCCAAGGGAGACGACCACTGCGTCTTCGTGATCGACACGGAGGTGCTTTGACGATGCCTCGAAAAACCACCGGCATACCTGGTCTCGACAGTATGCTACAGAACGGATTCCCGTTCCCGTCAGCCGTTCTCATAGCTGGCGAGCCCGGTACCGGGAAGACCACACTAGCCGTCCAGAGCCTGTTCCACGGCGCGAAGGAGTGCGAGAAGGGGTTGTATATAACGGCGATCTCGGAGCCGCAATGGCTCGTGCAGAAGTTCCTGTCGTCATTCTCGTTCTACGACCAGGAAGTGGTGGAGAAGGGCATGATCGACTTCATCGACCTCGGCCCGACCATCGTCAAGGATCCGAGCGGTATGCTGGACATAATAAAGAAGAAGATCGAGCAGTGCCAGCCCGATCGGATAGTGATTGACCCCATCACTCCCATGATAGACCTTCTGCAATGGCGGGGCGAGACTCGGGAGTTCATGCACGAACTCTTCGCGTATCTCAAGGCGTTCAACAGCCTCGTGTTGATCACATCCGAGATGTCGTACGATGACATCTCCCACAGCCAGGAATCTTACATGGTCGACGGAGTGATAGTGCTGTCCTACCCGGAGGAGGAGAAGGTCAGGAGGAAGTTCCTGGAGGTCCTTAAGATGAGGGGGACGAAGCACACGACTGGCCGCCAGCTCATAGACATAACCGACGAGGGATTGGCTGTACAGGCCGGTTTGAGGTAAGACTGTGCATGAACGATGACAAGGCCCCCGTCCTGAACGAGGGTAGCTCGTACCTCTTCACGGACCAGGGGGTTCCAAGGGCATTCGAGGCGTTCAAAAGGCTCTTGGCAGAGGGTCGAAGGGGGCTCGTTATTACGCGGGCGCACCCGAGCAGGGTACAGCAGGAACACGCGTTGGACTGTCCGGTGATGTGGATCGCGAAGAGCACCAAGGCTTCCAGTGGGGTGCTGAGCCTGGAACCCACGCGTCTGATGAAGATGCACGGGACGATATCCGACTTCATCAAGGCCAACAAGGGGGCGGTTATCCTCCTGGATGGGCTGGAGTACTTGATCACGGAGAACGGGTTCTCCCCCGTCATGAAAGCCATCCAACTGACGAACGAGGAGGTCGCCATGAACGGCGCCTTCCTTCTCGTGCCGGTAGATCCCCGCACGTTGGAGACGCAGCAGTTGGGGTACCTCGAACGCGAGTTCACGCTTCCGGACGAGAATTCGAGGCGTGTCCGATTCGGGTGAGACTCGACGTGCAGAGTGCTCTGGTTTTTCTAGTAGCTAGCCGCTTAGGTCGACATATGGCAGCCGGCGCAGGCCTAGGACGGGTCCATGTGATAACCGGGCCTGGAAAGGGAAAGACGACGGCAGCGTTCGGCCTGGCCATGCGGGCCGTCGGCCACGGGCTCAGGGTTTCTGTCGTCCAGTTCATGAAGACGGGCGAGACGACCGGTGAGGTCATTGCTGCGGAGCAGCTGAAGAAGGTGCGCGTGGCGCAGTTCGGCACGGGCCAGTTCGTCGGTGCGGGCTCGATCTCTGAGAAGGATCGAAAGAGCGCCGCGAAGGCGGTCGAGTACGCCCGCAAGCAGGCTACGAGCGGGAAGTGCGACCTGCTCGTCCTCGATGAGGTCAACGTGGCCGTGTTCTTCGGTCTAGTCACGGCGAAGGACGTCATCGACCTCTTGGAGGAGCGTACGGATGGCATGGAGGTCGTCCTGACGGGTAGGAACGCTCCAGAAGAGTTCATCCAGTACGCCGACTATGTCTCGCACATCGACACGGTCAAGCATCCATACGACGAGGGCGCCCCCGCGAGAAAGGGAATCGAGTGGTGACCTCTCAACCTGTTTTGTCCTTAAGGAAGAGGAGATACCTGATCTCCTCTGCGGTGTACACTGAGTTCTTCTTCAGGCCTTCTGCATCGTCGTCCCTGAGCCTCTTGAGCAGCAGCGGCTGCCCCCTGGTCATGAGGTACACTCTGCGGAACGCCTCGGCCTCGATGTCGGCGTTGCCCAAGAGCTTCTTAGCGCTCGCTTCGTCGAGTCCGCGGACCTTTATCTCCCGCACAGCGCCGGATTCGACATGCGTCTTCTGATAGAACCAGTTGTAGGCGGGGTTGTCCTCTCTGGCGGTGACGACCAGCTTCGACTCGGTCGAAGCGTTCACCAGCGCCGCGAAGAACTCCACCACCTCCTCGCTGACGGTGTGGTATCCGTCCAGCACGACGATCATCTCGGGCATCGATAGCGCCGAATCAAGGTCTGCGACGGCCGGTCTGCTCCTCTTTCCGAAATCCACGATTGATGATTCTATCTCTTGCGGGGTGATGTGCTCTCTCACCGGAATCCATAGGACGTCCGCCTCCTCGTGGTCCTGCACGAACTTGCGGACGAGGGTGGTGGTGCCGTGACCTCTGTTCCCCGATACGACGACGACGGAAGTGTTAGACTTGAGAAACTCGTCAAGGGCGCCGAGCTCCTGCTCGCGTCCGTAGAACGTGTCAAGGGACGGCGCTCTGAGGAGGTCCCGGACCGGGGCCCGCCGACTTTCGAGTAGTTCGACAAAGTCGTTCTTCATCCGGGAGACGAGGCTCATAGCCTGTTTACGCCCGAGCAGCTCCTCAAGTGCCATCCCCTCCATCTCGACAAGTCCGCCCACCCTCATGACGCTGAGCTGGGACTTGCGCACAATCTCCCATGTCTCCACCGCCTTTCGGAAACCCTCCGGCGTCACCGCGTACACGCTCATGCGCCTGTCTCTGTTGGCCACCCTGCCCCGAAGCTCCTCGATGAACCCGTCCTTGATGAGGGTCTTCACCGCGCGCGGCACATGTGTGCGCGAGATTCCCACCCCCTCGGCGATTCCGACCTGCGTGCTCTCGGGGGAATATTCCTCTGGAGGCGTGTCAGTGGCGAACCTCGACAGATGAAGAAGCACACGCTCGTTGACGCTCAGCTGGCCTAGCATCGTTCGAGAAATGTTAGTGTCCTTATATAATCGTGCTGTTTCGGCGCACCGTCCAAGTCCATGCATCAACGAAGCTTTCCCTGTGCGCTGGCCGCTCTGCTGGTAGCTGGTAATGACCGCAACACGTTTAAATACGCACGTATCCGTTGGAATGCAGTAGGCGGAGTTATCCATCCCCCCGGAGGATTTGCTCAATGAACTTCGAACAGTGGAAGATGCGGTTGCGGTCGGACAAGGGCGGTGTTTCGGAGGTAATTGGTAATATTCTCATCCTCATGATCACGGTGATACTTTTCAGCTCGATTGTGATGTATGTTGATCAGATTCCCGTGCCCGAGACGACGACGAAGGTTGATTTCGCCGCCACCATATCCTTTGAGACATCAGGCACGACCACGGCGTCGCTGACGGTCACGCATGCGGGCGGCGTCAGCATGAGGGCCGTCGACACCGCGATTCTCCTGCATATCGATTCGACCACTCAGTACTACGCGCTGTCGGAAGATGCCGACTTCGACCATACCACTTGGTACATGGGCATGGACTGGACGAAGAATTTCACCGTCCCGTCCCCCGCTAGCGAGATCACCGTTACGGTCATCGATCTGGCGAAGTACGTGTCCGTGTGGGTGAGCCAGGTGAGTGGCGGCACCGGTGGTAATGCGCCGATAGTGTTGCAGCGGTACGCGGATGCCTATGACACAACCCCAAGCGCTGACCCGGTTCTGCGCTACAGCAACTTCTCCCTTTTCGCCAAGATCATCGATTTGGACAATGATCTTGATTCGAGCTCAGTCCGCCTCACGGCGCCGTGGCACGAGGGTGGCAGCTCCGCAAAGTACGCCAACTCGATGACGTCAGACGGGTGGTTCAAGTTCGATTTCGCATCTGAGGATGGCTACGTCTCCGATACCACTCTCTTCGATGGCAAGATCGTGAAGTTCTACGCGACCGACGACGCTGGCCATACGATCGTATCAAGCTACGTGATGTCAGTGACGGTCCTTCCCTCTGACGTGGAATGGTATTCCGAGGAGTACCCGCCGTTCGAGGGTGGCTTGCCAAGCTATATCACCTGGATGAGCGACGGCCAGGGGATCGGTATCTATCATGCGAACCCCGTCACGGGCGCAGTCAACCTCACTCTGGCAAATACGTTATTCGTTAAGGATGAGAAGGTCTTCATCAGGGTCGCGAGCCTGCGGCTGAACAACATAGGCGGGATGAACAGCCTGGCTCTGATCGATACTCGTACAGGGTTCATCTACACGCCGACCTACAACGGCTCTAGCAGTGCGGCGTTGCCTTTCTACGCGATCAGCTCAGCAGGTGGAGCGTTCATGTATGAGTGCCAGTTCAACACCATGGGACTTCCTCCAAGTGCCTACTCGACTGCGATCAGTCTTAAGAGCACAGGCAGTCCAATGGCGGTGTTCCAGACGACCCAGACGATCACCATCAGCCAGACCGGTTCCTCGATATCCTTCTCTCCGGACCTGTGGCTGTTCCGCGATGATTCGAAAAGTGTGGATGCGGCATGGGGGACGAAGACCAAGCCTTTCGACCTCTCCGTCGCGGCCAACAGCAGGATGTTCGTCAGTGTGAAGGTTCAGGATGCGGCTTCGAGCCCGGACCCGAGCGTGGACGCCGTCAGAATGACCGACATGCGTGGAGACATGCAGATGGACGGCACTCCTCCGTCAGGAAGCATGCTCACCGCCTGGGAATCCAACTCCCTTGATCCGGACAACCAGACTTACGAGTTCGAGATCGACTTGCGCCTCAACAACGGCGATCAATGGATTGGCGGCACCCACGCATACATCTTGAAGATCACACGGTTCGCTGACGCGAACGAGGGAGTGTATTCCCTCTCCAAGATGGTCTACGTGACAGCCAACACAGCGAAAGCCGACTTCTTCATCGGTGGCGCCGGATTCGTGACTGGAACTTCGAACTTCGTCGACCCGCAATATCTCTATCAGGTTGTGAACAACAACTTCTTCTCGCTGAGGCCACTCTACGACTACTCGAACGCTCCGAGCGCCGCGGACTGTTATGCGACGAGCGCCCTCGCATTGGGCGACATCGATGGCGACGGGGACAGGGACATACTCATGGGCCAGTATGGCAGCCACAAACTCTATTTCATCGAGAACAGCCTGAACACTTTCGGCTCGTGGCAGGACGCTTCGATCATCCAGAGACCGACTGGGGATGATACCGACGCCGATATCAACTGGATAGACACCGGCGACATCAATGGGGATGGAGACATCGACTTCGCCTACAGCACGTCGTACTACACCAGCAAAGGTCGCACGGTGGTCATCTACAACAACACGTACGGCACGACGGGGTCCGTGTTCAAGACGTACGGTACGGACAACGACGGCGTTAGGAAGATAGCGCTTGAGGATATGACGGGCGATGGCCGCGCCGATCTCATAGTGCTCGGCGAGGGGAAGGTGGAAGTGTTCGATCTGCAGGATTGGGACCCGACTTCACCGATCGCCACAATCCCGAACGGTGTTGCGAACATCATCGACTTCGATATTGCCGACGTGGACTATGACGGCATGATGGACATCGTCACGGTGGACAACTCCGGGGATGTTATCCCGGGTGTGCAGCTGAGCTATTACTCTGAGAGCGAGACACCGACGGTGAGGATTCTTACCGGGGGCACAGCGATTCCGTTCTGGGGCGAGGCCGATAGCGAGAATGCCGATATAAGTTATACCCATCAAGCCGAGGACGGCGATGCGCTTATACTGAGCGAGAACTCCTCCACGGCTACAGATGCGGAGAGCCGCGGCAAACTGAACTGGACATGTCAGCTAAGCGAACCATTGACAGCGGACCCCGATCAGCAGCTGACGGTGCGCGCGAAGGTGGCCGCTGGCGCGACCGAGGGGTTCTATGTCTGGTATTCGACGGACAACAGCGTTTACATCCCCCTGATATACATCGCCCCTGAGGAGGTGGATTACGCGGATCATATGGTTCGGCTCCCTAGCACCGTCGTCGGCAAACAGATATGGCTCAGGGTGACCGATTCAATATCGACAAATTCGAGCGGCGTGGCAGTCGATACGGTGTATCTGGATTATGTCGCCGTGGTTACCAACACTTTCGGGGACTATGAAGACCGCGAACCGATCGTGGGACAGTCGGAAGGCTATATCTGTGCTCGCGTGGGCAACATCAACGGCGACCTGTCCGCGAATCCGAGCGACCTCGGCCTTGAGATCATCGTTGCAGACGACGAAGAGGACTGGAAGGTTTTCTACCTGTCATCTGAGGGTTGGGACGAATTGGCTGGCTGGACGGATGGAAGCGAGACTTTCTACTGCAAGGGAGATGACAAGATCGACCTGCACAGCTCCATGAACGCCGACGAAGGGCCTGTGAGGACACTAATGTCCAAATCGGCTCCGCGCCTCTTCGCGGTAACGGACGTAAACGGAGACGGTTACGACGATGTGATCGTGGTCAACAGCACGCTCAACCCGGCAATCACCTCTCAGGCCGCTCTATACCTGAACATGCACACCAGCGACACCATGTCCTGGTGGTATTGCGTCGTGAAGGACATCGCCGCGGAGTACAACACCGATGCAGTCCGGGGCGGGATGACCTACCTGGCAGTTGGGAATCTGCTGCTCTCGTAGTGGCCCAGCAGAGTGCGGAGTCACACCTGGAAACCTCTTCCTCTAGCCTATGTCCATGTCTTCTGACGGGGGCCTCAGGGCGGCCTCCCGTCAATCAGCCCTGCAACGTCCCCAGCCCGCTCGAACTCAATCACAGTCAAGAGTCGCCCGAAGTTCTTGGCGGCCTTCAGGGTCTCTCTGGCCATCCACTCCGCGCGCTGGTTCTCCACGTTCCTGAACCCGCGCATGTTGTTGAAGGCCCTATCGATCTTCATGACGTATTGCTCCGGCGTATCCGCGGAGAAAGTCCTTCTGCTGAGATGCCATGTCCTGGTCGAGTTCCTGAACAGCGTCGTCCCCGACACCGATGCGCAATACAGCTCAGTGTAGCTCGCCTCGTCGATGTCTATCGGCAGGACGGGCACACCCTCTGAATCGGCGATTTCGATTGCGGCCACGTAGCAGGGGGGCGGTGCTGCGACCTCCCCGAACTTCGCGAGACCTTGTACGTATATCTCGTCATATCGCGAGAGCTCCGGCTCGAAGTCCGTTGGGAGGTTCCTCAGCCCGTCCACCTCCTCCTTGGACAGGGAAACTGCCACCGCTTCAGGGTTCACCGAGGCGAACGCTTCTCGGACCGTCGAGATCTCGGATGTCAGACCACGGATGACTGGAAGGATGTGGACGGTCGAATCGCCGACCGAGAGCCTCGTGATGTCCCTCATCTCTTCGCCCTCTTCTCGCGCTTCTGTATGAGCTTCATGAGGTCCTCCGAGTGGTCCGCCTTGCGGAGCTCGTCCTTGGAGACAAGGGGGGTCCCCTCTATCTCCTTGACCCGGCTCTCCTGCTGGATTATGATGACCGATTTCTTCTCCGTGATCCTCGAGAGGTTCCCGACGACCCGGGCTTTCCTCTCCACCAGTCTCCGGTCTTCACCTATCCCCGTGAGCAGGAGTTCCTCCTCTCTTGCGAAAGCGTCGAACGGACACCTCCTCGTCGGGAGGACCATGTATCCTATCTCTCGGAGCATGTCGAATATCTCCCTGTTCTGGTCGTCGATGATTTCGAGCGTTCTGAGGCGCTCAGCCACCTCGGCAGTGAACTCGAACGGGTCCAGCGGCAGAACGACTGGCTGGTCGAGGAACTCCTCGATCCTCGCGGCGATCTCGACCATGGTGCCCATGCCCGCTTCGTACATCTGGATGGCCTTCCGCGACACACCCGCAGCCTCCGCCAGGGCCCCGAGGGATATGCTCTTCTCCTCCCGCACCCTGCGCAGGGTCGCGCCGTCTATCCTGACATACAGCCCGCCGGGGGCGGCGTACACCAGGGGCGGGACCCCCTCCAGCATCAGCTCTTTGAAGGATTCCTCCGATAGTATGGGAAGCCCGAACCGCGAGTAGAGGATGCCCTCCTCCAGCTCCGCCGCGCTTGAATGGAGGCCGATGATGATCGGGCTGCCGCCCAGCGTGGTCGCCAGGACGCGCAGGTCGTCCGAGTCGCTCTGTGAGAGTGAGTCTATGTTGGATAGCACCTTGAAGATGAGCAGGTGGCTGTCCCTGCGGGCGATCACGTCGAAGCTGACGCTTCTGAGGTGGTGTGGTTCGGACACGTAGAATCCGCAGGTTGCGAGGGTCTCCCTCACCCTCGCTATCAGCTGGTCTCTGTTGGCGGTCACAGCCCGTCTCTCGGTCTTGGTTGTCTGCATGGTAATCGTCTGTCGGTGCCGGGTCTCTACCGGTACATGGCATTCGGGGTCAGTCGCTCGTATTTCATCAGTTCGGTCTCGCTCATCGGCTGCACGTTCTCCATAGCCTTCTCGAAGTATTTCATATCAACCCTGACTGCGCTTATCGTAGCCTCGTCAAGCTCCTCCCCGCTGAGCACAAGATCGCGTATCGCTAGCATGATGGCCTCGCTGGCCACCGCCGCGATCTCAGCGCCGGTGAAGTTACGCATCCTCGACGCGAGCTTGTCGATGTCGACATCATCCGTCAACGGCCTCCCCTTCGTGTCTATCCTGAGTATCTCCTTCCTCGCCTCCGGGTCCGGTGGGGGCTGGGGATCTGAAATCGTCGAATACCCTGTCGATGTCGTTCAACACCGCCACCGGATCGGGCCAGAGCGTCCCCCAGTGGCTCCCGGATGCCATATTCACACGCCCATCTCTCCTTCTTATCAACTCTTCATCTCCAGGGTGTTATACACCGTAATGAGGAAAGAGTCCTCACCGCAGAAATATGTTAGCACTTCTATATGAAAGTTGCGCTTAACCGTTCGGGCAGCCCCTCTCGTCATCACCCCTGCTACTGTAATAACCACCAATCGCTATACGCACGCGAAATGACCGGCGTACTGAAGGCGTCGGAGGTCTTGATCTCCGACCCGATTGAGGCGAGCCAGATTCACAACAAGGGATACTACGGCGTCCCCCAGTCCGGTGGGTCTCTTAGGCTGAGCCTCATGGAGGCAACGTATCTCGTCGACAGCGGCAGACTCGAGGTGGAATCGAGGGGCAAGTCACTGAAGACTGGGGATCTGATGAGGCTCGCTCACAAGGCATCGGATGGGTTCGAGATCCAGTACCTGGTCTACCGCGAGCTGAGACAGAGGGGATACATCGTCAAGCTGGGCCAGCCCCCTCTGGATTTCCGGGTCTTCCCGAGAGGAGGTTCCCCGAACAAGACCCCCAGCAAGTGGTGGGTGGCGGCCATATCGGAACGTTCGACCTTCGACCTGGGGGACATGCTCGACAATCTGGACCGGGCGTCGGATATACGGAAGAAACTGCTCCTGGCCGTTGTGGACGAGGAGAGCGACGTGACCTACTACGAGGTCAAGAGGGTCTCACCAGGTGGCCGGCTGGAGGTCTTCGATGCCGAGGGCCGCATAGAAGGGGTCGTGATGGCCGACAGGGTCATCGTGACGGACGAGCAGGGGGTGTCTATGCTGCAACACGAGCACCACTTCGGGAAGCAGATAGGGCAGATACTCCAGCTGTCCCTCCTCGAGGCGGTGTTCCTTGCGGAGCTCCGGGCGTTGAAGCTCAGGGACGGTAGGACGAACAGGCCCGTCGGTCTCGAGACCTTGAAGAAGCGTGCCAAGAAGCTCCAACCCGACTTCGGCATCCGCCTCAGCGCGTTCAAGGACCTCAAGGCCAAAGGCCTCATCGTGAAGACCGGGTTCAAGTACGGGTCACATTTCAGGGCGTACGAGAGCGACCTCGGAAGGAGCCACGCGAAATACCTGGTCCATGCGGTGCCCAAGCACTACAAGGCCATGTGGCCGGAGGTCAGCAGGGCGGTCAGGCTCGCGCACGGTGTGAGAAAGGACATCCTCTTGGGTAGAGTCTCAGAGAAGAAGGTGGAGTACGTCTGTCTCGCCCGTTATAGGCCTTGATCAGATGCGCGTCTCTCCGCCCGGCTTGTAGAGCTCTCGTCTCCACGCGACGACCTTGTAGTTCTTGCAGTACTCGTCGATCCTGTCCCTGTATTCAATGGGCGGGAGTGTGCCCTTGCAGTTGGTGCCGAAGTGGTCGCAATCGTAGCAGGATACCATCGCCCTTGAGTTAGGCGCAGCACCCTCTTAACCGTTGCCTCGGAATGCCTACCAACCCCACTGCTAGAGCAGCTTGGGAGCGAGTTCGACCAGTCGGTTGGCGTACCCCCATTCGTTGTCGTACCACGAGAGTATCTTCCCGAACCGTCCCTTGCCACCGATGACCAGGGAGAGCTCCGAGTCGACTATGGCCGAATTTGGGTTACCTACGACATCTCTGGACACGATCGGCTCCTCGCAGAACTCCATGATGTCCTTCATGGGTCCTTCGGACGCGACCTTGAGAGCGCCGTTGAGGTCCTCCTTGGTCATGTCCTTCTCCGTGGTGAAGCTGAGGTCCGTCACGGAACCACATGGCGTCGGGACGCGCAGGGCGAATCCGTTCAGCTTACCAGCCAAATCAGGTATGACCATTCCGATCGCCTTCGCAGCACCAGTGGATGTAGGTATGATCGACAATGCGCCTGCCCTCCCCCGCCTGAAATCCTTGTGGGGTAGGTCCACCAGCTTCTGGTCGCCGGTGTACGCATGGATCGTGGTCATCATTCCCTGGGCGATCGTGAACTCGTCGTTGACCACCTTCGCCGGGGGTGCGAGACTGTTAGTCGTGCACGAGGCGTTGGAGACGACATCGTGCTTCGCAGGGTCGTACGCGTCGAAGTTGACTCCAAGGACGAGCGTGGCATCACAATCTTTCGAGGGAGCCGAGACGATGACCTTCCGGGCGCCGCCAGAGAGGTGTTTCGCCGCCTTCTCTCTCGCTGTGAACAGGCCCGTGGATTCGATTACGACATCCACTTCATGGCTCTTCCACGGTATCTCCGCGGGGTCTCTGAACTGCGTGACCGCGATGTCCGATCCATCGACCGAGAGGGACCGTCCGTCGGTTGTCACCTCTCCATCAAGCTTCCCGTAGATCGAATCCCACTTGAGCTGGTATGCGAGAGAGTCGATAGGTGCGATGTCGTTCACGGCGACGATTCTAAAATCCTTTCCGTAGCCAGGCTTCTGAATCGCCGCTCTGAAGACATTCCTTCCGATCCTTCCGAAGCCGTTTATTCCGATCTTCATCTGAAGCGCCCTCGGTACGCAGAACTGTAGCCTCACTTAAAAACGTGTTCTTTCGCCAATTGCGACCTCTCTAAATGGGCCGTGAATGGCGACGGAGGCCGTGTTTTATTCTAGAGAAAGATATATGTAAGTTGAACGAACACTGACGGCTTTCCCCGAAAACCATTTAATAGCGGCAACTCCTACTCGAAAGCATCTGGAGGAATTGTATTGGATAGGGGAACCCTCATTCAGAGGAGACTTAGCGGCGGTGTTGTCGCAGTGTTTGTGGTATTGTGTATGATTGCCGCCGCTCTACTCCCGCTTGTGTCTAACCATGCGCGGGCTGTGGATGTCACTGATCCGTACATGACCGTGACTGGCGAGTTTGATGGCGCCCGTGCAGGGAGAAGCGTCGCGCTCATGGATATCGACGGGGACGGGAACGCCGACCTTATAGTCGGGGCTCCGCTCGATTCCGAGAACGGCTTCCTCTCCGGAAAGGTTATGATATATCTGGGAGGCGTCGAGAAGACCGACCCAGATGCTGTGATTTTCGGCTCCCCGGGGGAGATGTTCGGATTCTCGGTTGCGCGCGCGGGCGACGTGAATAGCGCCTTCAATGGTGCAGACGATCTAATCGTAGGCGCACCCTTCAACGACACAAACCTGTTGGATGCAGGAGTGGCGTACATATTCTACGGGGGGGATGTAAGCTCCCTGCCAGCTGAGTCAACAGGCGCTGACAAGACGATAGTCGGAGACGACCTCAGGGGAAGGCTCGGATATGCGGTCTCGACCGCTGGAGACATCAACTCTGACGGATACGATGACGTGCTCGTCGGCGTCCCGGATATCGGAACCGGCAAAGCATACGTCCTGTACGGTGGATCTTCGATGGACACGACTCCGGACAAGACGTTCTACGGCACTAACGACGGAGATCAATTCGGGTTTGCCGTAGCCGGGGGCGCCAATCTGGACGGCACATCCATGGGAGACATTGTCATCGGCGCTCCGACGACGAGTTCGGGGAAGGGTGCCGCATGCGTGTTTCTGAATGTGGCGAAGTCGTCTCCGAAGCGGGTCACGCTGACAGGCGACGTAGAAGGCGATCAACTCGGATATTCGGTCGCGGTTCTGGACTTCAACGACGACGGGATCAGCGATGTTGCGACAGGCGCCCCTTATGCAAACTCCATCGGTGAGGTGGGCATATACTACGGCGGTACTACAGCCGGTAAGTTCGACAAGACTGTTGACGTGGTCCTTTCAACCGGGGTGGCAGGCGACGAGTTCGGATATGCAGTCGCCTCCGGGGATCCGAGGACGGATGGCATCGGCGACCTCATTGTGGGCGCACCTGGCGATGACACCGGGGGAGTCGACGCGGGCAGGGCGTATGTCTTCTACGGGGACAGTATAGCGGACGATGTTCCTGACGTGATCGTGCAGGGCACGGACGCGTTCGGAAAATTCGGATACTGCGTAGCGTCTGGAACGTACATCACTGCCGACTATGCCGCCGAGGATGAGGAGGAGGCAGCCGATTTCGCGGTGGGGGCCCCGGAATCGACTTCGATGCGTGGAGCCGCATATCTCTATCTCGGGTACGAGGTAGAACTGCCTGACAGCCCTCAGGTGTTTGGATATATCCTCGACGCGACTGACCTAACGCCTCTTGGCGACGCTCTTGTGACAATCGAATGCCAGACGCCGGTCTTCGAAACGACGGTGAGGACCCTGGCCAATGGCAGCTACGGTATCGACGAGATAATCGAAGTTCCACCGGGGACCTATGGGATATCCGCATCCTATGACGGGTACTTCTCTGACAGCGTGGAGGATTTGCCTCTCGCATTCGGCGACGTGGAGAACGTAACCCTGGAACTGTACAAGTTCCCCGAGATTGGCGGCACGATATATAACGGCTCTACCTATCCATCCCTGGAGCCACTCGAGGATGCACTTGTGGAGGTTCTGGATGACACGGGCACGTTGCTGTATAGCGCCACAACCGATGGAGAAGGTGCATACTCGTTTGTGCTGGAGGATGAAGGCGACCTGGGCGACCTGACCATCGAGGCTTCGAAGCAGGACTACTTCGACAACTCTACCGCCAAGACCATCGCAGGAGGCGCTGACGAGACAATCGACATGGTGCTGCAACACAAACCCGTCGTCGAGGTGCATGTAGTCGACGCGGCAGTCAAGCCCCCAGCCGACGATGATCTCGCAGACGTATTGGTGACCGTGTCTATTGGTGGAATCGTTGTCGCGACAGGAACCACCGACTCAGAAGGTCTTGTTACACTGATAGTCAACGGTCAAGGTCTAGCTTATGTGAACACGAGCAAGCCTGGGTATGTGCCTGGTGGGATTGAGCCGCCCGTGACTCTGGTCGAGAACACGACGACTACCATCCCCGAAGATATCTCCATGGATCGCCGGCCGAGCGTTTCAGGCACGGTCTATGGTGCACCTGATATCGAGCCCATCTCTGAAGCTTATGTGGAGCTCCTCGAGGCTGACACAACCACCGAGATCATGAGTGACACAACCGACTCCGACGGGTACTACACCTTCGATGTTGCGGCCCCGGATACGTACGACATCAGGGTTACCGCAGCTGGGTACATGCGCGAGGTTCGCGATGATGTGTTAGTCGATCCCAATGAAGAAGTGATCGAGAACTTCGTGCTGTCAAAGGACCCAATCCCGCCGGTGTCGATGATAACGGACCCGGTAAAGCCAGGTGTTGGCGACGACCCAATAATCAAGGACAACTCGGTGTTTGACCTGACTGTTGACGCTAGCGACGCCAATGGCATATCGTCGGTCGATCTGTATGTCAGCTTCGACGATGGCGATTTCGTGCTGTGGGCCGAGGACGAGGAGGTACCCTACGTCTTCACATTCGACTCCACCGAAGCGTATGGCGACGGCATATATGCGTTCTACACGAGGGCTTGGGATATTGCCGAGAATGAAGAGGCCGCCCCGTCCGAGAACGATACCTGGATCATCATGAACACCGGCACGCCGTTCTCCTATGTCGATGAGATATCACCGTACGAACAGGCCACGACGACCTTCACGGTGACCGCGATTGGCGACGATCCGTTCGGAGTACAGTATGTGGAGCTCTGGTACCGGTTCGACGGAGGGACGTATGAGCTGTACGCGCAGGACGACACGCTTCCATATACATGGGAGTTCGAGGCAACGGAAGACGACGGCGTGTACGACTTCTACAGCATACTGGTCAACGGGCTAGGGGATGAGGAGGACGCACCTGACGAGCCAGATGCGTCAGCACTCGTCGACACAACCCCACCGGATGTTACAGTCGATCCACCCATCGATCCCGTCATAAGCACCGCCTCTGTCGGCCTCTATGTGACATTCAGCGACGTCGGTTCCGGGCTCAGTACCGCCAGCTACCAGGTAGACTCGGATGACCCGGAGATGCTCGACGTGGATGAGGGCAGCCCGGAAATCGTGCTGGACGAGACCCTGAGCGGTCTTGCGGATGGGGATCACACGATCCTTCTGTCCGCGACGGACATGGTAGAATGGGAGACAACCGAGGAGATATCCTTCGTTGTGGACACGGCAGAACCGTCCGTTACGATCGAGGCGCCGGTGGATGGGGAGGCGATCAACACCGTCACGGTTGAAGCGCGGTGGACCATCGATGAGCCAGTCTCTGGCATTAAATCAATAGAGGTCTGGCTAGACGACGGAGACCCGGAGGATGCCACTGGCATGGACTCCTTTACGTTCGACGACTTGGGCGACGGAGAGCACACGATCACAGTCTACGTAGTGTCCGTTGCTGGCGCCGACGACACGGCCACCACGACATTCGAGGTCGACACGATCGATCCAACCGTGGTGATTAGAGAACCAGTTGATGGAACACTGATTGTCACTACCAATGTATACGTGAGGTGGGAGCAATCAGACCTCGGCTCAGGGCTGGAGAAGGTCGAGGTGCGACTCGACGATGGCGACTGGGAGATCGCTATGACCAATTCGACGACAATCCCGAACGTGGACGAAGGCACGCACACGGTCCAGGTGAATGCAACCGACAAAGCCGGCAACTGGGACATGGATGAGGTGATCTTCGGAGTCGACGGGACACCGCCCGAGATAATTATACTCTCACCCGAAGACGGCTTCGTGTACGACACTGACTCGGTCGAAGCCTCCTGGGAGGTCACCGACGACGGGACCGGCGTCGATTTGGATACCGTCGAGTACAAGCTCGATACCTCCCCCTCCTGGACAGATGCCGGGGCAGCAGTGGGTACAATGACGCTGCCGGACCTCTCGGAAGGGACGCACACCTTCAGCATGAGAGCTTCGGATCTTGCGGGGAACGACGCCATTGTGAAGTCGGTTGGTTTCACGGTCGATACCGTGGATCCGACGGTCGCGATTGACTACGAGGTTCTGCCGTCGCACGACGTGCTGGCGACGTACACTTCAGACGGCACAGGAACCGATGTGGTGCTCACAGAGATCCGCTTGAACGGCGGCGATTGGGAGGTTGCAGACAGCGCGTCGACCACGTTCCCCGAACTGCTGGACGGGGAGCGCACGATTGACGTACGCGTTACGGACGAGGCCGGAAATACGGGTACGGACAGCGTCACATTCGTGCTAGACAGCAACCCACCTGTGGTCTACATACTCTCTCCGGATGACGACGAGGTCGTAGGCGGAGCCCCCGTAACGGTGGAGTGGAATGCGACGGACCTGGGTTCCGGAGTGTCTGCCATCGAGATTAAGCTGGATGACGGCGTAGGGGTAGACGTCACGGGCGAAACCTCATACGAGTTCTCCGACCTGGATGAGGGGTTGCACACGGTCACTGTCAGCGCAGTTGACGGTGGAGGCAACGAGGACACCGCCAGCGTGACCTTCGAGGTCGACACGACGGCCCCGACGGTCCAGATCACCGCGCCTGAGACCGGGGCGATCCTGTCATCTTCAGACGTGTTGGCGGCATGGACCGCAACGGACTCTTCGAGCGGGATAGGTCTCGTCGAGGGCAGCCTGGACGGTGGCGCTTGGACGACGGTTACGAGCTCTCCGTTCGCACTGTATTCGCTGACGGATGGCGAGCACGAGTTCTCCATTAGAGCGACGGATGGCGTAGGCAACACCGCAGCCGCGGTATCAGTGAGTTTCTCGGTGGACACCATTGGTCCAGAGTTGGAGATAACCGCACCCACAGAAGGAGCGTATGTCGGAGCGACCGTCGAGGTCACATGGACTGTTTCGGATGCGGAGAGCGGTGTCGAGACCGTCGAGGTGAGACTCGACGGAGGCACCTGGACCGTGGCGAGCGACTCATCACACGAGTTCACAGGATTGGCGAATGGCGAGCACACAGTCGACGTGATCGCGACGGACCTCGCTGGCAACCCATCTGCGATGGCCTCTGTCACCTTCACGGTGATGGTCGACACAGTGGCGCCGACAGTGTCGATAACGTCCCCGACGAACGGTTCGAGCCTGGGAGCCTCCTCGGTGACCGTTGCATGGACCGCCTCTGACGGCACCGGGAGCGGGATAGACACCATCGAGGTCGAGCTAGACGCCGGAGCGTGGACGACGGTGACCGGCAGCTCGCACGAATTTACCGCACTTGCCGAGGGAACACACATGGTATCCGTGCGGGTGACTGACAACGCTGGCAACGCCGCCACGATCGGTGTGACCTTCATGGTGGACACCGTGGATCCGTCGCTGAGCATAACCTCGCCTGAAGACGGCATGGATACGAGAGACACAACCGTCACCATAACCTGGACCTGTACTGACATTGGATGCGGCATAGACCGCATCGAGGTGTGCGTCGACGGCGAATCGTACATATCGGTCGGCACTGTCTCGGAGCGGGACTTCACCGACCTCGCGGTCGGAGACCACACGGTCGACGTGCGGGCCTACGACAAGGCGGGCAACATGGTGGAGACGAGCGTCGACTTCACCGTGACCGAAGGCGGAGGGATAAGCGCCCTCCTGATCGGCGGCATCGTGCTCGCGATCATCGTGCTCGCAGCTGTGGCCGTGATGCTCATGCGCCGGAAGAAGACCCCCGCACCTCCCATGCAGGAGTAGGTGCAGAGCGAAGAGCGCTCACGCTCTTTCAAACCTCTTAAACCCCTTAATTTTTCAAACCAGCTAATCAGAGCTGCACTTCTATGCCGAGTTTCTCGGTGAGCTCCTTGTACCGGTTCCTGATCGTGACTTCTGTGACCCCAGCGACGTCCGCTACTTCCCTCTGGGTCCGTCTCTCGTTGCACAGGATCGATGATATGTATATCGCTGCCGCGGCAACGCCCGTCGGACCTCTGCCGGAGGTGAGCTCCTTCTCGGCGGCGTCCTTCAGAATCTCCATCGCCTTGGCCTGCACCTCGCCCGAGAGCTTCAACTCCGAGCAGAAGCGGGACACGTAGTCCTGGGGCTTGGTCGGCATCAACTTGAGCTTGAGCTCCCTCGTCATGAACCTGTACGTACGGCCGATCTCCTTCCTGCCCACGCGCGAGGAGTTCGCCACCTCGTCAAGGGTCCTGGGCACGTTGCACTGCCTGCACGCAGCGTACAGCGACGCGGCGACCACGCCCTCTATGCTCCTTCCCCTGATCAGGTTCTTGTTGACCGCCTTCCTGTAGGTCATCGCCGCGGTCTCGCGGACGTTGCGCGGGAGCCCCATCGAGGAAGCCATCCTGTCGAGCTCGCTGAGGGCGAACGCGAGGTTGCGCTCCGTAGCGTTGGACACTCTGATCCTGCGCTGCCACTTCCTGAGTCTGTAGAGCTGCGCCCGATTCCTCGTCGGTATGCTCTTCCCGTAGGCGTCCTTGTTCTTCCACGATATCTCCGTGGACAACCCCTTGTCGTGTATGGTGTATGTCATAGGGGCACCCGTTCGAGCTCTCTTCTCACCCTGCTCGACGTCAAAGGCTCTCCATTCGGGCCCCTGGTCTATCAGATTGTCGTCGAGGACGATCCCGCAGTCCTCACATACGAGCTCTCCGCGCTCGTAGTCTCGGACGAGGTGAGCGCTGTTGCATTCAGGACATTTCTCGATCTGCTCAGTCTCTTCTCTTACCTTTGCCATGGTCCCCCTCCTCTAACACGTAGACTTCCTTGCCTAGGATGGCAAGGGTCCTCATATCCTTCTCAGGACGGATTGCCACGTAGGGCAATCGCGCGGGGCCGAAGACCCGCGCCACCCTACCGATCATCACCTTCAGATTATCGCGCACAACTGCACCGTTTCTCGGGGCGAATCTCGCCTTCACGATGAGCCTCCCGTCGTGTGATATGTCCTGCACGACGCCAAGAAGCTTCAATCCGCTCACCGAATCATATTTATAATTTGCGCTCAGCGCCCTATGTGCCATGTTATATATAAGGTTTTTCTCAATGTATTTAAGTGTTGAGCACCAATCTCATTGGTGTTAGTTCCGCCTCTTACGGCGATTAGGCGGTCATGACAAGTGGTATCATGACAGAAATACCCGAGACGCATCCCCGACGCGACTCCCTAATCCTGCGCGAGCGCCTAGTGGAAGGGTTCAAGGGTGGGATCGTCGCGCCGCAGGGGCTGATCGCTCACGGCAGGGGCGAGGCGATGTACTATCTGTTGGGTGAGCGGACGACGAAGGAGGCTCGGATCGCAGCGAGGGCCGCTGCCGCAGCTCTCCTGCGATCGGAACGCCCTGTGATATCCGTCAACGGGAACGTGGCAGCGCTCGCGTCTCGAGAGGTGATCGCTCTCGCCAAAACGGTTGGCGCAAGGATCGAGATCAACCTGTTCCACAGATCTGACGAAAGGGTGTCCAAGATACAGGCCGTGCTGGAGAGCAACGGAGCGACCGAAGTTGTGGGATTCTTCCCGGACGAGAGCATACCCGGACTCGAGGGTATGCGCGGTCGTTGTTCAAGCGAGGGGGTCCATTCTGCCGATGTCGTGCTCGTCGCGCTCGAGGACGGTGACAGGACGGAGGCGCTGACCAGGATGGGCAAGAAGGTCGTGGCTATCGACCTCAACCCGATGTCCCGGACGGCGCGGACCGCGGACGTCACGGTGGTCGACGAGGTGACGAAGGCATTCCCGCTCATCTCGGGATATGCCGAGGAGATGTTGGGAGACGAGGACGCCCTGGACAACGCCCTGGTCAAGTACGACCGAGCGGAGAACCTCGGGGCCGTCATGAAGACCATAGCATCCAACCTCGGCCTCGGCGACTGAGATGTTTCCGGCCACGGGCCAACATGTTTTTAAGTCGCACATGGTTAGACGGACCGATACGATGCGGACGAACGAGTTGCTCGATAGAGGTATCAAGCGAATTGAATGGGCTAGAACTCACATGCCGGTCCTTGCGGAGATAAGGAAACGCATGGTGAAGGAGCAGACCTTCGAGGGGATGAAGGTCGGCATGGCTCTGCACACGGAGGCGAAGACCGCGGTCCTCGCGCTCACCATCCAGGAGGCCGGTGCAGAGGTCCTCCTGACCGGATGCAACCCGCTGTCGACCGACGATTCGGTCGCCCTCGCCCTCAACGAGGAGTACGGTCTTGAGACATACGCCGAGAAGGGTCAATCCCAGAAGGCCTACTATCAATCACTCAACCGCGTCCTCGACATGAAGCCCGACTACGTGATCGACGACGGCGCCGACCTGATATTCCTGCTTCACACGAAGCGTAAGGACCTCCTGAAGAGCGTGAAGGGTGCGAACGAGGAGACGACGACTGGCATAATGCGGATCCGTGCGATGGCCCAGGACGGCACACTGAAGTTCCCCGTGATGTCGGTGAACGACGCCTACATGAAGTACATGTTCGACAACAGATACGGCACTGGCCAGTCCACCATGGACGGCATAATGACGGCCACGAACCTGGTGATTGCGGGCAAGTGCTTCGTCGTCGCTGGCTACGGCTGGTGTGGCAGGGGCATCGCCATGCGTGCGAAGGGCCTGGGAGCGGATGTCACCGTATGCGAGATCGACCCGATCCGCGCGATCGAGGCCAGACTGGACGGCTTCGCAGTGAAGCCAATGGCCGAGGCGGTCAGGGAGGCAGACATGGTCGTGACCGCCACTGGCTGCAAGGACGTCCTGACAGCCCGGGACTTCAGACAGATTAAGGGCGGCTGCGTGCTCGCCAATTCCGGTCACTTCGACAACGAGATATCCAAGACGGCTCTGAAGCAGGTCTCCAGTAAGCGTAGGAAGGTGCGCGATTCGGTGGACGAGTACACGCTGAAGAACGGCAGGAAGGTTTATCTGCTCTCGGACGGGAGGCTCGTGAACCTCGCTGCTGGACAGGGCCATCCCGCAGAGATAATGGACATGAGCTTCGCAATCCAGGCCATGAGCCTCGAGTACATGGCCTTCAGCGTACGGTCGCTCGAGCCAAACGTATACGACGTGCCCGACCACATCGACAAACACGTGGCGGACCTGAAGCTCCAGACGATGGGCGTCAAGATAGACCGGTTGACGAAGTCGCAGAAGAAGTACCTCAGGGACTGGAAGGAAGGCACCTGAGGCACCTGCTGGCTTCATATAGGTCGCTGCGAAGCGTCTGGTACGATGGAGCAGACCTATTTTCAAGTACGGTGGAGTCGATACGGATAGCCGGAGTGAGGTCGTGCGTAAGAGCAATTTTCTGGGGGTCTACGGTCACTCTGCCATCGACATCATCTACTCTTCCGACAGGTTTCCCGACCCCAACACGTGTGTCGAGCTGGTTGGTCGGCGCGAGTTCTTCGGCGGGACAGGGGCCAACCTCGCCAGGATCGCCGCCGCGTTGGATGTCAAGACGGCTCTCGCGAGCCATGTGGGCGACGACTTCCCTGATGAGTTCAAGAACGCCCTGCAGACGGTAGGTGTCGATGTCACGGACATCATCAAGGTACGAGGGCACCGGACGCCGTTCATCATACTGATATCCGATTCGGAACACAACCAGATCGGGTTCGTCGATCAGGGGGCGGTCAGGGAGCAGGACAGGCTGCCTCTCAGGACCCATACCGTCGACTCGTCGAAGTTCGTACACATCGGAACTGGCAGACCGGCATACATGCTCAAGGTGGCTAGGCGTGCCAGGTGGAGGAAGCGGACGGTCTGCTTCGACCCGGCACAGGAGATCCACTATGTGTACACTCCCGAGACCCTTCGGCAGATACTGGAGTACTGCCATGTTCTGTTCCTCAACTCGTCCGAGCTGGAGACGGCCAAGCGGTACCTCAACCTGGAGGACGACCACGAGCTCCTGTCCTACGCGAGCATGATAGTCCACACGCGCGGGAGCGATGGCAGTAGGATCATCACAGACGACGACGAGGTGGTCGTCGGTGCGATAACCCCGGACAGGGTGGTCGACACGACCGGCGCGGGCGACGGCTTCAGGGCCGGCTTCTACGCGGGCCTCAGTCGATCCCTGCCGATAGAGGAGTGCGCATGGGTCGGTGCCTCCACCGCATCGTTCGTAGTCGAGAGCACTGGCGCCCAGAGTGTGTTGCCGACCTGGGAGATGATTCAGAGACGGGCCGCACGAAGAAAGAGAGTGTGACTTCCGGAGAAACCGTCGACCCCGTGTCGTCGGAACATCGAGCCAGAATTTCAAGGTCGAAACCTTTATGACCGGTTAGTCC
This sequence comes from Thermoplasmata archaeon, assembly GCA_020696365.1. Lineage (GTDB taxonomy): Archaea > Thermoplasmatota > Thermoplasmata > UBA10834 > UBA10834 > UBA10834. The sequence goes on along the minus strand of JAEHCM010000001.1, from coordinate 41,234 downwards.
ATTATTGGAGTTGGTGATGACCAGATGGCCGTGGGTTTTATACTCATAAGCACAGCGCCGGCAAAAGAGCACGAGGTCTACAACGAGCTCCTCAAAGTCAAGGAGGTCGTGGAGCTGCACCCTCTTTTTGGGGAGTACGATCTGATCGCTAAGATCGAGGCAGAGGACTTCAACCTCCTCGGACAGGTGGTAGTGGACAAGGTACGTTCGATTGCTGGCGTGATCGACACGAAGACGCTGACAGGTATAAAATTCTGAGGCAATTGGTCGCAGAAGGTGGGTCAAATGGAGCTTCTTGGGTTCCTGACAGTAGTCATACTTGTGTTCGCCCTATTCATGCTCCTTGCGGGCATATTTACGGCGTATTTCGGCAGTGGTAAGAGCAGAATGATCGGCGCAGCCCTTCTGGCCATCGGCCTGATCGTGGGTGTCCTGTGGATCGTCATGGGCCTCGACTCGGTCGAGATCATCGATGTCAACATGAGCAAGGTGATATGGGACGCGTTCCTGTATATCCTCGCCGGGGTCATTGGAGCTCTTGCCGCAATCGGCGTCTTCCTGCTCGCGATAATGAAATCGTGACTCTAAGCGCAAACTTTTTTCTACAAACTCGACCTCTCCCTTTTCCATGAGTGTCCAGATTGTCCTTGGCAGCAAGAGTGACCGGAAGGTGGCGGAGAAGGCCACGTCAGTGCTGAAGGAGCTCGGTGTTAAGTACAAGGTGAGCGTGGCCAGCGCTCACAGGACGCCCGAGCTCGTCGAAAGATTGGTCGCCGAGGCGGATGCCGAGGTGTTCATCGCCATCGCAGGCCTGTCAGCGGCGCTTCCAGGCGTGATAGCTGCCAGAACCCACAAGCCCGTGATCGGCGTGCCGGTTAGCGGGGCGCTCAATCTCGACGCAATCCTGTCCATCGTCCAGATGCCACCGGGGATCCCTGTGGCGGCAGTCGGCCTCGACAGGGGCGAGAACGCCGCGATACTCGCGGCCCAGATACTCTCCCTCAAGGACGGAAGGATCGCCGAAGCTCTGGAGGCTCACAGGCAGAGGCTCAAGGAGAATGTGGCCAAGGACTCGCAGGAAGTTGAGATGTAGATGTTCGATCCGCAGAAGTTCATCGATGATCAGGTGGAGAAGACCCGCTCCGAGGTCAAGGGAAAGGCGATCATCGCCGCCTCCGGTGGGGTCGACAGCACGGTCTGCGCCGCGATAGTGAGCAGGCCCCTCGGCGACCAGCTCATCGCGGTGTATGTGGACACCGGTTTCATGAGGAAGGGCGAGACTAAGGCTGTCGACGAGATGCTCCGACGCCTGGGCGTCAACCACATCGTGGTCGATGCTAGCGACGAGTACTTCGCCGCGCTCAAGGGTGTGACGGACCCTGAGAGGAAGCGCAAGATAATCGGCGAGAAGTTCATCCGCGTGTTCGAGAGGGAGGCGGCCAAGTCCGGGGCCGAGTATCTTGTGCAGGGGACGATAGCCCCTGACTGGATAGAGAGCGGCGGCGGCCTCAGGGACACCATAAAGTCGCACCACAATGTGGGCGGCCTGCCTTCAGACATGAACCTGAAGCTCGTGGAGCCTCTGAGGGACCTGTACAAGGATGAGGTCAGGAAGGTCGCGCGCGCGCTTGGGATAGAGGTCGCCGAGAGGCAACCCTTCCCTGGGCCCGCACTGGCGATAAGGATCATGGGCGAGCCAACGCGCGAATCCGTTGACATCGTCCGCGAGGCCTGCGCCATCGTCGAAGAGGAGATCGAGAAGGCCGCGGCCGCAGGGAAGATGGACATTCCATGGCAGTACTTCGCGGTGCTCCTCCCCGTAAAGAGCGTCGGCGTCCAGGGCGATGTGCGGGCGTACGGGTATACGATAGCGGTACGCGCCGTCGAATCGGTCGACGCCATGTCCGCGACCTACATGAGGATACCCCATGACGTCCTGGAGTCCATTTCGACCAGGATAACCAACAGGATGAAGGCCAGCGTGAACAGGGTGGTGTACGACATCACGGACAAACCGCCTGCGACCATCGAATGGGAATAGGCGCCCCCTGCTTTGTCGAACTTACGGAAAGCATCTCTCAGCAGAGGCTTTATACTCCTGGTTTGTTCCCTCCTCCATGAGAATCCTGGTGGTGGACAACGGTGGCCAGTGGACTCATAGGGAATGGCGCGTACTGCGGGACCTTGGCGTCGAAACCTCCATCGTCCCTAACAGTACGCCTCTGGAATCCATAAACGCCGACGGGCTGGTGTTGTCCGGCGGTTCTCCCAGGGTTGGCCTCGACGAGGAGGCGATGGGCATGTGCGGGGAGTACATCGATAAGCTGGACGTCCCCATCCTGGGGATATGCGCTGGCCATCAGTACATGGCGCTTCGTCTCGGCGGAAAGGCCGTTCCCTCCGCCACACCTGAGTTCGGCAAGACGCTGGTCAGCGTCGTCGACGAGGACGACCTCTTCAAGGGGCTGCCTGAGACGTTCGTCGCGTGGGAGTCGCACAATGACGAGGTCACGGAACTGCCGCCAGGGTTCAAGCTGCTTGCGAACTCGGAGACCTGTCCAGTCCAGGCCATGAAGCACGAGTCGCGACCGCTCTACGGGCTGCAGTTCCACCCTGAGGTGGAGCACACCGACAACGGCTACGAGATATTCCAGGCGTTCCTGGACGTCTGTGAGGTCTGCAAGAAGGGTTGAGCGATGAACCAGGACGACATAGAGATTCTCCGGGAGGCTGCACGCATAAGGCAGCGCAAGGAGCCTCTCGAGCGCGCCGTCGGGCGCGCGGTGAGGAACAAAGGAAAGGATTACTCGTACTACATCACGTTGATGTCTGAATTGAGAAGTGCCGCGTCGATGGATGATGTCAGCGTCGGCGAGGAGTTTCGGGTTCTAATCGAAGGCGAAGAGGATCAGGGCTAGCGTTACGATGGTGATGATGATCCCAACGACCAACATCGTTATAGCCATCCTCATGTTGGACCCGAACGCGATCGGCACTGGTCCGATGAGCACCACCCCTCCGTATCTGGCCTCTCTCTTCTCTCTTCTGGCATGATGGAGCCCGTTTTCGTCCATTCTCGCCGGTTCCTGATGATCTGCCCACGCGGTCTGCCCCATGGCCACGAGGACGAAGCCGAGCACTAGTCCCGCCACGACGAGGAGCATTCCCAGCAGGAAGACGCCCCCCGTGCCGGAGATGACCGGGATGATAACAACGAGTGAAATATCCGCTTCGCCAGTGACGACTGAGGCGGCAATGAGACACATGCCTCCTAAGAACAGCATGCCGGGTAGCCACAAGCGCGCGTGCGTACGACCTCCTCCGTCAGCTTATCATGTCCCGGAGGCTATCAATCTTTCCTACAGCCAGGGCGCTCATAAGCCTTTTATCGCCTTTGCCCCATCACGGTCAAAGGCGTCCCGATGGTCTCACTCAAGGATCACCTGGTCCGGATACTCGAATCCGGAAAGTTCGAGGTAGAAGAGCGTGACGGCTACCTCTACGGCCAGAGGGCCGACATATCCATCGTGGTCATGGCTGCGAGCGAGATGATACGGGACGATGTCGACGATTTCATCAGGAATGTGAACGACTTCTCCGGGAGGAAGGTGGTGGCATCCCTTGCGAAGGTCGACGACCAGGTTCAGAAGCATCTTCAGGACCGAGGGATACATTACTGGGGCAGGGAGGAGATCGAGCACGAGATAGGAAGCCTCCATCTCAAGACGCTCTCGAAGGACCACGGGGGCAGCCTGCTCGACGAGGTGATATCCGACGAGATCCCGCAGATGCCCTCTGATCCCCCTGAGCAATCGATTCCAGTTATCGTCGAGAGCACCGAAGAGAAGGCAGAGCGGATCGTGAAGCCGGCCATAACGCTCGAGGATGTGAAACACATCGCCCGCCACGAGATACAGGGCTACAAGTTCGACCTCGAGCTCATACCACACTACCTTTTCCATTACGTCCTGAACATCGACGACAAGCGTCAGCGCGCGGGTATCGTGGCAGTGAACGCCATGACCGAGCACGTCGAGGTCTGGCATTGGGGTTTCGAGTTGGTGGACATGATTGACTCGCCCAGCTCCAAGAGGGAGCCGAAGATCGACCCGGAGCGGGCACTGGACATGGCGCGAGATGTCATTGCGAAGGAGTACAAGTCCTATGTGGAGACGGTCACGGATTTCGGACACTCGGAGATCATAGAACGCTCGAAACCGCATAAGAACGCGATGCTGGTAGAGGTGAAGGGTCTAGTCTACCTACCCGTTTGGTGCGTGGAAGGCAAGAGAGGCGCCATGCTCGTCAACTCATCGAACGGCAAGATAATCAGCGAACACCTGCACGGCCCTGAGTCTAGGCGAGGTTGAGCTTCCGCAGCCTATCCATTATTCCGAGCCAGTGCGTGCCTTTCCAGTAGGCCTTCCCGCACGCAGCGCACTTCCAGAAGACGTCGTTGTTCTCCAGTGCTCCTTTAGGCACGACCCCCGTCGCCTCCTCCCTCGGAAGATCGACCAGTGCTCCGTTGCATGCCGAACATCTTATCGCTCCCTCATCGAGCGACAGGCTGTATCGGACGTTGACAGCCCTCAACTGAGAATCGATGTTGTCCCCTTCGATCATTGTCGCGCCAGGCTGGGAGGCGAGGGCCCGGTCTCTTGTGAGAATGTGCCTGCCCTCCTTCGCAGCAAGCTTCGCGATCGAATCGTCATCGAGGTCCCTCGCGTATTCTGTGTCGTACCCCAACATGCGGAGCCATTTCACGAGAGAACCAAGCATGCTGTCGACGATGAATCGTGGCTTCTCAACCGTCACTTGTCCACCTCGTACTTCAGAAGCACTCCGTCGCCGACAACATCCGCTTTCTTGAGCCTGAGCGCGACCGCCTCGTCAATCGAAACCGCTCCTTCCCCACCTGCCGGGGTCGGTGCCGAATCTCCTCCGATGATCACGCTTCCTATGAAGATGTAGATCTCATCGGCCAGGCGGTGCCTGAGAAAGGACCAGATGACTTCCGAGCCGCCTTCCACGAGGAGCGTTCGAATTCCTTTCTCCTCAAGCATAGGCAACAGTTCCTTGATGTCTACCTGACCGCTACCGCACCGGATCGTCTCCGCATTCGAGAACTCCGTGACGGACTCCTTCGCAGTAACGATCATCGTCCTTGCATCCCCGTTCAGCACCATCGCCTCAGGCGGCGTCCTACCCTTGGAGTCGAGTACGATCCTGATCGGGTTCTTCGGACTGTGCACGTATTCCGTCTTCACGGTGAGCTTCGGATCATCGGCTAGAACCGTGCCTATGCCGACGAGGACAGCATCCACTGAGTTCCTGAGGACATGCACCCTCTTCTTGTCAGTATCGTTCGAAATCGCAGTTTGTCTGCGATTCTTCGTGGCGATCTTGCCATCGGCTGACATGGCGCAGTTGATGATAATCTTCAAACCTATCACCCCGTGCATCACAATCGTCGGTAAGAAGGTTTGTGGTCCATCGGTTCCTAGGAATTCCATAACCGAATCGCGGCCCGAAACCCCACTTTCCTAAGTCTTATATGTCGGCCACCTCATTCAGGCAGTTGATGGACGACGGAGACATACAGATTCACGAGCTGAAGAGGTTGGATCTCACGGGTGCGACGATAATCGACGGCTTCCCCAGTGTAGGCCTCGTCAGCTCCATCGCAGCCAACTATCTGATCAAGGTGCTCAACCTCGAGCACATAGGGATAATGGATTCCGAGCACTTCCCAACGGTGTCTCTGATTCGCGACTCGAAACCGCTGAGCCCTGTGAGAATATATGCTGGTGACAAGGGGCGGCGTGGCGATCAGATCGTGGCGTTCATCTCAGAATTCCAGCCGCCGGGGGCTCTGATACGCCCGATTGCGCGCACGCTCGTCAAGTGGGCGACCGATCAACGGTGCAAGATGATAGTCTCGCCCGAGGGACTGGTCGTCGATCCCGAGCTGAAGAATACGGCAGACATAAGCGACGTCGTGTTCGGCATCGCCAGCACACCTCAGGCGCGTGAGATGCTCAAGGAGAACAACATCCGCCCTTTCGAGGAAGGAGTCATATCTGGCGTCGCTGGTGTGTTGCTCAACGAGGGTAGGAAGCACGATTTCGACGTCGCGACCCTGTTGGCCGAGGCACATCCTGACTTCCCCGATGCGAGAGCTGCAGCCCTCGTGCTCGAGGCGATCGACAGAATCCTGCTCGGCATAGAATTCGATGCGAAGCCTCTGTTCGAGGAAGCGAAGAGGATAGAGGAACACATAAGGGAGATCCAGAAGCAGGCCGTCACGAAGAAGGACGGCAAGCGCGCACCCCGTCCAGCCATGTACGCCTAGTCCACGGAAATCTCCACGAGATCGTTCATCCTCTTCACCGAGAATCTTCTGTCTAGGAGCTGCTCTATGACGAGCATGTTGGTCTTTGCGTGTCCTGATACCTCCTCAGCGAGAACGGAAGAGCCGCCTTTGGCGAGCGCCATGTATGGCAGGATCTGGTCGAGCATGTGCTCATCCACTGAAGCGCCGGAGTCGACCGTCTCCGCGAGGTCTTCTGCGCAGGACTCGCCAAGCGTCTCAGCTCGGACACCTCTCTCTCCGAGCGCGGAAGCGCCCAGTACACCATTCTCGCACTGGGCCGTCAGCAGCATACCTGCGCCAGTGCTCCTCCCGACCCTGTGATCCGTTGACAACCTCACATCGGCGAATCGGACAAGCCTCTTCATTGCCGAGTGCCGCATCCGAGTGACGATATGCTCCGGAAGGTTCTGAGAGAACGCGACGCCCCTTATGCTCAGGACCTTTCCGGAAGGGCCCAGTTCACGGCCCGACAATCGGCCGGCTGGCGAGGTCTCCAGCAGGACTTCACCGCCACCCTCCGGAAAGAACCCGCGGGAGACGATATCTGCCGAGCCCCTAGCGCCGAACTCCTCTATGATGGGCAGGTGGACCTCGAGCATGTAATCGATTGGTGGGGACCATCTCACGTTGGTCCCTCCGATCAGCACCATCCTCGTCGATGTCTTTGACAGCAGCGCCGGGAGCAGGCAGCTCTGGATAACCAGCGAGATGCTTCCAGCCGTGCCGATGTCGAACCTGAAGTCTCCTCCCAGCAACTCCTCAGGGTTGAATGTGATCTCCTTCGACCCTGGATGCAACCCGTCCACCTTGGCGTCGCACAGGGATGCGACCGCTTCAATGCTCGTCACATGGCTGGGTGACAGGCCGGGGTTCGGCCTTCCCGCGCGGATGTCAGTCACCCTTACCGGTTCGTGTGTGACGGCAGAAAGGGCGACGGCAGTGCGGAGGATCTGACCCCCGCCTTCCCCCTGGGATCCATCAACAACCATCATTCGGCATCCGTCCGCGACTCCTGATGAGCTTCCTAACGAAACCTGAGATGAAGAAGACCGTCATCAGAACGACTGCAAGCGCGATAAGGACTGCGGCGAAGTACAGTAGCCATGTAGGCGCGTCGTCGCCGCCGCTCGCTACGATGATGCCGAGGCCGATGCTCTCGGCGATGAACGCGCCGAACCCGAGCGCGAACGAGTACAGCCCCATCGTCGCCCCATAACTGTTCTCTTTCGACGAGTCCGCCATGAGTGCGAGCGCGGCCGGGACGAACGCTCCCGCCCCAAGGCCGAGGATGCCGAGCGGGACCAATCCAACTAAGTTGAACGCAATCTCATCTCCGACCCTCGTGTAGATGTAGTCGGAGAAGAAGAGTGCCATGATAACGACTCCGAACATGCTGAAAACGCCATAGGCCATCACAGGAATCCTTCCCACGACGTCGGAGACCTTGCCCCAGAACGGCTGGAACAGTCCAAGGGCGATTCCAGCTGCCCCGAATAGAATGCCGATCATGCTTCCGCTGACATCCGCACTCAGCATTATGCGGGGCAGGTACGTGATGGCAAGTCCCAGGAGCGTGGCGATTATCAGCCATATCGGAAACATCAGCCGGACCTCTCGGACCCGGAAGATCTGTTTGAGGCTCTTGAGCCCCATGAGTGATTCGGACTTCACGCGCACGGACTCCTTCCTGACAAGAAGCTGAAGCATGAGCGCGGAACTGATCAGGACGCTCGCCATGATGGTGAACCCGACCCTGGCACCAACGAGGTCTATGAGGAAACCTCCGACAACCGCCCCGATTATGTATCCCAGGAAGGTCGCGTAATCGAACCACCCCATCTGTCTGCCGCGGTCGCATGTGTCCGCGTGGTCCGCGATCATGGCGATCGCCGGGGCGATGGTCGCGGCTGCTCCTATTCCATGGATTCCATGCAGTGTGGCAAGATACCACACGTCGTTCGAGAGCGTGTACAACAGAACGATGATCGCTGCGAGCGATGTGCCTGCAACGATCACCCGCTTCCTGCCTATGCGGTCGCTCAGCATCCCGAAGTAGTTTGCGGTCATCATCTCTGCAAGCGGATACGGGATCGCGATTATCGCGACGTTGAGAAGTCCTTCGTACGCGGTCTCACATGGGACATACTTCGCGATGATCAGTAGCAGCGCCCCGAAGGCCACCCTGAGGAAGAATGTGGAGAAGTAGAGGACGCGGAGGTACCCTGGGGTTCTGATGCCCCTTCCTTTAATCACCTCGAACATCGCGCTTTGGCAGAGGGTCGGGTTACTTAATTGTTGCGAGGGTCCAGGTTCTCCTTGGATGAGTTTATATACAGAATTCTCATAAGCGACTCCTGATGCTGATATGGCGTTAGAAGCTATCACCATCGTCGTCCTCGTAGGCGCGCTTATCGTCATTCTTCTGAGCTGCGAGGTATTCGTCAACGGAATCGAGTGGCTTGGGTGCAGGCTGGGCCTCGCGGAGACCGCAACAGGGAGCATCCTAGCCGCTATCGGTACGGCAACTCCGGAGACGATCATACCTATCATCGCGATCTTCTTCACCGGTACCGCGGAAGGGAAAGAGATCGGCGAGGGCGCTATACTCGGCGCGCCCTTCATGCTGGGGACTCTAGCGATGTTCGTCGGCGGTCTGGCGGTGATGATCGCCTACAAGAGAGGAAGGAGGGACGCGAAACTCGTACTTCACGAGAACCACGCCAAGCGCGACCTCGAGTATTTCATGCTCGCGTATGCGTTCGTGCTCATGACGGGTCTTCTTGGCATGCAATCCGCATTCGACCCGACCTTCATCAAATACGGCGTGGCCGTCATGTTGGTGGGCGCCTACATATTCTACGTGCGGAGAACCTTGAGGGATAAGTGCGTCGTCGAGGAGAGCCGCTGTCCTGCCCTGTACCTGACGAGGTTGACGGGGTTCTCGCCGACCAGCAGGGTCGGGATGCCGCTGATAGCGTATCAGGTCATCGCAGCGCTGATCGGGATAATCGTCGGGGCCAAACTGTTTGTGGGTGAGATCGAGACGGTGGCGACCTCCTTGAAGGTCGACGCTATGATCCTTGCGTTTCTCATCGCCCCGATTGCCACCGAGCTCCCTGAGAAGTTCAACAGCGTGATCTGGTATTGGCGTTCGAAGGACACGCTCGCGCTCGGGAACATAACCGGAGCGATGGTATTCCAGAGCAGCATACCCGTCAGCATAGGCCTCGTGTTCACGGCATGGTCGCTTTCGTGGATCAACATCGCTGCCGTCATGATAGCGCTCGGTGCCGCCGGATGGATGTACTATTCCGTGAGGATCAGGCATACGATGTCGTACAAGGTGATGCTAGCCTCAGGGTCTCTGTACGTGCTCTATATCCTCCTGTTGCTCGTCTTCGGATATTAGTGAGGCGAGCAGCGGAGCTGTTCCTCGGGGAGACTGGCCGTCTGGCTCCCTCAAGAAGGTATAAGTACGAACGACCTCCATTAGCGCCGCGGATGGGATGACGCCACTACCTCATGCTGTTAGGTGGCATCCTCTTCCGTAAGATGGGATGGGACCGAAGAGATGGTCACAGAGGCGCAACTGCTGTTTCAGCTCGGCGCAATCCTTCTGCTCGCGTTTCTAGCGGCGAGCCTTGCCGGCCGCGCGAAACAGTCCGTGATGATAGGTTACATCCTGATCGGCATCCTGATCGGTCCGAAGATGAGCATCGACCTGTTCGGGGTCGAGTACAACGGAATCATCACCGACACGAGCCTGGTGGATGTGCTTTCGTTCATCGGGCTCATAATGCTGATGTTCTTCGTGGGCCTCGAGTTCTCGTTCTCGAAGCTCAAGAAGACCCGCAAGCCCGCCGTGATACTCGCGATAATCGACACGAGCATCGGCCTCTTCATCGGGTTCGTGTTCGCCTCGTACCTCGGATGGCCGCTCATAGACTCGATATTCCTGGCAGGGGTGATCGCGATGAGCAGTACAAGCGTCGCGATGAAGATACTGTTCGACCTCAAGAAGATGTCGAGCCCCGAGGTGGAGTTTCTAATAGGCTTAGTCGTGGTCGAGACGTTCATCGCGATGCTGATACTCGCCGTTGCCAGCGGCATGATAATCGCGCCCGAGACGAACGCCGTCGCCTACGGACAGCTCATACTCGGTATGGTGCTGTTCTACGGCTTCTTCGTGTGGGTTGCGATGTGGGCCGTACCTAGGGTCGTCAAGTTCTTCGGCCAGATCGAGAACGATGAGCTGTTCATACTGTTCGCCCTCGGGATAGTCTTCCTGACTGCCGGCGTCGCCGCCTTGATGAACGTGCCCCCGATAATCGGCGCCTTCTTCATAGGGATGATACTCGCCGAGAGCAAGGTCTCGACGAGGATCCAGTCGAAGCTAGAGTCGTTCAAGGACGCGTTCGTCGCCATATTCTTCACATCGTTCGGCATGATGATCGACCCCGCGATGTTCGACTCGGTCGTCTGGATGGTCCTGCTTATCATGCCAGTCATAATCTTCTACGAAACGATCGTCATCTCGGCGGTATCGTACTTCATCGGTTTCTCTGCCCGAGCGGCATCGACCATCGGGACGAGCATGTGCGGCCGTGGTGTTGAGTCCATTCTGTATGCCAGCGTCGGCAGCGAGGTCAGGGGCGCTACCATGGGCGCTCAGCTGAACCCGTTCGCGGGCGCGCTGTGCTTCGGCATGAGTGCCGTGGCGCCGTTCATGGTCAAGAACTCGTACAAGTTCGCAAACGCCTTGTCGAGGGTGATGCCAAGGCCGCTCAGCTTCTCTGGCGCGGTGATCTCTCGTACGCTGGGAAAGGTCGTGATGCCGTCCTCGGTCAGGATATTCAAGGGGACGAAGATAACCGGGATACTTTTGTTGTCGTTCGTGTTCGTGTCGGTGGCGGTACTGATATCCAAATCCATTCTTCACATCGTCTTCCTCGGGGTCGACTGCGTGATCGTAGCGGCAATCTTCTTCGTGGTCCGCTACGAGGTAATGGAGATAGTGAGACATGTGAACTACGCCAACCTCGGCGTGGGTGTGCGCGACCGGACCGCCATAGTCGACATGATCACTGGAATCATATTCGGCGCCGTCGCGTCTGTCGTGATCGTCGTGGCGACATGGTCATATGCCTGGCAGCTCTCGGTCATGGCCGCCGTCGGGTATGGGGTGTTCGTACTGTTGTTGATGAGGTGGGCATACAACCGTCTCTATGTAGAGGGCATGGACATCCCGCGGAAGGTCTACTCGTTCGAGCGAAAGGCCGAGGCGGCAGCGGATCCCGATGACGAGGGAGACACGTTCCCAAAGCCGGTGTACGGGACTGCGAAGCTGATGCCCAAGGACATGAGGCTGTGACCACCGCGGGTCCCACGCGCTCAGGAAACAATATCCCGATGCAAGGCGTTTTAGCGTGCGGTTATTGCAGTGCGGTTCCACGGAAGTCGGTTCGCGATGGCATTGGCACCTCTCGCCTGCATCTTATTCATGCTACTGTACTTCATCGCCATGTCGCAGGACCCAGGATACACCTTCCTGGAGAACTACCTGAGCGACCTCGGTGTCGGCCCCGGTGCCTGGGCCTTCAACTCGGCCCTGATGATCTCTGGTGCGATGCTGTCCCTGTTCGCCGTCTTCGGCCTCTCAGCGGCGCTCCCGGCTGAGCCGGTCTCCAGGACGGGTGGAGCGCTCCTCGCACTGGCAGGCGTATTCCTCGTGAATGTCGGCATATTCACAGAGGACGCCGGGGACACACACCTCGTCCTATCGTATGCATTCTTCATCACCATATTCGTCTCGTTCGGCGTACTAACCCTCGCCATGCACCGGGACCGACGCCTGGGCCCCGTGCCGCTGTACGTGACCGGTGGGCTGTTCCTCTCTGGTCTGGTGATGATCCTGTCGCTCGGCGCGACCCCTTTCATGGAGACCTTGGCGGTCCTGATGGTCATGGGGTGGGGAATCGTGGTCCCAGGAGCAATCCTGACGAAGCTCGATGGATGACGGCACGGACAGCTACACCGGTCAGCGTGTCGTCGAAGGGTTTTAAGGGATGGCACCGCTTCGACAGCCCACAGAGCAGACACAGTCTGCAGATGCAGGAGACAGATTACATGTCAGCAGAGGAATACGTCAAACTCGAACAGACATACGGGGCGCATAATTACCACCCGCTTCCAGTGGTCATCTCGAAGGCGAATGGTGTCTGGGTCTGGGACATCGATGGGAAGAAATACATCGATATGCTCAGCTCGTACTCAGCAATCAACCAGGGTCATCTTCATCCACGTATCGTGAAGGCCGCGCGGGACCAGCTCGAGAGGGTCTCACTCACGTCGAGGGCGTTCTCGAACGACAGGATGGGGCCGTTTCTGAAGAAGCTCTGCGAGCTCAGCGGCATGGAGATGGCACTCCCCATGAACACTGGGGCAGAGGCTGTCGAGACCGCCATCAAGCTCGTTAGACGATGGGGATACGAGAAGAAAGGCATCCCTGAGGGCAAGGGCGAGATCATCGTCTGCGAGAACAACTTCCATGGCAGGACGACCACCATCATCAGCTTCTCCTCAGACCAGGACTCGAAGAAGGGGTTCGGACCTTTCACGCCAGGGTTCGTTACCATCCCGTACGATGACATACCCGCGTTCGAGAATGCCATAAACGAGAACACGATTGGGATACTGGTAGAACCCATCCAGGGTGAGGCCGGCATCAACGTGCCCTCCCCAGGCTACCTGAAGGAGCTCAGACGGATATGTTCTGAGAAGAACATACTGCTCATGCTCGACGAGATCCAGACGGGGTTCGCGAGGACAGGGAAGATGTTCGCCTTCGAGCACGAAGGGATCAAGCCGGATGTATTGTGCGTGGGCAAGGCACTTGGAGGGGGCCTGTATCCCGTCTCCGCGGCGCTGTCATCGCGCGAGGTGATGGCCGTATTCTCGCCGGGTTCGCATGGGAGCACGTTCGGCGGCAACCCGCTCGCCTGCGCGATCGCCGATGCCGCCCTCGATGTTCTGGTGGACGAGAACCTTGCGGAGAAGTCCACGGAGATGGGCGAGTACTTCGTCCAGAAGTTGAAAGCCCTCAAATGTGCGAAGATGAAGGAGATTAGGGCCAAGGGCCTCCTGATCGGGGTAGAGTTCCATCTCGGCCCGGAGGAGACCGTCAGGCCGATCTGTCAGCAACTCATGGATGAAGGCGTCCTGGCGAAGGACACCCACGAGAAGACCGTAAGGTTCGCCCCGCCTCTGACCATCACGAAGGAGGAAGTCGACTGGGCGATGGAGCGGATCGCGAAGGTCTTTGAGGCACAGTAGGCCGCCGCTCCCGTCATCGGCCGGGGCAATGCATTTGGGCAGGCCCTGCGATTCCCATCGTGGCGATTCGCATGGAGATTGCACGGAAGGGAGACTCGCTCGCGCTGCGTCTGGACCATGGAGATGACATCCTGCGTTCCATCGGCCGGTCGATCGAAGCAGAACGGTCGACTATGTCGATCGTCGCCGGCCTGGGCATGATCTCCGAGTTCGAGCTCGGGTACTTCGACGAGGGGAACTATGTCAAAGCCTACTTCGAAGAGGCTCACGAGCTGCTATCGATGCAAGGGTCTGTGTCGTCAGAAGGAGACCCGAGGATACATATCCATGTGACCGTTGCCGACAGATCCCACAAGGCCTACGGAGGGCATCTGCTGCAGGGTAAGGCATGGATGAGCAACGAGATATTCATGATCCGGATCGACGGCCTACACTCCGTTCGAGAAGTCGACCCTGAGAGACATGTCGGGATACTCCGTCTATGACTGGCCGAATCTGAATCAGGCTCCTAGGTGGAGCAATGGCAGGCAATAGATCACTCTGCTGAAGAGTGATAAATGAAATTTATGGGGTTTACGATCAATCATTCGAGAAATCGAACAAAAGTCAGATCTTAGAAGCGGTCCCTTCTTGGAGGTCTGTGCTTGGCGTAGCAGTCACGGCAATAGACAGGCTTCCCCTCTGTCGGCTTAAAGGGGACTTCGGCCTCTGCGCCACAATCGGAGCACGTTATCTTGTGCATCTCTCTTGGGCGAGAGTCGAACCTGCGGCCGCCCGAACCTCTCGAGTCGTATCGCATTTTCTTATCTCCTATGTGTCGTCATTGCGCCCATGGCGCCTTCGGACAGTCAGCAATCATGTGCTCATAGTATATAATGCTGCGCTTGGCACGGGGGCGTACTTCGCCCCCTAACTGTCCATTCAGGCCCCTGGACCGCCTTCCTTGTTCAAGGATTTCCTGAGTTCAGCCTCTCGTCTGAGGGCGATTAGGTCTTCCTCAAGGCAATGGCCAACCCCGCCACCCTCTTGCCAAGTTCGTTGCAGTATCCGATAGACTGCTCGTCCGGAGCTTCTACCGCCGTCGCGCCATAGGGCTGATCGTCCGATCTGCCTTGGACAACCATTCCGTGCACCAGCATCGCCTGGAGCATGGCCAGCAGCGTCGTCTCCGCGCCGCACGCCGTGCCCCCGGCGCTCGTGAAGGCTCCTCCGACCTTGCCCGTCAGCTTGCCGTGGAATGCGTTAGACTTGTCGATGAGCTCTTTCATCTTGCCGGACATGTTGCCGTAGTATGTCGGGGAGCCGAGAATGATCGCATCCGCGGCTAGCAGGTCGTCCAGCTTCGCCTTGTCCACGTTCATCACGGCGACCGATGCACCCTCTACCTGGCGCGCCCCGTCCGCCACGGCATCTGCCATCTTTTCGGTGTTTCCAGTCCTCGAATCGTATATCACCAATACCTTCGTCATTCCAAATCACTCCCTCTTACCTCAGTAGAGTATGTCATCCCTCAGTATGACTCTTCCGTGTCTCGTCGGCACGCCCTCCCTCTCGACGTGTCGTCTCCTTCCGGCCGCGGCCTTCTCCTCGCCGCCGAAGCCCCCGTCTGATTTGACAACGCGATGGCACGGCACGATGGGATACAGCGGGTTATTGTGCAGGGCGTTGGCGACCGCTCGTTGAGCCTTCGGCCTGGCGATCTTCTCCGCGATCCTGCTGTACGTGCTGACTTTGCCATTGGGTATCCTGAATGTGGCAACATAGACCGCCCGTTCGAACACCGACCAGTCCTTCAGATATTCAATCACGTCTTTCTCGGTCTTAACGTCTGCCTTTCTCAACTTTGACACCACCTTGGGCGCGATACCTTTGGGGGGATGAACGTCACGGACTCTTAGATGGTTTTCGGCACGCCGGCGAAAGTGCTGGAGCGGAATAACCTCCGGGCGCCCCGTTTACTCTCTCCCTTCCCTCTTTTGGAACAGTCGTTCCGCTGGGCATCCCAGGGTCCTCTGTCGGCAGTACTTGCAGGCGAGGCGTCCTCTGACCAGCGCGTTGCCCATCGTGGTCAAACCGACCAGGGCCAGCAGCAATGCCAGTACGAGCCACGAGAAGTCGACGATCATGACTCCGATCCCGCAGGTGATCGGAATCACAGAAACAAGAATGTCTGGAAGCATGTCTACCCATGTGATATCTCTACCGGCGAAGTCGCCAGCATTGCCTCTCTTGAACAGGGCCGAGCAGCAACGCCCCCTTCCAGAGAAGCAAGTCTTGCCGTAGTAGTAGCAGCTCACGCAACTCCTTCTCAGCAGGTTCAATTCTATGAGGAGGCAGTAGGCGATGAACAACAAAGAGAAGGCTATCCCGAGCGCAGTCCATATGATGTAGGCCCCAAAGGTCCACGTCAAGAACGTCAGCGCGTTTGAGAGTAGAACGGTCCCCGTTGGATACCGTTCATGGGCGGAGATGGGCGCTGTCACGGGCTGCGGCAACGCATTACGCGGTCAATAACATTGTCCAGACCCGGAGCCAGCACGAGTGGTTCGAGGG
The DNA here is from genome assembly GCA_020696365.1 of Thermoplasmata archaeon. Lineage (GTDB taxonomy): Archaea > Thermoplasmatota > Thermoplasmata > UBA10834 > UBA10834 > UBA10834. The sequence goes on along the minus strand of JAEHCM010000001.1, from coordinate 24,976 downwards.
GGAGCCTACGAGTCCTGGACATGGGAAAACGCTATATATGGGCCCGTCCGCGACCGAGGCATGGGGCCATGTGAAGGAATTAATAGCGCGATGTCCGTTCATTGCCTCGATATAGGCGCCTGACCCCGTCGCGGGCATGGGTCGGGAACGAATCAGATAAGCCGATATCGGGGGGAGAGAAAGTGAGGAGATTACATAGAATCGGAGCGGTTGCTGCCGCCGCGATGTTGGCAGTCATGATCGTCCCAGTTTCGATGGCGGCTGTTGACAACGGGGCCAAATGGACCTTCGCAATCTATCTGGACGCAGACAACAACCTTGAATCCTACGGCCTAACGGACCTTGCCGAGCTGGAAGCCGTGGGGTCAGTCGACGGTGTCAACATCGTCGTTCTGATGGACACCTACACGGCCATCACCGGAACACACTGGTACGCGGTGGATGGTCCAAATGAGCCGCATATCGTGCTCGATGATGACGGCGAGTATCAAAACAACTGTGACTGTGGGATCATTGCTGGCGGATGCCCGGGTGAGCTGAACATGGCCGACCCGCTCGTGCTCGAGGAGTTCTGCGAGATAGTCTGCTCGAAGTACCCCGCAGAAAAATACGCATTGATACTCTGGGACCACGGCGGTGGATGGCGCGGGTTGTGCTGGGACGACACCACATTTGAGGTGGATGAAGTGGACGATTGCATCACGATGGTCGAGCTCAGGGATGCGCTGGTCGACGCCAAGGACCAAACGAAAGTCGTTTTCGACGTCGTCGGTTTCGATCTGTGCCTGATGGCGATGCCAGAGGTGGCATACCAGGTCAGGGGCTGCGCTGACTTCGTCGTCTTCAGCGAGGAGACGGTGCCCGGGGCCGGATTCCCGTATGATGCCATCGCGGGGCATCTAGTTGCGGAACCGACGATGGACGGGGGCGCCCTGGCCTCGGTGATAGTCCAGGACTACGCAGCGTACTACAGCTCAACCAGCGGGTACGTCGATTGGACCATAAGCGCCTTTAACATGACCTATATGGACGCAATGAAGAACGCCGTTGCAGACTTGGGCGTTGCACTTCTCGCGGGCCTGCGCGAGTATATGAATTCCATCCAGCGGGACCTCATCACGGCCCAGGAGTACTACTACCCATACAACGTGGACTTGAAAGGATTCGCCATGAACCTGCAAGCGGACCCCATCATAACGGACGAGGCTATCAAGACGGCTGCTAAGGCCGTCCAAGAGGTCGTGGAGGCTGGTGTCAGTGACTTCGTGAACGGGATCCACAACTACAAGTCCTATGGGATGGCAATATATGCGCCCTCGACGAACGACGGCATGCACAGCATAAAGGACACCTACGTGGAAGTGCCGTTCGCCGTGGAGACTGGCTGGTACGATTTCGCTTTGGCCTTCTCGAGCTTCTACGGCCGTACCTGGGGCGTTGGCGACCGGTAGCGAGACACCTTACGCTAGGTCAGAAACCCCTTCAACAAAACCATTTCACTTTTCTAACACTGATGCGCGGAGTCGCGTGGGCGTGCGGCTGCCGGGATTCGAACCCGGCAGAAGCCAGACATCCTTTTTCTGATTTCAATCAGAGGAGTTATGGCAACCGATTGTTGATCCCCCTAGCTATCCGTTCACTTAACCTTCGTAACCCACTAACGTGGCCCTTTCAGCAACCCTATATTTGCCATTATTCGAGGATTCTCATTCGGGCAGGCTCCGCACCATCAGTACTTCTACGGAATTGACCTCGAACCCAACCGATTTGTACATGCCTAGGGCCTTCTCGTTCTCAGCATCAACCATTAGCAGGATTCGTTCGATCCCCCGAGATCTGAGCCAATTCACGCTGTCGAGGAGGAGGTTCCTTCGGCTTCGGGAGGTCGGTCCTCGCTCAATGCGAAGCCAACCGTCTTCCCATCATCCACCGCGAAGGTGACCGCAAACGAGGTTTCGGTAGCCTCGAAGAAATTCCTGAGCCTTTCAGCTGGGACAGGAGAGTAGTTGAAATGATCCACGAACGACTCGTTTCTGACATCGATGATTCTCGATGCGAGGTATTCATGATCATCCGTGATGAGTTTGCGCTCGATTCGGATGTCTCTCGGGAACGCGGCCTTCTCTGGTTCGCGACTTTCATCCCGAACCATCTCGTAATACCTCCGCACCTCCACAAAACCCGCGTTCCCCAGCAATCTCTTCCTCCAATCATCAACTTGGTAGTATGGAATCTGTGTTGCAGAGACACCGCGGCCTGCGAGATAATCGAGAGATCTCTCCAGAATGGATTCTTCGATCCCCTCCCCTCTATGGCTTCGCATGATCTCAAGATCAACGTAAGAGTCATTCAATCCATGCTTCAGCCTTGCTTGATCCACAAATCCATCCACGTACCCAACAGCCACCCCATCTACAATCGCAAGCCATGCGCCCTCTGGGTCGTAATCCTTGTCGAGGAAAGTCTCTGCCCTGACCTCATCTGCATTGACCGGACTTTGCGAGGGCAGCCCGACCCTTGAATCGTTCCAGATCCTCACCATCGATGCGATGTCATCTTCGGTTGGATGTCGAAATCTCACACTAGTCATGGACACTAGGGTCCGCATGCGATGACGGATGCATAATGCCTTCGCAGCGATGAGCAGAATCGTCGAGAACGGCCCGAATCGCCTCCGTACCGTCCGTTTCTCATTGCGGGAGAATCAATGTTGCCCGAGTTTACGCGACTGAGAAATATGGTGCGGCTGCCGGGATTCGAACCCGAGTTTGAAGCTTGGGAAGCTTCAGTCCTAACCACTAGACTACAGCCGCGCGAAGGGGAAGTATCGTCCCAGCCGATTTAAACATATCCAAATTCGGAGCGGCCGAAGCATGGTCGTTCAGCCCTCTGACACGGACAGGTCCAAGAACCAGTATCCGTCACGAAGTGTCGAGTCTCCCTGCTCAAACCTGACAGGCCGAGAGAACAAAGGGCCATCGACAACGCAGGTGTGGTACTCTCCCGATTCTCCTGAAGGGTCGATGCCGCTGCTCTTGAACAGCGCGATCATGTTGCGGTCGAGCGTGTGTCCCAGCCATCTCTTTCCCAGGGTTCCATCCTTCACCGAGGCCATTATCGCCTTGAATCCCTGTGAGACGAGTTCTTCGAGCAACTCGTCCCTGCTGACGTTCCATAACGGCAATTCGGCATCAACGTCCGCTCTGGAACAGACGTCCTCCACCCAGTCTCTGTGCTGAGCGAGGTCTATGTCACCGAACACACCAGCCGAGACGCCTTCAGCCCTCAACTTGCGTGCTTCTTCCAAGAAGTTCCTTTCGTAATCGTCCCAGGAGGTCGCCTTCGTCACAAGACGCATATCCATCGAGGCTGCCTGCGCCTTGAGGAAGTCGACTGTGAGCCCGTGCCCCCTCGACCGCTGTCCCTCCTCTGTCAGCATGGTCAGCAGAACGGATGGGTTCATGCCGGCCTTGATGGAACGGTGGAGTGCAAGGCACGAATCCTTACCCCCGCTCCACGAGCAGAAACACTCAGTACCCGAGGTCTGCATGGTTCACTCACCCGTAATCGAATAGAAGAATGCGGCGGGACGAGTCCCGCCTCGACCCGCTCACTTAACGGTTTCCAGCTGGCTTATGACGTTCCAGATCAGCGTCCTGCCGTGCAACGGTATGTTTGGGTCGTTCGCGAGCTCGTCCAGGATCGTGATTGCGCTGGCGCTCCGGATGTCAAGGGCCTCCTGCTTCTGCTGGAGCCTGGTCTTGGCCTCCGTCGCCCCGCGTCTTATGTTCCTCGGGACCGAAGTGTCCTCAGCTAGCTGGTCCAACACGTCCATTATCTGTCTCAGTTTCGTATCTGTGTCCATAGTGATCACACACCTCTATCTTCATCATGTCAGTCCGTTTGCGCCTTCTCCGACTCCTCTTCCTCGGGATCGCGCACGAGGTTCCCCCTCTCCTTGAAGGTCGTGACAACCATGAAAGTCCTTGTTTCCTTCACGCCTGCGATCTCTGCGACCTCGTCTACGATGAACTTCTTCAGCGCAGCGTAGGTGGGAAATCTGGCCTTGGCGATGATGTCCGTGTCGCCCGTGACTAGGAACACATCCTCGATGTGGTCGAAGCCAGCGATCTTCTCTGCGACGTCGTCCGAGCCCTTGGTGTCTATCTTGAAAGTCACAAGGGCCGTGACCTGGTCCTCGCCGTAGTACGACGATATGACCTCTTCGTACTCCTTCTTCTCCTTGTCCTCCACGGGAACGCCTCCTCGTGTCTATCTATGGATCCAGCAATGGCTTGGCTTTCGGCGGTCTCCCACGACCCATGGATGAACAGGGACCAGCGTTGGCGCGTCTGCGTGCGGCCAATGTGCGCGCGAGCAGTATCTAGGCACACACCCGTCTCAGAGCCGCGCTCCCTCGAACTCCTCCTGGAGGTCTATGATGACCTGCTCCAGGATCTCCTCGAGGCTCGTGCTACGGTACTCACGCATTCCGCCCAGGTCGCTCTGGACTCTAGCCACATAGGCTGCGTTACTCTTCAGAAACTCCACGTTGCACAAGGGTTCTTCCATTCATGTTCACCCCATCGGCCCTGGATACCTACCCTGGCCATGGTATGCACGGTGCCGCGCTATGCGTCCACTATTATTTAGAAGTTTCTTAGAGTGCCCCTCAGAAGAATACCTGCCAGCAGAGGTCGGGCCCGGGTGGTCTCGAACCCCATCGCCCGGGTTGGAGTGCCACACTAGTCGTATGGCAATCCGATGAACAGGATTGTCCCATGCCACGTCATGACAGGCAGCCAAGTATTATATACACTTCAGTCGCTGCAATCGCTTCGATGAGCTCGGCATTGACGTTCATTATAGCCATTATTAGATGATTCTAACACATCCATTGCCGAGTTTGTGGACGCCCGTTCTGGAGGAGTCTGCGGAGATGGCCAAGTACTATCGAGAACCTGCCGGGGAGACCTTCCCCCAGCTAGAGGAGGAGATCCTCAGCTACTGGCAGGAGCGCGACATTCCATCGAAGGTCAGGGAGCGCATGGCAGACGGTGCTCCCCTGGTTTTCTGCGAGGGCCCTCCGACGGTCAACGACCGACCCCACGTGGGACACGCGCTCACGCGCGCGGTCAAAGACTCGTTCCTGCGGTATCATGTGATGAACGGAAGGAAGGTAATCCCGTATCTCGCGGGATGGGACTGTCACGGTCTCCCCGTGGAGATAGAGGTCGAGAAGAGCCTCAAGCTCGAGACGAAGAAGGCGATCGAGGCGTACGGCATCGAGGCATTCAACGACCTCTGCCGCGAGCGGGTCCTCCGGTTCAGAACCGACTGGGAGCAGATGAGCCGACGGATAGGCTACTGGCTGGACTACGACAACGCCTACATGACAATGTCTAACGAGTACATCGAGAGCGTATGGTGGGCGGTCAAGGAGCTGCACTCCAAAGGACTCCTCTCGAAGGGTCGCCAGGTGGCGCCGTACTGCTACCGCTGCGGGACGACCCTGAGCAACCACGAAGTCGCTTTGGGCTTCAAGGAGAGAGAGGACAGGTTCGTCATCGCGAGGTTCAAGGTCAGCGGCCTGGACGCCACCGCGCTGTCTCACACATCCAGCCCATGGACCCTCGTCGCGAACACATATCTCGCGGTCCGCCGTGACTGGGACTACGTGGTCGTGGAGAAGGACGGCGAGAGGCTGCTGATGTCAGATTCCCATGCCAGGACGATCTCGCCTGGAGCTACAGTAGTGGAGAAGGTCGAGGGCGAAGCGCTTCTTGAAATGGAGTACGAACCGTTGTTCGATTTCATCCCACACACTGCAGGTTCATTCAAGATAGTGCATTCGGAGACCGTACCGGAGGACGAAGGCACCGGTATAGTCCAGATATCACCGGCGTACGCGATGGGCGACTTCGATATAGCTCTGGAGGAGGGCGACGCCATTTTCGATCCCGTCGACGAAGCAGGCAGGTTCACGAACGAAGTCCCCGAGCTGGAAGGCAGGGTCGCTAGAGAATCTGATGTCGAGATAGTTCGCATGCTCGAAGCCTCCGGCCGCTTGTTCGGATGGGGGCTGATGAGACACTCGTATCCACTTTGTTGGCGGTGCGAAACGCCCCTCATCTACAAGCCCAGGGACGCGTGGACGGTCTCGGCATCGAGCGCTCGGAAGCGAATGCAGGAGTTGAACGAGGGGATACGCTGGGTCCCGGAGACGTTCAAGGCCGAGAGGTTCGGCAACTTCCTTACGGATGCGAAGGATTGGGTCATCAGCCGCACCAGATACTGGGGCACCCCACTTCCGATCTGGAGGTGCGATTCGGGGCACGAGCTGTGCATCGGCGGCCTGGAGGAGCTGAGATCCCATGCGACGAAGCCTTTCACCGAGGATATTGACTTGCACAGACCCCACTTGGACCGGATATCCTTGACTTGTCCTGAGTGCAGCTTGCCAATGAAGCGCGAGGAGCATGTTCTCGACTGTTGGTTCGACTCCGCCTGTGCTCCGTTCGCCCAATACCATTATCCGACCGAAAACATGGAGCAATTCGACGACTATCGTTCGGTCGACTTCGTAAGCGAATCAGTGGACCAGACAAGAGGCTGGTTCTACACATCCCACGCGCTGTCCACACTACTGTTCGACCTGCCCGCGTTCAGGTCGGTGCTGGTGATGGGTCATGTGCTTGATGAGCACGGCAGGAGGATGCGGAGCGACGCCGACGATGCGGTGGACCCTGGCGAGATGTTCGATTCGGTCGGCGCGGACGCGTCCCGCCTGTACCTTCTCAGCACTCCCGTCTGGCAGGACGTGGAGTTCTCCATGGAGAGCGTGAGATCGACGATGGTCAGGAGCTTGACCACGCTTGTGAACGTGTACGCCTTCTTCGCCACAAACGCGAACAGGGTCGGGTACAGGGGCGAGGCCCCGAATAGGAAGACGCACGACCTGGACAGGTGGATCCTCTCTCGGTTGAACTCGACCGTGCAGGAGTCCCGGGAGGCGTTCGACTCGCTGGAGATCCATCTCGCAGTGCGCGCGTTCATCGGGTTCGTGGACGACCTCAGCAACTGGTACCTGCGTCGTTCCCGCAAGAGATTCCAGCACGAGGGCGACCCTCAGGACCGGTTTTCCGCGTACAGCACCCTTCACGAATGTCTGGTAACCGCGTCGAAGCTCATGGCCCCGATAACGCCCTTCCTCGCGGAAGGCCTGTACAAGAGCCTGAACGGCCCTCTGGATAGCGTGCACCTGGAGTGCTATCCCGAGCCGGACGATCGCTCCAAGAACGTTCCGCTCGAATCGCAGATGGCGTTGGTGATAGAGGCCGTCGAGGCAGGGAGGTTGGCGAGGCAGAAGGCCGACATAAAACTGAGACAGCCGCTCGACGAGGCCGTCATCGCGGCAGGAGAGGACGGCGTGTGGGTGTTGAGACGGTACGAGAAGATGATCTCCGAAGAGCTCAACGTCAAGCGCGTCGAGTGCGTCGAATCGAGGGAGTCCATGATCGATCAGGTCGTGTCGCCGAATCTGCGTTCGATCGGCCCGCGCTTGAAGGAGTCCGCTTCAGAGGTCGCCGGCCTGCTAGAGAAGGTGGATGGCAGCCAGATGGTCCGCCACCTCTCATCGGCCGGCAAGATCCGCCTTGGCGGTTTCGACATCTTCGAGGAGGACATAGTCATCACTGAGAGGGAGAAGGCGGGATACTCGCATGCAGAGGTCGGAAGCGTGCACATCTACATATCCACCCCTATCAGGCCGAAGCTGAGGCTCGAAGGCCTTTCCAGAGAGGTCACGAGGCGCATCCAGCACATGCGTAAAGAGCTCGGGTTGGAGTTCGGTGAGCAGATCGTCGTGGAGTACTCGGCGCACGCTGACATCGAACACGCGATATCTTCGTACCAGGATACGATCGAGAAGGATACGAACGCCAAGTCACTCTTCAAGAGGCCCGTGGTAGAGGATGGGAAGAAGTGGGTCATCAACAAGATGCCGTTCGAGGCGTCCGTCAAGAAGGTCTGATCCTGACTCTCCTACCCTCCATGGTCACATCCTTCTCCATGAGATACGCGTCCTTTCCCCGCGAGTAATATCCTCCGATGACGTCGTTTATGCGATATCCGTTGGCCTCGTAGAGCTTGATCGCATCGACGTTCTCCACAGCCACCTCCAGCAGGAAGTGAGTGATGCCTCTGGCGCGGAACTCCATTTCGCAGGCTTCCAGCAGCTTGTTCCCCAACCCCATGCCCCTGTGATCCCTGAGCACTGCCACGGAGCCGATCCTTCCGCAGCGGAGCCTGGCAGAGGCCGTGCCCATCGCCGATCCCACGATGCCCTCGTTCGTCACAGCGACGACGGCGAAGGCGTCCTTCCGAGCGAGATACGCCCTCACGGTCTCGCTGTCGAAACGCTCGTCGCCGAAGCACAAATCCTCGATCCGCATCATCCCTTCGAGGTCCTCGGGAGTCGCCAGGCGTATCTTCATTATGTTGGTCATGCTGGTCCGTAAATAAGTCGATTCCCTCTCTCCGAAGGTCTTATATTCGGTCTGGGTCTTCAGCATCTGGATGCAGTCGGTCAAGCAGGTGCTGTCAGGCGAGATGCTCGGAATGCCTGTTGATGTCCGAGGCTGGATTTATCGTATCCGGAGCAGCGGATCCATCATATTCGCGATAGTCAGGGATTCTACGGGCATCATCCAGGTCACCGTCAAGAAAGGCGCCGTCCCGGAACATGATTTCGAGGCGGTGGCGAGTTCCGGCATCGAATCGTCCGTAACCGTCGAGGGCACGCTCGCAGAGGATAAGCGCGCTCCCGGAGGATACGAGGTCCGCGCGACAGGCTTCACCGTTGTCGGCCCGTCCGAGCCGTTCCCTATCACCGAGTACCAGAGTACCGAGCTGTTGCTCGACAAGCGCCATCTTTGGATACGCTCCCGCGAGCAGACGGCGGTCATGAAGATCAAGGATTCCCTGCTGAGGGGGGCGCGGAACTGGTTCCACGAGAACGACTATGTGGAAGTCACCCCCCCGATAATCACGGGCGTCTCCGCAGAGGACAGCACGACCCTCTTCAAGCTGAAGTACTTCGACAGGTTCGCGTATCTTTCACAATCGGCTCAGTTCTACCTGGAGTCGCTGATATATTCGTGCGAGCGCGTCTGGGCTCTCACGCCGTCCTTCAGGGCGGAGAAGTCGAGGACCCCCAGGCACCTGACCGAGTTCTGGCACCTCGAGATGGAGGCCGCTTGGGTCGACAACGAGGGTAACATGAAGGTACAGGAGGAACTCCTATCGGCCATGCTGCGCTCAGCAACTGACGAGCGCGCGGCAGAGCTCAAACACCTGGGCAGGGATCCCGCCGCGCTGAGCAAGATATCGCCGCCGTTCGAGCGCATGTCATACTCGGAGGCCATGGACGAGTTGCAGAAGAAGGGGTGCGAAGTGTCATGGGGCTCCGACCTCGGGGCTGTCGAGGAGCGGGAACTGACGAAGGACAAGGAGCAGCCGGTGTTCGTCGTCAACTACCCGAAGGAGCTCAAGCCGTTCTACATGAAGGAGAACCCCGACGACGCAAGGACGTACAAGAACAGCGACCTGCTCGCACCCGAAGGATACGGCGAGATCATCGGCGGAAGCGAGAGGGAGACGGACAACGCCCTGCTCATCGAGAGACTCAGGGACGTCGGCGAGAACATGGAGAACTACCAGTGGTACCTGGACCTCAGGAAGTACGGCTCAGTGCCTCATTCCGGGTTCGGCCTGGGGCTGGAGCGCACCGTCACATGGGTCTGCAAACTGGAGCACATACGCGACGCGATACCTTTCCCGCGGACCATCGCCAGGGTGTATCCCTGAGGCGCAGCTACCTCGCGGTCATCCCTGTCCTGCCATTCGCCTGCAGTATTCTGCGTACACTCCGACCGCGCGGACCACCTGGTCGATTTCTACGCTCTCGTCGACAACATGGGCCTGGGTCGGTTCTCCGGGGCCGCAAACCATCAGATTCGAGTTGTCGTGTTTGAACATGACCATCTCAGTGGCGTAGGGGACGCCTATGATGCTCGAGCCTCCGCCTACGATCTCTCGTAGGGTTCCGACTGCCGGCAGGGACGAGTCTGTCTCCACTGGCTCCAGCATATGGAGCACCTCGACCTCGTATTCGGCTCCTCCGAGCTTCTCCTTGACCATGCCGATGACGTCATCCCCGGTCATGTCGGGCGGGAACCGGGAATCTATCTCCACCTCGCAGCTGTCGGGTATCACGTTCATCTGCGTCCCGCCATGTATTGTGTCTATGCAGATCGTCAGTTCCTCGACCGGGTTCTCGGGGGTTTTCTGAATCTCCTCGAGCCCGCGCAGCATGGACAGCATCTTCGTGATGGCGTTATCTCCCAGCTGCGGCATGCTGGCATGCGCGCTCGTGCCGGTCGTGCGCACCGCGAACTGGATCAGCCCCTTCTCCCTGACGACTATGTCGAAATCGCTCGGTTCCGCGACGACTACTGCCGGCGCGTCACCGAGTTCGTGCGCATGGGCCACCGCCTTCGCGCCGTCCATGGATATCTCTTCGTCGAGCGTGAGGCACACTGAGAAAGGCACGTCAGTCCCGGCCAGCTCCTCAGCGGCTAACAGGATTGCGGCGCACCCTGCTTTCATGTCCGCCGCACCCCTTCCGAACATCCTTCCGCCGACGACCTCCCCCTGCTCCTTGGACCAGCCGTTCCCGATCGGGACCGTGTCCAGGTGACCTGAGAGCACGACCCCTTCCCTCCCGGACCGTGCGAATATCGCCGACTTGTCCTCCGACCCGTAGAGCTTCTGTCCGAGACCGAGGCCGTCGAGGATGCCGGTCACGCGGTCGACCATGGGGCCAGCATCGTCCTCCTTCGAGCTTCTGAGTAGTATCAGCTCCTTCAGCAGCCCCTCCGCCTTAGTACGCAACGCCATCACCTGGCCTTGCCGCCCTTCGCGATGTGCTCCGCCAGCTTGACCAGGAGCTTCGAGAGGCTGTGCATGTCTGCCAGGCTGGCGCATTCGGTCGGGGCGTGGGTGTACTTCATGGGTATGCCCAGGGGCATGATCAGCGCGCCGAACTCCTGGATAGCCGCGCCGTCCGTGCCACCGCCTCCGGAGCCGTATTGGATCTTGATCTTGGCCTTGCGGGAGACCTCCTCCACCAGCTTCCTGAGCTTGGGAGATGCGATGGCCGCGTGGTCGAACATCCTCATCGCGGGCCCCCCGCCTATCAGTATCTTCTCGTACACGTCACCTTGCATAGGCGCGTCCGTCGTAGTCATGGTGTCTATCGCGAACACGTATTCCGGTCTGAGTGAGAACCCGATCACCTTCGCCCCTCGGAGGCCTATCTCCTCCTGCACGCTGAAGACGAAGCTCAGCCTGGCTGGGAGGTTCCTGCCCTTGACGGCTTTCATGGAGTCCAAGAGCACGGCGCAGCCGGCCCGGTCATCGATCCCTCTCGCGCACATGACGTCCTTGCCAAGGTACGAGATGTCCTTCTTGAGGACCATCGGGTCGAGGATGCGCACTCCGAGCCTCTCCGTCGCCTTCCTGTTCCTCGTCCCCACATCGACCCGTACCTCCTCCCAACTGACGACCTTCTTACGGTCGTCGCTCTCCGTCATCAGATGGGGCGGCTTGAGACCGATCACGCCAGTGACGATGCCCTTCTGCGTCTTGATCTCTACCACCCTGCCGACCAGGGTGCGGTCGTCTATCCCGCCGACCTTGCGGATCCTGAGGGAGCCGTCGTCCTCCATCTTCGTCACGACGAGGCCGAGCTCGTCCATGTGCGCTATGAAGACGATGTGTGGCCCTTTGGTGCCTATGGTGACTATGAGATTGCCGATGTTGTCCTCTTTCGCAGGCAGCTTCATCGTCTTCAGCTTCGCTCGAATGTATTCCCGGATGTCGTCCTCGTATCCGGACACACCCGGTATTCTGATCATTTCCTCAAGCAGTTCCTTCATTTCTGAGTCCTCCTCACGAAAGGTGTTTCGGCTACATGGGCGCGCACGAGCTTCTCCCTGATGCGAACCTCGAGGGCCGTGCCTGGCGAGGATAGCTCAGGGGGGACGTATCCGAGCGCGATCCCGACCCTGAGAACGGGCGAGAGCGTGCCGCTCGTCACGACGCCGATCGCCTTGTCGTCCGAGACGATGCCGTAGCCGTGTCGGGGTATGCCTTTGTCCTTCAATACTATGCCCACAAGGACCGGATAACCTCCGGCCGTCCTCTGCTGTTCGAGAGCGTGCCTGCCGATGAAGTCGTGGTTCCAATCCAAGACCCATCGGGGGCCGGTCTGCAAGGTAGTCTGGGTGCCGTCGAAGTCCGTGCCCGATAGCAGCAGCCCCTTCTCCAGTCTCAGGGTGTCTCTGGCTCCGAGTCCGACCGGCCTCACTCCGGCGTCCACGCCCTTCTCCATCAGAGCGCGCCAGACCGTCGTTGCGGCATCGTTCTCACAGACGATTTCGAACCCGTCCTCTCCAGTGTATCCTGTCCTTGAGATGAGTGCGGGTACGCCCTCTGCCCCTGCATTGACCATCTGCCTGTTCCTCAGCAACGGGCACGAAGCGTCCTTCCCGCCCCCTGCTATGCGGTCGAGCGCTGCGAAGACCGCCCAGAACGAGCGCAGGCCCGTGAGGTCCGCGGTCGTCAGCCCCTTCACGGCATCCTCCGCTCCTGGCCCCTGGACCGCGATCGTGGCGAGTGAGTCGGACAGATTCAGGACCTCTTGTCCTCGGGCGTGCCTCCCGACCCAGCCAAGCATCTTCTCCGTCGTGGCGGCGTTCGGCACCATGAGGAACTCCTCAGGTCCGATGGGCGTGACGATCGTGTCGTCGAGGATCGCGCCGTCCTCTCTCAGGATGTGCGAGTAGACGCATCTGCCCAGGGGGGCGTTCACGACGTCGTTGGTCATGAGCCTCCCGACGAGCTCTCCAGCGCCTGCCCCGCGGACGACCAAGTCGCCCATGTGGGATACATCGAAAAGTCCGCAGCGCGAGCGCACCGTCATGTGCTCGTCCAAGACCGACGTATACTGGATCGGCATCTCCCAGCCCGCGAACGGGACCATCTTCGCCCCCAGTGTCACGTGCTCCTCGTGCAGCGGAGTCCTCTTCATCGTTTGCCGAATCATGTTGGCCTGTCAAAAGCTTTGGGAACCTGAAACACGGAGCGCACCGCATCCCATCGATCGAGGTCGCCGGTCGCTCGCCAGGGCCTATCTGTACTGGTCTATCAGGTTCGTGAGGTCCTTCTCGAGGGTGACGCTCATCGACGGCTGCTCGATGACCTCTACGTTCCTCTCCAGCAGCGCCAGCTCCTTCTCGCTGAACGCGGTGGGGCTGATCGGAATGAGAACGGACGACTTGCTCTGCATCACCTGTTCGTTCACGTGCTCCATGAACCGCAGCACCTGTTGGAAACCGTTGTTGATGACGAGATATTCGAGTCCGTCGATTATCACGATGCATCTTTCGTATCGCTCTATGAACGACGATATTATTGTCGCGAGCGTGCCGATGCTGGTCGGGTTGTGCTGGTCCTTACCAGGCGAGTGGCTGAGCCATATGACGCGCGTATCCCCCAGGTTGAAAGTATCCCTGAGCTTGCTCGGGAACTGCCTCGTCACGCACAGACCTGGCAGGCCGTCGGCCACATCGTTTTCGAAAAGCGCGAAGGCCAGGAAGGGCTTGCGCTCTCTGACCACGTAGCACAGCCCCTGCTCTAGCTCAATAAATTCCAGCGCAGGTTTATCGTCGTTCAACCCTGCCATACCTCCGCCAGATATCCCGACTGAAACGGTGATATATAAACGTGCCCGTTTCCGTCTGGAAGTCGCTGGCGCGAATGCCCACTATTCACCATCCAATATCTGAGTGACCTTCCGCTCCAGGACCTTCGCGGGTATGTCCAGCAACTTGATCACCGTGGTCTTGCCAGATATGCCGGGGCCGCTCTTCTTGGCGCTTACGATGCCGAGGGTGTCGAGGTCCTTCATCAGTCCCCAGAAAGCGGTGTGCGCCCTCGACTTCTCCTCGTACTCCTCACACGCGACCTTGTACGCCGATTCCGCTTCGGGGGTCGTTATGAACGCCTTGCCCTTCACACTCCGCGCGATCGCGAGTAGGGTGAGCCTCTGATGTCTGTCGAGGTCTATGAGCTTCGACTCCGTTATGGAGCTATACGCCTCCGCCTTGGCTCCCCTGACGTGCTCCACGGAGATGCTCCCGACCCCCTCCTCGTCGGCGAGCATGCCGGTCTTCTCGAGGATCTCGATGGCGAAGCGCGCGTCCCCCCACTCCGAGGCGACCTCGGCGACCAGGTCGACCGCGTCGTCGCCCATCACGCCGTCGTGGAACGCCAGCTCCGCCCTCTGCGCCACGATGTCCTTCAGCTCGTCGTATGTGTACTTCCCGAACTCTATCGCATTCGTCCGTTTGAACGTGCTGGCGGACGCGGCGTCCAGGAGGTCGAAAATGTTCTTCTGCGATATCAGCACCAGGGAGATGTATTCTCTCCCGTCGACCTTCTCCTCGCCGAACCTCGTCAGCTTGTACACGAGGTCCGGCCCCGCCTTCTTCAGCAACACATCGGCCTCGTCCAGGACGATGACCATGTGCATCTTGCGCTTCTCGAGGTCCTTCCGTAGTATCTGCAGCATCTCCGTGATGGAGAAGCCACGGTCGGGAAAGTTCGGCTGGAAGTGGTTCACCACCTGCAGGATCACGCTCGACTCGCTGTTCCGCTGCCTGCAGTTCACTATCGTCCAGTCGATCGTCTTCTGGTGCTTCTCCCCGTACTCCTTGAGGTCCATGCAGAACCGCTTCGAGGTGGCGGTTTTGCCGGTTCCAACGCTGCCTATGAGAACGGCGTTCTGCGAGAAATCGGAGCTCAGGACCGGCCGGAAGAGCATTATCAGCCTCTTCATCTGCTCCTCTCGGTGTACCAGCTTCTGAGGCACGTAAT
Source organism: Thermoplasmata archaeon (assembly GCA_020696365.1). GTDB lineage: Archaea > Thermoplasmatota > Thermoplasmata > UBA10834 > UBA10834 > UBA10834. The sequence goes on along the minus strand of JAEHCM010000001.1, from coordinate 9,976 downwards.
CGAACGAGAGGGTACGTTGATCCTTGAACACACTCTTACCTGTTGCATCCCACATCTGGTTCAGCCTGGCCGGTCCTCGCTATCGACTTCGGCATATTTGAAACGATTTGCGCTGGTAGGTCGGGAGACCCCTTCGCGGCGACCCAAAAACGATTTATCCTAATAGTACGGTCGAAGGTGAAGGTGGAATCATGCCGTCTGAAGATGATATAATCAACACGCTCCTGAAGGGAACGAAGACGATGTTGAGCTCGGAGACGATGCTGGTCGACGCCGTCCAGGACTTGGTCAGGGACGAGATCAAGAAGCATATCAGACAGAAGATCGAGGCGGACCCTGAGCTGAAGAAGGAGATGTCCGATGCTATCAGGATGCTTATGGAGGCGAAGGTTCGCGAGGGTCTGGCGGTCCTGAGGCTCGCAAAAGGCGGTGCCAAGCTGGGGCTGGCACTCGTCCCACCAGAACTCCGCAAGGAGATGGGACAGGAGCTGGTGTCGATGTTCGAGAAAGAAGTGAGCACCATGCTCGAGCACGACTAGCCTAGCGAGCCTTGGCCGGACGTCACGGCCGCTGTGCTAGTCCGCCCTCCGGCTCCCAGCCGAAATTGATGTTTCGAGAAGGGGTTTTCAGAGAGATCCGGACGGGCCCGGTCATCCGAACAGCGCGCTGAGACCAGCAGCAGCCTCTTCCTCGGAGACCTTCTCTTCCTTCTTCTCCTCTTTCTCTTCCTTCTTGTCGGCGGGTCCCGCAGCCGATGCCGGTCCGGCGGCTGCCGCTGCTGGCACGGCGACGGCGGTTGCGATCGCCTCGTCGATGTCGACGCCCTCCAGTGAGGCGGTCAGCGCCTTCACACGGGTGGCGTCTGCCTCGACACCTGCAGCCTTCAAGACGTTCGTAATGTTCTCCTCTGTCACCGGCTTCTTCGCCGCGTGCAGGACCATCGCGCTGTATACGTACTCCATTCTTCTGCCTCCTTTAGCTAGATTATCCGGATAGTGTCCCCAGGCCGGCCGCGGCCTCTTCCTCGGAGACCTTCTTCTCGTCCTTCTTGTCCTTGTCGTCTTTCTTGTCGCCCTTCTTCGTCTCTGCGTCGTCCTCCTTGGGCGACGGGGCCGGGGCGGCGCTCGGCTTGCCTTTCAGGCCGTCGTCCAACGCGTCCGGCACTTTCGACGCGAGGGACCTCATCTGTGCGTTGGCCTTGACGAGCATCATCTTGACGGTCTCGCTGTTGACGATGCTCGCGTTGACTGCGAGGTTGAGCGCGTTCGTGTGGGCCTTGACGAGCAGCGGCTTCGTCGACGCCTCGGTAGGGAATGCGGCGAATACCGACAGGTTCAGCACGCTCGTGGCGGCCAGCTGGAGCTTCGCTAGGTACTCAGCGTCGTCCACGGCGAGGACATCCTTGGCGAACACCATGCCATCCTCGTACGCGGCGCGCAGATCAAGGCCTATTGTGATCGGGAATATCTCGAGCTTGGTCAGCACGAGGGCGACTTCTCTCGATATCTCATCGCCCATCTTAACGAGCAGCTTGTCCCTCTTGATGACGACCTTCCCATGCTCTATCGCGGCGGGAAGGCCGGCCTTCTGGAGATCGCCCACCACCGGGCCGGGTTTGAACGGCGTGTCCCCTGCCTTGATCTCTATGTCGTCGGGGGCGACCTCGCCTCCCCTGGCGGGCATTTTCGTCTTGGTGCGGTCGAGTTGTTTGAACAACCTGAACGGATTGAGATCGGAAGTCACGACGGCGCACTGCCCCTCGACTGAGCTAGCCAGTTCGTCGACGCCCTTGAGCTTCTTCCCAGCCTCCTCGATGGCACGCTTCATCAGGGAGTTCTTCATCATAGTGATCTGGACCTTGCCCCTCAGGTCGGTCCTCATGGTCTGGAACGCGGGTGCAGGGACGCCTTTGATATCGATGATGCCGACGACCTTGCAGCCAGCGATATGGGACGCCAGCCTGGTCACGGCCTCCTTCTTCCAAGATGCTACATGCGCGGTCATCTCAGACCACCCTGAACGAGCGGCCCATGGTGGTCTTGATGTAGGCCGACCTGACGTTCTGCTTACCCCTCTCGAGCTTCGCTGTGACCCTGCTCATCACGAGATCGATGTTCTCCGCCAGGTGCTCCGGCGGCATGTCCTTGACGCCGACCGGCAGGTGGAAGGTCATCTTGTCCCTCGTCCTTACGGTCACGCTCGATCGGAGTTTCTCTATTATGGGCCCGGGATCCGATCCGGGCGGAATCGGCTTCGGCATCTTACCACGGGGTGCGAGTATTATGCCCAGGCGCTTACCGATGGTCGGCATCAGGGGAGCCTCGGCGACGAAGTAGTCGCTGGATCCAGCGAGCTTCCGGGCCTTAGCCTTGTCGGATGCCAGGTCCTCTATCTCCTCCGGCTGCACAACCACGTCCGCCACAGCCTTCGCCTTGACGGCCATCTCGGAGCCGCCGAAGACACCGATTTTGACGGTCTTACCGCGTCCGTGCGGAAGCATGATGTCTTCCTGGATACGGTTCTTGGGGTTCGAGAGGTCTACATCCTTCAGGTTGATTGCCAGCTCGACGGTCTCGAGAAAATTCCGCTTCTTCGATTCGGCCTGAAGCTTCTTGATCGTATCTATGAGGCGCTGGTCTGCCAAAGTACATCCCTCCGGTGTAGTGCACGCGAGCACAGGGCTCTCCTACACTCCTAGGGATTTGAGCGAATGCCGAATTGGTTTATAAGTCTTTTGGGTGCGGCCAGGTACTGAAGTGCGCGACCCGAAGCTCATCGGCAACTGCCGGACCAGGCATCGGAATGATTTAACCCCTTCGAAAACCTTCCTTGTCGGGGACGCTCGAGAGGTGAGATTGGCGAGGAAGATCATAATAGTGGGTGGTGGCTGCGGCGGCGGCACTGCTGCCCAGTTCGCGAGGAAGACCGATAGGAACGCCGAGGTCACCATCGTCGAACGGGAGCCTTATCCGCAGTACTCCCGGTGCGGTCTTCCCTACGGCATCTCGGGCGTGATTCCGGAGCTCACGAACCTGATCGAGGCGCCTGAAGAGCGGCTCAAGAAGAGCAGGATAGCCGTGCACCTCGGCTCGAGTGTCTCCAGGGTGGACGCAGCAGAGAAGGTCGCCCATGTCGACCGTTTCGATGGCGAGAAGCTAGAACTGCCATATGACTCGATGGTGCTAGCCACGGGTGCGAGTGCCTCCGTACCTCCTATCAAGGGTGCGTTCGCGGGCGGAACCTCGTCAGGCTCGCTCAAAGCTGGGGTCTACGTCCTGCGGACCATCGAGGATGCCAGGGGCATACAGACCCTCGCGTCGAAGGGGAAGCGCGCGGTCGTGATCGGGGCCGGCCTGGTGGGGCTCGAGGCGGCCGAGGCGCTCATGATACGCGGCTGCAAGGTTACGATAATCGAGTACCTCCCGAGCTGCATCCTGGCGATGGTCGACGACGACATGGCTCAGATGATGGCATCGGCCATAGAGAGGAACGGCGTGAAGATGTTCACGGAGTACGAGGTGATCGAGATCCTCGGCGAGGAGAAGGCCAACTGCGCCGTCGCTGTCGACCGCAAGACCGGCGAGGAGCGGACCTTCTATGCCGATGTGATAGTTTTCGCCACCGGCCAGCGAGGTGAGACGGCGCTCGCGAAGCAGATTGGATGCGACACGGGAGAGACGAACCAGATAATCGTCGACGACCGCTGCGAGACGAGCGTCAAGGGGGTGTACTCCGTCGGTGACTGCACGGAGTATCCTGAGTTCGTTACGGGGAAGCCCACCGTCAGCGGTCTCGGCACCATCGCCGTCAAGATGGCCATGGTGGCCGGCGTGAACGCCGCAGGAGGGGACGAGAGGCTGCTGAAAGGCTTCCTCCAGACACGCGCGACCGAACCATTCGGCTGCCAGGTGGCGGCGGTCGGTCCGACCTTCGCCCAGCTGGAGATGGCTGGTATCCGGCCGGTGATAGGCAAGGTCAGGGGATTCACGTTGCCGGACTACTTCCCCGGCAGGAAGGAGATATACGTGAAGGTGTTGGCCCATCCGGCCGACGGGAGAATACTGGCCGCACAGATCGTCGGCGAATCCCGCGTTCACATGCGGATAAACGCTTTCGTCGCAGCGATACAGGCCGGGATGACCGTGCACGACTTCGCCAAGCTCGAGACCGCCTACTGCCCACCGGCAGCGCCTACGATCGACGTGATCACCATTGCGTGCGAGGCAGTCCGACGCAAGATGGACCGGATGAAGTCTAAGCAAGCTCCTGCTTGAGCAGAGGATGAGACGGCAGCGCGAGAATGCCCGTGCTCGCCCTCAGAACAGCCCTTGATACTCGCCAGCGTTGATATCGGCGATGACCTTGCGTGGGTTCTTGCCGTCGACGGTCACGCCCATGGACACGCAGGTTCCGACGACCTCCCTGAACCTGCCCCTCTTGTCCTTCGCGAGCATCGAATCCTTCTTCATCTCTGCGATCTTATTGACCTGCTTCACGGTCAGGTTGCCCACGAAATCCGAGTTCGGCTTGCCGCTGCCCTTCTCGAGACCCAGCTCCTTCATGATGAGCGCGGTCGTAGGGGGCGTGCCTACCTTGATATCGAACTCCTTGGTCTTCGGGTCGATCGTCAGCGTGACGGGCACCTTCATGCCCACGAACGCCTTGGTCTTCTCGTTTATCGCGCCGACTACCTGGATCACATTGACACCGAGCGGGCCCAGCGCAGGCCCGAGCGGTGGACCTGGGGTCGCCTTGCCCCCGTCCACAAGAACTTCAAGCTTGTCTACCATCTTATTCACTTATCCTTCTCGAGCACTCGTACATGATCTCCGCGGATCGTGACTGGTATCGGGACCATCGCCTCGAACAGCTCGACGGTGATCTCCTCCTTCGCCTCGTCTATCTGCTGCACCCGGGCCTTCTCTCCCTTGAACGGACCGGCGATGAGCTCGACGATGTCCCCCTCGACTATGCCTGACACGATGGGCTTCGGCGTCAGGAAATGCTCTATCTCATCGAGGCTGGTTTCGCCTTTCACGAGCCCGCGCGTTCTCCGCACGCCCTTTACCGCCTCTCGGAGGGCGTCCGTGTTCATGGCTTCGACGAAAACGTATCCACGTATAGTCGCCGGTGACAGTATGGCGAACACGCCTATCGGCTTACCCTTCGCCCTGCTGGCGAGGGAGTCCGTCACGGTCTTCTCGTGTCCGATGGATGTCTTCACTGCAAGGACCGACTGTCTCGCCGACGTCTGGAGCGTGACGACATCCGAGACGCTCGGATCGTTCTTGAGGCTGACGTTGACCAGAACAGTTATCTTGTCGCCGTACCGCGCGCCGGTGGGCGACATTATGTTGAGCGTGAAGGTCTTCTCGTTGCCTGGCATTATGTCGAATTCGCGGTTCTCCTCGACTTCGGCGGTCGGTGAGTTCTCCCAAACCACTCCGAGCGGGTCATAGAGCTTCACGAACCACTCCGGGGATCCCTCCTCGGTCGCTGCGAAGACGGTGTCGACTTTGACCACGACCGTGTGGCGCTGCCCGTCATCGGGTATCTTCAGGGTCATCTCGAAGTCCGAGCTGTCCCCAGATGCCATGCTCCGCTTCGTCTCTCCCTGGGCTATCAGCTGCAGGGACTTGTCGATAGGCTGCGGCTCAAGCGCCTTCTCAGGCTCCTTCTTGGTTGGCTCAGCATTGTCAAAGATTCCCAAAATCATCCCTCATGAATGTGTCATGACCGCCACGACGGCAGCCTATCCGAACGCCTTCGCTACCATTTCCGATCCGTACTGGAATATCCAGTATATCAGGAATCCCAAACCGCCCAAGAGTACCAGCCCTATCGCCACTATCTGGCTTATCCTGACGTACTCCTCGCCGGAGGGCTTCCGTGCCATCCTGAGCACGCGGCCGTACTTGCCCTTGCCGATGTGCCTCGTCTTCTCCTCGATCTTCCTTTGAAGATCCCAGGATTTCTCGACTATGTCACTCATCGCGGTCCTTTCCTAGTACAGTAACTACTTAATAAAGTCTAGTCCCAGCTCCTTCCCCTTCTTACCCTTTGGCGGGCCGAATATGTGCTTGGACTTGACGCCGGTTATGACGACCATCACGCGCATGGTGTCATCGAGCGTCTCGTCAACCGCGGCACCCCATATTATTCTCGCGTTGGCGCTGATCTTGGACTGAATGATCTGCGCGACCTCCTCCGCCTCCTTGACTGTCATGCTGGAGCCGCCCGTGACGTTCACGAGCGCCGCGGTCGCCTGGCTGATGTCGAGCTCTATCAGAGGTGAGTTGATGGCCTCGGTGACGGCCGCCACGGCCCTATCGTCGTCGTCCGATTCACCCAACCCTATCATCGCGACGCCGCCGGCCTTCATGACGGTCCTGATGTCGTTGAAGTCCAGGTTCACCAGACCGGGTTTCGTCACGATCTCGGTGATGCCCTTGATCGCTCTCATGAGCACCTCGTCCGCCACCTTGAATGCGGCGTTTAGGGACAGCTTCGGAACGAGGTCTATCAGCTTGTCGTTGGGTATCACTATGACGGTATCTGCCACGTTTCTCAGGCGGTCGAGTCCCCAGTCGGCGTTCTCCGCTCTGATTATCCCCTCTGCCTTGAACGGGTACGTGCACATGCATATCGCGAGTGCCCCTTGTTCCTTCGCTATCTGGGCGATGAGCGGCGCGGAGCCGGTTCCGGTCCCGCCTCCGAGGCCACAAGTCACGAAGATGACATCGGCATCCTTCAGGGCGATCTTAAGCTCCTCCTCTGCCTCCCTAGCAGCTTCTTCCCCCACCTGTGGGAGCGCGCCCGCGCCGAGGCCTTTGGTGACTCTCTTGCCTAGGAGTATCTTGTGCGGCGCTTTGGTCATGAGCAGGTGCTGTGCGTCCGTGTTGGCCGCGTAGAGCTCGGCCCCGACTATGCCAGCCTCCGCCAGACGGTTGACGGTGTTGCATCCACCGCCTCCGCAGCCTATGATCTTTATGTTCGTTCTGAGGTCATGCAGTATCCTCTGCAGTTCCTCGTCTTCCGCTGTGAATGCTCGAATGGCGTCTGGAGAACTCTTAGTGTGCTCCTCCTCCACGTTCGCAAGGGCACTCTCGATGAGCGATTTCATGTAGGACCTCCATGGTGGATTGACCATCTAACTAGATGATAATATGCCAGTTGCGGGTCGGGCCCGCCGGCTTTTTGACCGTAGCTTCTTGGGTCTCTTAAAAGTTTCGGCACAGCGGAGGATGATTCTCAGCGCACCAGTTCGACCTCGCCGATGCCTTTGAGTCGGCGTTCTCCCTGCTTCCCGAGTATCTGCTTCGACTTCACGCCCGTCGCGACGAGCATGATTTTGACGGTTCTGTCGAGTGTAGGGTCGACAGCGGCGCCCCATATGATCCTGGCGCTCTGGCCCACGCGTGCCTGGATCTCCTCGGCGGCCCTCTCTGCCTCCGAGATGGTCATGTCGGTCCCGCCGATGACGTTCACGAGCACGCCGTTCGCCTCGCTTATGTCCACCTCGAGCAGTGGTGAGTTAATCGCCTGGTCGAGGGCCTCTGTGATCCTATCGTCTCCGGGTGCGTCCGATTCGCCCAGTCCCATCATCGCGACGCCAGCGCCCTTCATGATGGTTTTGACGTCGTTGAAGTCGAGGTTGACGAGTCCCGGCCTGGTGATGACCTCCGTCAACCCCTTGATCGACCTCATGAGCACCTCGTCCGTCACCTTGAACGCGGCGTTCAGGGACAGCCTCGGTACAAGGTCGAGGAGCTTGTCGTTCGGGATGACTATGACCGTGTCGGAGGCGTCTCTGAGCTTTTCGAGGCCCCACTCGGCGTTCTCCATCCTCATGCGCCCCTCGCCTCCGAAGGGCAGTGTGACAATCGAGATCGTGAGCGCGCCCATCTCCTTCGCCATGCGTGCGACGACGGGTGCACCACCCGTGCCCGTGCCGCCTCCCAATCCGCACGTGACGAAGCAGATGTGAGTGTCGGCGAGAATCTTCTTCAGGTCGTCCTCGGCCTCTCTCGCAGCCTCTTCCCCTACCTGTGGGAGCGCCCCTGCGCCGAGTCCTCTGGTGACCCTCCTTCCGAGGAGTATCTTGTGCGGTACCCTCAGTGCGAGGAGATGCTGCGCGTCGGTGTTCGCGGCGAATATCTCGGCTCCGACGATGCCTTCGTCGTAGACACGCGAAATCGTGTTCGTGCCCGCTCCTCCAACTCCGATTATCTTAATGTTCGTCTTCAGGCCGCGGAGAATCTCTTCGAGTTCCTGGTCGACTCTCTGGTCCTGGAACGCAGCGGTCCCTGATCCGCTGCTAGCATCTACCGTAGACTCTCGTGCCAGCGCATCTTCGACAAGCGATCTCATCATGATATTGCCACCATCCCTGAGGCGTTGGAGACGATGCACTTCGAGCTGTTTAAGTGCATCCCTCACGCGCGCCGCGCGCATTTTATATATCAATCTGTGGGTATAAATATCTTGTTCCAGGCGGAGTCTCCCCAGCGTCGGCTCCGGTGGTGGTTCGTTCAACAGCTTTTTCATCTCTCACTACGATTATTTCCGACGTGAGGATTCGCGCACACGTGTTCTTCGAAGGGATTGTACAGGGCGTGTTCTTCAGAGCCAACGCCCAGAAATGCGCCGAATCGCTCGGCCTAGTCGGCTGGGCGAGGAACACATCCGATGGAAGGGTGGAGGTGGTGTTCGAGGGAGAGGAGGGCCATGTGCTGAGTGCGATCGATTGGTGTGAGCACAAGCAGCCGCACGCCCGGGTGACTTCGAAGGAGATCGAGACCTCCGAGCCCACAGGCGAGTTCTCGGAATTCGCGATCGTCTGGTAATCGTCCCTTACTTCACGACCATGAATCCGCTGGTCCATGACGGTCGATGGTTCGGAGACGCCACTCATACTGATTTCGCCATGTATCGAGCGAGTATCGTCATTCGAAGGTTGGGCCGTAGGTTCTTCCGGGGTTCACAGAATGAATCACATGGGCCTGGTCCTCCGTCATTAGGCCCTTCTCGATGAAATCCATCGTCCTCTTCGGGACAGTCGTTATCGCCATCACCGCACCCGGACGGGCCGGGTCGTCCAAGAAATCGGTCTCCATCATGAACCTCGTTCCCTTGGAGAGCGCCTCCTTGACCGCATCCTTGCCAGCGAGCACGGAGGGCATGAGACCCGAGTTCTCCTCAGGCAGGACAATTGGGGGTGAGTAGTGCTTGACCACTCTGTCCCGGCTGAGTCCTGCCACGTCCGCCATATCCGCGAGCTCGCGCATCGTCTCCGCAGTCCCGCTCTCGGTATGGAGGACGATGGCACAGTCCGTCTCACGCGCCAGGGTCATCCCGTGCAGGAGTATCTCGTTCGAAGCCTGCCAGATGTCGTCCGGAACGTCGAAGTGCGGTCTGCCCACCTCGCCTATCGCGAGCGCTCTCCCCTCGCGCACGTACTCGGCGGCTATGTCCATGCCCGCTATCATGAGGTCCTTGGCCCTTTCCAGGCCGAGTCTCCTCTGGAAGCCCAGCAACTCGACGGGGTACGGGCCGATGGTCGCGTATGCCCTCACCCCCGTCTCGGAGTTGATGCGGTCGACCATCGACACGGTCACGTCGAAGCTCTTCCGGAAATCCTCCGCGGAGCTGACGCGCACCTCGTTGTAAGGCTTGTGCGACACAATGAGATGGGTTCCGCCGAACCGCTCGAAATCCCTGACTGCGTCGATGTTACGGCCCTTCCGTGGCTCCAGATGGACGTGGTTGTCCAGAATCGGTACTAGCATGCGTCAACTCACTATCCTAGAAGCCCGGCCGCCTTCAGCTCTTCTGTGATCTTGTCGACGGCGGTCTCGGCATCCTCCGGCTTTCGGGCGCCGGTACATACCAGCTTCCCACTTCCGAACAGAAGCATGACCACCTTCGGCGATTCGAGACGGTACACGAGTCCAGGAAACTGTTCCGGTTCGTACTC
>JAEHCM010000019.1 GCA_020696365.1 Thermoplasmata archaeon | reverse complement strand
CATACTCCCGCCTGGACTCGCGATCCTGACGTTGGTGCTGTCGTTCTCGCTCGTGGGCTACGCCCTTGATGATGTACTCAACCCGAAGCTCAGAAAGAGATAGACTAGCCTTCCTCCAGCCTTGAGGGGCATTCTCCGCACATGCTCCAAGACTGCCATACGCCAGCAGTATCTCGCCTGGAGGAGGCAGGTATAGCGGCGACAAAACCGATAAGATAAGGGGTTTCAATGCCTCGACAGGAGGTTCGAGATCTACTTCTTCGCTTCGAGCTCCGCCTGCCACTTCCGGTAGTAGGTGAGGTAGCCCATGGCGAACTTGTCCTCGCCCCAGAAAAGCTTAGAGGCCTTGAGAGCGAAGTTCATGTCCGCATCGTTTGGGTTGCCAATGAAGCAGCTCATGCCCTCGCCGGCGCACATCAGCATGAAGGCGGCGTTCAGCTTCGGCCTGGCCGGCAGTCCGAACGATGCGTTGCTCAGGCCCAGGGTGGTGTTCACACCGTACTTCTCAGTGACCAGCCTGATCGTGTCCAGAGTCGCCTTCGCGCCGGAGTCTGAGGCCCCGCACGCCAGCGCCACGCAGTCGATTATGAGGTTCTTCCGGTCCATGCCGGCCTTCTCCGCGCGCTCGATGATCCTCCCAGCGATCTCGACCCGCTTCTCCGTCGTCGCAGGTATTCCGGCGTCGTCGATGACCAGGCCGACCAACGCCGCGTCGTACTCTGCGGCCAGCGGTATCACAACATCCATCCTCTTCTCCTCGCCCGTCGTCGAGTTGATCCCAGGACGGCCCTTGACCGCCTTCAACGCCTCGGCCAGAACCGCAGGGTCGGATGTGTCGATCCACAGCGGCACGTCGACCGCGCCCTGCACGATCCTGATCGCTTCGAGCATGGCATGCTTCTCGTCTATCCCCGGGACGCCCACGTTGATATCCAATATGTCGGCTCCGCCCTCAACCTGCTTCTTCGCCTCGCCTGCGAGAACCTCGAACTCGCCGGCTTTCAACTTCTCGATCAGAGCTTTCCTGTTGGTCGGGTTGATCCTCTCTCCGACGATTACAGGGGTGTTGGTCCCCCCGATCTTCACTGTCCTCTCAGTTCCCTTGAGCTCGATGACAGGTATTCTTGCGCGTGGCATGTTTCATCCTCCTTTGGCCGGGAGAATGTCTCGTCCCAGAAAAAGGTTTCGACGCGATGCCAGACCACAAGTCGATTGGACAACGAACATGCACGCCAGTGACCTAGCTCATCCCTCAGGGTCTCCTCGCCAGAGCACGCTAGCTGAGCAAAGGCGTTCCTCCTTCTAGGCTGGCGTCAACCGGGGTGGAGAGTCGTGATATCGATGCTTTCGACGCCTGGACGAGGAGGGCGTGCGCTCCTAAGCGCCCCGTTCCTGATCTGCGCATTCTTGGACGACAAAACGACTTCGCGCAGATATCCGCACCCCAGATACCGCGCGGAACATACCGGAAACGTACAGAAACCTTAATTAGGGAACTGCGTATGCCAGTTTAATTCGGAGGGAAGTCAAGGGTCCTTGCGACCGATTGGCCTTTCTTCCGAGCCAATGCCCCCGGAGACATGGTTTCCGGGAAGGCAAGGGGGTATACACCAATGGAAGAAATCGTGACGCAGTTGAAAAACGCCGTGATAAACTACGAGATGGAGACCATCGCCGATCTCGCTAAGAAGGCAGTTGATCAGGGCGTTGATCCGCTAGTCGCCATCGACAAAGGATTGGCGGAGGGAATCAAGATAGTGGGTGAGAAGTTCGGAAAGGGAGAGATATTCCTGCCTGAGCTCGTCATGGGCGCAGAGGCCATGAAGACTGCGCTGGCCGTACTTGAGCCTGCGGTCCCGGAGGGACAGCACAGGCAGACGGCCGGAAAGGTGCTCATCGGGACGGTCCAGGACGACATCCACGAGATAGGCAAGAACCTCGTCGCGACGATGCTGTCGTCGAACGGATTCGAGGTTGTGGACCTTGGCGTCAACGTCCCTCTTCAGGACTTCCTGAAGAAGGCGGTAGAGGTCAAGCCGAACATCGTCGCGATGTCCGCACTGATGACGACGACCATGCCGAGGATGGCAGAGATCATCGCTCCACTCAAGAAGGACGACCCATCCGTTAAGACCATCGTCGGAGGCGCACCGGTCACCGATGTGTACGCCAAGGAGATCGGCTCCGAGGGGTACAGCGGCGACGCGTCGGGAGCCGTCGACGTGGCGAAGAAGCTAGTCGGGTGAGCACTATGACCTATGGCATTGTGCGCGGGATACGTTTCCAGATCCTGAGCGAGGAGGACCTCGACAGGATCCACTGGGGCACACTGCACATACTCGAGAATGTCGGCGTGCAAGTCGACAGCCCCACGTGCAGGAAGCTTCTGAAAGATAACGGCTGCGAAGTCGATGAGCATGCAAGGTCGGCCAAGATGCCGTCCCACCTCGTCGAGGAAGCCCTCAGCAAGAAGAAGTCCACGATCACCCTCGCTGCGAGGAATCCCAAGTACGACGCGAGGCTCGATCTGAACCACAGCTACATGTGCGCGAACGGGAACGGCGCAGTGGCAGTGGACTTCGAGACTGGTGAGAGGAGGAACTCGACGAAGCAGGATCTGGTCGACTCCACTAAGATATGTGACGCCCTGCCGAATGTGCATGTCCACTGGCCGATGGTCAGCTCGACCGACATGCCAGCGTCGACCGTGCATCTGCACGACCTTGAGGCCTCTCTGAACAACACGGAGAAGCACGTCATGTACGAGACGGGCGTGACGCTCGAGGACGCCAAGAACCTCACCGCCATGGGTTACGCGGCGGCTGGAGGCGAGAAGGAGTACCGCAGGAGACCGACCTCATCGTGTCTCCAGTGCACCTATGCGCCACTGCAGCACGACGCGGGCGTCATGGACGCAAGCCTGGAGTTCGCAAAGAACGGCGTGCCACTGGTGTTCTTCACCATGCCACAGCCCGGCGCGACCGGCCCAGCGTCGCTGGTCGGCTCGATGGTTGTGGGCAACGCCGAGGTCCTGAGCGCGCTCGTGATGACCCAGCTGGCGTCTCCGGGCGCGGCCGTCATATACGGACTGGGAATCGCTCCGCTCGACATGAGGACCACCGTCAGGGCAGGCGGCAGTCCAGAGCACGCGATATGCTCGGCGATGGGTACGGAGATGGCGCACTACTACGGCATGCCGTCGTGCGTGGGCGTCTCCGGAACCGCGAAGGAGCCAGGCATACAGGCCGCTGTGGACACCTACACTGGCTGTGTCGGTCCCCTGCTGGCAGGCGCCGACCTCATGTGCGGCATAGGCTTGCTGGAGGACTCCAGCTGTCTGCACCTCGAGCAGGTCGTAATCGACAACGAGATCGTCGGGGCCATATCCAGACTGATCCGGGGCGAGTGGGCGAACGACGAGACGCTTGCGCTGGATGTCATAGAGAAGGTCGGGATCGGCAAGAATTACCTCGCCCAGAAGCACACGATGGAGTACCTGAGGACGGACCACTTCATGCCGACGCTGATCGACAGACGCTCGGAGGACGCGTGGTCGACGACGGGCAAGAAGACCATGAGGGACTCCGCCAGGGAGAAGGTCAAGGAGATTCTCGCGACCCACAAGGTACCAGGACTCCCGGACGGCGCGAACAAGGAACTTGCTGCCATCATCGAGAAGGTCAACAAGCCCATGTGGGGCGGCGAGTCGAAGGTCCACTAGGCGATGCAGAGTACAAACCTGAAACCGGGGCCAGGCGGACAACCCGTCCTGGCTCCGAACAATCGTATTTCTATCATATGCGGCCTGTCGAAGAAGTCGGACTGCGCGGGCTGGCAGGACGAACCAGAAGGGATTCAGAATGGCTAACTCCATACCTATCAGGTGCAGGAGGCAGGTACTGGACTCCGAGGGCGTGCAGCGGATAAGATATGCCGCGCTCGAGATCCTCGAGCGGACCGGTGTCGCCGTTAAGAGTAAAAAAGCGCAGAACCTCCTGCGCGATGCAGGATGCGATTTTGACGAAAAAAGTTCAATCGTGAGATTCCCTCCGAGCCTTGTCGAAGACCTTGCTCGGAAGAACAAGCGGAGCGTGACTTTCTTTGGGCGAACGCCGGGGCATGATGCGAGGCTCGACGGAGAGCATGTCCATGTGTGCAGCGACGGGAACGGCACGATGGCGATGGATTTCGAGACGAGGGAGCGGCGCATGTCCAGGAAGGAGGATGTCGCGAAGGCGGCATTCGTATCGGACGCGCTGAAGGGGCATGGAGTGAACTGGCCCAGCGTGACCTCGCAGGACGTCCCCATGGGGACGAGGCACATACACGACCTCCAGGCATCCCTGGAGAACACTGAGAAACATATCACACTGGCCACCAACACGACCGACTGGGAGGTCGAGGACGTGCTGGCGCTCGCCGCGGCGGCTGCAGGGGGAAGCGAAGAGTTCGAAAAGCGACCATTCCTGTCATCCATCCACACAAGCTCGTCACCTCTCCATATCGACGCAGAGGGCATGGACGCAGGGTTCGTTGCAGCGGACGGCGGGATGCCCATCTGCTTCTATGTCATGCCAGGCCCGGGAGCCACCGGCCCTGTCACCTTGGCCGGCACGGTCGCCGTCGGTGTCGCCGAGGCCCTGGCTGGGAACACAATCATCCAGCTGCACAGGCCGGGGACGGCCTTCGTGTTCGCATGCGGGATGGCGGTACTGGACATGAAGGCATCCACCCGGGCCGGCGGAGGGCCTGAGCACGGGTTGACATCCGCAGCTTACACGCAGGTGGCGCACCACTTCGGATTCCCCGCTCTATCCGGGGGTTTCGTGACCACGTCCAAGGAGCCGGACGAGCAGGCGGCCTACGAGAAGTTCGCCAGTGCGGTGACCCCGATACTGGCAGGTACGGACATGATCGCCGGGATCGGGCTCCTCGAAGACTGCAGGACGATATGGCTGGAGCAGATGGTGATCGACGACGAGATCTCCAGGATCATAGGCAGGATGGCCCAGGGCATCGAAGTCTCTGACGACAGCCTCGCGCTAGATGTGATCGACAGGGTGGGCCCCGGGAAGGACTTCCTCGGGCAGCGACACACCATGGACCGCTTCAGGAAGGAGCATTTCATTCCAGTGGTATCGGACCGCTCCTCATGGGATTCATGGGTGGCGAGGGGTTCGAAATCCACGCTCACCAGAGCTGGCGACGAGGTGCGGAGGATACTGAAGGAGCACACAGTCGAACCGGTGAGAGACGAGATGGGCGAGGTCGCCGCTTCACTGATCAAGAAGAGAGCCAAGTGACGACCTCTTCGGCCGTCCCATTACTTGACGGTCGAGAACGATGCGCACGTCAGCGTCCTCGCCACTCCCTCGACGTCCCTTAGCTTGTCAACCACGAGGTTCCCTATCTCCTCGATGCTGGAGCCTCTGACTTTCAAGAGGATGTCGTACTCCCCGGACACCAGGTTCACCTCGAATATACCAGGGATATCGGCGATCTCCTCTGCGGTCTCACGCTGGGACCGGCCTTCGGAGTGGTCGAACTGGGCGAGTATGAACGCGGTCACACCTATGCCTAGCTGGGAGTAGTCTGGAACCGCCGTGTAGCGTCTGATGACTCCTCTCTTCTCCATGCGTGTGATCCGATCGTGGACGGTCGCTCGTGGAATGTCCAAAGCCTTGGCGATCGCCTTCGTCGTCTTGCGGGAATCGTTGATGAGCTCCTCCAGGATCGACCGGTCCTTCTCGTCCAACATCTACCGTCAATATGACGGGATTGATATATCAAGATTGCCATTATCCGGATTGTTTCCGTGTTTTCTAAGGATACTGACAAATATAAGGTCGATATATCGTCTTTTCGACGGAATTACCATGCAAGGTACGATCGCGCGTCTCAAGGACGCGAAGATGACTCACATCCTCAGGATACAGAGCGCCGCCCTCAAAGCGGTCCACGACTACATGTACGACAGCGGTGTGGTACAGGGGATGCCAGTGATCCTCTCGCCGGAGACGGACCCGCTGAACCACGCCCACTTCGACGCCTCCGTGGACTACTACGGTCAGAGGCTCCACCTCACGAAGAGCATGATACTCCACAAGCAGCTCGCGCTGCTCAACGGAGGTTTCGACAAGATATACGTCATGTCGCCGAACGTCCGGCTCGAACAGAGCGAGCTCGGGCAGACCGGTAGGCACCTGTTCGAGTTCACCCAGGTCGATATAGAGCTCAAGGAGAAGACGAAGATGGAGTTCATCGGCCTCGTGGACGGCATGATAGAGAAAGTCTTCGAGTTCGTGACAAGGGAATGCGCGGCCGACCTCGATGCGCTTGGCAGGAAGCTCAAGGTACCATCTCTCCCGCTAAGGGTGTACGAGTCGGAGGAGTTGAGAGCGGAGTGCGGCGACGACTTCGAGGCTATGGTTTCTGGGCGGGAGGCCGATCCCTTCTGGGTACTCAACTTCCGCCGCGAGTTCTACGACAGAGAGGACAAGCAGATGAGAGGATACTATCACAACTACGACATCTTCTGGCCCGAGGGCTACGGAGAGGCTCTCTCCGGCGGTGAGAGGGAGTGGGAATACGACGAGATAGTCCGCAAGATGAGGGAGCGTGACACGCACATGGACGCGTTCAAGACATACCTGGATGTGGCGAGACAGGGACTCATACCGAGGACTGTCGGAGGCGGCCTAGGGATAGAGAGGATGGTGAGGTTCCTCACAGGGCAGAAACACGTAAGGGATGTGACACTGTTCCCCAGGGTTCCAGGCGAGAGGATAGCCTTCTGAACGAGAACTATCTGTCGCGACTCCGCCAAGTGTCTATGAGATCGACTCGACCCTCGCGCCACCACCGGGCTTTGTGACAAAGGATTTCGACTCCAATCCTGTCGCGCTGCTCAATGCGCGGGTCATCGCCAGCTTGATCCGCCCAGCGTCTCGTTCCGCAAGTGCGAAGATGGCCGGACCCGATCCTGCGAGAGAGACGCCCAGGGCACCCGCCTCGAGCCCGCTCTCGCGCACCGCATCGAAGCCGGGCACGAGCTTTTTCCTGTACGGGACCGAGAGGCGGTCTTCCAGGTACGACCCGATCGCCCGCACATCACGTCTCATCATCGCGTGCACCATCCCCGACGCAAGAGATAGATTCCGGACCGCGTCGTCGATTGCCACCTTCTTCGGAAGGATAGCTCTGGCATCCCGTGTCTTCACCGAGATGTCCGGCATCAGGACGACGACCTGCAACTCGGGCGGTTTGATCTTGATTATCTTCCTCGCTTCAGCATCAACGACCGCCGTGAATCCTCCGTGAAGCGCCGCTGCCACGTTGTCGTAGTGTCTCACGCCGGAGATCAACTCCTCGCCCATGGCTGCGGCCTCGAGGATCATGCCCTTGTCCTTCACGCCCAGAAGAGCGGCCATCGCGAGCGCTCCGCCGACAGACGACGCAGCGCTGCTCCCTATGCCACTTCCTGGCTTCATGCCCTTCCTGACGGTCATGGTGAAGCCCAGCCCCCCGTCGTCGCAGAGCTCGACCAGCCTCATGGCTGCGTACGAGGCTGTGTTCTCCTCCGGCACGGAAGGGACTTCATACTTGCCGGTCACTCTGAGGACGACTCTGCCTTTCGCGGCCCGCCTGACGGATATCCTGTCGACCGGGGAGTCCAGACAAAGACCGAACGAGTCGAAGCCCGGGCCGAAGTTGGCGATCGTGGCGGGCGAGGTGACCATTGCCTTCTCTGATCTCATAGAACCGTCTCCAAGGATACCCCGCTCTTCAGGGCGCGGAGGGATTGGAGCGATTCGCGCACCCCTCCTAT
>JAEHCM010000018.1 GCA_020696365.1 Thermoplasmata archaeon | reverse complement strand
GGGGCCAATCAGGTCGCCACAACGACGTTCAGCCATAGATGGACCTCTCGATATGAGTCCTGCGTGAATTCCTGCCCATCGAGGTATAGCAGGAATTGAAGCTTCCACTCGCCCTCCGAGCTGACATTGAAGTCGAATGTCTGGTTGTAGTGCTCGAGATGCTCGAGCGTGAAGTCCTGGGCGATTCCTACATGAGGCTCCAGCTGCTGCGTCTCCGACCAGCCTATCGAATCCTGGCCGATGGTGAAGTTGTAGTCCAAGACGGTCGTCAGGACGAGGACGAGCGTGTAGTTCATGGGCGTGTGCTCGTTCGACTTCACCGAGACGAGCACGCGTGCATCCTCTCCGACGGTCAGGTTGCGGGGGTAGTCTGTGGCCATGCCGTCTGGTCCCAGGAGGGCTAGTTGCGTGAAGCTCTCGCCCTCTCTTGGAGTTGTGACCGCCCACGCGAGCACGACTACCGAGGCGACAAGCATGACGGCTATGCCGATGGTGAGCAACTTGTCCACCAGGGGCATGCCCTTCCAGTCCATCTCGAAGTCTATGACTATCGCGAAGCGTTCGTCCATGGGCAGTCTCAAGCGTCTATACCAGCCGACGAGCGCCGCCACGACTATGAACGCCGACACCGAGGCCAGTATCGGGTCGAGCCGTATGCCGAACGGCGTGAAGTTGAGCGCCAGGCCTATGAGCGGCACGATGGCTATGCTGAGCCCGAAGCTGAGGGCCACCCTCTCGATGCCGTCTATCTGCTCGTTCTCGGGGAACAACGCCGCAGTCGCGGCATACCCTGGCAGGAACAGGACGAATATCAGCCCGAGTATCTGTCTGGCGAGCGAGTCCGGAAGGAACGCCACGAGAGCTATCAGGACGAGCGCCAGTATGATCGCTGCAACGAGATCGTAGGGCCTTTCCCTGATCTCCAAATGAAACCTGAAGGGGCGTTCCGTATCCTCCGCCATCTCAACCATCAACCTGCCACGCTGGACTAATGCTCTCATGAAACGACTTTCGGTATATCAAAGCTGTTAGTGGTTGGCGTTCATGACGCACAGGACGGCGTCGTTGTCTTTCAGGCAGTCAGTAGGCTCCGGGTACCCGTGGGAAGACACACGACAGCTTGTATGACAGGTTTTATACAGAACCAATCGAATCAAGGTGGAACTCACAGTCGAATGGGAGGAGGTTCTTCATGGAACGAGTCATTGATTCCCCTCAAGGCGCACAGAAGGTAGTCAGAGACGTCATCAGCGAGGTTGGGCGAGCGATCGTCGGATATGAGGACGTCATATCCGATTTCCTGATTGCCCTGTCCTCGGGGGGACATATCATCTTGGAGGGAGTGCCCGGTATCGCAAAGACGACGCTCTCGAAGTCGTTGGCCAAGGCGATGGCGATCGAGTACAGGCGGATACAGTTCACGCAGGACCTTCTGCCGACGGACATAACGGGTCACTACTTTTTCAATCAGGAGACGAGGAAGTTCGAGCTGCGCAAGGGGCCGGTCTTCGCAGAACTACTGCTGGCGGACGAGATAAACAGAGCACCTCCAAAGACGCAGTCCGCGCTACTCGAGGCTATGCAGGAGAAGAACGTCACGATCGAAGGCACGACCTTCGCCCTCCCGGAGATCTTCATGGTGCTGGCAAACCTGAACCCGATAGAGACTGAGGGCGTGTACCCGCTTCCGGAGGCCCAGGTCGACCGGTTCATGATGAAGGTCAAGATGGACTATCCTGACGAGGAGGATGAGACGATCATGCTGAGCCTGAAGAACGCCTTCGACGAGGTGCCGCAGGCAGTGATCACGAGGGAAGAAATAATGCAGTTGAAGAAACTGGCGTTCGAGGTGCATTCCCACAGGAGCATACTGGTGTACATTCGCGACATCACACGGACGACCCGGCAGCGGGATCACTTGGAGTACGGCCTGAGCCCCAGAGGTGGGATACATTTGCTTGCCACATCGAAGGCCCACGCACTGATCTCGGGTCGGTCCTATGTCATACCTGACGACGTCAAGGCCGTGGCCCACAAGGTGATCGATCATAGGCTGATGCTATCCCCTGAGGCTGAGCTCGAAGGCCTGACGGCCAGCAGCTTGACAGAGACCATCCTGTCGGAAGTGCCGGTCCCGAAGGGCGATTTCGGCGCGGGATACGCTTCCAGTTCGTCGAAGTGATCTGACTTGCTCATCCAACCCTTGGGGAAACTGTTGATCATCTCATCGATGACGTTCGCAGTCGCCGGGGTTTTGTTCCAGAGCATGCCATTCGTTGTGTTATGCTGTGCGTTCTCAACAGTCTTGGTGTACGCGAGGAGCAAGTTCATCGGCGAGATGAGGCACACTGACATGCGCGTCACGCGCGTGATGAGTGATAAGCTGCCGTTCGCAGGCCAGCCAATGTCCGTCGGCGTAAAGATACTGAACGCCGGCCCCACGGCAATCAAGTGCGCCCTCGAGGACGAACTACCCGAGGACTGCGAGATCGCCGCGGGAACGAACAAGTATTCCGGGATTGTCCCGAGCCGATCGCACTTGACGATATCATATACGGTTGTTCCGAGGAAGAGGAAGACTTACGTGTTCCAGGGCGTCAGGGCGGAGATGGAGGACGAGTACGGCCTCTTCGTTCATGATTCTGTGATAGAGTCTAGGACCGAGATCAACGTTCACACATCTAAGGAGAGTCTCGATAGGGCGAGGAAGCTAGCAGGGAGGGAGCACATGGAGTTCTCCGGGCTCTCCAGACACATCGCGATGGTCATGTACGACCTTGAGTTCGATAATATTCGTGAGTACATCCCCGGTGATAGGTCCAGGGACGTTCATTGGAAGCTTCTGTCCAGGCTCGACGAAATGTACACGAAAGTCTACGTCCGTGAAGGCGTGATACAGACGATGATATTCGTCGATTGCTCAAGCAGCATGCGTGCTGTTGGCTCAGGCATGAGCAAGATGGACCACTCAATCGATTTGTGCATGCAAGTCTCGAAAGTCCTGCTCAGCGGGTTCCACGCCACCGGTGTCTGCCTGTTGGACGAGATTTCAGTGATCAGCAAAGTTTCGCCTTCGGTCGGACGAAGGCAGTTCGATAGGATAGTGGAGTCTCTGAGGAAGGTGCCGCCCCCAATATTCGTAGCCAATTCCGAGTTGACCTGGCAGTCGCAGGGTGCAGACAAGCCGCCCACACCACCGGAATCGACTCCAGAGGAATCGGACAGGGCCGAAAGCGACAAGTTCTTGTCTATAATCCGCTCCCTCGGAAGGGGCACAACCGACCGATCATCTGGAATCGGTTTCGACGGGGTCGTCAGGAACCTTCTGGCTCGGATTGTTGGCAAGAAACTGATGATGATCGTCATCACAGACATGTTGTCATCCCGAGATGCGATTCTCTCTGGGGCGAGGTTCTGCGGACGCAAAGGCAGCAAAATGTTGGTGATTCACCTGTGCGATGAGTGGTACGAGGACAGGGATCAGCCGCTCGACACGCCGGATGTGGAGAGGCTCTACGAGAGTCTGAAGGAGCATATCGACATCGAGGCGAAGCTGAGGAGGGCGGGCGCACTGTACATACGTGTGGGCCCGGCCGATACAACGGCGGGCCTGGTGAGGGCGATGAAGTTGGGGAAAGCATGAACGGTCTCAGGATTCGTATGCTGGTGCAGTTCGCGGCCTCGATGGTATTGATCCTAGTCTTCTCGAGCATGAACATCTACACTCTGTCCCTCGTGGCCCTCGGAGGAGGTATGATGCTATTCGCATTCTTCAGCTACTACAGGGTCGGAGCGATCTCCGGTTTCCTGCTCGTGACAATCTGCGCCGGCGCATCCGCAGAGATTCCGACCCTGACAGAGGCAGGGCCGCTCATGACCGCCACGGTCGGCCTCGTTGTCCCGATTGTGGGTCTTGCGCTGTTTGCGCTGTCATCTGAGTTCGAGGGAGACCACCGTTTCCGACAGAAGGCTCATGTGCTCATTGCAGGCGTTTACGCGACCGCGTGTCTGGCATCCGTGCCAATATCGGTCTCACTCGTCGGGGCCATGCTCCCGAGCCTTAGCTCAAGGCTGCCAGGCCTGGTCGAGATGGCGTTCGTCCTGCTGGTCGCTTCAGTTGGCGCAACGCTGTTAGTTGCGCGCGAGACGAAGCCGAATTGAGACGATCTGCTCATAGCTTGCGTCAATTGTTAAATATGCTCTAAGGATGTGGGTCGGCCCGTGAAGGTCCGGCATGATTGGCTCTTGCTCATCGGCGCTCTTGCGATCATAGGCGCTCTTTACAACCATTATCTCGGTCACTCCGTCCTCTTGTTCGAGCTGATACTGTTGGCGGTAGGATCCGCTTTCGGGCTGATATCTGCGAAGCTCAGGATTGGCAGGGTTGATGTTGCGAAGGACGAAGGGTTGATCACGAGGTTCCTGTCACGGTGGCTGGAGGAGAGGACGATAGGAGTCCTGATACCACTTTCGGGATTCGTCCTCCTGACAGCCTGGTCCGTCTGGAAGGTGCTTTTCACAGGTGAGACCAACCTGCGTATGGAGGATTTCGTCGTCACCCTGTTCGCGTTGTCTCTGATACTCTACCAGTCCGCCCCGTTGAAGCTCCATGAGCAGAGGGATTTCGTGATACTCTATCTGATGTTCCTGACGATCATCTTCGCAGGGATATGGAAGTTGTACTCGCTGATAACAGGCGAATCGTATGCGAGGATCACTGCCTATTCCGAGTATTACTTCATCACAATCCCTGTGATCTCAGTGGTCAACCTCTTCGGGGTTGACGCGCATGCTGTTTTGAATCTCAGTGGGATCGGTCTCTCAAACATAATCGAGTACCAGTACGAAGGGCGTTTGGTGCGACTTGGGATCGGCACCGGGTGCAGCGGTCTGTACTCGGCCGGTCTCTTCTTCTCGGCTTTCCTAGCTTTCGTCCTGGTGAGATATGAGACGGTTAACGCAAGAATACTGGCAGGTCTCGGGATAGGCCTTCTCGTGACCTGGTTCTCTAACATTCTCAGAATGGTGGTGACTATCGTCGTCGGGTCGGAGTTCGGAGCTCCAGCGCTCGCCACGTTTCACATGTACTTCGGAATCATCGTCTTCATATGCTTCGTCCTGATCTTCTGGTACTTCATCATGAGATGGCTCGATAGTCACATGACGGACAGATTGCGTGTGATTGCCGAGAGAGCGTCTGCAGCTCCTCAAGATGCTACTGCCGAATCAACCTCGGAGCCTTCCTCGAATGGCCCACGCCACGACGAGGGCGACTCCTCGGAACAATAGGCTTCGTAGTGTGGAGTATTGCTGCAGCCTATCTGTTCTTCATCTGCCCGACAACAGGCTTCGAGGTCATTTCAGGCTTCTTCATACTCGGGTGCTGCGCCATGTGTGCCGGTGGTCTTCTGACAATCCTGTCCTGGGGCACCCTCACTGGCGTGCAGTACACGACACCGTCCGCACCGATCATTACTCTTGGGCTTTCTATTGGCTTACCCACGGGGCGTGGCGTGCTTCTGACCGGGATCTTCTTGGGGGCGGCGCTCTGCGCGTGAGCGGTGATGTTCTGTATCGGGGCCGCAGGTTTCTCCTGTTCTTCTCTCGGACGTCTGCTCCTGTGCACTGCGAACAGAATGACCAAAGCGGCGGAGAGCGCGAGGATCATCAACGCCTGAGTGAAAGTCATAAGGGACCCTCCTCCAACAACACCCTCTTCCTCGTCATTGTCATCGCCTTCGAAAGGGTTGGGTGCGAAGTTGAGAGTGATTCGTTCGCTCTCGGCGAAGTTTCCGCAAGGATCACATGCATAGACATAGACGATGATGCCTTCTCTCAGGACTGTCGTGTCGAGGACCGCAAGGTAGCTCTCGCCGTCCTTCATCATGGGAACGCTCGAAAACGCCCCGTCGCCATCCTCGTAGTGTGCGAAGACCGCCCACACTCCGAAATCATCTGCGACGATCGCCCTGATTTCCGCTGGGGAGTCTGAGGCGAGCGAGTCGTTCACCAACACAGTGACGGTTGGACAAGTCCCGTCCACGTAAATCGGCTGATCATGCCAACTCTCCTGTCCGGCCATATCGTACGCCAATATCTTGAGAGTGTGCGACCCGAGGGCTATTCCTGAAAGATCTACCTGATGCGGCGACGACGAAGCCTGCATTTCGCCGCCGTCCAATGACCACTCCACGCCCGCGAGGAAAACGTCCTCCACTGAGAACTCTACCGTGTAGTCTGGGGCGACCGAGCTGTGCGATGCAACATTGTCGACACGTATCAGTGGTGGCACGGAATCCAATGCGAAAGTGTAGGAGTCGTTGGCCTGGTTGCCAGCCATATCTGATGCGGTCAGCACGATTGTGAAGTATCCATCAGCCGGGCTGTTGGCGAGGGATATCGCTATGTCGGAGTACGTGCTGCTTCTGGTCTCGCCCCATATCGTCCACGAAACCCGCTCGAAGTTTGCATCAGCTATGTCGATATCGATGCGATCGGACGGAGTGACGAAAGTCTCGCCGATTGGCGAGATCAGGCTCACCACAGGTGGCGTGTCATCTATGGTAAGTTCGAACACGACCTCATGGTAGTCACCGAACTCATTTGAGGCGTTGAGCGTAATCGCGTGAGTGCCTTCACTCCATCCATCTGTTTGTATCAGATAGGGCTCAGGGACTGTCGTCCATGTTCCGTCAACTGTCCACATGCAGGTGATCGTTCCCGTTCCCGCCGCTGAGAATTCTATCGGTGTACCCGATTTCACGACAGCACCGTAATCGGGGCTCAACATGTTGGCCACAAGCGCCTTATCCGACATCTCGAACTGAGCGTATGCAGATGAAGACAGTCCAACCAGGTCTGTCGCTACGATCTCAACCGAGTGTATCCCGACAGGCCAATTGGACATGTCGATTATGTATGGGTACTCGAGAGTCTGGTGGGAGCTATTGTCCAGAGACCAAGTCACGGAAGCGAGGTGCTCGTCAGATGCCTCGGCAATGAGAGTGCTGTTCCTCGGTACAGTTGTTCCGTTCGTTGGATATGTGATCGCAGCTGAGGGTTCTGTCCCGTCTATCTCGAAGGTGAAAGTCGTCGAAGTCTCCACCATGACATCGTCGACCGCGACAATTCTCAGGGTGTGTACGCCGTCCTCCCAGCCTTCGGTCGATATGTCCCATGGGTCGTCGAACACGCCAATTGGGTGTTCGTCCAAGAAAGCTTCTGCGGATACGTCGCCATCATCAGTTATCTCGAGATCTATCATCGTTCCGACGGAAATCAGACTGCCGTTCGAGGGAGAAATCAGAGAGATCACGGGAGGGGAATTCTCGTACTGTACCGAGCTCAAAGTGAAGGTTCTGATGACATTTTCGTATATGCCAAGGTCGAACGTGACACTCACTTCGATGGTCTCATCCGGTCCGGGAAACAGGTCGACCGGGTTGAAGTGCCATTCAAACCTGATGCTGCCGTCGTGAACATGGCTATCGGATGAGACGCACTCGTCGAGTATCATCCCTACCTTCTCGTCGTTGACAGTCAGTTCCAGTGGTACAGCTCCCGTCGGGTGCAGTGGATTGCCGTCATAGTCCGTGAGAGTTCCGACAAGGAGGACGTAGTCGTCAGCGTTCCTGTAGCCGATGTTGTGCCCCTCAGCCCAAAGTTCGAACGTAACGGGCACCTCCTCAAGGCTGGCGTTGCAGGCGGTGTATCGCAGGTAGCTGCCTGCGGAGTCGGACACCTCGATCTCGATGTCGATGGAGCGATCATCTGTTGATGTCGCGATATCGGCGTGATAGGTATTCTCTGCCAAGGCGGTCACAGTCTGTATGTTCCACTGTGACTCAGTGCCGCCCCTCCAGCTTATGCCGACATCCGAGATGACGGAAGCATCGGCCACGGCAAAGGTCAGCTCTACAACATCGCCAGGCGTGAATCTCTGAGGCATCTGAAGCGACGTTATCTCCGGGGGATTCGGATCGGATGATGGCGAAGTGAATCCCAGCTCCAGGTCGACATCGCTGCAAATTTGCGCGCTGGGGTTATAGTGAATCTTCGCGACATAGCTGCCAGCTCCCATCAGGTCTATCTGACGGACGGCGTCGGGCCTCGAAAGGAACTCCGACAACTGATACACGCCGACAAACATGGAGTCCTTGTACAGGTTCAAACTGGGAACCGTCGAGCCTCCGACTTTTGCCCCTGACTGATCCCGCAGCAGGGGATGGTACAGGACGAGAGTATCATCGGTGTTCTCGGTACGGAGGGATGGATAGTATGGCCCCGAGCCGAGCCTTTGGACCACGGTCTGGGGGTCCTCAGGAGTCAGGAAGTTCCTGTCAGGTAGGTATATGCTCGAAATGGTGGAGGCCCTCATCAGATGATCGTAGTCAGGGATGTAGAACTCTCTCTCCAGGTATCCTCCGAATATGCTTCCGGGGAAGTACAGCTCGGAGAACACGCCCTGGACATAGGTGGCTCTCGTCATGCCTGAGAAGAAGGAATTCAACGATGTGTCGGTGTCTCTCCTGACATAGAACGCTGAGTCACCTCCAACGGACTTGTGAGTGCCCCAGTCTCCCCATATATCCGTGAGCTTGCCGGGGATGTCGTACTTGGTATCGTATACCGAATACTGACCTTCGATCAGGTCGAGGGACAGCGGGGTATTCTGATCGATACCGTCGAACTCCCAAGCAAGCAGGTATTGCAGGTCCGCGCTCGCCTCGATGTAGAACTCGGTCGACATTCCCGAGACGTATTCGTACCAATGATCCCAGTTGCTGTTCATGAAGTTCCACATGGGAGTTGTGTACGCGAATCCCGAGATGGACACCCCGACCGTCTCCATCGTGTCCGAGATGAACACGCTTCTGGAGCGGGGCAGCGAAAACAACTCGCTGCCAGTGATCGAGTAATCGGAACCCACAAGATGGAACGATATGTTGGTCTCTCCTTCGTGCCTGAAGTACATCCGGAAGTCCTGAGCGTAGATCGGGTTTCCCTCGTCTGTCTCCAGGTCAAGAACGAGCTCTCTGGCAGTGGACATGTCAAGCCAAATGTCATGGCACGATAATCTGTCAATGGTTATGACGGACGAGAGAATGTACGGGTCGTCGTAGTGGTAGATGTCCTGATGACCAGCAGCGCAGATGCCGTATTCGCCAGATGCAAGGAAGAAGCTAGCAGGTGGTGCCGGCTTCGAGTTGCCCCTGACCATCATCGCGATATCGCCGCCGGGGTTGCTGTACGCCCATACACCCCCGTAGGGGTCGAAGACTTCCCTCCCCTCGGCATCGAGGACGTGGACGTTCACACATGAAAGGACTGCGAAGCCGAAGGGTATCACGAGTTCCCCCGATGCACATGAAAGATGGATCTCTCCGTCGTAGTACCCCTCTGGTGCGCTGTAATCTGGAACCGAGACTTCCAGCGTGACTGTTTGAGATCCGCCCGAGGTTAGGGGGAAATATGTTGGAGACACGCTCGACTGATTGAGCCAGCCCTCGTACTTCGTTGAGCCGTCTGCGGATAGTGCGTACCAGTCATCCGACGAGCAGGAGACGGTTACATACGATCCTGCGTTCGCGACTGTTGATATCTGACCTTCTCCTCCTGCGAGGCCGCAGGAGATTATGGCCGGAATCGGGAATAATGTGGTCTCAGCGGCTGCAGGAAGCCACATCTTTCCCGCACCTGCGCTCCAGATGGATTCATCGATCTTCTCGGCGCTGGTTATCAGAGCCGACTTGACCTGTTCCGGAGTCCAATCGGTATGCAACTGCAGCAGAAGGGCAGCACCACCGCTCACATGAGGCGTCGCCATCGAGGTCCCGCTCGCGGAGAGATATCCTGAGGGGGAGCTCATCACGCAGTTCGAATAGGGTACCGTGGACACTATGCCCACGCCGGGTGCGGATATCTCCGGCTTGATCACGAAATCCGGCGCAGCGCCACGCGAGCTGAAGGCAGCTAGCGCTCCTGTGTCATTCACGGCACCGACGGTTATCGCGTCAGGAGCGATTCCTGGTGATGCTACTGTTCCCATGAGCGGCCCGTCATTCCCTGCAGCCGCCACTACTACTATGCCCGCCTCGACCGCGCTAGCCACCGCAAGGCAGACCGGGTCCGTCGCTTCCCCGGCACCGCCGAGGCT
>JAEHCM010000017.1 GCA_020696365.1 Thermoplasmata archaeon | reverse complement strand
TGGCTCTCAATCGATGGGCGCATTGTTGATTTCGTTATTTGAGTACTCCCTTCTGTTCGGGACGTTGATATTCCTAAGCCTGGGAGCTCTGGCGCTCAACTACGTCCTATATCAATCGAGGCTCGTGCCAAGATGGCTATCGGCGTGGGGCCTTATTGGGGGCGTTGGCATCCTGATATACGGTACAATGGGTCTGTTCGGCACCGACACAAACTCGGTTGACGCCACAACCCTATTGGCCGCTCCGATTGCGGTTCAGGAGATGGTGTTCGCTTCATGGTTGATTCTCAAGGGTTTCGACACTCCAACCAACACCGCGGTGGCTAAACTCCAACAATAGGGTCACAGATTTCGTGAGAGAGAGCACCAAACCCTTTCATTATTCATTTCCTCTGGTCTCGAGTTTACAACCGTTGAACTGAAAGAGGACAATAGCGCAGGTTTCGATGGGCATTGGTATGTTTGTGAGAAGCCGCTGCCGCTCGAAAACCTGATGAACCGTTGATAGAAATTGGCCAGTAAGAAAAAAGCGGGCCCGGTGGGATTTGAACCCACGTCGTCGGCTCCGAAGGCCAAAAGGATATCCAGACTACCCTACGAGCCCAAGAAGGGTGATTGGACCGCCCCATTATATTCTTTGGCGAGGTCGTTCGAGTGTGACGAGCACCCCGAAGCAAGAGGTTCTATGGCAGGATTGGTCGACAGAGAGACTACGAGGGCATCCCCGTTCAGGACCGATAGGTCCGAGACGCAGATTTCCTTACTAACGGCAGCAACCGCTGTTTACCCGATATCATTTAGCAACTTAGGGATGAATCATCCTCTCAGAATCTATGTCTGTAATGGAGGCTGGCAGTATGAGTGGACATATATATATTCGATGCATCGATACTAGATGCATAAGACCGTGACATTGGGCAATCACCCTGGGCGACCTCCCCCCCCAACTGCTACATCTAGTGTTGGCTAGCTATGATGTCGTCAGAGCGACACCCCCCCCCTCCAACCATGACACCGGAAATCGCAACGATATTTGGATGCCCATTCTGTGGATTCAGAGTTTCGGGAACAGAGAGGGCATGCCCTCGATGCGGACGAGAGTTTTCTGAAGGAATTGAATTTGAGTGTCCGTTCTGCAGCAGCCCCGTCAAACCGACAGATGGTACGTGTCCCGCCTGCGAAGTCCAGTTTCACAAGATCGCCGCCCAGGCCGGTGAACAACTCCTCGACAAGGCAGTAACGAAAATCGCAGAGGAGCTGGATATGCGGACCGAACTGGACGGCAAATCCACGAGATGTCCCGGATGTTCGGAGCTGCTTGAAGCGCCAGGCGCGCCCTGCAAGAAATGCGAGGAACGTCAGGTCGAAGAAGCGGGTGCGGAGGGGCGATCGGCAACGGATTACGTCGATGCCGAGCTTTTCGGAGACCTCGAAGAGGAAGCCTACGAATGCCCCGCGTGCGGAGCTGAAGTTCGATTATCCGATCCCAAGTGCAGACAATGCGGAGCCGAATTCGCAGACGAAGAAGAGGCACCGAAGGAAGTTCTGGAAGAAGTGCATTCTGAGAAAGAATCGGCTCGAATCATCCCGGAAGATGATTCGGCAACGTGCCCGTCATGTGACAACATCGTGAGCGGCGCTGACCCGATATGCCCTCACTGTGGTGCTGAATTCGAAGAGGAACAGGAGGAGTTGCTCCCAGAACCCGAAGTTGACGCTGCAGAAGAAGACCTCGCCAGTTGCCCCATCTGCGGCACGTTAGCTAGCCTCACAGCCGATGTATGTCCTCACTGCGGGGCCGAGTTCGAGGGGGATGAAGAGGCAGTAGCTGCTCCCAGTCCAGAGAAGCTGGTGGTCAAGCCCAAGATCGTGACGAAGAGGAAGGGGGAGATTGCCAAACCCTCACGAATGGCCCCGCGAAGAGAGCCCAAGGGATTGTCGAACGGCACTGGTATCGTCAACGGCCGAGGACGTGTCAACGGTAC
Source organism: Thermoplasmata archaeon (assembly GCA_020696365.1). Taxonomy (GTDB): domain Archaea; phylum Thermoplasmatota; class Thermoplasmata; order UBA10834; family UBA10834; genus UBA10834. The sequence continues at coordinate 14,133 of JAEHCM010000017.1, read as the reverse complement.
GCATCTCGTCAACGGCATCGGCGCTGTCAACGGGCGCGGGAGGATCAACGGTCGGGGGCGCGTCAACGGCGCCGTCAACGGGAAGGACCTGGTGAACGGCATAGGCGCTTTGAACGGTGGGGGAGTGGGCGCTCAAAGGCAGAGAGGGCGGTATCAGCTTCTGTTCAGGTGGCGTTTCCTGGCCCTCCTTATCGCCCTCGTTGTGATACTGGCCACGTTCGCATATATGGCAGGAGTCGTGGACAAACCCCCATACGAGGTCGACGGAGACGGGGGAGACTGGTCGGACGGGACGATGTTCGGCATCGCTTCGAGCTCATCCTCACCATCTACAAACATCGTCGAATGGTCCGTCGCGCCGTACAGGAATGAGCTGTATCTCTATGTGAGAACCGAAGAGGCCACAATGGCAGACGATGAGGTCGAGAGCTTCTTCCTGTTCATCGATTCGGACGATTCCATATCGACAGGTTATGCGATACTGGGAATAGGTGCAGACTTCATGATTGAGCTCCAGGGCTGGAACGGGTCGGTTGGACAGTCGACGGTATGGAGATACGATTCACTTGACGACAAACTGGACTGGAGCAGCTGGGTCTATGCAGCTGCAGCGGTCTCCGCCCTCGATGGGGATCAGCTCGAGGCCATGACGGGACTTCCTTTCCAAGTGGGAGAGTCCTCCAGGTTCATGCTCGTCTCTCGTGGCCAACAATCGACCGGATCCGCGAGCTATCCAGTCGTGCTGAAGGGTGGCCTTCTGATAATCGATGTGTCACCGGCTCCAGACGTGGCAACTGATGACTTACTCGCACTGGATCAGAGTGCCCAGCTGATGCGTCTCACATTCCGTTGCGAAGGGGATGGGGGTACGGTCAGTACGGTGACTCCCGAGCTACTGGGCGTTTCTTCGTCTGACATCATACAGCAGTTCTCCATGGAACCAGGCGAAGAACATGTGATCGACTTCCATGTTGATTCTTCCGGTCTCGTTCCTGGCCAGTTCGTATCTGCGAGCGTTGAGGCAGAGGATATCTCATCGTCCTTCTCAACGGTCCACATAATCGGGAACAGTGTGAAGGCTTACGCCGGTTCAGCCCCTGAGTCGATATCAATCGATGGGGCTTTCGCGGATTGGACGGGTAGGACGATCACCGACTTCGATCCCCTGCCTCTCGCAAACCCGGACATTGACATAGACGAGGTTGGTGCACAAAACAGCACCGAGGATTCGTTCTTCTATGTCAGTGTGTCTGGAGACATCTGTTCGGGGGATTATGTTCCAAAACTTGGCTCGAAGCCGTCGGGAACGGGTGGCGGCACAGTAGTTCCCGTCAGGAGAACCGCGGAGGACTTCATGAGAGTGTACATCGACAGCGACCAATCCACGTCTACCGGGGAAGCCGTCATCGGTGGTGACACTCCGATTGGCGCGGACTACATGATAGAGATTACAGGATTCTGCTGTGAAATCAAGTCGACCGCGGCCATGATGTATCACACCAATGGTTGGGTCGAAATGGGGACTTCAATAAGCGCCGCGATCGATGTTTCGAGGATGGAAATCGGCGTCACGTCGTCGAGCATCGACGCATCACCCGGGCCTGTGGACTTCGTCATCATCTCCACGGACTGGAGAGGGAATGAGGACTTCGCATCCAACGAAACCGTCGCTTTCGGAACACTGGGATGGGTGGTGGACTCTGCTGATTCTGAAGCCACCTCGATGTCGTATCAGAGGAAGATGTTCTACGACGGCACCAACTTCTGGAGCTTCTACTTCAACGGCACCGATACCATTTACGAATACAGCTCTGACGGGGGCCAGACCTGGACGGGTGGAGCAACAGTCTTCGACACGTCAGACGTGGAGGAGGTCTCGATATGGTATGACAACGATAACCACTTCGTCTATGCCGTTGGCGATAGTGCGAATCCTTCCAGTGACGTCTACGTGCAAAAGGGCGAGGTGAACCCCGGATCGCACACGATCACATGGGAGGACGAGGACTCCGCTGTGGCCGTATCTTCGGAGAGCATCGGGGGCAAGAATGCCTATATATGCAGAGACGAGGACGGCCATCTCTGGGTAGTGGGCACCAATATGTCACAAAGCTCGCCGGACGAGTATAAGTTTACGGCATTCAGGAGCAGATCACCAGACATCATAACTGAATGGTGGTATTCAGGTGAAATGCTGCCTTCGGCCGGGACCAGCGTTGATGAGATCAGGGGATCGATTGTCCCTGCAGGATCTGGATCTGGGAGCGACGTATGGGCCATATTCGCCTACGACGGATATGTGTACAGCAAGAAGTACACTGGTACTTGGCCGGGATCCGAGACCGAGATATTCGCCCCCAAAGATGGCAACCGAGATAACACATTGTATGCTACACCTTCGGTCGTTGTAGACGGAGACGGCGTTGTCCACGTGGTCTACGGAGACGACACCAACAGCGGGGGTGTACTGCTCCCGCATATCTGGTATACCTACAACGACACAGATTCGACCTCCTGGGCGACCGCAGTCGATCTTGACGAGTCGATGCCTTCATCTGTCGGCGACAAGTATCCGACTATCTCGCTCGAAACATCGACGGGCGACCTGTATGCGTTCTGGATCCGGACGACGAGCAGCGGCGTTGGTCAGACAATCATGGGCAAGAAGGAGTCCAGCGGGTCCTGGAGCGCTCTAACCATAAGCAACCCAGACTCGTACCCGAAGAACCATCTTACATCGATATACAGCGTGTCTGGCGAGTCGCAAATATGTTGGCAGTGGACCCAAAATACGACTGGAACCGTCCAGGTCGTTTTCGACAAGATACCGGAGTTCGGAGACCTGGTGGTTCCGATAATCATCATCATGGCGGTGTTCTTCATAATGTCACGGAAACGCAGGCGCAACGGCTCTGCGCTACCAGAAGACGAATTATCGTACTGAATATCACTGCGTCTTTCGCTGCCCATCGGTCTTCTGCCTGAGATACGGTACGAGCCCTCCGCTGGCCAGTATCTTCTTCGCATTCGGGGGGACCTCCTTCAGGTACGTCTTCTTCAAGCCGTCCATCGATGACAGGCATCCTAGATCCAGGTCGATGACCGCGCGGTCGCCATCGGAGAAGCTGCTTTGCGCCTCCTGTGATTCCAGAACCGGCATCCCGAGGTTTATCGCGTTCCGGTAGAATATCCTGGCAAACGACTTGGCCACAACCGCCGAAACGCCCGCGGACTTGAGAGCGGTCACCGCCTGCTCTCTGCTTGACCCGCACCCGAAGTTGCGACCAGCAACGATGATGTCGCCGGGTCTGACTCCGGCTGCGAACTCGCGGCTTGCTCCTTCCATCGCGTGTTTGGCGAGGTGCGACGGATCATAATTGTCGAGATATCTGCCCGGAATTATCAGGTCAGTGTTTATCTCGTCTCCGAATGTCCACACGCGTCCTTCAGAGATCAATCTTGAGCCACCTCCTCGGATCGGCGATCTTCCCCTCGATAGCGCTCGCGGCCACCGTCGCCGGGCTGGCGAGATATATCTCAGCTTCCTCCGAGCCCATTCTTCCCTTGAAGTTGCGGTTGCTGGATGATATGCACACCTCTCCAGGCCCGAGTACCCCCTCGTGAGCCCCGAGACAGGGACCACATCCAGGAGGGAGTATTACCCCTCCCGCGGCCAGTATGGTCTGGATGACACCCATGTCAAGGGCATCGTTAAGCACCGCCCTGGATGCGGGAGCGACGAGCAGCCTGCAACCCTGAGCCACCTTGTTTCCTTTTAGCACCCAGGAGGCGGCTATGAGGTCCTCCAGCCTGCCATTCGTGCATGACCCTATGAATGCCTGGTCGATGTGTATATCCTCGAACTCATCCACGCTCTTCCCTGCCTCGACCTTGTGTGGCCCTGCAACCATGGGACGGATGTCCTCTGCGACCAATTCGATCGAATCGCGGAACTTGGCGTCGGGGTCAGACACACACGCCCGACCGTTCTCAGGCGCGCACTCAGGTGACCACGCCCCAAAGGTGGAGTCGACAGGCGCGATGGCGGCCTTCGCGCCCATCTCCGCGGCCATGTTGCATAGGACCATTCTGCCCGATATCGATATGTCGAAAAGGAAGATGCCATCGAACTCGACGCACATGTAGTCAGCACCGGACGGTCCGAGCTTCGATATCAGGTAAAGGGCAATGTCCTTCGGGAACACCGCCCTCTGAAGGTGTCCCGACATGGTCACACGGAGCGTCTCGGGGACTTTGAGCCAGGTCTTACCAGTTGCCCAGACCCCAGCCATGTCTGTGGCCCCTATACCTGCACCAAAAGCCCCCACCGCTCCTATGGTCGTAGTGTGCGAGTCGGAGCCCAGCACGAGCTGTCCGGGCCTTGCGAGCTTCTGCTCGACAAGGAGCTGATGGCAAATCCCCTCCCCGACGTCGTAGAACTTGCTGATTCCCATCCTTCGGACGAGCTCTCTTATCTTGGAATGGACGGCAGCGGTCTGCACTGAATTCGCCGGAGACCTATGGTCCAGCACGACGACGACCTTCTCCGGGTCCCAAGGCTTGCCAATCTCCAGCTCCTCGAGTGTCTTGTTGACCAAGAAAGTGTTCTCATGCGACATGACCAGATCTGGCTCTACCTCCAGCACGTCCCCCGCTTTGGCTTCTGGGGTGTTCGCCGCCCTGCCCAGTATCTTCTCAGCCACAGTCCTTCCAGTCAACGGCAGCTCAACAGAACTTGAGTATTTGAATTCTAGGTCAGTCCGTGTCATCCCTGGCTGAGTGAATCGGTCTCCTCTCACGCAAAGATTCCTGTTAAGGACTGCACAGGACTTGTTGCTGTTGGTCGAAAAGGTATTTCCTTCTGTAGACACTAATGAAGCCGCCATGGACAAGGTCCTGTCCGCAGAAAGCGGGTCGAAAGTGCTTATGCTCGGCAACGAGGCGATCGCCAGGGGTGCCCTTGAGGCGGGCGTCTCAGTAGCTACGACGTACCCAGGAACGCCTGCGTCAGAGATAGGCGACACGCTTGCTAGAGTCGCCAAGGATGCGGGCATCTACTTCGAGTACTCTGTGAACGAGAAGGTCGCGACCGAGGTCGCAATAGGGGCAGCTACTTCTGGCGTCAGAGCGTTTGTATGCGTGAAGCACGTCGGAGTGAACGTCGCAGCCGATGCGCTCATGACTTTCGCGTACACGGGCACTAGAGGAGGGTTCGTTCTCGTGACAGCGGATGATCCGTCGTGTCATTCCAGTCAGAACGAGCAGGACAACAGGTACTACGCGTTGTTCGGCGGCTTCCCTCTCTTCGAGCCGTCATCTCCGCAGGAGTGCCTCGACATGACGAAGCAGGCATTCGAGATTTCCGAGAGACTTGAGATGCCGGTGATTCTCCGCACAACCACGAGGATAGCGCACGTACGTGCGCCCGTCATCGTCGGGGATGTCAGGAGGGGACCGGCGAAAGGGGAATTCATCAAGAATCCCGGACGGTTCGTGACAGTTCCCGCTGTCGCGAGGGAGAGACACCTCGTACTTCTGGAGAAGCTGAGGGAGGCAGAGCAAGTTGCGGAACTGTCGGAATTCAACTTCATCCTGGGAAGCGGCAGGAACAGCATCGGTATCATCACATCCTCGATAGCTGCGGCTTACGCTGAGGACGCCGTTAGAAGCATGGCGATCTCGGCGGACATACTCAAACTAGGCTTCTCGTATCCGCTCCCGAGCAAGAAGGTTCTGGAGTTCGTTGAACAACACGATTCGGTCGTCATCGTTGAAGAGCTGGAGCCGATACTCGAGAACTCGATCCGCTCCCTCGTACAGCAAAGAGGCTTGAGAACGAAGGTGCTCGGCAAGGCGGACGGGCTCTTTCCGCGGGCGCACGAGTTCAATGAGACGATTGTGGCGGAGGGACTCTCCAAGGCCCTTTCCGCCGATGCTCAGAGCCAGGATAAGTGCGAGCTGCCTGGAGACCTTCCCGTGAGACCACCAGTCCTGTGCGCAGGGTGCCCTCACAGCGCAACGTACTTCGCGGTCAGCAAAGCTGTAGGCAAGAAGGCGTTGTTCGCCACTGACATAGGGTGCTACACCCTCGGTGTCGCGCCGCCATACAGCGCGGCCGACCTGCTCGTCTGCATGGGCTCAAGCGTCGGCACCGCGGGTGGCTTGGCCAAGGTGAACGATCTGCCGGTCATTGCGTTCATCGGCGATTCCACCTTCTTCCACGCAGGAGTGCCGAGCCTGATAAACGCCGTCCATCAGAGGCATAGATTCCTGCTGATGATACTCGACAACAGAACGACTGCCATGACCGGCCATCAACCACATCCTGGAAGCCGCACGGACCCGCGGAACCCGGATGCGATTCCGATACCGTTGGAGGACGTCGTGAAGGGGTGTGGAGTCAGGTGGCTGCGCACAGTCGACCCGTACGACATCTCCGCGACAATCGATTTGGTCAACGAGGCGCTTGCATACGACGGCGTGAGCGTCATCATAGCCCGACGGGAATGCGCGCTCATCGCGAAGAGGGACGAGAAAGGTGCGATAATCCGCAAGCACTACATCGACCAGGAAGCCTGCAAGAAATGCAGGACCTGCGTGACGAAGTTCCAATGCCCCGCAATCTCGAGCATAGACAAGGTCCAGACGATTGACTATGACTCGTGCGCGGGCTGTGGTGTGTGCGCGCAGGTATGCCCGTACGGCGCGATAAAGGAGGTCGAGTGATGGTCGACATCTATCTCGTCGGTGTCGGCGGCCAGGGAATCATCACGGCCTCGAAAATCATAGGCGAGGCGGCGATGTTGGCAGGTAAGAAGGTCGTCCTAAGCGAGACTCACGGCATGGCCCAGAGAGGCGGATCAGTCGTATGCACCGCAAGGATGGGAGAGGTCTCCGGGCCGCTCATATCCGACGCTGGCGCCGATGTCGTCCTGTCGTTCGAACTGCTCGAGACGCTGAGAGCGATCTGCAAGGCATCCAAGGATACGCTCGTCATCGCATCCACAGAGACTTGGATTCCTCTGAGCGTGTCGACTCAGAAGATGCGCTATCCATCCATCGAAGAGGTGCGCAAGAGGCTCGATAGCGCATCGAAAAGGGCCGTACTCGTAGACTCTCGCGGGATGGCGGAAAGGGCAGGAGTGCCCATCTCGTCGAACGTGGTGATGGTAGGCGCCCTCGCAGGTGCGGGCATCACGGACATCGACCGAAGCCACTTCGAGGAGGCATTGAAGCGAACTATACCTCGGAAGGTCGATAAGAACCTCAAGGCGTTCTCTTCTGGCTTCGAGGAAGGAAGGAAGACTCTCGCCTGAAGAATGCTTAAAAACGAAAGATGGCATAGGCCGAAGCACAACGGGCCCATGGTCTAGTGGTTATGACGACGCCCTTACAAGGCGTAGATCACCGGTTCAAACCCGGTTGGGCCCACCTAAAGCCCTGGCACGGCCAGCAAAGGTACATTTTCTGCCGTTTTTTGCATCTGGATACGCTGATTTCGCACCGCCTCGAACGCCTTGCTTTGGTCCCCTAGATTGACCCCAATGTATTGCAGAGTCATCTCGGTAGATTCGTGCCCCATGACTTGGACGGCGGAAACCCGGGTAGCATCAGGATCTAGCAGGTGATGGTCACGCAGCCTGGGCACTACCTTTGACGGTGCGTCTCTTTGGAGATACGGCTATCGAAAGCGCGAGGGCGAGAGCGGAGACTATCACAATCGAAGCACCGATCGGGAAGTCCGTCTCGAGCGAGAAGACGAAACCGGCCATGCAGCTGACCACACCTATAACGGGTGAGAAGATCATGATCTTCTTGAAGTCCCAGAAGAACTGGTAGGCAGTGGATGTCGGGTTGATGATCAGGGCGTATACGAGTAGACCGCCGACCAGTTTAAGAGAGAACGAGACGGCCAACCCGGTCATGAACACGATCACCAGCATGAACACGTATGTGTTTACACCAGCGGCCTCTGCCAGCTTCTTGTTGAACAGTAGGGCTAGTATCTCCTTGTAGAACAGCACGACGAAGCCGAGGATGACCGCGGAGAGGATGGCGAGGTACAGTACATCGTATTCCGAAATCGCGAATATGCTCCCCCAGAGGATCCTGAGCGCAGCACCGGAGGCCGCCTCACCCGGCGAGAGGTTCAGGAAGATAAACGCGAGGGCGATCATCAACGAGAAGATGATCCCTATGACCACATCGGTGTTCAGTCTGGCGCGATTCGCCACCGGGGCCAGAAACACCGCTGCAACCGATGCGAAGAGCATTGCTGTGATAAGAGGGTCGATCTCGACGAGAACGCCGAACGCGGCTCCTGCAAACGCTGCATGGGACATGCAGAACCCGAGGGATGCCATGTTCAGGCGCACGACGAACACACCTACGATGGAGCACGATAGGCCAGCGAAGATGGCTCCCAAGCTCGCGGTCACAAGAAGCGTCATCGGGAGCGATATCATCCGCTCGTCCTCCCCATGCTGAGAATCTCGTTTATGATCCCGCTCTGGACTATCTCGTCCCTGGGCCCCTGACTTATGATTCTGCCGCCATCCATGACCACGATATGGGTGCAAAACCGCGGTATCGAGTTCACCTCGTGACTGACCATCAACATGGTCGACCCGTCTGCATGTATCCGAGATAGAAGTCGTTCGACCTCAGACCTGGCTCTGAGGTCGAGGTTCGCGAACGGTTCGTCCAGGAGGAAGATGTCCGGCTCCTGGGCGATTGCTCTCGCCAGGAGTATCTTCTGGAACTCGCCTCCCGAGAGCTTCCCCACCGGCCGTTCCCAGTAGGAGCTCAGCCCGACGAGGCCCATAGAGCCCCTGACCATCTCCCAATCGCGCGAATTCGGGAACCTCAGCAGCCCTATCTTCCCCGTACGCCCAGACATCACGACGTTCTTGCACAGGAAAGGGGAGAGGGGGTCTATCTCGAAGTTCTGGATCACATAGCCGATCCGCCGTCTTATGGCGTTGCCGTTGCTCGCGATGTCGAGTCCAAAGACCTCGCCTCGGCCCGACGTGTATTTTAGTATCCCGTTGATCGTCTCGAGCAGTGTCGTCTTGCCCGACCCGTTCGGGCCGACCACACAGACGAAGTCACCCGAACTGACGGACAGGTCGACCTCCCTGATCGCTGGGATTCTCTCGCCCTCGTACACGGTGCAGAGGTTCTCCAGGCGGATGATCATGGTCCCCGCATCCATCTGTTCAATCCTCATACTCTATCTCGAACAGCTCCTCGTCACCAAGCGAGTACAGCTTCGTTGCCAGTTCTTCCATGTCCCCTTGTTGTACGGAGGATATCTCCTCCAACTTGTCCTGCCGCAGCGATATCTTGACCCGCCTGCGGTCCTTCTTCGACAGGAATATGGACGCGACCTCGCCCTGGTCGACCAATCCGATCGTGCCCTTCCCTATGGTGCAACCCGATGAAAGCTGTATGCCGTCGATCACACACGACCGCGGGGGCTTCCCACCGGTGAGCGCGACCGCCGTCTTCGCAAAGACATCGGCTCCGAGCAACCTGTTGGCGACCTCACCCATGCGATATCCCACGACGACGAACGGTCCCAGGTGGCCATGGAACTCCGAGATCCTCCTTAGGATTTCGTCGCTGCTCATCGGACCCGCCTCCTTGAGATCACTGCGGACAGTACGAGAAGGACGGCCAGAGCGATAGAAGTGGATATCAGAGCGAGCCTTTGGAACTCGAGGGACGACACCTCCGATTCCAGCTCGGATATCTCTGTCTGAGTGTCATCGTAGGCGACGGCCGCGTTGATGATTTCGTCCACGTTGTACGCCATATTGTCGATGTACGTATACTCTCCGGGGACCGCTCCGGGGAAGTTGCTGAGCACGACGTGCTCCTTCCCGAAGTCGGCTGCCAGGTTAGCCCCGAAGTCGACTGTCGATTGCAGGTTGTCTATGACCATGGCGACCTCGGGGTCGTCGCACTTGCTCGATAGCTCGATGACATCCCCTGTCGAGAGGCCCTCAGGTGCGCCGTACGAGGCAATGACCTCGAAGCCGAGGCCGGTGAGGAACACTGAATACCATTCGGTCGTTATCACCTTCGTCCCGTTCAACCCCAGGGCTTCGATCTGCACTCTTGCCGCTTCGTATGAAGCGGCGATCGCTGCGGAGTAGTTCTCTGCATTCGCTACGAACACATCGGTCCATTGAGGCGAGAACTCCGACAAGCCTTCCGCGATTATGCCCAAGTGCGCTGCCGCCCCACTCGGTATGTTCCATTCTCCCAGGCCCATGCAGGCGATCTGATGGGCGTCGTCGTTGCCTGAAGCATCCAAGAGGTCGGCCAGCCAGGGCTCCCAGCCCAGCGAGACGACGACATCTGCCGACGCGATGGTCACGATATCGCTCGGACTCGTGTCGAAATGGGATGGGCAGACGCCTGCCGGCATTATGAACTCCACCTCGAAGGCGCCCCCGAGCTCTTCACCAAACAGGTTCGTTGTGAAATCCGCAAGCACGGAATTCGTACATATGACCACGATCTTTTCGTCCTCCCCACTCGCGGAACCGGAGAATGCCAAACATAGCAGCGCCAGCACCGAGATGCAGCAAGCTGTGACCATACAATACACAGAACAGGTCTTCGCGCCATCCATTTGTAACACCTTTTCCGACAATCGTAATACCGCAAAAGGAGCGCGATATTTAGACCTTTTGCCTGCGGCGCCCGCCAACCTCGTCATGGAATGTGGGAACGGCTTATTGTTATGAATTATATTTCATAACCGATGCCCCGACCCCGAATGTGCAGGAGAGTGTATCCGCAAGTACACTGAATAATCACACGTCGGATCCATAAAGGCATTGCACTGCATTCACTCGCAAGGGTGTTTGATGAAGTTCGATTTCAGGACATGGCTGGTGCAGAACTACGATATCAAGCCCGAAATGCTGGATAGGGAGGGGCTTGAGCTCGCCAAGAAGGAGTACGCTGAGGAGTATCCAGAGGTCGGCGAAGGTGACATCAAGCTCAAGACATACCCTTTCAAGAAGTATCTCGATGAGAAACGGACGAAATTCGACCAGATTCTCTGATTGCGTGAGGAATCTCGGGCAACTCAGGAGCAAGGTTTATAATTTAGGTGAGCCTAACTCTCGTTCGCATGGCCTCGGAGATATCCGAACAGTATCTCAAAATCGTCTACAACCTGACGGAGGACGGAGGCGCCGCAAAGACGACGGACATGGCGAACGCGCTCGGCGTCACGCCGGCCTCGGTCACGCAGATGCTTCACAAGTTGGTCAGGGACGGCTACGTCAAGCACGAGCCCTACAAAGGGACGGTGTTGAGTCCGAAGGGCAGGAGGATCGCCAGGAAGGTTGCCAGGAGACACCGCATCCTGGAGAGGTTCCTAAGCGACGTCGTCGGGGTGGGCGTGGATGTCGGCCACGATCAAGCCTGTAAGATGGAGCACTCGCTTGGCAGAGAGGCCGAGGAGACGCTATGCAAGATGATGAACCATCCGGTGCTCTGCCCCCATGGTAAGAAGATACCGAAGTGCGAAAGAGCCGTCGAGTGCGAGAAGTGCATGGAGGAGGGGGTCAAGCTGTCGGACCTCGAAGAGGGGAATGAGGCCGTGGTCTCCCATCTGGTTTCCAGAGACAAGGAGGAGCTCTGCCGCATACTCGCGATGGGATTCGTCCCTGGCACCCACCTAAGGGTAGAGAAGAAGCTCCCCATGGGAGGGCCGATCATAGTCGACTTGAAGGGGGCGAGAATAGCCATCGCGAGAGACATCGGGGCGGCCCTCCACGTGACACGCCAGGGCTCGGGGTGAGCGACTATGAAGATATCTCTGGCGGGGAATCCCAACGTCGGCAAAAGCGTGATTTTCAGCAAACTGACCGGCGTCGGGGTCATCAGCTCCAACTATCCAGGTACGACCGTCGAGTACAGGGAGGGAAGAGCGAGCTTCGTGGGCATGACCATCGACGTGATGGACCTTCCAGGGTCGTACTCCCTCGCCGGGAACACCGAGGACGAACGGGTCTCGACGGACATGCTGTACGACCAGAGGCCCGATGTCGTGATCGATGTCGTGGACGCAACCAGGCTCGAGCGGAACCTGGTCCTCCTTTTCGAGCTGATCGAGTCGGGGTACAGCGTCGTCGCCGCGCTGAACATGCACGACCTGGCGACGAAGACCGGGCTATCGATCGATGTGCACAAGCTTGAGGCCATACTGAGGATCCCCGTCGTTCCGACGGTGGCCGTGAAGGACGAGGGGGTCGACGAACTGCTGCACGCGGCGATCCGGCTCAGACCCAGGAGCACTTTCCAGGTCCGTTATGATTCGCATATAGAGCAGATGCTCTCAGGGCTGGTATCGATGCTTCGTCAGGAAGATTGGCGCATCCCATTGAGGTCCGTGGCGCTGAGACTCCTGACCGGTGACGACAGGATAATGGAGGAGGCCGGCGAGCAGGTGACGACCGAAGCCGAACGACTCAGCGAGCAGTTCGAGGAGCAGCACGGAGAGAGCGTGATAGTACACATCGGAAGAGACAGGTCCGGTGAAGCTGGACGCATAGCACGAGAGGTCGTCACTCAGGCTCGACCAGCCAAACACAGGACGGTCTCCGACCTGACAATCAGGCCATTGACAGGAATTCCCATCCTCATACTCGTTCTGGCTGCCACATTCTTGGTGCTCGTGTTCGTCGGTGGAGCCATCGAGAGGGTCCTGGTGGGAGCGTACCAGGACCTGGCACGAGGTTTCTTCTACGATCTCGAGGCGGGGACGACCAGCGCGTACCTCAGCGGAGCGTACGAAGGCGTCTACATCAGCATCGAGGCGATGCTGGCGATCGTCATACCGTACATCCTGGTATTCTACATCATGCTCTCCCTGCTGGAGGATACGGGCTATCTCGTGAGAGTCGTTTCCCTGCTCGACGGCATAATGCACAGGATCGGCCTTCATGGAAGAGCGATCATACCTATAGTCGTCGGCTACGGGTGCAATGTACCGGCGATCCTTGCGACGAGGGCGATGGGGTCGAAGAGAGAACGGCTGATACTGGCGACCTTGATCACCATCTCGGTCCCATGCTCTGCCCAGACCGCGATCATAGTAGGGACGGTCGGGAACCACGCGGGAGCGGAGTGGGCGCTGCTACTGTTCGGTATCATGCTCGCGCTGCTTCTCGTGCTCGGACTCGTGCTGCACAGGGTCATGAAGTTCGAGCCGACAGGGCTGTTACTCGAGATACCCGACCTGCGCATGCCGACGCTCAGGCAGACGGCAGGGAAGACATACATCCGAGTCAAGGAGTTCCTCACGATCGCATTCCCTCTGCTCCTGATGGGGAGCATAGCGCTCGAGATTCTCATGGCGGAGGGAATGCTGCAGCGACTGGTCGACCCGGCGGAGCCGTTCATGGTAGGGGTTCTCGGGCTTCCGGCGATTACCGTCATCGCCCTGATATTCGGGATACTCAGAAAGGAGATGGCGCTCCAGATGCTGATGGTCCTCTTCGGGACCAGCAGCCTCGCCCTGGTCCTCTCGGACGCACAGATGTTCACCTTCGCCATCGTGATGGCCATCTTCATGCCGTGCCTGGCGGCAATAGCTGTACTGATTCGGGAGTTCGGGGTCAAGAACGCGGGGGCGATCACCGCAGCGTCGGTTGCCATCGCGATAGCATTCGGTGCGGTGTCGAACATCATATTGAGATGAACTCTCCGAACGCCGTCATCTCACGAACTTCGAGAAGTCTTCGTCGTCATGCAGGTCGGATGGGACGTTGATGACGCCTTTGTAGTCCTCAGACGTCGGCATCATAGCCGCATCCGCCCCATCCCTGACGAGAACGTATTTGGACTGCGCCCCGGTGACTATCAGAAGAACCTTCACCCTACCCTCCATGTCAGGCTCGATAGAGCAGCCCCATATCAGACGGCCATCGTGCCGTATCCTGTCGGTGACCTTTCCGGCTGCAGCGGCCGCCTCCTCGATCGTCATGTCGGGTCCGCCGACTATCCTGATGAGAGCCCCTCGGGCTCCCCTGAGATCCATCTTGCCCAACAGCGGCGACTGAAGGGCTCCCTCGACTGCGTCCTCGATACGTCCCGACCCCTTCGATG
>JAEHCM010000016.1 GCA_020696365.1 Thermoplasmata archaeon | reverse complement strand
TGTGTACTCGACATAGTCGCCCTCGGCGGCGCAGTCTTCCGCTGCCCACTTCTCGACGGTTATCGCCGGGTGATAGACGTCTACCCAGCACTCGGCCGAGGCTTCTGTGTAGTGGAGTTGGTCGTCCCACGCGATGACTTCGACGAGGTTGTACAGCTCCCACTCGATCGGGTCAGGTGCGATGTATGGAACGGTGTATGGTATGTTGTAGGTAGCGTAGCTGCCGGGTTCGAGATACCCGCTCCCTACGAGCCCGCCCAGAAGCGAATCGTGGACTTCGTAGTACATCCAGGTGTCTATTGTCGGGTTGGAGACCACGATCGTGTAGATCACGGTATCGCCTTCAGCTGCGCACTCCATGTCCGCCCCCTTCTCGACGTAGATGCCTGGATGGTAGATGTCTATCCACCATTCGTCATAATCGTATGCGTAATGGTCCTGGTCGTCCCACGCGTCCACCCAAACTTCGTTGCAGAGCTCCCACTCTCTCGGATTTGGCTCGATATAGGGGACCAAATATGACTCGTAGTAGATGTCGCTTGCACCAGGTGCGAGGTATCCGCTTCCGAGGTATCCTCCGAGCAACGGGTCGTACAGGTCGTAGCGCATCCACGTGTCGATAGTCGGGTTGGAAACCACGATCGTGTAGGTGATGGTCTCGCCCTCAGCCGCACAGTCCATGCTAGCCCACTTCTCGACCATTATGTCCGGGTGATAGATGTCCACCCAGTACTCCGCCCACGCGTAGACGTCATGATTCTGTTCGTCCCACGCAAACACCTCTACGAAGTTGTACAGCTCCCAAACCTCGTATTCCGGTGGCATATACGGTACCAAGTAGTCCTCGGTGTAGGTATCCGAATCTCCCGGTGCGAGGTATCCGCTTCCGAGGTATCCTCCGAGCAGATCGTCGTACACCTCATAGTACATCGGAGTGTCGATCGTCGGATTCGTCACGACGATTGTGTACTCGACATAGTCGCCCTCGGCGGCGCAGTCTTCCGCTGCCCACTTCTCGACGGTTATCGCCGGGTGATAGATATCAACCCAACACTCATCCCACGCATATGCATCATGGTCCTGGTCGTCCCACGCAAACACCTCTACGAAGTTGTAGAGCTCCCACATCTGCGGGTCTGGCGGGATGTTTGGGACGATGTAAGGTATGGTGTATGTATCCGACATTCCCGGCGCGAGATATCCGCTATCGACGTACCCGCCAAGCAGAGTGTCGTAGAGGTCGTAGTGCATCCAGGTGTCGATCGTCGGGTTGGTGACGACAATGGTGTAAGTGACCGTGTCGCCTTCAGCTGCGCACTCCATGTCCGCCCACTTCTCGACCGCTATCGCCGGATGTAGTATGTCTACCTCCCAGGTCGCATAATCGAAGGCGTAATGGTCCTGTCTGTCCCATGCGTCGACCCAAACCTCGTTGATCAACGGGTCCTCGTCAGTGTCGCTCACCACATGCCTGAAGGTCAGGGGAACCGTCGTCAACGGCGCGATCGCGCCACTGAATATCACGCCTCCGAACATTGCATCATCAGCGGTCGCATCCATCGTCGTGTCGTCGCTCGGGTTGGTTATGTTGATCCAGTAAGTGACCGTCTCGCCGACTTCGGCACAAGTCTTGTCCGCCTCCTTCGTAACTATGATGTCGGGATGCAATATGTCGACGGTCCAGCTGTCGTGAGCACTCACGTAATGGTCTTGCGGATCCCACGCGTCAACCCATACTTCGTTCACCAGGGGGTCTTGGTCCGTGTCCTTGACCACATAGGGCAGCGGGGTCAGATGAACAGTCGTCTCCTCTGGAACATCTCCGGACCAGATAAGACCACCGAACATCGGGTCGCGGACTTCCACGTACATGGGCGTATCGGTGCTCGGGTTCGTCACATTGATCCAGTAGGTGACAGTCTCGCCGATTTCGGCACAAGTCTTGTCCGCCTCCTTTGTGACGTCGATCATCGGGTGGTAGATGTCCACAATCCAGGTTGCGCTGGCGGTTCTCCTATGATCCTGGTAATCGTGGGCGTAAACCCAGGCAGTGTTCTCGAGAGGGTCATCATCGTTCGCGCCGATCTGGTATGGCATCGGGCCGCTCTCCCATGTCTGTCCAGGCTCCAGCCAATCAGTTACGATCGCATAATCGCTGAACAGGGAATCAAACACCTGGATGTACATAGGGGTGTCTTCGCTCGGGTTCGTGACGTTGATCCAGTAGGTGACCCATTCGCCGACCTCCGCACATTCCTTGTCAGCTTCCTTTGTGATGCTGATCATCGGATGGTAGATCTCCACTTCCTCAGAAGCTTCGGCAGTCACCCAAAGATGGAGCAAGTCCTCTCCGGTCGCGACCACTTCGTTCACCATCGGGTCGCCGAACTCCTCCGTGACATCATACGGGTATGTGTCCTGCCAGGATTGTCCTGCCATCAGGTCTCCTTCGTACAGCGTGCCAAGCAAAGTGTCCTCGATGGTCACGTTGAAGAGGGCGGTGTCAGTCGATGGGTTGCTCACCGTTACGGTGAAGTGTATCTCCTCGCCTACTTCGCCACAGCTTGGGTCTGCATACTTCTCGACAGTTATCTGCGGGTGGAGAATGTCAACGCTCCAGCAGTCCTCGTCCATGACCGACCTACCGTAGTTGTCCTCTCCGGTCACGGTGACGCAGTTCACGAGCGGATCTGAGTCGGTCTCAATTTCATAAGTGAGTGTGTAGGTCTTCGATTCGCCCATGGAGAGAGAATCGCCCGAGACAATCGGATTCACCACACCGTCTACTACATCGATCAAATCGACATTCATTAGGTCGATGTCGCCAGTGTTCGTCACGACGTAGGTGTAGGTGATCCAGTCGCCGACATGGGCGTAGTTGGGCCCGCTCTTTTCGACCATGATGTCGGGGGCGCCCTTTATCCAGAACTGGCAGAAGGCTTCGAGCGTCTCGAAGAAGCCACCGTGGTCATCTGTGTATGTCATGTATGCCCAGTTCTCGTACACGCCCACTTCGCCAGTATTGACCGTCCCTTCGAATCTCAGCTCCGTGACCAGTACCGGCAAAGCGCCGTCAAGCCCCGTGCCTCGATAAGTGCCGATGTACCACTCGAATCCCGTTGACGTGATATCTGTCAGCAGATGGGAAGCTGGGAGCCATATCGGGTTGTCGCTGGTCCATATCTCGAACGAATCAGGATCAAGGTCGATCACGTAGGGGAGATTGTCCCAGAGGTTCACGCAATAGGCGGTTGCCTGTCCGGGGTTGCTGTATTCGATTGTGAATGTTATCGTATCTCCGTACACGACTTCCGTCGGATCGCACGACTTCTCAAGCGTCATCATGGGGGGGATCATGAGTTGCGCGAGAGCAATCGGAACGTCTCTGTTGCCTTCGTCAGCGCTTGGATCAAGTTCGACGAGTCGCACGTGGAGAGCGGAACCCGGATAATACGAAGCTCCGAGCCTGCCAGTGTCGGGGTCGCTCAGAGCAAGGTGCGCACCGAATCTGACCTTTGCAGAAGTGACACCCGGATCAAAATCAACTTCGAGCCACCAGATCATGATTTCCTGGTGGGTACCCTCGTCCCAGCCGTTTGACAGGCGCATCTGGGAGGTCACATCTCCGCCTTCCGCTTCAAATGGCAGACTTGAATTAGGGTAGGTGTTGTAAGGGGCGTCTGGGGGGTCAAGCCAGTACTGTGTAAGGTAGTCGATGCCGTATACCGGTTCGGTCGGGGAGTTCATGTCTCGAAAATCGAGCCCAATCGTAATTCCTACTGTGTCGACTCCTCCAAGCTGGTTCTTGTTGAGTACAATCATCATGGGAACGGAGTCGCCTTCGTTGTAGCCCTTGATGTCGCCGGTGGTGAATCTCGCGACCGGCTTGAGAGTGAATCCTTCGATGTACGCTGCAGGGTCATAGAACTCAGTGTAGGCGACGAACTCCTGACCCAAGAACACCTGGGTCGCAGTGACATTCACTGGAACTTCCGGAGTGCCTACCCATTCCGCAACATATTGATCAAAAACAAACTTTCCATAAACATCGGGTCTTACCGTAAACGTTTTAGTTCCCAAATCCGGGTGATATATATCGATGGTGACCGTCTCAAACGACGCGAAACCCTCGCCATAGATGTACACCACTTCTCCAGGTCCGTACTCGTCCTGTGAGGTGTATATCACGGGATTCGTAGGCGCACCCGACGTTACCGTCATGAACGCGCCCGCGATCATCAGGAAGACGGTCGCGAAAGCAATGCTCCTCTTTGTGGTAGATACCTTGTTCCTAACGTTGCTCGCAGCATGTTTCTCGGTATTGTTCATTATTGCTCTCCCCCCTCGGGATTACACAATTTAGGATGCAAAACGATGAGAAACGAACCGCTAGCGCGTCACCTAGCCTCCCAGCCCAGGTACAACGAACCCGCTCGCTCCTCCATGCGTATGCCTCCCCCATATGCGCATTGCACATCTTTCGACATGCCAATGTGCAACCGGGAGCTAACGTACCAATGGTAGTTAAACTCTTTCCCGACTGACTACGTGGGTCACTTACATTTTGAAAACGAACTAAATGAGGTGTTTCGACGATTGACGGACCGTCGCGGTGACCGATCTAATGTATGCGAAAACGTCATGCAACGAGCAGATATCGTGGCAGATTCAAATCGAAAATCCTCGCGCACGTTGATAGGGTGATGATTTTCACCCGTTTCACTCTTTTTGAATTAGTCCCCACCGCCTCCTTCCCGACGAATCGTCGTTCGAATTCACCGAAGCTGGTTTGGAGGCAAGTCTGCGCTGCCTCGTACAATTCGTCCCATCGTTAGCAAATCCTGAGTTATTCCTTATCGGCGAGACCTCAATCGTGAGTCTAGCAGGACGTGCCGAGGAGCCGGCGCGGGGCGAGAATTCGTGAAATGCCGAAATCGTGCCGCAACCCCATCGCTACGCTAGATATATCATAAGCTCATTACTCGATTCGTCATGAGTTTTCTCCCAGGGCGAAGGCGCGAATGTACGACAAGGTTGCTCTTAGTCGCATGTGTCGTCCTGATGGTTACGACGACGGCATTTACGACTGTTAAGGCGGATATTCCCCACGAGAACTATGAGTACGTCAGCTCAGATTTGGGTGTGGTCGTCTCTCTTCTCAACACCTCCATATTGTACTTCGAGTCGTCACTGACCGCACTGTACGACGAGGACATATTCGGTGGAATCCAGAACCTCTCGGCAGTCAACGCCCTGTTGGGACCAGTCGAAGGCGTGTTGGATGAGTTGGCCGGCATCGCGGAGAGCTACGACAACCTCAGCTCGATGATTCCCGCCTTTGCTGAGCTGGCCGACAAGGAGGATGCATTCATTGACCTGGAAGATTCCCTCATCGACGCCCGAGAAGTACTGCGCTCCCTGTCCGGCCGCTCGTCCCTTACCGATAACGAGACGATCTCCGCGATGACTGCGTTCAACGAGGCTTCAGTGCTGATTAGTCAAATGAGCGCCGCTATCGACTCCATGATAGCCACTGCGGTTGAGATCACGTCGCTCTCCGTCGAGGGAGAACATCCCTTCTCCGAGAACAACCTCGTCGACCTGATCGAGAGTCTGAGAGACCTGTTGTACTACATTGAAGTGGAGCTCGTGAACCTGATCGAGGGAGAGGACGGGGACGGTGGCGGATCGGGGATTTCGATAGATTCGTTCTTGACCCTGTGGGTTTCGAATGCGAGCCTCTATCTCGGCGACGGAATGACGGGAGGCGGGTATCTATACTTCGACGGCAGCTTTCACTCCGGGCACGAGGTCACCATACTCAGGAACGGGTCGACCCTCCTGACCGCGGCCACCTCGAGTATTGGGGCATTCGCCTTCGATTTCTACATCCCGCTCGAATCATCATGGCTAGGAACACACGAGCTCATCGCGTTCTCTTCGTGGTCCGACGGAAACCTCACGTCCGACCCTGTGATTATCTCCGTCGACCTGATACCTACAACGATCACACTGTTCGTCGACGAGCCAGTGCTTTCGCCCCTGGAGACGCTATTGGTCACGGTCATCCTTCGGGATGTCCGGGGCGGGGCCGTCGCTAACGAACAGGTGTCGCTGACAATCGATGATTCTCTCGAGAACGTGAGCGTCGACTCACAGGGATCGTATTCTGCATCCTACCTCGCTGGGGACTTGGGCATGGGCGAGCATACCTTTGCGTCCGCGTACGGTGGAGGTATGCCCTACGCTCCGTGCGAATCTTCTAACGTCACGGTCAAGATAGACATTCCCACCTCCCTTGAGTTGACGCTGTACTCGGAGGAAGTCTACCTTGGCTACTATCTCGTCGGGGAGGGCGTGTTGAGTGCCGATGGACCCGAACCGCTTGAAGGGATGCGGATCACCCTTTTGATAGACGGGTTGCTGGTTCGGAACGCCACGACCGACGAGAACGGGACGTTCGTGTTCTCGATCTCGACTGGATTGATCGCGGTGGGAGATCACGTGCTGAAGGCCGAGTTCGCCCACGAAGACGCCATGTGGAGGCACTCCGAAGATGAGGTGGAGTTCCGCATATACACGACGGAGCGCACCGCCAAGTACCCCTTCTGGCCCATCATCCCCGGTTGGGGCAACCTTGGCGCGCCGCCGGAGGTCGCATACAACCTCTTCTTCGGCGACTATGCCTACTTCGGATGGCTTCTGATGGTCGGCATCATAGTCGTCGCGGTCAAGACCGTCAGGATGAGGAGAGAGGCGCTTGCACGCAGGTCGCTACTCGTTGCCGCATTGTCCGACCGAGGTCCAGACGGCGTCAAGCCTGGCGGTCTTTTCGCGGAGACCCCGAAGGACCCGGACCCGTTCAATCTGGCCGAGTCGCCGGACGCGCCAAACGAGAAGATAGTGTGGAGCTACAACTATCTCTTGGGGTTCCTGGTCAGGAATCGAAGGGTGCAGATAGGCGCCTCGATGACTCATCGCGAGATCGCAAGGATGTTGGAGACTTTCGGCTACCCTACAGGTCTCGTGAACAGGGTTACGACCCTTTTCGAAATGGCGCGGTACTCGGGCACTCCCATGACCGAGTCGGAGATGAACACCATGGGCAGCGTTGTCGAGCAGTTGAAATCGACCGTCCTGGGGGTGAGAACCCATGCGGCGTAGGTTGCGTAGGGTATACGTCGCGCTTGCACTCATGATGGCGACGGTGGGGTTGTTCCTCATCGCGATGCTTTCCCCGGTTCTCTCAACCACCACGGACTTCTCGATATACAACTCCGGATGGAACGGAACCAGTGATCTTGCTGTCTCCACTTACGAACTCGGCAACTTCGCGCCGACGCTCGCAACACTGGCCTCGGGCACCGACGTGACGATCGTCCATCTGAGCCTTCAGGAGCTCGATCTCAATCCTACGACCGACACCTTGATGATACTCGGGCCGTCGAGAGCATTCTCAACATCAGACGGAGACGTGGTGCGAAATTTCGTGACCAAGGGAGGCGTCGTCGTGCTCGCGGACGATTTCGGCACAGGCAATGGCCTGCTCGAGATGATTGGCAGCAAGTCGCGCTTCTCGGGCAAGCTTCTCATGGACCTTTCCTTCGACAGGAGGCCCGAGTTCTCGGTGTGCTTCAATTTCGCTGACGACCCATTGACAGTCGACCTCTCCAGGATCCTTCTCAACCATCCATCGTCGATAACCGTTGACGCCCCCAACGCCTCCGTGATTGCCGAGTCGAGCATAGCGAGTTGGCTCGATTCCGACGGGGATTCTGCTCGGGACGTCGGTGAGCCCAAAGGCCCCTTCCCCATCATCGTCAAGGAGAGGGTCGGAACGGGGACGCTCATCCTGTTGTCCGATCCCAGTGCCCTGATAAACGGCATGGTCACGCAGCTCGACAACGGCATCCTCGCCTCGAACCTCGTTTCGGTCGCCTGCGATCATCGGACGTCCGTCTTCTTCGACGAGAACCATCGAGCATACTTCGATCCCGTCGCGGCTACGACGCAGATCACCGGAGAGCTGTCGTTCATCAACAAAATGCACTTGCTCGGCGTCGCGTTCGTCCTGCTTCTCTGGGTCTCCACCGATCTGATGGACCGGGCGTTTCTGCAGATCCTCGGTTTGTATAGACGGTTTCGGCGCGCAATACTCCGCCTCTTCGGGAGCCGCCATCCGGAGGTCGAGTCTCGGCCCGCGAAGACTCCGGAGCAGCTGCTTCGGGAAGTATCGGACAAGCATCCGGAATGGAGGCTCGGCCTTCTCAGGCACGTAATCGCAGAGCGCGAGCGACACAGCGGTTACATCAAGAAGGTCGGAGAACGGGCTCAATCCGAGGACGCTTACGTGCACCACGAAGCCATTGACTGACCTCTCGCGGAATCGGAGGTTCGGGCGTGACACCAGTCCTCGCTCCACCTTGGAATACATACAAATCATAGTACGTTCTTGTCTGCGATGAAGACCATGCGGCCCAGGTTCAGATTGATGGAGGCGACCATCGCGATAACACCGCCATTGGTCATGGGGCTATTGCTTGTCGGCCTCGGTCTCACCCTGCTGATTCTTGGCTTGTCATCTCAGCTCGACATCGACTCGATAGGCGCGACAACCGATCCTGCCCTGCAGGAGCGCGTGTCGCAGCTGGAGAGCGAGAGGGACCTCTTCGTACTGACAGCTGTGGGGACGATCTTCATCGGGCTCTTCATGTCATTCATATTGGCCGAGAAGAAGATCGCATCGGTCGTTCCGGAGAATCAGATGACATCCGCTGCCAAGACCTCGAGGGACATACTCTCCGGTCTGTCGCTTGTCGGCAACGCGGCATACCTTCCGGCGAAGCATGGGCTGACGCGGGAGAAGGTATTCGTGCCTGCGACGAACAGTCCGCTCACGCCTCCGACCGTTCTATCCGATGACCTGACACTCTCTCCAGGAAAGGACCGCTCTCCCCCGGGGCTGCTGATAGAGCCCATGGGAATGCGTCTCCTGAACGACCTCGAGTCTCAGCTGGGGCTGAAGGTCGCTGACACGGACACCGAGTTCGCCGAGGGCAGCCTTCAGATACTCAAGCACGGCCTGAGCATCATGCGGGACTTTCACTTCAAGGAGCGGAACGGGAAGACGATCCTGAGGGTCGAATACTCGGGCTTTTCGGAATCGTGCAGATTCATCAGAAAGGAATGGCCCGACACCTGCAGGCAGATGTCGTGCGTCGGCTGTTCGTGTCTCCTCACTGCATTGGCGCGAGCGACGGGTAAGATAGTCAAGATAGACGAGGTTGACAACAAGGAAGACGCTGTGGTGTTCACACTCTCCCTCCTGGAATGGTGAGTCGTTCGCGGTTTACCTTCTCAGCGCCGGACAGGTTACCGACAAGGTTCATATGGGGCATCGGCCAATAGCACTGTCAGGAAGTGACTCAAATGGCGAAAGATAAGGCCGAAGACCGTTGCACCTGCGGCACTCCTTCGGAGGATGATGTGAGAAAAGCAGTCAGGGAGAGATACACTCGCGTCGCCCTCAGAGACAGCTCGTGCTGCGGGTCGGATTCGGAGAGCAAGTGCGGGTGCAGTGGCATCTATCCGTCTGCAGATTTGGTTTCAATCCCGTCTGAAGCTCAGACTGCGAGTGCGGGATGCGGCAACCCGATGGCTATCGCTGAACTCCGTCCCGGGATGATGGTCGTCGACCTAGGCAGCGGCGGCGGGATCGATGTGTTCCTAGCGTCCAAGATGGTCGGCCCTAGCGGCAAAGTCTTCGGGATCGATGCCACGCCGGAAATGATATTCCGCGCTCGAAAGACCGCCAAGGACAACGATTTCGCCAACGTCGAGTTCAGGCTGGGAGAGATCGAGCACATACCCCTTGAGTCGGATACCGCTGATGTCGTCATCAGCAACTGCGTGGTCAACCTGTCGCCCGACAAGGACCAGGTATTCAGAGAGGCCTTCAGGATACTCAAACCCGGCGGAGGGCTCGCCGTGTCCGATGTCGTTCTTCTCAGAGAGCTGCCCGAGGAGTTCCGGGGCGATATGTCCGCATGGTCTGCGTGTTTCTCCGGAGCGTTGCTCGAAGAGGAGTATCTTGCATCGATATCCCGCGCGGGGTTCGTCGACGTCCAAGTCGTCGGAAAGGAAGTCTATTCCGAGGAGCTGCTGGAAGGATACATCTCGCGGAACGAGAAGAAGTCCGACCTGTCCTCACTGGTCGCGAGCGCTAAGGTCACAGGTGTCAAACCCAACTGATGGATGCGTCGTGATCCTCCGTTCTTGGAGGGCGGGTTGACAGAAGTGCGATAAGCTGGTCCTCGAAGTGGCGGTGATGCCTGAAGTGTTCGTTGCCGTCCTTCACTATCGAATACCACCAGTAGAAGAAAAACAGCCCTCCTGTGAACACCGAGGCGATCACATAGACTGCGATCGACCGGTCGGGCAGCCTCATGGGTTCCAAGAGTCCTCCGGCGGTGTAGCCCGCTCTCCCCAAGAGTGCCTTCGTCTCCCTGACGAATCCCATCCATCTCTTGTGATGGTTCGACATCTCGACGGTCAGGAAGTAGAATAGGTAGAACTCAGCGACGAGGAGCACCAGAACCACGAGGGCTTGAGCTAGCAGGATCAAGACATAGGCGCCCAAGTTCGGATCGTCCGCCGAAGCGATGCCCCTCATCATCACCATTCCGGCCAACGCTATGACGCTGGGGAGTGCTATCACCCCCGCCCAGAGTATCGGCGAACGCCTCGTCTCAGCGTTTGCGGGGGTTGAGTACCGAAACCCCGCTCCGGCCGATCTTACGGAGAATGACATGATAGCGTCCCGGAACCTGCGCTCTCTGGTGAAATGTTCGTTGTGTCTGTTCACGAGGTTGTAGGTCAACAATGCCAGAGCAACGTAGAGCCCGGCGCTTATAGCATAGAGAATAACCGAGTACGCCATGTTTCCCGTTGAGTACATCGCAAATGGGTCGTCGGGATCGTACTCTCCGCTCTCGACGCTGGCGAATGCGTCTGCCATGAGCACCGCGAAAATCGCGATGCCCGCGATCATCAAACCGATGAAGGGAATAATCACCCAGAGCGTGGATATCCGTACATCGGTCCGGTCCTTGTGGTTGACTATGGGCACGAGCTGCTCGCGAAGTTTCTTGACGTCATCCTCCCTGATGGAAGTGGTCGGAATAGGCATTCTCGCACCGCAGTATATGCAGAAGCCGCCTTCGCTCTGACTCAATCCTCCACAGTTCGGACAATGC
Organism: Thermoplasmata archaeon; assembly: GCA_020696365.1. Taxonomy (GTDB): domain Archaea; phylum Thermoplasmatota; class Thermoplasmata; order UBA10834; family UBA10834; genus UBA10834. The sequence continues at coordinate 7,329 of JAEHCM010000016.1, read as the reverse complement.
AATCTCGCACCAGTTGCGCTGAACGTCGCGAGATTACTTAAGCATTGATGCCAACCGTCGGTTGACTGGGTGCCTCACGCTCTCCCGAGCAACTCCTTCTCCGCTTCCTTGACTATGCGAGATATCTCCTGCTCGACATCCGTGTCGAGCGGGGTGACCTCGTGCTCCTTGAGTATCTTCTTCACGACATCCTTCGCGGTGACATGCAGCGGGCGTACGCCTTCCTTCCTCGCTCTCTCGGAAGTGCGCTTGTCGAACAACGGCGAGACTCTCATCTCTCCCTTCCTGAAGTAGTCCATCGTGTGCGTCTGGGCGAGGTAGTTGCCCATGTGTCCTACCTTGTCGATCAGGTCGGTCGCGAGCCGGCCTTCGTCCACCTCTATCCCTCTGACTATCCTGAACACGTTCTCGTAGATCTCGTCGTCTATCACGAGCATCTCGTAGCTTCCAGCGTTGTTCCATCCGCCGCCGATGCCCGACAGACTGTCGGCACCGGCCAAGGCCGGGACGAGCGCTGCCATCATCCTCTCTATACCTATCTGCGTGTCCCACATGTTCGCGTCCGTCGTGACGCCGTAGACATCGGCTATCATGTTGTACTTGTGGGCGATCTGCACGGTGGCTGCGGATGCCAGGGCCATCTCGGGAACGCCCCATATGTTGTTCCCGCTCCTGAGGTCGAGCATGCTCAACCTTCCGGAGTACTGCATGGGCAGCTTGTCATCGACCGTCTGCACGAGCATCACGCCACCGAGCAGTTCGGCGTTCTGCTGTGCGAGTCCGCCTGAAAGGGTTATCGGTGCCGTTCCTCCAGTGATGGGGCATGGCACGATGTCGACCGGAACCCCATACTCTGCCCCGCGGACCATTACGTCTGCTGCGTGCTCGTCGTATGTGAGCGGGCTGCTAGGAGAGCCGTAGACGCTGAAGAGCGGCCGCTTCCTTATCTCCTCGGGTCCGCCGGCCACGGCCGACCACATCTTGAGGAACGTGTCGACCTCCTCGACCTTGAGCGCGTAGCCGGATAAGCATTTCGAGGTATTCTTCATCATGGCTTCCATCGTCTTGATGACTAGGAGCTGAGGAGGCACATCGGTCGCGACCACGAAGTTGCTGATCGAGTGGCATGTGGGGAGCGCGTCCATGATCTTGGTCGAGTCCTCGACGTCCTTCAGCGTGGACCTCCTGCTCTCGCCCGTCTCCAGGTCGAACATGAGCGGGTTGCCACCGAGGCAGTGGGCGTACTGGTGCTCCCCGTCGAATACGAGGTCATTCTTCGGGTCCCGGGCGGCGTAGCCGCCGTAATGCGGGATCCTCTTGATTGCGTCCTCGACCATGCTTCTCGGGAACGTCAGGACGTTCTTCCTCGTCGGGTGTTTGACAGCGCCGTTCTTGAGTACGCGCTCATATGCGTCCGGGCTGTCGTACCTCACCCCGGTCTTCTCGAGTATCCTTAGCGACGCCTCGTGTATGGAATCGACCTGCTCGTCGCTGAGCACCTTCAGCCTGTACTTGCACTTCTCTCCCTGTATCATGACACATCTCCCCTATCTTGCTGAAAATGTTTCAGATGCGATGGCCAAAGGCGGCTTTTCAAGTTGACGTAAGAGTAGCTTGTACAAAGAATCTTGGAGGCCGTTCGAATGATAATCGACACGTGCTAGGCCTTTATCGCCGTGAGATATTCCTTGACTGCTATCATCGCGGCGGTCCTGATGGCCTCCTCGCTTGTATGCTTCGGCTTCCATCCGAGGTCTGCCATCTTCTTGGTGGACAGGAGGAACCTGGGCACGTCCCCCGCCCACCCGCTCTCGCCGCCGGTGTACTTCGTCTCGACGCCCTTAAGGCCAGTCTCCTCAAGGAGGACCTCGACTATCCTCTTCACCGTGATCTGGTCCTCCGCTCCGAGGTTGTAGTAGTTCAGACCGTCCTTGGCGTTCTCGAACCCGTACAGCATGCCGTCCACGCACTCCTCCACGAGCAGATAGGACTTCTTCTGCTTCCCGTCGCCCAGGACCTCCAACTCTCCAGGATTCCTGTTCAGCTTCTCGACGAGGTCGTAGAGTATTCCGTGAGTGCTCCTGCTGCCGATGATGTTGGCGAACCTGTAGATGTAGCCCTTGATGCCGTACAGCTCCGCGTAGGCCGATATGAGCCCTTCGCAGGCGAGCTTCGATGCGCCGTAGAGCGATATGGGGAGACAGGGCCCGTAGTCCTCCGGGGTAGGCAGGACCTTCGCTCTGCCGTATATCGTGGATGTCGATGAGAACACGGCGCTCTTCACGTCCGTCCGTCTGGCGGCTTCGAGCACGTTGTAGGTCGCAAGGGTGTTCTGCTCGAGGTCAACGCGCGTAGACTCCGTGCCCTTGCGTATGTCCGGGTTCGCAGCGAGATGCCATACTGACTCGTGTCCTTCCATTTCCTTCTTCAGCATCTCGAAGTCGAGCACGTCCGCCTTCACGAACTTGAAGTTGAAGTCTCCGAAGTGCCGCGATATGAAAGCCTCCTTGCCAGTGCTGAGGTCGTCGTAGACGGTGACGCTGCTTCCGTCTTTGATGAGTCTGTCGACCACCGCGCTCCCTATGAACCCCGCTCCGCCAGTCACCATATAGCCCATGTTTGATCCGCGTCTCCTCGCATCGAACGGTTAGGTCATTACGGATGCACTGTAAAAAAGGTTGTCTATTGCACCTCTGTCCGGTCGAGCGCGCAATAGTGTTATGTCAGTGCATCCTGATTACCTCGTCATGGCCGTATCGGTGGTCGTGGGCACCCGCCCCGAGATAATCAAGATGGCTCCTCTGTGGTTCGCGCTCAAGAAAGCCAGACTCGACCCCATGCTCGTGCACTCAGGCCAGCACTACGATTACGACATGTCGCAGGTGTTCTTCGAAGAGCTCGGGTTGCCGAAACCGGAGGTGTTCCTGAATATAGGGTCAGGCACGCCCGGCCTGCAGACGGGGGACGCGATAATCAAGTTCGAGCGCGAGTTCCAGAGGTCTGAGCCTGACTGCGTGCTCGTCGAGGGCGACACGAACACGGTCCTCGCAGGCGCGATTGCCGCGATGAAGCTGCGTATAAGGCTGGGCCACGTCGAGGCGGGATTGCGGAGCTACGACCTGAGGATGCCCGAGGAGCTGAACCGCAGGCTGACCGATCACGCATCAGATTACCTGTTCGCCCCGACACAGGATTCGGTGGCCATTCTCAAAGGGGAGAAAGTCTGGGGCAAGGTATTCAGGACCGGCAACACGGCTATCGACGCGACCGTCCGGTATCTGCCGAAGGCGTTGAGGAGATCGAAGGCTGTGAAGACGGTCCGATGGAAGGAGTATGCGTTGGCGACCCTTCACAGGGCCGAGAACGTCGACGACCCTGACACTCTCAAGAATCTGGTCGACGTGCTCCTGCGATCGCCCGTTCCGGTCGTTCTTCCGCTCCATCCCAGGACGGACGCACGCCTCAAAGAGGCGAACCTAAAGGACATGGTGGATGGCTCGGATAACGTACAGCTCCTGCCGCCGGCCGGGTACTTCGACATGCTCGCTCTGATGAAGAACGCAGAGTTCGTTCTAACGGACTCGGGCGGCATCCAGGAGGAGGCCACATCGCCGGTGATCAGGAAGCGCGTGTTCGTGATACGCAAGAGCACCGAGAGACCGGAGGCGGTGAAGGCCGGCTACTGCAAGGTGGTCGGCACGAACCGTGCGAGAGTTCTGAGGGAGATCAGGGCATACCTGAAGGACCCGAGATGGGTCGTGAAGGCGTGTCCCTACGGCAAGGGCGATGCCGGTGAGAGGATTGCTGGCATATTGAAGAAAACCATCTAGCCCCCCGAGAAACGCCAGCAATTCTCATATAGTGCATACGACCTGCGTTCAGTTTGTACGGAGAGGTCCGATTTGAGCGGCATCAAGAAATGGTTCATGTTACAGATGTGGAGGGTCCAGCAGATCGCACAGATATTGACCCTAGTAATGCTGGCCATTACGAACGCGCTCCTTGTTTACGGCTTCATGGATTGGCGCGAGGGATCGTTCTTCTCGACTCCGTACGTCGGCGTGCCGTTCCTCCTTCTCGCCATCGGTATTACCATCTGGATCGCGGCATTCTTCTGGGACATGCGGCTTAGGATGTGGCGTGAGCAGATGACGGTAGCCGCCGAGAAGAACCCTTTCACGAAGGAGAAGATGACGCCGAAGGAGATCATGATATACAGTACTATCTGGCTTCCTCTGATGGAGCGGCTCGGGAAGGACGACCCTAAGGTCAAGGCATCCGCGGAGTCACTGAGGAGATGGCTGCTCCGGTCCATGCAGGAGGACAGGGTGACAGAGAGGGAAGTCAACATACTCCTCGAATACATCGGGGAATCCGGGAACAATCTCCTCGGTCAGGAAGACTAGGTCGTCGTTTTCGCAGGTCAGCCCCCATCCCTTGGGACCACCCAGTTCACCTGGTCGAACAGCTACTGCTCAGCGGTTAACGTCTGCCAGAATCGTCCTAGCGCGGTCGCTGAACTTGTGGCTCTTCTCGACTATCGAGTGCCCCTTAGCCGCGAGCTTCGCCCTCTTTTCATCGTCCTCCAAGTACTCCTGCACCATTTCCAGGAGCTCGTCGGTGGACGAATAATACCGATACCCTTCTCCCGACTCGAACCCTTCTATGATGTCCAGTTTGCGGTCGGTCAACAGCAGACCACCGCTTCCGAGTATCTCGAAGCTCCTCGGATTGGGCGCGTTGATCGATTGCGGATGGTGGATGTTCAGGCAGATCGCGCTGCCGTTGTATATGTCGTTGATTTCCTTGTGCTCAAGGGTGCGCGCCGTGAGGTCGATGTTCTTCCTGGATCCCTTGAACCTGAGGTCATTCAGCCTCCGATGGGAATACCAGTGTAGGGTGTCCGTCCACACCCCGATCCTTCTATCGCGGAAACGGTCCGCCACTCTCTGGACCGTCCTCTTCCTCACAGGCACATCCCTCAGGGATCCGACGAAGGACAGATCCCATCTCGCGCCGCCCGCCCTCTCCTCGGGAGAATACGCATCGGGGTCGTACGCCATCGGGAGGAATCTCGCCGACGTCTCTCTGGACAATACTAGCACGTCATCCGGCTCATAGGTGTATATGAAATCGTAATCGGACGCGGTTCTGGAGATGATTGGAAAGGTCTTCACGTTGTCGTACGCCCACAGGACCTTCTTCGTGCCCATCTTGCTCATAAGTTCGCGCGCCTTCGGGGTGATCATGGCGGCTTTCATGACAAGCATGATGTCGGGGGAGAATCTCTCGATCTCTCTCTCGAGCGCAAGGGAATCGGCGACGGTCTGAGTCTTGCTCAGCCTGTCCCTGTACGCTTTGAATGCATAGAAGGCGGCGTCCTGAACGAGGTTTCTGTGGGGGTACTTCCATTCGAGAATCCTCGTCTCCAGGTTCTGGCCGGCGAACGCGCTGCCGATGGCTCTCAGGTAGCCTCTCAACGGTGGGCCGGCGATCAGGATCCTTTCACGGGCGGGTTCCATCGTTGAACCGGTCTGCGACATACCTACTCCCTCCTGTCAGTTCGCTCTGCGCACTCGGTGAGGACCGAGGCGAGCCTACGCCCGGTCGCTGCAGGAGCCAGGGACGATTTGAACAGCTCGTACCCCCCGCTGGCGATGCTCTCGCGTAGCCCGGAATCCTCCTTGAGCTTAAGGATGGCGTCTCCGAGAGCGTCGGCGTCATCCGGCGGTACGAGCAGGCAGTTCTTGCGGTCCATCAGGAGCTCACGTGCCGCGGGCGTGTCGGCGGTGATGACCGGTTTTGCCATCGCAAGTCCTTCGTATACCTTGTTCGGGATCACGTTCATCGATTTCGAGCCAGACCCGAAGATGCCGAGACAGACGTCGAATTCGTTGATGACTGCGGGCAGCTCCTCGTACGACACCCATTCCTGCACGAACTGCATGTTACGCAGGCCCTTCTCATCCGCCAGCGTCTTGGCCTTGGGGAACATCTGACCGCGGCCGTTCATTCTGAAGGCGATGTCGTTTCTGTCCTTAAGACGGCTCGCCGCCTCGACGATCGTCTCCACACCCTGGAGTGGAACGTATGCTCCCCAGAACCCTACCTCGAAACTCTCGTGCGTCTTTCTGGGTCTAGGATAGAAGACGGAATCGTCCGTGCCGATGTATATCGTCTCGAACTTCGAAAGCGGCACTCCAAACTCCGACGAGTAGTACTTGGCATGCTCGTTCGTGTCCGAGAGGATGATGTCGCACGACGCGAAGGTCTTGCGGTCGAGCATGTGCATCAGTTTCGCTGCTGGAGACCGAACTGCGTGGTGCTTGCGGTCTATCACGAACGTCTCGTAGAGGCTCAGGACGGCGTCGAAAACGACGGTCCTCCTCTTGACCAGCGACATAACTAGGGAAAGCGGCTGTCCGAAGCGGGTCCCCCTCGCCCCGTAAATCAGCACATCAGACCCGCTTGCCAGCCCACGCTGGGCGCAGCGGGCGTACCGTATCGAGCGCGACCTGCTGTTGCTGTTCGCGATATCGACTTCCAGGCCTGCGGCGCGAAGGCCTCGTATGATCGAACGGTTTCGACCGTTATCGGGGTTGAACGGGCCAACGTATGTTACCTGCATCTTGCGACATCCTTCAACTAGCATCAATCAGGTTGAACGAACGCTCCGTCTCCGGTGAGGCGAACGCTTGGTCGACTCTTCCTCGTTCATGCCCGTACCGATACCAAAACCTTTCGCTCCGGCGACGCCCTGTCGGCGTTGGGCCAAGATTGTTATACGAGCCAAGGCGTTCGGCCACTGTCGGCGTTACGGCCGGCCCGTTGCGGAGCGGAGTATGAAGGCATGGAACCCCAGGTTGACGCAGACGACTACCTTCGCCGGGATTACGACACCAAGGCGCGGTTCTGCAGCTACTGGCATCAGATCGATGAGGCCCTCCGCCTGAATCCCGAGCGTATTCTGGAGGTCGGACTTGGGAACGGTTTCGTGTCAGAATATCTTCGGCGTAGGCAGGTCTCCCAAGTCACGATCGATATCGATCCAGAGCTGAATCCAGACGTGGTCGGAAGCGTCCTGCGACTGCCGTTTGTGGACGAGGCATTCGACGTGATCACGTGCAACGAAGTTCTGGAGCACATCCCTTATCCCTCGTTCTCGAAGGCGTTATCCGAGATTCATAGAGCCAGTCGATCCCATGCGATACTCTCTCTGCCCGATGACGGCCATAACATACGCTTCGACCTCCGATTGCGCAACGTCGGCGATTTCGGCAGGGCCTTCCGATTTCCCAGGTTACGAAGGCCAGTGCACCTTTTCGATGG
>JAEHCM010000015.1 GCA_020696365.1 Thermoplasmata archaeon | reverse complement strand
CCTATCTCGCGCCTCCTATCTGCGACCTCCGACCCGAGGAAACTATAGACGAGCACGCCTACAACGAACGACGACGGCAGGAGGACCAAGAGGGCGTCGTCGCGCAGCTCCTGCGCTCCCGATTCGAGGAACTCGAGTACCGCGATCATCGGCTGGACGACGAAGCCTGCGTCCGTCAGAAGAGACAGCTCCTCCGAGGACGGACTGGCTATGACGGCGAAGTTGAACGTGCTGTCGCTGGTTGCGAGCAGGGACCTCATCAGCTGCTCGCTGCACAGCAGCCAATCGAATGGGAAGACAGATGACGAGTACTTCCCGGCGATCGTCGCCACCACTTGGTTCTCGGCCTCCAGCGTCACGTCGCCGCTGAGCGGCAGGCCGGTCCCTGCGAGGACGTCGCTGCCTTCCGTCGAGAGTGTTTCGTCCAGCACCTGATGGTCGTCCGCCACGCAGAAGGCGATCGTGCTCACATTGCCGGGCTCTGCTGACGCCTTGCTGAACAGGCCGAACGCGGCGTGCTCCACCAGAGATGTTATCTCGCCCTCGTCGAAAAGGTCGGGCCCGGAACCGGATTGCCTGGTGACGAGGTAGTGCTCCGATGAGAAGTTGTCCATGAGCGTGTCCATGGACGACTGCAGCCCCGCCGCCACCGAGAAGCTGGCCACTATGAACATAGTGCACAGGGCGATCATCCAGCTGGTCGACCTGGCCCTGGATGTGTACTTGAACAGCGGGAGGGGGCGCATAGGCCTCGCCCGAAAATGACGGTGGCCTGATAATATACCTTCTAGGAGGAGCTGTCACCGAACCGAGTCCGCGACGAGCGATACCAGCTCCGCGACAGGCAGGTCTATCCCTGCACGCTTCGCCCCGTGGTCCAGGTTCGTCACGCAGAAGGGACACGCGGACACGAGCATCTCCGCACCGGCGTTCTTCGCCTCCTCCACTCGGATGGACGCGATGTGCTCCGCCCGATCGTTGAACTGAATCTTGAATCCACCCCCGGCGCCGCAACACTGCGAGTCCAGCCTGTTCCTGGGTAGCTCGATGTAGGCCGAGTCCGGGAACGCCCTCAGTATGCGCCTCGGCTCCTCGAATATGCCGAAGTGTCGTCCGATGTGGCACGGGTCGTGATACGCTATCTTCGCACCGAGGGGTTTCTTGAGCACGAGCTTCTTCTCCGAGACGAGCCTGTCGATGAACTGGGTCATGTGGAGCAGCTCGAAGTCGAGCTTGCCCGCATAGATCGGGTAGTTATGACTGAGCGTCATGAAACATCCCGCACAGGCGGTCACCACGGTCTTCGCGCCGCGCTTCTCGACCTCCGCTAGGTTGTGTTTGACAAGCCCGTCCTTCTCGTCCGTCACGACATCCGTCTGACCGGTCCGTATAAGGGGAGAACCGCAGCACCACTCGTCCGTGCCCAGGATATCGTACTCCACACCCGCTGCGTCCAGCACGCGGGTCGTGTCCTCGGCTATCTTCTGCTGCCTGTAGCTCGCGGTGCAACCGGTGAAGAACAACACCTCGGGGTTCTTCGACCGTTTCGCGCTCTCAGGTATCCAGTCGCCCCTCCGCTCGTGAGGCTCATCGTACGGGTTGTGCTTGGCGATCACCCTCGTACGAAGCACCTTGTGCCTGTCGAGAGGGCCGATGCCGTTCTTGACGAACCATTCCTTGAGCTGCTCCCAACGGTCGTTGAACTTGATCTCCACATGACACGCCACCTGGCAGTAGCCACAGGCCGTGCAGTTGTACACCCTCTCGACGAACTCCTCCGACATCCTCGCACGGTCGCCCGTCAGCCGCCCGAGCAGACCGGGGTGAGCGTATTTCCTCACATGGTACATCTTCCCTCGGACGCGGTACGACTCCCAGCCCAACCCCGGGTTCAGCTGTATAGGGCATACGAAGTTGCAGTAGCCGCACTGGAGGCATGCATGAGCGTCCCGCTCGACCTCCTCGGGGAGCTTCCGGTCTATCATACGGCGAACGCCCTCCGAGAACCACCGGTCATGAAAAGCGGAATGGGTTTAGAAGGACCTAAAAGATTCTCCCGGCTACTCCTTCAAGTCAATCGTACCCACCCAAGCGCCGTGCAGGTTGCACCTCGCGACAGCTCTGAGCGGGTGCAAATGATCAAGACGGACGGAGAACGTCGCCACCGAGTCGGTCATCGCCGGTGTGAGGTCGGCCCTGGCGAGGAACGTGTGGCCGGAGTACAGCTCTATCCATTGTATGAAATGGCCGGGCTCGTTCGGATGCGGGACGACCTTTCCGACCTCCACCGTGACGGCGAAGAACTCACCCTTCTTCACTATATCGGGTGCCTTGATGACTGGTGTGTGCTTCTTCTCGAAGTCTGTTGCATTCGCGGGATCCTTCGCGGACTTGACACCGCAGGACGGGTCCGCCTCGCAGGTTTTCGCATCTTCGTTCACATCAAACCCTCCTTGAACCTGAGACTCCAACCGATAGAATCGGATATAACCATTGTCCCGATTGGCGTGGGTGGCGTCCTAGACAGGGCCGTGCCCAGAAGCACAACGTACGGTTGTGGTCAGCGGGGAGTCAGTATACTTCGAAATCGATTTGTACGAGTAGCGGGATAGCGCCTGCTCACGGGGGAGGAGAGCTTGAGATATCAACATGCTACGCGCGCAGTTGTCGCGCTCACACTCGTCGTTGCATTCGCCATGCCTGTCGTGGGTTCCGGCGAAGATAAGGAACCGCAGGATGGCATCGCAGAATGGACCATCATGGTGTACCTTGACGCGGACAACGACCTGGAGCTGAACATGTTCGAGGACATCTCGGAGATGGAGAGGGTCTGCTCCTCGGACATGATCAAAGTCGTGATACTCGCGGACTCGTTCGAGGCGTACGAAGGCACCCACTGGTACTTCGTCGAGGACGGAGAGGTGGACATCGACCTCCAGGCTGGAATCCACGATTGCGACTGCCACGACATCGCAGGTGGATGCCCAGGAGAGCTTAACATGGGCGACGGAGCGTCGCTCGAGTACTTCGTGGTCAACGCAGCCAGCTTCGCACCAGCGGAGAACTACATGCTGGTCCTCTGGGACCATGGTGCGAGCTGGTATGGCATATGCTGGGACGACAGCTCTCCGTTGCCGGACGGCGGCTACGACTGCCTGACGATGGACGAGATATCCGACGCCGTGGCTTCTGCAGCCGAGACCTTCGAGCACGGAGCCATGAGCATCATAACCTTCGACGCGTGCCTGATGGCCGCCGTGGAGGTCGCATACGAGATCCGGGACCTAGCGGACTACATGGTGGGAGCGATCACGACCGTCGCGAGGCCCGGGTTCGAGTGGGAGTGGTTGCTGAACAGGCTAAACGGTCTCGACGAGGCGACGCCGTACAACGTCGGCACGGCCATAATCGATGTCTTCATGGAGTACTACGAACAGTGCGTTGGGCTCGGAATAGGCGGATACCCCTACGCTTCCGAATCGCTGATAGATCTCTCCAACGTCTCACGCCTGGTCGAGGAGGGGGTTGCCGACCTCGCATCGGCGTTGTTCGATTACGCCGAGGCGGGCGGGCAGAAATCGGTGATACAGCGTTGCTCCGAGGTGCACACGCCCCAGATTCAGTACCTGGGCGAGCTCGACCCGTTCGTGGACCTGGGCATCTTCGCCTCGAACCTGGCGGATAGGCTTCCGGAGCTGGAGGAGATATCCGAGCGTATCACGGAGCTACTCGAGGATACGGTCGTGTACTACGACTTCGTGACGACCGAGACCGGAGCGTGCATGAACACGACCGGGCTGAGCATATACTTCACATGCGCCATGAACCACCTCTACGAATACGGCGAGCTGGCGTTCGGGGAGGACACGCTCTGGGACGAGTTCTTGTTCGAGCTCTCCGAGAGTCCGCACACCGCATCTCGCTGATGGCGGGCGATGGCTAGTTTCGACAAAAACTGAATAATAGTACCTCGTATTCCCCACCAGCCCGAGGCATTGTTTCTACCGTTTCCAGCCTCTGAAACCAGGAAACGACCGATGTGAGGTTTCAGGAATGGCAGGAGAGGAATTCCGGGCGAAAACGGACCGTTTGCTGAGGTCCGTCGACCCTTACAGGAGAGGTTACAGGGGCGAGCGGCATCCTTTCACGCCCGACCGGTCCGCGCTGCTCGTCATCGACATGCAACGCTTCTTCACGGACGAGTCGTCCCATGCGTTCGTCACCGACGCTCCGCTCGTCGCCGAGAACATCGGGAAGCTGGTCGAATCCTACAGGTCCAGAGGTCTCCCGGTGATATTCACCCGTCACGCTCTCCTGGACGACGAGCCACCGGGCATCATGGGGACTTGGTGGAGCGACAACCTGAGGACCAGCGACCCTCAATCGGAGATCGTGGACGATCTGCTGCCGCTCCCTGACGAGCAGGTGGTCAGGAAGACGAGGTACAGCGCATTCATCGGGACGGACCTCGAGCATCTGCTACGCTCGAAGGGTATCGAGCGGCTGCTGATAACCGGCGTCATGACCCATCTGTGCTGCGAATCCACGGCGAGGGACGCCTTCATGCGCGATTTCGAAGTGTTCTTCGTGATAGACGGCACCGCATCCTCGGACGACGACCTGCACGAGTCCAGCCTCAGATGCCTGACGGACGGGTTCGTCACCCCCGTGACGACGGAGGAGGTGCTCGGATGCATGAGAGGGTGAGCGTCGTCATCGTGGGCGCGGGGCCCGCTGGCATCGCGGCTGGGATGTTCCTCAAGCGTGCCGGGGTCGAGCCGCTGCTGCTCGAGGAGCGAGAGCCTGGAGGACTGCTACGGGAGGCGAACCTGGTCGAGAACTACCCGGGCTTCCCGGGAGGCATCTCGGGTGGGGAGCTCGCGTCACTCATGGTCCACCAGATGGAGAAACTCGGAGTGCGGCTGGAGAAGAGGTCTGTAACGAAAGTATCCCCCAAGGACCGCTCGTTCGTAACCGAGACGGAGACGGACACCTACGAGTCCGATGCGGTCATAATCGCGACAGGGACCGCACCCAAGAGGGTCGAGATAGAAGGCGCGAGAGAGCTCGAAGGGCGAAGGCTGTTCTACGGCCTTTCGTCAATCGGGACCGACGACATCCGTGGCAAACGGGTGCTCGTCCTCGGAGGAGGAGACGCCGCTTTCGACTACGCCATCAACATGAGCACGCGCGGGAACTCGGTGACGATCATATCACGGTCGACCGCCAGCTGCCTCCCGCTGCTGCTGGAGAGGGCGAACGCACGAGGCATCGAGATATCCGAGGGGTGCGTCTCCGAGAGGATGATGGAGTCGACGGATGGGGTCAGGGTCGAATGCGTCTGTGGCGATGATAAGAAGGTCTTCGAGGCGGACATGGTGATAGTCGCGCACGGCAGAGAGCCACGCGTCGACATGCTCCCACCTGAGCTGAGGGAGCGCATCGACAATCCGGGAGAGCGTCCGCCGATGACGAGTATCGAGGGGTTGTTCGCCGCGGGAGACGTCGTGCGAGGCATACACAGACAGGCCGCGATCGCTGCAGGAGACGGCATCCTTGCGGCCATGCATGTCGAGAAGTTGCTGAAGAAGAGAGGAGGTGTTGAGAGTTGAAGGTCATAGCCGAATACGGCAGGGACGACCTCGCGAAGGTGTACGTCGCGGACATGAGGGAGCACGATAGCGACGGCAACGGAAGGCACTTGATCGAGTTCGTGGAGTCGCTTCAGCCGCCGAACCCCAGGGAGAAGAAGTGGGTCATGATTGTCTCCTCCATGTACGGATGCCCCGTGAAGTGCAGGATGTGCGATGCGGGCGGCAACTACTCGGGAAGGATGACGGCGGACGAGATACTACAGCAGATCGACTACATGGTCCGGCGGAGATACCCCGACGGCGTCGTGCCGTCATCGAAGTTCAAGATACAGTTCGCTAGGATGGGGGAGCCCGCCCTGAACCCGGCGGTCCTCGACGCGATGGAGCGGCTTCCGGGAGCGTTCGACGCGCCAGGGCTCTACGTGTCCATCTCGACCGTAGGCCCTGGGAACACGGTCGCCCGTGGGTTCCTGGACAGGCTCGTCGATGTGAAGAACACGCACTATCCGAACGGCAGGTTCCAGCTGCAGTTCTCGATACACACGACGGACGAGGAGAAGAGGGACGAGCTGATACCCACGAAGAAGCTGTCGTTCGAGGAGATCGCGGCGTTCTCGGAGAGGTTCGTGGACACGTCGAACGGCGACAAGAAGGTCACGCTGAACTTCGCACCCACCGTCGGGTACCCCATAGACGTCGGAGTGGTCAAGAAACACTTCGACCCGTCCATGTTCCTGATCAAGCTGACGCCTCTGAACCCGACGGTCCGCTCGAACGAGGAGAGCCTGCAGTCGGTCATAGACCCGTACACGGACCACACGTCGAAGACCATCGTGGACATGTTCAGGGACAGCGGCTACGAAGTGATCCTGAGCATAGGGGAGCTCGAGGAGAACAAGATAGGCAGCAACTGCGGGCAGTTCATCCAACGCGCCCTCGATGCGGAAGAGAAGCCGAGGGAGAGCTACGAACTCGACCGTTATTGTGCGAACGGCGACGCGGCGAAGTAGCGCGCTGTGCAGCACGCATCACGCCTTGACCATCACGAAGCCCCTGTAGTCCAGCCTGTGTTCGATGAACTCTGGCCAGTCCCACTTCTTCGATTTCACGAGCTGCGTGACCTGCCGTGTCAAGTCTATCTGCTGCGTGATGATGATCCCCGCGGAGAGTGCGAGCGTAGAGAACTCGACGACGGTGACGGCCCCCGCCACGCACGCCGCCCACGGCTCACCCTCGCATTTCCTCCTCGCCCTGAAGGCGTCGGAAAGCACCATCTTCGCTCCGGGCTTGGCTATGCGCGCCATCTCCTTCATCCCGGCACTCTTGTCCGGCAGGAGGTTGAAGCTCGCCTGGCTCAGTATGATATCAGCGCATCGGTCGGCGAGCGGTAGACGCTCCAGGTCACCGAGCACACCCTCGAAGTCCATGTCGGCAAACGGTTGAGCGCTCGCGGTTGCTTTCGAGACAAGGAGAGCACGAGACGAGAAATCCACGCCTATCATCCTCTTCGGAGGGCTGAGCTCCATGGCGCGGAAGGCTAATCCTCCCGTCCCCGCGCCCAGGTCGACCATCGTCTTGCCGGCGAACGGCATGATCATCCTGAGCAAAGGGTCTGCTACGGGGGAGATGTTCAGCCGGCGCTCGGCAGCGATGCGCTCGTCATATCGCCCCCACTGAGTCTCGTACTTGGCTCGGGTCTTCTCTTTGACGTCCTTCTGAGAACAGCTGCTGCGTGGAGGCGTGTCCATCGACTCAGTCCCTCTGTGATGACGGCTACGTGAGAGTATCCGCCTTGACTCTTTTCAAGGTTTCCTTTTAGTATCTCGGACGGATTGCATATCTAGATTCACCATGAGGGATCAGAGGAAGTTGATAGCGGCGTCCCTGTACATCCAAGGGAGGGGCGCCATCGCGCTCCTCGGGGAGAACGCCCGCAGGTTGGGCAAGAGAGCGTATGTGATCGGCGGCCACACGGCTCTCTCCGTCACTGAGGAGCGGATACGGACGTCCCTCGACGCAAGCGGCATCGAAGTCGTGGCCATCGACAACGAGGTCAAGGACTGCACATACGCCACGATCGAGAGGCTCGTCGAGAAGGGCAAAGGAGCCGAGCCTGATTTCGTCATAGGCGTCGGCGGGGGGAGAGCGGTCGACACCGCAAAGGCCGTCGCGTGGAAGCTCGCGGTCCCCGCGGTGTCCATCGGCACGCAATGCGCGACGAACGCGGACGGGAGCGCGGAGTCCGTCGTGTACACGGAGGACCACAAGTTCCTGGAGGAGGTGATCCTACCGGACAACCCAGCGATAGTCATAGTCGACACGGACGTGATCGCCGCTGCGCCTGTGAAGTATCTCATCTGGGGCATGGGGGACGCTCTGACAGCGAAGTTCGAGGCGGGATCACACGCGGAGGCCATGAGAAGGAAGGGAGGGCCGGTGGCGACCAATACGGCGCTCGCCCTCGCGAACGCGACCTTCGAGTCGCTCATGAAGAACGGGCTCGAAGCCGTGGAGGCTCTGAAACAAGGCGCTCATTCGGACGCCGTGGACGAGGTCATCGAAGCCGTGAAGCTGTCGTCTGCGATAGCATTCGAGAACACCGGTTGCGCGTTGGCGCATGCTCTCCACAACGGACTGACGCAGACGGGCGCGGTGAAGGCGGAGCACGGCGAGATCGTCGCATACGGAACCATCGTCCAGGCGGCGTACGAGGGCAGGCCCGACGAGGAGGTACGCGCGATCATCGACTGGTGCGACAGTGTCGGCCTCCCCACGAAGCTCAGTGCGGTATGCGACCACGACCGAGGGGCGCTCGAGCGAGCGGTCGAGTATGCATGCACCAAGGACGCCAACGCGGAGAACATGCCCGAGAAGCCTGATACGCTCAGGGTAATGAAGACCATAGATAGAATCGAAGGCGGGTACTGATCCGCATTCTTACAGCAACGCCTATTCATGTCGAAAGGGCATCAGCATACCAGAACGGCCGTTTGATGACGGTCACCCCATGCCGGGCTATGATCATCGCTGCGGTTGCGACGCCCGCCACGTCGAATATGATGTCGCCGATGGTGTCTATCCCCGCGTGGAAGTTGGCCCATCCCATCATCGCATCGGTGGTGAACTCCAACAGCTCGAAGACGACGGACGCCACGAGCATCGCGGCAACTGCGAATATCAACCATGCCCTGAAATCGTCTGCGCGACCGTCGGCCGCCCTGATCCAACACAGAACGGACCAGAGAAGCACTGTAAGAGCGAGCGCTCCGAGGTAGTGCGCGGTGAGGTCATACCATGAGAGGACGGAAGTGGAGTAGCCGAAGTACTGGGGCAGGCCCGCTGCTATGACAGCGGTGCCCGAGAACAGGAGTATCGCCGCGCCCGTTATCACCGCCCTGCGCTTGACCTCGATCGCGACCAATGGCACCGCGATGCCGAGCGAGAACGCGTACGTCCAGCTCGACCATGTCCACCCACCGAGATGCATCGACAGAACGAACAGGCTAGCGAGTATCACGAGCATCGAGAGGGAGGCGAACGGAAAATCTTCTCGGCTCAACAAAGGCCACCGTCTGCGGCCCACACGAACGACCGGGACGCGACGTGCCTGCTGCTGCGAAAGCATCCTGTGGAACCGCGCTATGTGCGATCCTTCGCACGGCGCTCGTCTTCGATCGTCAGTCGTGCTCATGGAACTCTTTCTCGTCCTGTGTCCATAAGCCGATTGCTGACTTGCGATAATAGCGTTTGGGGGACGGGGCGGGCTTACACTCCAAGCTCCTTCTCGTAGTTCGCTATGAGCTCGTCTCCCTTGCGTAGCGTGTCAGCGTCGATCGACGGCACCTGGTGATCCTTCAGTATACGCTGGACGAGCTCCCTGACCTCCGGTACCATCTTATCGGACATCGTAGCCTGCCACTTCTTCTTCTCCGGGTCTCGGAGGATCAGCTCCTTCTTGTAGTTGCGCGCGGTGTGCACATGGTTGAGGAACGAGTTGCCGTGGCCGACCTCCTCGACGACCTTGAGCGCGGCGGTCTCCTCGGTCACCTCGTACATCTTCATCATGCCTCGGACGTCCTCCCACATGTAAGAATCGATTACCAACTGCTCCAACGACGCGCCCTTCGCGGAGTCGATACAGCCCGCGCCGGAGATCATGTCGGAGCCGGACAAGGGACTCACTGCGCAGAGGAAGACATCGCTGAAAGGCAGCAATAGACCAGGGCTCATCGTCTCGACGCCCCAGCTGGCGACCATCGTGGGCAGGCGATACCTCTTGGCCATCTGAGACGCGCCTGCGCATATCAGCGGGAACATGAGCGAGGAGTAATCCATCAACCCCGTCTTCACATCCATCGGGGCGGATTCAGAGCTGTAGATGAACGGAGCGCCAGCTGCGGCCGTCTGCGATATCAGAAGGCTCGCCAGGTTCTCCGTGTTGATGTTCACGAGCGTGCCGGCCATCGTGACCGGGGCAGAGAGCCCCGAGAGCGACATGGACATGGCAACCACTGGAATACCCGCCTTCGCGAACTCGACCTGGGCGTCCACAGGGCCCGTGTCGAAGGTCAGTGGAGCGATCGGACAGGCTATGACGGAGAACAGCGGACGCTTCCTGAGCTCGTCCTCCCCACCGGCGACGAGCGCTGCGAGCTCCGCCTGCTTCCACGCATCCTTGCCGTCCCTCGCCGCGGGGACCACCTGCACGTGCTTTCCGCCGGTCTTCAACGCCGTCCATAGCGATCTTATCGCGAGGGTCTCCTGGTTCACATCCGTCGCGGTGACGGTCGTCCAATTGACGTCGACCCCGTCCAACGCATCCGCGAGCTTCGAGAAATTGGCCAGGTCCGCGTCCGTGGAGGGACGCTTCTCGCCAGTCTCCAGGTCGGTCGTGTACACGGCTAGTCCTGTGGTAGTGAGGAGCGGGTACGTCTCGACCGGAAGCTTCTTGTCGTGCTTGGGGTTCCGCGCCCCAAGGACGATGCTCTTCGGTGCGTTCTTGACCGCATCGTTGACCATGTCCTCCGGTATCTTGGCTATGCTCCTGCTCTCGTCGATGGTGGCTCCGGCGTCCCCGAGCATCTTCAGAACCCTGTCGTTCTTGACCATTATTCCCAGCGTAGCCAAGCTCTTCAGGCTCTGCTCGTGTACGATCTCCTCTTCGTCCTTGCTCAGAAACTTAAGTCGTGCTATTGCCAATGGAGAACACCTCCAACCCCCACCATTGATTCCTCATCGGGGCTGGGTGGGAGATGCGCGGCATCATTAAAATCGTTTTCCGAACGTTTTATCAATATCAGCGTCGGAGACCGTCAAACATTAAGTATCGGGCGCCTCCTTACGGAAATTTGAGCGCGCATGCGCGTAGCCCCATGCTTTGATGCTTAGGGAGAATCGAGGACAGCACGATGAGCAGTTCCACGAGGTGCGGAGCAAGTCGCAGCAAGTCCGTCCGGCAGCAGACCTGCCGGATCGATCCCGTGTTCGTCCGCCTGCTCATGCACTCGGGGGCAGGGCTGCAAGTAGGCAGCTAGCGTCGCAGACGACATTGATTTTCCACCTTGAAACATATTTCACAACATAAGGGCGATTTTCTTCGTCCCTTACGAGTAATTGAACCATAAAGGGTGATACAAACATGGTCGAAGAAGCTGACAAGAAGGCGATATTGAGTGAGCTGGAGAACTGCGTCAAGAACCTTCAGGAGGAGGAGGCCGTCGAGGCGGCCAAGAAGGCGCTCGCCGCCGGGGTCGATCCCGTGGAGGCGATAGAGAACGGCCTCGCGAAGGGCATACGCGAGGTGGGCGAGAAGTTCGGCAGGAAGGAGATGTTCGTCGTCGAGCTGATCTACGCCGCCGAGATCATGGCCGGGGCGATCAAGGTGCTCGAGCCCGAGCTGAAGAAGTCGGCGAGCAAGCGCAACGTGGTCGCCCAGGTGGTCCTTGGCACCGTCGCGGGGGACATACACGACATCGGCAAGAACCTCGTGAAGATCATGCTCGAGGCGGGAGGCTTCGAGGTGCACGACCTCGGCAAGGACGCCGCGAACGAGCTCTTCGTCGAGAAGGCGAAGGAGGTCGGCGCTGGCATAGTCGGCGCGTCGTCCCTCATGACGACCACCGTCGGCATGCAGAAGGACCTCGTCGCTGCGCTGCGTGCGGCGGGCGTGAACGCCCCGATGATGGTCGGAGGAGCTGCTGTCAGCGAGGAGTGGGCCGCTGAGATAGGCGCCACATACTCGTCCGATGCGGGCACGGCTGTAGGCGTCGCGAAGCAGCTCGCAGGCAAGGGAGAGTGAGCATCCATGGCAGCCAAGGACATCAAGAGAGGCCTCTTCGGCATGAAGAGGCTGGAGGTCATGGACCAGACGGGCGCGGAGGCGATACACGTCAACTCCCTGTATCTGCTGGAGAACATGGGCATCAAGGTCACGAGCGACCAGGGCAGGCAGCTGCTGAAAGACGCCGGGGCGGATGTCGACGAGAACACGAAGGTATGCAAGATACCCAGCTACCTCGTCGAGGAGATGATGAGGAAGTGCCAGCGCCCTGTCAAGATGGCCTCGAGGGACAGGAAGAAGGACTTCGTCCTCGACGGCAGGCACTGCTACACGTGCACGGACGGAGTCGGCCTATCCACGATAGACCTCGAGACGGGCGAGAGACGCCCGTCGACGAAGAAGGATGTCGGCGAGTCGGCGAAGGTCGTGGACTACCTGCCGATGATGCACATGTACAACCCTCTGGTGACTCCGCTGGACGTGCCTGAACATGCGCACACGGTGCACGAGTTCCAGGTAGCCATGGACAACTGCTCGAAACACTACACCACGGGCTCGACCTACAAGAAGGAGGAGGCGATCTACCAGCTGAAGATGGCCGCTGCCATCGTGGGCGGCGAGAAGGAACTGAAGAGGAGGCCGATCATATCGAGCCTCACCTGCACGACCTCCCCGCTCGTGCTGGGCATGACGACCGACGCCGCGATAGAGTTTAGCAAGGCGGGCTGCCCGCCGCTGCTGATGGCGATGCCGTTGGTCGGCGCGACAGCACCGATGACCGTCGCCGGGGCGACGCTCCTGGGCAACGCGCAGGTAATCGCGCTCGCGACCGTCCTGCAGCTGGCCGCGCCCGGCTCGCCGCTGTGCTACAGCTCCGAGCCGATGGCGATGGACGTCCAGACCGGGCTGATGGAGGGATTGTTCCCCGCGGCCAACATGGTCAGGGCGGCGCACGTGCAGATGTCCCGGTACTACAACATACCGATATTCATCGGCGGCTGGGGCTCGTGCTCGAAGGTCCCGGACGTGCAGGCAGGGTACGAGAAGGCGTTCTCCGCGTTCATCGCGTACCTGTCTGGCGCGGACATGACCTCCGGGCCGGGCCTGCTGGAGAACTGGATGGTGCTGTCGTACGAGCAGCTCATAATCGACCACGAGATGTTCACCATGATGGCGGACATGCTGAAGGGCGTGAAGGTGGACGACGACACGCTCGCGCTGGACACCATCGAGGCGGTCGGCCACGAAGGGCACTTCATGGGCAAGAAGCACACGGTAGACCACGCGAAGGAGATGTGGCAGCCGATGGTGACCGACGGACAGCCGTACAAGACCTGGAAGGACGCCGGGAGCAAGAGCGCAGCCGACCACGCGAGGGAGAAGGCGAAGGAGATACTCAAGACCCACCATGTCGAGCCTCTCGCGGACGACATCAGGAAGGAGCTCGCCGCGATCGTCCAGGAAGCGGAGAAGAACATACCTGCGAAGTGACGTCCCCGCTTATGATAAAACCATTCAAACCGTTTCACTTTCTTCTTTTGCAGGAGGTGCAGCTTCGCCTATCCTGTAGTGGTCCTCCGGAACGTGCATCTCGAACCTAGCGCCCTTGCCTTGCTCTCCCGTCTCAGCGATACTGATGCCTGTGATCGAGAGTATCTCCCTGGAGAGGTAGAGGCCGAGGGACTTGCGCCCTGTCTTGGGGATCCGCCCGAATATCTTCTCCTTCATGTCTCCCGGTATGCCCACGCCGTCGTCCTCGTACACAATCAGTAGGCCGTCCGGCACCTCCCTCCATGTGAACGACACGCTCGTTATCTCCCCTCCGTGCGCTATCGAATTATCCGCCAGGTTCCTGAACACCTTCGGGAGCATGAGGTCGCCGTACACGTGCACCCCTGAGAGCACATTGCGCAGTTCGAACTCACGCGGGCCCAGCCCGAAGAGGCTCTGCGAGACGGCGTTCCCCAGCTCGATCCACTCGGGCCGCTTGGTCCCCACGCGCTCGTATATCCCCGTGAAATGCATATACTTCAGCAGGTTCAAGGACGCCTCTTTGATCTTCTTCAGCCTCTCCTGGGTCCCCTTGTCGTCGACGGTCTCCCCGATGACCTCCAACCACCCCAGTATGACGGTCACCTGGTTGAGTGCGTCGTGGCGGGTGATAGACCCGAGCAGATGGAGCTTCTTTGTCGCCTGCTCCAGCTCCTTCGTCCTCTCCTGCACCTTCGATTCCAGGCCGCCGTACAGCAGCTGCAGCTCCCCAGCCATGTTGTTGAGCGATCTAGCGAGTTCGCCTATCTCGTCCGAACTACGGGACTCGATGCTGCTGCCGAAGTCGCCGACCGAGAACCGGCCTGCCGCCGCAGCGATCACCCTGATACGCCTGGACAGTGACACGGCGAAGTATCCGGACGCAACTACCGCAGCACCGATGGAGGTTACTGACACGGCAACTATCTTCCACGTGAGCGCCCTCACGTCCGCGAACACCTCCGAGGTCTCGTGATTGACGACTATGATCCAATCGCCACCGTCGTATCTGAGGTAGCCGAGTGAGTGAGAGTACGCGAACAGCCTCTCACGGTCGTTTTCATATCCGATGAAGTATCCCGATGACTCGGTTACGCCGACGTAGTAGTCCTCGTGGGACACATCCTCCAATATCTGGAATACACCGTTAGAGAACAGCAGCCGCCCGTCGGATGAGACGATATGCGTCTCCGTCGTCTCGTATGTCTCCACGAAGTAGACCGAGTTCTCGGCCATGGCGATGAGGTCGAGGAAGGCCATTATGACCCCAGAGAAGGCGCCGACTGGGTCGATCAGCTTCGCACACACACGAATCCCGAGCGTTCCGGTCACGGGATCCACCTCGGCGTCGCCGAAATAGTGGCCGCTTTCGACGACCTGCGACCACCAGACTTTGTCGTCCTGACGGAAGTCGGCGGTCCGCTCGGTCATGCTGATGATGGCACCGTACTTGTTGACCAATGCGACCCTGGAGTATATGCTCAGCCCGTGCTCCTCCAAGTAGTGCTCGGTCAGCGTCTCCGTCAGGTGCACGGACACGTTGTTCGCAACGATACCCTCCATGAACGGCGTCCGCTCGTCGAAGGGCGTGTCCGTCCAGTCCGAGTCGATGAGGTCCATATACTCCTGAGGATCGCTCATGGCGTCGTATTCTGAATTGGATGTGGAGATGAAGTACTGCACTTGCTCATCGTACCCTGTGCTCCAGAGCTCGTGGTACTTCTGATATATCGCCACGTCCAGCGCGTGCGCGGTGAACTCCGCGGTGTGCATGCTGTCAGTCCCTACGGAATCAATCATAGCCCTCTGACTCTCTATGATAGAGAACATGGCCAGCATCGCCAGGATAATCACAAGGACCAGGAAGGAGCCCGCTAGCTTCAAGCCGAGCTTCGAACGACCAACCAATCCGAGGCTATGAGTCAAAGATACGACAGCATCCCCTCCGAAACCATTGCAGGATACACCGGGAATTCGAAGTCGTTGACTCCGGGGTCGATCCTCAGGCTCCCCATGACGCCGGAGAACACGAATCCCTGGCTCAGATGGTATCCGAGGGCTTCTCGCGACACCTCGTGACCTTCGAGGAGCCCGTGGACGAGGTACACGAGGTCATACGCGACTGCCCCGTGGTGAGTCAGTGGACTGGCGTAGATGCTCTCGTATCGTTCGATGAAGGCCGACGCGAGCTGGTTCTCCAGTTTGTAGAGGGGCGGAGCGGAGACATACACTACTTCGGCATCCAACAGATCGTACATGTTCGGAGAAGATCCGCAGCTGGCCGTCAGCAGGTGCCCGGTGTAGCCGCTGGCGTGGACGGTCGATATCATGTCCACGATGAATTCGCACGAGCTCACGACATAGATGGCCTCCGTGTGGGACAGGTTGGCCACCTCAGCGGTGAAGTCGGTCTCCTCCAGGCCGCACATCTGGGAGTCCGTCGTGCCTCCGACCGCGTAGAATTCCTCGACCATGAAGTCGTTGATCCCGCACCCGTGCGGGGAGCCCGTGTAGAGGATGCCCAACGAACTCACTTCGAGTGACTGGAGTATATCTATCGTCGATGCCACCTCGGATTCAACTGTCGTGTAGTAGCGGTACACCCACTCGTATCCCTCTGTCAAACCAGTGGCGGAGGCCATCCCGATCAACGGCACCGACGCGGCCTCCGCGAGAGGTGACAACGCGGATAGCAGCCCGCAGCTGACCGTGACGTAGGCGACGGGGCTGTGTTCATTCTCCAGCCTTTCGAACAGGGTCGACACGGCCTCCGGAGTGACAGGCGTTTCCTCGACTGTCAGCTCTATACGCACGTTTCCGATCCCGCCCCATTTGTTCAGCTCGTCGATCGCCATCGTCATGGCTGATTCGATCTCTGTCGAGTGAGAGAATGCTTCGTCCTCGAATGGCAGTATGACCGCGATCGTGACGGTGTCGTACGACGGGGCGAGGAGGATCGCTGATGATAGGACGGCGATGATAGAGATGGCTGCTATGACGAGCGCGATCCAGCGACGTCTGCGAGGGGCGGTCGGGCGAGATCTTTCAAGAGCGGCCGCTGACCGATTCCCATCACCATGAACGGCGGATTTGTCGTCATCCACCCGATGCGCCTCCACTAATCTAGGTATAACATCGCGTCGTTATGTTTTTAAAGGATGGCTTACAACTGGAACTATGCTCATCTGGCTGACCCTAAATTGAGGAGATATATCGGCATTTCTCGGGTCGTAAGAGAGTTCATTTTGCCAACTGTAAATGCAAATGTGCCGATTCCGTCGACGGCCGATCGGCGCAGGAATACGGGCCGTGTGCGACGTGATATTCTTCGAACGGGGCTTTTCTCCACCGGACCGGCCTTCGCGAGGGGAATCGAAGGATAAGGGGTGTTCTCACGCGCGCTAGCGCTCATGTTTCCCGTTCTTCCTCGGCTTTGAGAAAGGCTCCTAGAACTTCGCGAAGATCTCCTTCTTCGCGCCGCATATCGGGCACGTATCGGGCATGGTACCTTCGCCAGTGTATCCGCACACGGGACATACGTGGAGCTCTCCGAGCTCGACATCCCCGCCGGTTTCGACCGCCTCTTTGGCCCTGGCGTAGAACTTGGCGTGTATCTTCTCGACCTCGAGCGCCAGGTGCATGCTCCTGAGGGCGGCCTTCTCGCCTTGGTGCTCGGCCACCGCCTTGAAGGCAGGGTACATCTCGTCCACCTCGTGATTCTCCCCCTCGACCGCGTGTTCGACATTGGCCAGCGTCTCGCCTATGTTACCCAACACGCGCAAGTGGTTCGTCGCATGGACCTTCTCTGCCGACGCGACCGCCCTGAACAGGCGGGCCACCCGTGGCTTGCCCTCCTTCTCTGCCCTATCGGCCCAGATGGAGTACTTCATGTACGCCATGCTCTCACCTGCGAACGCCTCCTCCAGATTATGCTTCGTCATCTCGTGCATGTCGGTCCAACTCCGTCCTGATGATAGGAATGCTCCCTCGGCCGAAGGAACCCCACAGGTCGATAAATACTCTTTGCCTTCGTCGTCAGGATCGCATCTGGCCAATGCCTTGATTAACCCGGATGACCTTCGCCGTGAGCGAGATGGACCCGTTCCAGCACCTGCTCCTTCCGCTGATGTTCCTGCTAGCCATCAGGATAGACCATCGCAGGGCGATAATTTTCGCACCGCTCGCGGTCCTGCCGGATTTCGACGCGCTCTTCGACCTGCACAGGGCGCTCGGACATAGCTTCATACCCCTCCTCGTAATGCCGATGGCTATCCTGGTCTACGCGAGGTTCAGAAGGCCCGAGTGGCTCCTGTCGGCGCTCATCGTGCAGTTCTACCTCGCCTCGCACGTGGTCCTCGACATGGGAGGCGTGGCGTTCCTTTGGCCCATCATATCCGAACAGTTCTACTTCGAGCCCGCGATAACGTTCGCGGTCGAAGGTGGGTTCAGCCTCGGGTTCTCGTTGGACTACGGGATGCGAGAGCTGGTCGATATGGGCACCACCCGCTTCCTGTCGGATGCGGGGGCGGCGCTTGTCCTCCTAGGCGTGCTGATGACGGCCGTCTTCAGGCGCGAGGCGAGGGACGCGCTGTCGAAGGCGTGGACGGCCGTCAGCGAAACCTTCTTGAACATCCTGCGCAGAACCTGACCGGTCCGTGTGACGCATGTGATATTTAAACCGAGTCAGGCGGCGACCACGCCTGGACGGGCCCGAGGCGGTTATCACTCGGCGAGGCGCCTAGCGTCGGTACAGGCCAGTACGGTTATCAAATACGATAACCCACCCTCGGCGGTATAAATACTCCAGGAGGGAGTAGTAATGCACAGCTCAAGGGCTAGCGAGGGTTCATCGACATGTCTGTGATATATTCGAACCGCGGGACATCGACCACGAGGCCGACCCGCTCTCGCAGATTCTCGTCGCTACTAGTGTGCGCGACGATGATGCTCGTGCCACTCATCGCCCTTGTTCCAACTGCTTCTTCAGACCATATCGTAATCGACAACCCCGACTACACGAACACGGTGCTCTGGGGCTTGAACGAGCCCGATGATTATCTGTTGACCAATGTCACGATGGGCGGCGGACAGGCGACCCTCGACTGGCTCACAGAGTCGGATGTCGAGACGACCGGGACGGATTTCGTGTCCGGATTACGGATGAACATGGACTACACATCCCATCCTGGATCGATGATCCTCAACGAGACGACGACTTTCACAGAAGTCCTCACCATCGATCCCGACGAGACCGAGGGGTGCGACGCCTTCATTGAGGAGGACAAGGCAACTGTCAATCACGGGACGGACGACGACATCAGGCTCGACTCGGAGATTGGTAAGGTCCTGAGGACCCTCATACGATTCGATCTCGACGGCATCCCGGCGACGGCGGTGGTCAACTCGGCCGTCCTTAGGCTGTACGAGTTGTCCGGCGGGAAGGGCGACGATGTGGCCTTCCGCATCCACGCCCTCGATGTGCCGTTCGCCGTGGACGAAGTCAACTGGAACAAGCCCAACATTGCGGACTTCTGGGCCACCCCTGGAGGGGATTACGGGTCCGAGATCTACTACAACGGCACCTTCGACAACACGATCGGCTGGAGAAGCCTTGACATAACCACCCTCATGGAATGCTGGGTCAGGGGTCACGTGCCCAACAACGGCATGATATTCGTACCTGAGGAGGCTGGCGGGGACGCCATCAAGATATTTGCATCCGCGGATGACTCCGGGAATTCGGAGTACAGGCCCAAGCTGGTCATCGACTACGCCATCCAGGGAAGCGAGGGGGTCTACGAGTCCGACTTGATCGGCCCTGGCACGAACGCGACTTTCACGGCCGCATCATGGTCCAATGGCACCGTGTCTTTCCCGGACGATGAATTCTCCGGGACGACGCTTTCGGATAAGTGGACATGGTTGAACGACCCCACGCTCGCTGGCGGGAGCTACAACGTGGGCGTCTCGACGCCCGGCTGGCTCCGCGTGACGGGCGAGTCGAACACGCAGAACATCGGCACGTCCGTGGGCGCGAACAATATCTACCAGGGGATAACCGGCGACTTCACAGCGACGACCTCGCTCAGGGAGCTCTTCACGGTCAACTCGATGGATGCCGGGATGCTCATCATCGAGGACAACACGAGCTGGCTGTCGATATCCAAGAGCGACACCGGCGCGAGCGGGAAGGTCAGGGTCGTCGCCTGCGAGAACGGCATAAGCGAAAACAAGGCCAACGTCGCGTGGCCGGACACGACCACCGCACAGCTCAAGGTCGTCAGGAACTCCACGGGGCTGTGGCTGTCCGTAAGTTCGGACGGGGTTGACTGGACCCACGTCTACCAACAGGATCCATTGTCTATGATGAGAGAGAAGGTCAATGTCGGCCTGTTCCTAACCTCCGACTCGGCCGCGCAGCCCGTCGCCGAGTTCGACTTCTTCAGGGTGACCCCGCCAACGGCACCGACCTTTCAGCTGATGGTCAGGACTGGCAACTCGTCGTCGCTCTCGGACCCTTCGTGGACCGACTGGAGCGCAGCGCTCCCTGGCAACGGCTTGACGCTGGGCGTCGACGCCAAGTACATCAGATACCGGGTGTACATATCCACGCCGGTGGAATGGTACACGCCAATATTCCACGAGTTCTCGGTCGGCTGGGAGAGATACGCGGAGACGGGTACCTTGGAGAGCCACGACTTCACACCCACCGATTTCAGCATTTGGCTGACGCTGTACGCCGAGCACGACGACGCCAACGGGCAGATCGACTACTACTACTCCATCGATGCGGGGGAGTGCTGGGAGTTCATCACGTCAGAAACGATTGGGATCGTGAACTCGGTCCAGCCATCCATCCGCATCAGGGCGAACATAACCTCACACGATACGTTCACGACGCCGTCCATCGAGTCGTTCTCTGTCATCTACGGGACGGGACTATCGACGTTCCTCATCGAGGCCCCGGCCGAAGTCGTGGCCGGAGAGTACTTCGATGTCACCATATGGGCGAAGAACTCCGACAATGAGACCATGAGCTACTGGTTCGGAGAGATCACGATGGAGGCGGTGAACGCTGCGGGCACCGGCCCGGCATCCGCCGAGCTAGGGATGACCTCGGCCGACATCACAAACGCAGGTCACCTGGAGATAACGACTCAGCGATACAACACTGCCGAAACCATCAGGGTGCTCGTCACGGGGGATGACATCGCGGGTCTAAGCGACCCCATCGTGGTCCATCCGGCGCCGGTGGCGTCTATCGAGCTCGCCCCCGAGGGGCTGGAGTCGGTCACCGAGGGAACGACGACGACCCTTGAGGCGACCGCGCTCGACGAGTACGGGAACGAAGTCACGGACGCCGTGTTCTCGTGGACGATCATGGGCGACATCGGCATCCTCAGCGCGTACGTCGGAGAATCGGTCAGGTTCTTCGCGGGCGACATGTACCATTCAGGATACATCAACGTCACCGCAGGCTCGGTCTCAGCTTCGATCGCAATATCTGTCGACGGGACAAACCACCCACCAATGTTCTTCACGCCGGTACCCACTCAGACCGCTCTGGAGGATGGGCCTACGTGGACATACGATCTGGAATCACATGTGTTCGACATGGATGATGATTCGTTGCGCTGGTACGTCACCAACGAGACGCTCGTGACTGCAACCGACGAGAACAGAACAGGAAACCTCCAACTCACGCTCACACCCAATCCCGACATGTACGGCAACAACACGCTGAAGCTGTTCGTGGTGGATTCTGAAGGGTCCTTCGCGGAGACGGAGTTCGTCGTCGAGATCGACCCCATCAACGATGGACCGGTCATCGATGTCATCGCGCCGTTGGTCGTCCACCACGACGCGCCGTACGTCTACTACCTCAAGTACTACATCACCGACGTAGACAACGAGCACTCCGACCTCCAGCTGTCCGTGGACAGCGGAAGCGAGGAGTACGTCGATTTGGACGACGATGTGCTCTCAATCGAGATACTCTATCCGGAATCCATGATTGGCACGACG
>JAEHCM010000014.1 GCA_020696365.1 Thermoplasmata archaeon | reverse complement strand
GCATCCAGTACCTGATGTATTGGCTCGACGCGGAGAACGGCTCGAACTCCTCGACCCAGAGCCATGAGATGTTGAGGTCGTAGTACTCCTCGGCGATCCTCCATCCTTCCTCCGAGTAGGGGTTCTTCCTGATGTTGAGTGTGACGATGCTGATGTTCGTGCCCTCGATCGCTGCCAGTTCGCTCAGTTCCTCGATCTGGCCGATCATATGCTCCTCACACTCGATGCATAGAGGGTTCTCCAGCTGCGTTATGTGCAGGACCGTCACATTGCCGTCGAAATCCGAGAGGGAGAAAGTCGTGCCCTTGTAGTCCGTCGCCGTGAAATCCGGCGCGGGTTCCGCTCCCGATGGAGGGTCTCCCAGCATCCCGACGGCCGCCACCGCGAGGACTAATACTGAAGCGATGGCTACGACCACGATTCCATACAGCGCCCTTTTTCCGAGCTTCATGCCGTCAACTCTCGTCCCAGTGCGATATCGCATCAGATATCCAGCTACTCAGGATCGGCTCGTACACCACGCCCTCCCAGCTGTGCCACACTATGATGGTCGTTCCGTCAGCGGGATTCAGGGCCTTCGTCACGACGATCACTTGTGGAATGTAGTGCACCCCTCCATCCGGGTCGTACGCCGCGAACCCGTCCGAAGCCTCTGGCTCGTCTGTTCCAGAGAGTAGATCGAAGTAAGATATCTGTCCGGAGTACGCAGCGTTCACACTTCCACAGATGCCTGTCTGCGTCACGCACGGGCTGCACCCTTCGCTATGGATGAATATCATGGCAGGACCTTGCTCCAGCGCTTCGAGCACCCATGAAGGGTGGTTCACCGTCGTTCCCGACTGCGGGTGTGACAACGGGTAGATCTCCCAGAAGTCGTCCGTACCTGTCCCCACCTCTCTTCTGGCAGCCGTGCCTCCCTCGGTCATAAAGCTCCAGCGGTATATGCCACAGTCGAGGTGTCTGCCTTCCAGGTCGACGGCCGAATCTGCGATCGTGACTGTGTATGTGGAGCCCTCCTCTAGGTTGGTCGAAGGAGCGAACACCAGCTGCGTGCTTGACCAGGAGAAGACGCCTACTACGGAAGGCGCCACGGTGAATGCCGACTCGACGCTGTCCCTGTTCATCTCCCGGTTGAATGTCACGATGATATCAGACGATGTCGACGCCGAAACACTGGTCGGGCTCACGGAGTGTATGGTAGTAGGAACCTCGTAGCCTTCTTCTGGCATGAGGAAGTATACGCCCAGCGTAGCAACGACGATGATGATGGCGATGGTGACAGCCACCACTTTCTTCCCGAACGGGAGCATCTTCGTGCACTCGACGCATCTGAAAGAACTGGGTCTGGAGAGTTCGCCGCACTTCCTGCACTCGACGTATCCCTGGTCCAGAAGTTTCTGCCTCTTCTCCTCCTTCTTGTGCCGTCTCTTCGCCACATTATCCCCCGACCAGTTACCATATCCTAGATGGTCAATCACGTCCAAGGCCCAGGGTTTCCCGGCCGAGGTTGGTTATCGTGTACAACATCCAGTTCTTGATTCTTCGGGATCTGACCATTCCCGCTTCTTCGAGCACCCGAAGATGGTATGAGAGCTTCGAATCGGACACCCCTGCGACCACCTTGAGGACGCAGGGACATAGATCCATCTTGGAGGTGGCCCACAATATCTTCAGTCTCGTATGGTCTGCCAAGGATTGGTGCCTCTTGGCTTCCTTCTTCAGACGCACTTCGGACGGGACCTCCTGCATGAGGCCCCGAATCCCGCCATGATCACTCAACCCTGATGCCACCAATGGCGGCATGGACAAGTCTGTCGGCGCGGTGCCGCAGCAAGGTGTTTCAACTTTCTTTGAAACCACAAATCCTATATATCGCCCGAGCTATTTCAATTTTTGTGAAAACACTGGGGAGCGTCGGTCGTAGTGATTGACGGAGTGACAGACCTCGTGGCCGCAGGCCTCAGCGGGCTGGTCGAGTATCTCTCGGCCCATGTCCTTCTTTGCCTCGTGCCCGCGTTCTTCATTGCCGGGGCGCTCTCGGCCCTGTTCCGGAAGGAGGCGGTGACGAAGTATCTCGGGCCCGATACACCCAGGTATATCTCGTACCCTGTGGCCTCCGCGGCCGGAATGCTCATAGCCGTGTGTTCCTGCACAATCCTCCCGCTCTTCGCTGGGATCTGGAAGAAGGGCGCAGGCCTTGGTCCTGCCGTGACATTCCTATTCACAGGACCTGCGGTCAATGTCCTCGCGATACTGTATACGGGCAGTCTTATCGGATGGGACATCGCAGCGGCCCGTGGAGTACTCGCCATAGTCTTTGGGATCATGATAGGCCTCATCATGGGGTTCGTCTTCGAAAGGGTTGAGAAACGAGCGCCCGCTGAGACATCAAGAACGGTTCATCCGGAACTCCGTGCTCCGAGCGTCGCCCCTCCGATCGAGGATTCGCCGGTCGGGTCCGGGACGTTCGTCGAAAGGTTGCTGGAAGCGCGTGTCATGGTTCTGTTCGTCCTGCTGCTGGCGATATTGGTTGTCGGAGCCTCCCCGATTCCTCTGCAGACGAGGCTGCCCATCGTAGCTGTTGTCGGAACGCTTACAGCGCTTTGGGCGCTGAAGGTGAACACCCGGGAGGAAAACGAGGGCTGGTTGAGGGAGGTCTACTTCTTCACTAGAATGGTCCTGCCGCTCTTGTTCGTCGGAGTCTTCATCGCGGGCATGGCGTCCGAGCTGATCCCGGCGGAGGCCGTGGGAGACCATCTTGGAGACAACTCGGTGAGTGCCAATGTCATAGCGGTCGGTTTCGGGATCTTTATGTACTTCCCGACACTCGTTGAAGTGCCAGTTGCCCGGATGTTCCTGGACTTGGGAATGGCAAAGGGTCCGTTGCTTGCGTTTCTCCTTGCCGATCCCGAACTGTCTTTCCAGAGCGTGCTCGTCACGCGGAAAGTGATAGGAAACAGGAGGATAATGACCTATGTGCTATTGGTTGCAGTATTCTGCACGCTAGCAGGCCTGATATTCGGCTTGGTTGGAGGTTAAGAGAGATGTTCAACGGAGCTTGTTGCCCTGGAAAAGCCACAACGAGACAGATAATGGTCGGAGGCCAGCAGGTCGGGATCGCCTTCCTCGATCAGATCATCGAGAAGGCATTGGCGTCAGAGGGCGCCTCCGAGGAAGAGCTGAAGGCGATATTGCTCAGAGAACTGAAGATATTCAACTATGTGCCGTCCTCTGCGGAGGATGAGTATCTTCATGGCATCTGGGAGGGATTCGTCAAGGAACGATCGAGGCGAAGCGAGCGAGGATGATAGAATGAGGATAGAAGTGTTTGGTACGGGCTGCCCGAAGTGCAGCATGCTTGAGGCCAATGTGAAGAAAGTGTTGAAAGAGCTCGGCGTGAAGGCCGAAGTCGTGAAAGTCACGAGTATAGACGAGATGGTTGAGCGCGGACTGATGGCGATGCCTGCTTTGGTCATCGATGGTGAGCTGGTCGTTGCCGGCAGAG
Organism: Thermoplasmata archaeon; assembly: GCA_020696365.1. Classification (GTDB taxonomy): domain Archaea; phylum Thermoplasmatota; class Thermoplasmata; order UBA10834; family UBA10834; genus UBA10834. The sequence goes on along the minus strand of JAEHCM010000014.1, from coordinate 24,658 downwards.
TGCCCTCAACGGCAGAAATCCAGAACCTTGTGCAGGCGAGGGCGACGGTCGGCTGATTCTACGCGGCATCGCCGCTATCCGCGGTCTCGATCAGATCTCTTCCTTCAGCTCCACACCTAAGCCGTTCATGGATTTCTTGTACGACCGAATCAAGGACTGATACTCCTTCGTTGGTCGGCGCTTCTCCGCGTTCCAGCATTCGTGAAGGTTCTTGCCTAGAGGCGGATTTGAGAGCTTCGACTCGTACTTCGCAAGCAACTTCTTCGCGATCTCGTTTGCGTCCGAGAGTTTCAAGCTCGCGATCGCGTGCCCCATCTCGGCGGAGATTCGCGGCTCCACCGGGGTCATTCGATCTTCGTACCGGTTGGAGGCGACGCCGACGGATTCGATTGACAATCCGGCTGTGACAGCTGCGAGTACAGTGGCGGATGTCTCGAAGAGGCACATCGAAGTGGCCGGTCCAGCAGACGTGAAATTGATGTTCGTGCTGATGAGGTGCGAATTCCTGCTTATTGCTTGTCCGGTGGTGCTGACCACCCATAGCATCTCTCTGCAACTGCTCGATGTGTATCTGAGATGCAGCGGGAACGGCAGCGTCCAGCTCGCCTGATACGTAAGAACGCCCATCATATGGTGAGCAACACTGGACAATGTAGTTCCTTCAGGTCCTCCCGCGTAACCCCCTAGGAGCGGCCCCTCGCATATTCCTACCGGTCCGCCAAGAGAGTGTGCAGTCGTCACCTTGTTCAGTCGCGCGAAGTCCGTCTTCATAGGGTCCATACAACAGATCATGTAACCATCGGATCTGCGCATTCCGAACTTCGGATGCAAAGCGGCAGCGAATGCAATATCAGATTCAGCCGTCGCGAGAGAGTTCATTATCGGTATGCCCTCGCGACCGACCCGGTTGCAGGCTTCCCTTGCAAGGACTGCGTTTCTCATCGCTCCGAGCACTTCCAACGGAGATGCGGGTCTGATTCTCATTCCTCCGACACGTGTGAGAGCCGGCGTCGTGATCGCATTCGTTTCCGGAATCTCCGCGTAGCCCTCCACGAGTGTGGTGAATGATTCGTCGCTCGAGCAGCCTGCGCCGGCGGCGCCAAGAAGGCACCAAGGTGGGTTTCGGTCTCCGGTTTTCCTGCCCCTCAGCTTCTTTCTGTCCTTTCCCTCACCCATCGTGAGCTCTTCAGGAGCTGACCGGAGTGCTTCCCTGATCTCCCTCTCCGTGTACGAGATGACTCTGGATGTGCTCGTGCAATATGCTCCGACGTCTGCGAGCAACTCGATTGCTGCCTCGAAGAGATCGTCGGCCAGCGAGGCATCGTCTGGAATCGGATTCTTGGGATCGAACTTGATCTCGTATTCCTTAACTTTCTCCTGAACCTTCGGAGAGAATCTTCTAAGCTGATAGTCGTTCTCGCTCATTGGCTCTCCTTCGAGCGCCTTCTGCATCACATCAAGGATTTGGACCAACGCGTCACTTCCCCTCTACGAGTTCACAGGACAGCTTGACTCCGAACGCTGGATGAAATATGAAAGGGGTTTTATTGAGTTTGTCGACGCCGAGAGATCGTCACTGCTCTCGTGTTCGCCTAACACCGACGGCCAACGCCGCAAGCGCCAGCATGACAGCGCACATCAGGCTTGCCAGCGCCCACAACTTGCTGTCTGCCAATACCACGTTAGACATGTCAGCATCTCCGGTGTTGGGCGCGTCCCCCGAAGGCACCGTGGCGGGGCCTGAGCATTCGGATGGAGGTATGCCCTCCTCCGAGGCCGCGCTCAGCTGCGCCTTGCTGACATCGGCCCGGAACTCGACCCATGCCCCTCTGAACTCCCACGCATCCACTGGTATCTTATCAAGCGTGACCTCCGCAAGCCCGATGCGTATCATTTCGTCCTTGACATATAGGGATGCCTCCTTCGCAGACCGGCTACCAGCACCTCTGAATCCAAGGCTCTCACCGTCGATGGACAGGGCCGTTCCCATGTTCCTAAGACGAACGATTATCTCCCTAGCATAATCCATGTCGATCTTGTCGGTAGTCACCTCTTAGATCCCCCGTTCGTCTCTTGTTTGTCGACAGTTCCCCCTTCCGGAACACTCGACCATATTCAGCGTCGTCACCGATTTCAGGAAATGATTCCAGTTCCCGCTGTTCCCTATTTCAGACGGATTGCTCGCTAGCTAGTCCCCCATATACGGAAGGGATAGGTAATTCATAGGCCTTCTGAATCTGACGCAATCGCTGATTGTGACTCCGAGGGTGACAGTTCGCAGGATTATCGAGGCGAGCCCCTACCACAACTCAAACTGCACAAACCTTATTTGGCAATGAGTGGATTGTGCTTATCGGAGCAGAAGCCGTGCCTTTCCCGAGATGCTCCTGCACTTTCAGCCACTTCGAACTTACGCGCGAATGCATGCCCAAACGGTAGCGTCTGAAAAGGATGACCATGACTCCTGAGCAGCTGACAAAGCACGAGAAGTTGGTGCTGTTCGCACTTGCTGAAGACGCCATGAGGACCGATGCAGCGGTCGCCTCTCGCGTTGGCATCAAGGAGTCGACCGTTGGGGAGAACAGAAGGAAGCTAATCCGTAAAGGCCACCTGCGATTCGTTAACGTACCGTCGTATCACAGACTCGGCTTTGAACTCGCGGCGGATATTCATAGGTATGACTCTCTTTCGATCCGCCCTCAGATTGCCCGAGATAAATATGCGAGTTTTTTCAGAAGAGCTCCGAGAATATTCGACGCGTTCATGGGGGACGGCTATCTCGGTTGTATCGGGTTATTCGAAGATTACACGACTTTCTCGAAATTCATAGACGAATTCAGAAGTTTTCTTGTCACTAATGGAATTCGGAGACCCGACGTGGATTTCTCCCTATTTCCGTTTGAGAGCTCAAGATGTACGCTCGAATACAATTTTGCCCCGAGTCTCAACAGGACATTGGATCTTGGAATTGCAGATGTTCAGCCAAGGTCAATGGCCTTGTCCAAGCGAGAGACGATGCAGTTGACGAAGAGGGAGGCGGTGCTTTTCTCGGAGATGATTTCTTCTCCGATGAAATCTGATAAAGAGATTGCGGTTGAATTCAGGCGATCGAGATCAAGCATAACTGAAATGAGGAATCGTCTTGTGACGATGGGCCTACTTTCGAGAATCGCAATTCCTTCATTCAAATCCATGGCCCTCGAATCCATTACCCACGTTTATGCCAGTTTCGAGAATCCAACTCCTCTAGAAGATAAGAACTCGATTGCAGGGGAAGAGTGGTGGCAGCAGGCCCTTTGCGTCATGGAGAAGGATTCGGAATTCATAGTTTCTTATCTCTTGAGGAACAATGATGAGCGTGACGAGATACTCAAGAGGTGCATTCGACCTTTCTACGAAGCTGGAATCCTGGCTAGTGAACCGAAGATATACTCGCATTCCCTCATAAACTCCGTTGATTTCACAGAGTATGCGTACGCACCAGTCGTAGAAGCAACTAGACAGTTCTGGTGTTCGCGCTCCAGATGATGGTCGTTAACACAGCGCCGGATATACATCTCTACTTCGTCAGAATACCCTCAGGAAAGGAGGGAAAGAGTCTAGGGGATTGGGAGCTGGTCAGCTAGTGAAACCGATTGTTTGACGCACGATTCCAGGGACAGGACGCTAGCTCGTGCTGCTATACATCTCATGCGCTGAATATCCGGAAACTCAATAGCCACGTACTCCATGCAGAACTCAGGATATCGGAGAGGCGAGAAAAATGTCAGATGAAATGCTCGAGAACGGACTTCTGTACGGGCTGAAGATGCCTTCGTCATACACATCGCTGGAGGAGGCGTCCGTCAAGGCGATAGAGACCGGCCTTGAGAAGTACCCCAAGGCTCAGAGGATGTTCGAGATGCTTCAGACCGACGAAGAGGTCTCCACCCTTCTAAACCTGGCGAATTTCATCGCCGTGCGTAAGCTGGGATACAACGACCACGGTTCGATACACGCGAGGATATGCGCGGCCAACGGCATCCGCATCCTCCAGATACTACAGGAGAGCGGCGTTGTGAAGCTCGATTCGGTGCACGGACTGGGTATGTCCGAGGAGGATGCGTATCTGATCATACTCGCTGCGTGCATGCTCCACGACATCGGAAACGCTGTTCACAGGAACGACCACGAGTTCTTCAGCGTAATATACGGGAAACCGCTCCTCGATAGGTTGTTGGTAGAGCTGTATCCCGAGGTGCCACGCAGGACCGAGGTCACATCGCAGATACTCCACGCGCTCTACGCGCACGACCATGGCGAGAACGCCCTCACGATTGAGGCTGCGATAGTGGTGGTGGCCGACGGCGCGGACATAACCAAGGGCAGAGGGAGACTCTCTTTCGACCTCGGGAAGCACGACATCCACTCCATATCCGCTCTGTCTATCGAGTCCGTTGACATACAGAAGGGGAAGACGAAGCCGCTGGAGATACACGTGACGATGTCAAACTCAGCTGGAATATATCAGGTCCAGGAGACGCTCGGGAAGAAGGTCGCCGCGAGCCCTTTAAGAGATTATGTCGAGATAGTCGCCGACCTTGTCCCGTCGAAATCAGTGCCGGAACAAGGGATACTCGACAGGATGGTGTTCTCGGACGGCAAGTACTCGAGCCGCTAGAATGCGAAGAGCGGTATTGCGGCTATCAGCATCGCCAAGGCCGCGTACTGTCTGATCGTGAGACGTTCCTTCAGTCGCACCTTCGCAACGGCAATCGTCAAGATCGGGTATAGGTTGGTTATCGGAGAGACGATCGATACATTGCCGTTCGCGAAAGCGATATACATCGTGATGCCGCCCATCGTGAGGAACAGGATCGACAATCCGAGAATGCGATTACCGCCTCTCGGTATCTCCAGCTTGCCCTTGGCGGATACGAGCCAATAGACGATCCACATCGTCGGGCAGATCACAGCGAACACTCCGATGAAATCTGTCTGGCCTATGTCGGTTATCGCATCCTTCGCTATCACCGCTGAAGTGCCCCAGAGAAAGAGTGCACCAAGGGCCAACAGGATTCCAAGCGACTCTGTCTTGCCGTTCTCTCCGTTGCTACTTCGGTAAGTGAACAGAAGCATCCCGGATACTACCAGGGCGACGCCTATGCCCTCCCAAGCAGACATAGCCTCGCTAAGGAATATCAGCGCGAGGATGATCGTCCAAGGGGCATAAGCGCCAGCGACGGTCCCTACGATGCTCACCTTTCCGTGCTTTATGGCCTCGAAGTACGAGATGTACGCTCCTCCGGCCAGAGCGGCTGCGACGCAGGCCTTGACCCACGAATAGGCATCGTGGGCGGTTGGCTCGCGAAGGGCCAACCAGTACATGCCGTAGATTGCGAAGATGCTAACGCTGAAGAGGAGCAGATAGTTGGCGGAGGAGATCCGTGCTCGGCTCTCTTTTGCGAGCACCTGGCCGACACCGTAGAAGAATACGGTTGCTAGCGAGAATGGCAGCCAGAGGAGTTCCATCAGTCTGCGGTGATAGGTACTCGGTAGATATACGTTTGTCTTATCGCCGTTTCTGACATGTCATCGGAGGCCTCATTCGGAGACGCCGAAAGAATCGAGAACGAACGCACACTCGAAAGCCTCCTGTCGGATGGAGTCGTACCTTCCTGAGCTACCGCGGTGTCCTTCCTTGAAGTTCGTGACAAGCAGGAGCAGGTTGTCGTCGGTCTTCAGCTCCCGCAGCTTCGCGACCATTTTGATCGGTTCCCAGTAAGCCACCCTCGGATCGTTCATTCCTGCGGTGAAAAGGGCCCTCGGATACTCGCGGGCCACGACTCTATCGTACGGAGAGTATGACTTCTGGTACTCATAGTGTTCGGGGACGTTCGGATTTCCCCACTCTTCGTACTCCCCGGGGACGAGCGGTATGGTCGGATCCGTCATCGTCGTGACGACATCCACGAAGGCGACCCCGGCGACGACAGCCTTGAACAGGTCAGGTCGCATCATCATCACCGCTCCGACGAGAAGCCCACCTGCACTGCGGCCGCGGATGACCAATCTCTCCTTGGATGTGTATCCTTCCGATATGAGATGTTCAGCGCAGGCGATGAAGTCGGTGAAGGTGTTCCTCTTCCTGAGCAACACCCCCTGCCTGTACCATTCCTCGCCCATCTCGCCGCCGCCCCGTATCTGGGCGAATGCGCAGATTACGCCGCGGTCCATCAAACTCACCCGGTCTGAGCTGAACGGCGTCGGGGCCTCCTCGAAATCGCCGTAGGAGCCGTAAGCCTCAAGGAAGAGCGGGTTGGCGCCGTCCTTTTGAACGTCCTTCCTGTGCACGAAGAATATCGGCAGCTCCGTCCCGTCGTCTGCGTGAGCGACTATTCTCGACAGCTCGTACTTGTCCCTGTCGTAGCCTGGTATTTCGTCCTTCTTGAGAACGGCCAGCTTGCCAGTTCTCAAGTCGCATTCGTATACTGAGTTGGGAACGTTGAGTGAGGAGCAGGAGAACCTCAAGAGCGGCGAGGACACGTCCGCTCCGAACATTGGAGTCACCGCGGAGAACTTCTCGGGCAGCTCGATCGTCTTCGAAGTCATGTCGTTTAGATCGAGTACGCTGATCTTGAACAGTCCACCCTCTCGCTCGAATATCGCGAGGAAATCGTCGAACGGTTCGATCCATGGTACGGGATCGCTGATGCAGACCGCAGACGACCTACGGTTAGGTATGACCTCCACCCAGCTCTCGGGATTGGAGGCGGATTCGTCGACTGCCATCAGCTTGTAGTTCGGTGCGTCTTTGTTCGTCAAGACGAAGAACCGATCTCCGATGTGGGTGATATAGCACTTCACGCTTTCCGCGCGAGCCACCAACGACCTGAGTTCGCCGCTCCCGTCCGACTTCAGGAGCCAGATTTCTGACTTGGTGAGGTTCTGGGCCGTGATGACGATGTATTTCCGGGATTTCGTCTTCGACAGCCTCAGATACTCAAACGTCGGGTCCTTCTCGTGGTAAATCAGGACGTCCTCTTCAGGTTTCGTTCCGATGACGTGTTTGAAGACTTTGTAGGGTCTGTGGACCTCGTCGAGCACGACGTAGTATATGGCGTCTTCCTCCTCACCCCATGCGATGTCCCAGACGTCACTCAACTGCGAGTCTATGAACTCTCCGGAAGTTAGGTCCTTGACGAAGAGACGGTATCTCTCCGAGCCGTCGGTATCTGCCATGTACGCGCACTTGTTGTGGGACGGTGACCTCACGATGGCCCCGACGGAGAAGAACTCGTGCCCGTCGACCAGTTCGTTCTCATCCAGATACGCTTCCTCCTCCGCCTCCATGCTCCCGCGTCTCCTGCAATGGATCGGGTACTGCATGTCTTGGACTGTCCGCTCGTAGTAGTAATAATCATCAACCTTGCGCGGGACGGAGGTGTCCTCCTCAGGAATCCTCGACCCCATCTCTGCGTAGAGCTTCTCCTGAAGCGGTGCGGTATGCTCCATCGCCCTTGCGGTGTACTCATTCTCCTTCAGGGCGTACTCGAGAACACTTGGGTCTTCGCGATCGCGTATCCAGTGGTAGTTGTCGACCCTCACGTCGCCATGGAGAATCAGCTCCTTGGGGACGCGCTTGGCGGCCGGTGGTTGCACGTTAGTCATGCTTTCGCAGTAAGTCGATATCAATCACCCTAATTAACTAATCGGTTCCGACAGGTGTCTTAAGGGTGCTAAGCCATGCCCCATACTATCCGGGGAATGTCCATGGATGAGGAGAAGAGGGATTCGTTCGTTTCGCGTTGGAGGAAGTATTTCGGCGATGCAGAGCTGCCGCTGGTGGCATTCTACTCTGACAGCAGACCAGCGAACGCCAAGGAGGACGCTGAGGCCGATCGCTGCATCATAGGGGCACTGTCGGTGGCAAGGAAGGGCGAAACCCTCTGCTTCGACGCCAGCTCTGAAATTTGCAGCGGGGCGAAGCGTTATCTCGGCTTCACATCAGAGGTCGTTATGCCGGACTTCGAGCACTTCCTGTCGTACGGGGTCCCTGGGAAGGTGCGCGGGGAGCGGTACAAGAAGTCTCCGGAGGTCGTACGCGAGAGCATGAAGTACTCGCCGTCGTTCAAGGCGCCGAGATCACATATAGTGTTCAAGCGTTGGGACAAGCTCGTCCCTGCAGACGAACCTGAGCTGGTTGTGTTCTTCGCTGACCAGGACGTGATCGCAGGGTTGTTCACGCTGGCGAACTTCGACGAGGCGGAGCCGAACGCCGTGATATGCCCCTTCGGCTCGGGCTGCTCGTCGATAGTGTTCCACCCATATCATGAGCTGCTGTCCGAACGTCCTAGGTGCGTGATGGGCATGTTCGACATCTCCGCAAGACTGTATGTCGGCGAGAACATCCTATCGTTCGCAATCCCCCTCACCAAGTTCGAACGCATGGCGGACAACATGGAGGAGAGCTTCCTCACGACGGACACCTGGAAAGGGTTGTACGTGAGGATGCAGAAGAAGCAGGGCTGACGGCTTCACGGTCGACTCAGATGTCTTCCAGCTTCTTCTCTATGGTCTCGGCGAGCGCGAGTATCTTCTGAACCTCGGCATCCTTGGCCGGGCCCTTGACATCGACGACATCCAGCATCTCGATCTTCATCCCTCCGAGGATCTCGCCGAGCTGCTTGACAGCTCCGCCAGACCATCCGTGGGAGGTCAGTATGGCGGCGTACTTGGTCGGGGCCCTGAGAGCCTTCGTCAAGAGGGCCACGTATGCTGCCACCGGGTGAGCGCCCCCGAGGACCGTGGGCGTTCCGAGGACGAGGATCGGCGAATCGACGAGCTGCTTCGCCACATGCCCGACATCGGACGATGTGAGCTCGAACATCTGAACTTCGATCCCCTTGTTGACCAGGGCCTCCCTCAGCGTCATCACCATCTTCTCGGTTCTGCCCCACATCGACACGTACGCGATCAGGACCTTCTTCTTCATCTCGGCCCCGGCCCAGCTGGTGTATGCGTCTATGATGAGTTTCGGGTCACGGTATATGACGCCGTGCGAGGGGGCTATGACCTTCGGATCGAGCGCCTTGACCTTCTCAATTGCTTTCATGGCAGGCGTTCTGAAAGGCATCATGATCTCAGCGAAGTAGAGCTTGGCCAGCTCCAGTGTGTGCTGGTCGCCGAACTCGTCCGCGTAGAACTCTCCATACGCTATGTGGGAACCGAAGAAGTCGCACGGGAAGAGCACGCGTTCCTCCGGGAGGTAGGTGAACATCGTCTCCGGCCAGTGGAGCCACGGGGCGTCCACGAACTTCAGGGTCTTCCCGCCCAGGTCGATCGACGAGCCCTCGTCGACTGCGATGATCCGGTCCTCCGGCACGCCGAAGTACATCATCGCGTCCCCCTTGCCCTTCGCGCTCGTCACGAGCTTCGCGTCCTTCGCGATCGAGAGCATGTGCGAGCACGCACTGGCGTGGTCGGGCTCCGCGTGGTTCATCACGATATAGTCGATCTTCGATGGATCGGTGTGCTGAGTGGTCTTGTCCAGCAGCTCCTCCTCGAACCCAGGATTGACTGTGTCGATCAGTGCGGTCTTCGCCGAGCCCTTGACGAGGTACGCGTTGTAACTCGTGCCGTGCGGAAGGGGTATCAGCCCGTCGAACAGCCTCCGACTGTGATCCTTCACTCCGACCCAGAAGACGTCCGGGGCAATCATGATCGTTCCCATTGGTGTCTTGGACATGTTCATCACCACCATTGTGAGGGATATTGTAAGGGTTGATAACTCTGTTCCCGACCAAGCGTTTTCCAAGGGGGTTAGACCGAACATTGAAATCGAAAGAGCGCTTTGGACGTGACGGTATCTGGACAGGAACGGGGAGCCTGGGAGTTCCGCAGTGAGACGAAAGATGCCCCATTCTCAAGGTGATTGTGCCATGGATCTGAGGTCGAAGATCAAGCGTGTCCCGGAATTCAAAGGAGTGGTCTTCTGGGATATCACGCCATTGCTCAAGGATAAGAACGCCTTCCACCAGTGCATCAAGGACCTGTCGGACCGTTTCAGGGGCAGGAACATCGATATCGTGGTGTCGAACGAGGCCAGAGGTTTCATCATGGGAGCCCCGGTCGCGCACGAGTTGGGCGTAGGTTTCGTGCCCATAAGGAAGAAGGGGAGGCTCCCTCCAGAGGTGCACAGCATCAGCTACGTGAAGGAATACGAGCCCGATGTGATAGAGGTGAAGGATGACGGGATATCACCCGGGGACAAGGTCCTGCTCGTCGACGATCTTCTGGCGACCGGCGGAACCATCAAGGCCAACGCAGACCTGGTGGAGAAGCTCGGAGGTGAGGTGGTCGGGATGGGTTTCCTGGTGGAGCTGGAGTATCTCAACCCGCGGAAGTACCTCGGCGACAAGTACGAGATCCACTCGCTGGTCACGATCGAGACGACGGACGAGCCCTGAAACGAAGCTTCATTAACCTATCAGTCCTTTCTACCAGCATGGTGTTCGAAGCACTCAAGGCGTCGCTTGCTGAATCAGACGTCGTGGAACGCGGAGATTACGAATACATCGTCCATCCCATCACGGATGGCATCCCCCGGATGGATCCCCGTATTCTGACTGAAGTGGTCGACGCCATGGTGGAAGTGGGCAACTTCGACTGTGACGTCATCCTGACGATCGAGGCGCTAGGCATACCCCTCGCAACCGCCCTCTCGCTGAAGACTGGCAAGCCCTATTGCATCGTGAGGAAGAAGATGTACGGCCTCCCCGGCGAAGTCAACATCTCCCAGGTCACTGGATACTCGAAATCTGCGCTGTTCATTAATGGCCTCCAGGCCGGAGACACGGTCGTCATCGTCGATGATGTCATCAGTACGGGCGGGACCATGTGGGCTCTGGTGGATGCCCTTAAGAAGATGCATGTGCACGTCTCGGACGTTTTAGTGGTCCTCGAGAAGACCGACAGGAAGTCGGAGATCGAGAGGAAGATCGGGCAGCCGATCAAGACCTTGATCAAGGTCCATGTGGTCGACGGGAAGGTCGTTGTCGTTTGAGATGATATTCTTCCAATAAAGAGCCCAACAAGCGCAATAGTAGTTCGATATGAACTCTAAAAGGGCGGATTTTCCATGCCACAGAAAGTCTAATTGCAGTGCGAACTAGCACTGCGTCCGCGGCAAGTCCGTGCTCGTGGAACCTTTCCATCTGCTTCTTTCCGTGGTCCTCTCATCGATGGTGGGTGCCGGTGCGGGGTTCTGCACCGGTCTGGTGCCCGGGCTTCACGTGAACAACCTCGCGGCCGTCGTCGTGGCGGGCTCGACGTCCGTGGCGGCGTTCTTCGCGATGCTCGGCGGTTCTGCCGGTGATGGTGTCCCCACACTTATGGTGGCGTGCTTCCTCGTCAGCGCCCTCGTGTCGCATATGTTCTCCGAGGCGATAGTGTCGACGTACCTTGGGATGCCTTCGGGCGATACGATATCCGTCCTCCCAGCGCACAGACTCGCAAAGAGCGGTCTTGGAAGGAGCGCCGTGCGGATATCCGCGCAAGGGTCCCTCTTCGGCGTGGTGGTGGGTGCGGTTCTTCTCGGCCCGGTCTGCCTAGCCCTCGGTCCCCCCGTCGGTGCGTACTCGCCACTGAAAACCATCATGGGGTTCGTCGTGGCCATCCTGTCGGCGGTGCTGATATCTCTTGAGGGTATCGGTCGGCCGGGACCGACGCGGAGGATACTCCTGGCCACGGCGTTCTTCTTACTGTCTGGTCTGATAGGCTTGATCGTTCTGGACACGAATTACTTCGCGGCCGCGATACCCGACCTCCCATGGATGCCCGACGGTTTCGTCAGCAGGTCCTCTCTGCTCCTACCGATGTTCGCCGGCCTGTTCGGCGTCCCGACGGTCCTGCTGAGCCTTGATTCCGGTCAGGTCACTGGCGATAGTGGGCGTGCTGTAACCGACCGCGAAACCGATGTCTCCGTGTCTGCGGGACCCCGAGATCTGGCGTTCTCATCGATCGGTGGATTGCTGGTCGGTTGGATACCGGGCATGACCTCCGGGTCCTCGGCGACGGTGTGCTCGAGCGGGATGAAGGAAGTGTCGTCTGAGGGCGGCAGCCACGAAGATGCCGCGAGGTTCATCTGGCTGTATTCCGTGATATCTTCCTGCGGGGCGGTCCTGTCCGTCGGAGCGCTCTTCACCATCGCGCGCGCGAGGAGCGGGATAATGCAGGCGGTCGACTTCTTCTTCGGTGGGTCGATCGAGAGGATAAGCGGCGTTCACTCCCTCGAGCCGTTACTCGCCCTGCTACTGGCGATGGCACTGTCGGCCGCGATGTCGTACTACGCGATGTTCGCGCTGTCTGGACGCGCACTCGAGAGGCTTCAGCACGTGCTCTGCTCCAGGGCCGCTGCGTTCGCTTCGCTCACATTCGTCGTCCTGCTGGTGTTGTTTCTGACGGGGACCCGGGGCGGCCTCATACTCGTGGCATCCGCCAGCCTTGGCCTGCTCCCGCCGTCGCTCGGTCTGCGCAGGATAAACCTCATGGGCTGTCTTCTATTGCCGATAAGCATCACGTTCCTGCTGGGCTGAGAACGATGACGTGGTCATGAATCGGAAGTGATTGGAAAAAAGCTGAGGTAGAGAGGGGTTCACGCCTTTCTCCCCCCGTTAAAATACCAGGTACCCTCGGGGCGATGTGGCGCCCGTCACCCATCATCCTCATCGGATGGGGGCCACGGCTCCACACCGAGTTCCTCCGGGCCGCCTGTCCAAGGCGGACACCCCTCTACCTTTATCGTTATGTCATATCCGGTCTTATCGTTCGTTATCTTCCATGCCTCGAGGACTAGGGCGCCATCCTTCTCGTGAAATTCTCCAGTGACGATGATCAGGTGATCGTTCGCGATCGCCTTGTCGGTCACGATGTCCCTGACGGTGGTCTCCTGGGTGTCCCAGTACCACCACGGACCGAACTCGACCAGGTATTCGTCGCCTTCGTCGGTCACGAGGATGAACGCTCCGGGCCTATCGTCGCATTCGTCGCAGTCGCAATAGTCCGTCTCGTCGTCGAAGTATACCTTGCAACAGACGTACGCGATCACCGTGCCCTCGACCGTGACGACATTTTCGCCGTCGTCGAAGACGTACTCGTCGAGTGCGATCGCGACGGGTACGGCCGCCAATGCGAGCGCGGCGATGATGATTGCGGGCACTACGAATCTAGGTCCGAACACAGCCTTGCTCCCCTTCCCCGAGTCTGTCCCCTTGTTCGTCAACATCGTATATAGCTTTTTCGATTACTGACCCCCCTGCTTAGGACATTATTAAAATTGATAAAGTTAACCGCGTTATTTCGCGATGTTCTCGAGCAGTTTCTCGCGAGTGTAGCCGAGAGGTATAAGCATCGTCTCCGTCGCGCGGACGAGCAAGTCGACATATGCCTCGGAGTCGTATTGCACATCGTCGTCCGCTAGCGCCTCCACCATCACGCGTGTGCGTTCGTCCCTGCTATCTCCGTCGGTGATGACATACCTCACCGTCTCCCCGGGGTGGACCTCCTTCCCCTCCCGCCTCAGCTGCAGCAGAGCGGCGAGTCCGTCGTTGAACTGTTCGTAATCCTCTATCTGCTTGGAGATCCTCCTCCTGAGAAGTAGCGTGTCGACGGGCACGGTCTGTGACCTCACGGTCTCGACATAGTCGGACAGTATCTCTAGCGCGGAAGGGACCGCATCGACGAACTCCCGCGCATCGGCGGCTCTGGCGAGAAGGGCCAGCATGTCGGATTGCATGTCCCTAACAAGCCCCGTGGAGTCGCTCCTCCTGAGATCTATCCCGCGTACCTTGAGCGTGCCGTCCTGGAAGACGCCATAGTACTTGTTCAACGCGCCCACGCCGGTCACCTTCGACGGCAGGAACACGATCCACTTGTAGTACCCCTCCGCATCGAGCGGGATGCCTATGTGCCCCGAGACGTGCTCGCAGAACTTCTCGGCGTCTCCTGAGCCCTTCAGCCACAGTGAGTCGATTATGCCGTGGAGTATCTCGAACCCGTGCGCCTCGGCTATCTCCGATGCCTGGAGCATTATCTCCCTCCCGTAGGCGTTTATCGCCTCATGGCACTCTATCCGCCCGAACCTCGCGTTCCTGTAGCCAGTGTATCCGAAGCAGTTGTGGACCAGCACGCCCCCCGCGGTCGCGAACCCGTGCAGGGGCTCCGCGACGGACATGCAACATACGCGGTCGCTCCTCGCCGGTATCCTTCTGATCGATCGCACCCTCGCGCTTCCGACGCATCTCTCGTCTTCCCAGCCGCCGTCGTATATCGATGGTAGCATGGGAAGTCGATCGCCCTGTCTCAGGTGCTCTGCCCTGGAAATGCGCAGCCTCGCGCCGTCAAGCACATAGCATGGGTGGTCGGGCGTTAGCGTCAACCTCCTGGAGCTGACATCCAGCTCGACCATATCTTCGGGCGCAGGGAACACCATCACGCTCGATACGGCCTTGATGGATGGCATCATACGTTCGTCGACCCCGAACACGCGCAGCCGGTCCGGGACTGCGAACTCTCCACATCTCCCGTCGGAGTATCGCTCCACCACTCCTCCTATGGGGGCGATATCGAACCTTCCGTTGAGGCTGAACGGTATGTCCATGTTCTCGTCGAGGCAGGTCACCAGGAGCCACTTGAGTATGTCCGAGCGCTCCTTGTAGAGGGATACATCGCCCACGCCCCCTTTCGCCATCCTCTTGAACCTGGTCCTGCGCTCGATCACCGGCTTCAGGACGCGCGGTATCAGCCCGGTGTTCCTGTCGCAAATGCCATATCTCAGCACAGGGACGGTGCGTGTCGGCTTAGGGCAACAGCCGCACATTATCGTCTCGGGGGAGATGTTGAACTTGGTCATTATGTTCGGATACAACGACGTGAAGTCGACCTCGAGCACATGGTCGAATATGCCAACACGCGGCTCGTAGATGAATCCCCCGCGGTCCGCGACTACCAGCTCCGCTGCGGTCTTGAACTTCTCCGGGAGGTTCTTCTTCCACATGATCGCGCAGCCGTCCATGAGGGCCTGGTTCACTTCCATGGCGCTTATCGCGCTGCCGGGCGAGAGCCTCGCCAGCTCCTGGACGGGCGTGCGCGATATCCGTGCGAGATCTATGAGCCCGCCTAGCCCTCCCTCGGTCAGCATGAAGGAGCTCGTGCGGTCGATGTGGATCCTCCCGCCGAGTTTGTACGACGGAGGTTTGTACAGTATCCTCCCATAGGTGAAGTACGACTTGCCCTTGGTGCTCGGGCGCCTGCTACGGTCCCTTCCCAGCTTGGGCGCCTCCACGCCCAACCACTTCGCCCTATGATGGAGATACGGAAGGAGGAACGAGTCTCCGCCGTCGGTGTAGATTATGTCCGGGTCCAGCTTTCGCACCAGATCATCGATGCCCCGTAGTATCTCCTCCTCGTCGCCATCCACCTCCTCCTCGCCGACCTTGGCGCTCACCAGGTGGTCTCCGAAAGCCTCCAGGCCCCGCCTTCCTGTCGTCACGGCCTGCAGCACTGCGGTCGACAGTGGAGGTAACTCGTAATCCATCTCGAACGGATCGTCCAGCATCGTTGGCTTCGGAGATAGCTCCAACAGGCCCATCGGGAAGATGCCCTTGTCGACGAAGTACCGCTGGCTGAGCCTGAGGTCCACGTTGAACAATGTGTAGTCTCTGTACTTTCCGCGATTATCTATCGTCCGCGCGACCTCCTCCACGCGGGAGTAGTCGTTTATCGTCACACCGAGCACGGTCCGAGGTTCCTCGGAGAGCCATATGCTCTTCTTCTCCCTCTTCACATCCCCGACCGCATCGAGTATCGGGAGCGCCTCCTGGAGTTCATCTAGCCTCTCAGCGCTTGAGTGCACGTAGATCTTCGGCAGGAACGCACGGTCTACGATCTTCCGCGTGCTGTTCCTCGTCTTGATCCAATATGTCATGGAGTTCGAGGAATAGTCGGGATAGATGTCGACGACCCATCCTCTCATAGAACCGTCTCCAAGGATACCCCGCTCTTCAGGGCGCGGAGGGATTGGAGCGATTCGCGCACCCCTCCTATACGCATATATATGGTCGAAACTGACGGATTCTCTGTATGCAACGGACGATCACTCTGCATATCGAGCCAGATGACCGCCTGGTCAGGACCATCGAGATGACCAACCTCGCCACCAATGACATCCTCAAGGCGGGGTTCGAGAACAAGGTCGTCAACAAGCTCAGGCTCCACCATCTCACATACTACCCCGTCAGAGAAGAATACCCAACGATCCCCGCGTCCATCGTCACAACCGCCAGGGACAACGCTTCCGAGATGCTGAAACGCGTGAAACTTAGGAGACTGCCGTTCAAACGGAGATGGTCGGCCATCCGATACAACCAACGGACATTCACGCCCGAGCTCGGAAGGGGGTTCGTGACCCTTGCGAGTATCCAGGGCAGGGTCAGGGTACCGATCGAGTTGCCGAGGTATTTCAGGAGATACGATGGTTGGAATGCCGTCTCCGCCAAGCTCTCCTACGATGGCCATGTACTCGTCCTCGGCATCGTGGTCGAGGAGAGGACGCCGTCCGTCAGACCACCTGACACCATACTCGGGGTCGATACAGGCATAATCAACCATGCCGTCCTCTCTAATAATAAGTTCATGAGTTCTCGTCACATTCGAAAGGTCAAAGGAGAATACCAGCATACCCGTCGGAGACTTCAGGCCAAAGGCACCCGCTCCGCCAAGAGGAAGCTCAAGCGGCTCTCGGGCCGGGAAAAACGCTTCATGGCCGATGTCAACCACCAGATAGCCAACTGGATATTGTCCCAACCTTTCGACGCCGTGGCATTGGAGAAGCTCGGGGTCCGAAGAGACAAGCGACTCGGGCGGAGCTTCAACAGGAAGCTCGGAGATTGGGCCTTCGGCCAACTCCAGAGGTTCATCGAGTACAAAGCCGAAGGACAGGGCAAGGCCGTCATCCATATCGACGCCCGATACACGAGCCAGAGATGCTCCCGATGCGGTGATATCCGCAAGAGCAACCGAACCGGGCTCGTCTACAGATGCAAGGCTTGCGCCTTCGAACTCCACGCCGACCTCAATGCCGCACGGAACATCGCCAGCCTCGGTAAAGCTGAGGCTGGTAGGCTGTCCGTCAACCAGCCGATCGTAGCGAGCTCTGTTACCGAACATTCGGTTCCACCTCAGTTACAAGCCCCGTCCTTCAGGGCGGGGTAGTTGACACGGTATGTTCACCGTCCTCTCCTGTTTCCCCCAGCCTGCGCTCCTGCGCCGTCCGCTCCTTCTTCAGCTGGATCAGCTCTTTCTCGTGCTCGAGCAGCATCGATAGGAACGCCGACTCCGTAGGGTCGAGGCTGATGGCGTATGTCGCCGCGGATGCGTGCATCCGAGCACGGTTGATCAGCGACTCGAACGCCTCGCGGTCGTCCTTCCTGAGCGCCCTCTTGAAGTCGTTCCACTGCTGCGCCATCCGTTCAAGCGCCAGACGGTATGTGGGCACGGTTCTTCCCATCGAAACCTCCGTTGAAATCGTCCAAGATCATCTGGTTCCACGGCGTCGGTGTGAACCGCACAGCGCTTCCATTGCGCGGCACGCGTAGGTCGACGCTACCTTCTCTGTCGCGCACCTGTATCACAACATCGAAGATGCTGGATAACAGGGACATCGTCCTAGGCTCGGGCTGGATGTGTTTAGGTGTATGAGAGGTAACGAGCGTGATGGTCTCCTTGGACCTGGTGACCTCCTCTATCCTCTCAGCGCACCTTCTGAGCAACTGGTGCGACTCCATCCTACGCATGTCCTTGTCCATGAACATGTCCGAGATCGATGAGACGATTATCATGGCCGGGGAGCCTCTGCCCACCTCCCCCATGAGCGTGTCGTCTATGAGCGAAACCAGCTGGTATGCGGTGAATGCGCGTGCGATGTTGACCATCGACAGCATCTCGTGCGCGTCGAAGCCGAAGCGCTTGCAGAGCGCGGATAGTGTGTAAGGCTCGACCGCGTTCCCACCGTCGATCCAGACGACCTCCTCGTCGAACTCGGCGAGCGCACGGAGGCACGTGAGATGCAGGATGTCCGAAGCGTACCTTGAGCCTGAGTCGATCAGGTACGAGGTGGACGATCTGAACCCCCCTGTCAACTCGTCCAACGGATGGATCGAGCTCGTCAGAACACGCTCCATGCTGAGCGCCCCATCGTCTCTGAGCACTCCTAGAGCTTCTTCATGGCTGGTGCTGGTTACGGGTTGAAATGGCGCGGTCATCTACGTCTGAATAAGCCCCGGGCTAGGGTTAAATCGCTGCTAGGGGGAGTCGGGTGAATTTAGTCCGGGTGTATAAAATTCGGACCATGTCCCGCCACTCGCCGACATGCAAGCCGGGCATGTCCAGCGATAGGCTTGGTGCTTCATTGAGCGGCAGGTTCTACGCGATTCGCCACCCTCCAGGTGGGGTATTGATTGGTTCCGCTATGTAATCGAATCCATATCCGGCTTTCGTCAGCGTCGAGGGCGAAACGATTAACTCTAGCATGCGTTTATCCGCGTCGAAAGACGAAGGGGGTTAGTTATTTGCCATCAGAAGCAACCATGATCTTGAGGAACGGCCGGGTTTTCACAGTCAACGCAAAGCAACCTTGGGCGGAGGCTATCGCCGTAAAGGACGACAGAATCGTACGTGTAGGGAGCAACGAGGAAGTCACGAAGCTCTCCGACGATGACACGGTCGTCATCGATGCTGAAGGCCGGCTCGTCCTCCCTGGGTTCATAGACAGCCACATCCACACGTCAATGGCGTATCAGGAGTTCTGGGCGAAGCTGGAGGATGCCGGATCGATGGAGGCTATCGCGTCAATCATCAGAGAGTACGCGGACGCCCATCCAGGAGACGAGATGGTCTGCGGGAACGGCTGGGGATACGACGCCGTGATGTCCGATGGTAGGTTCCCGAATAAGGAGGACCTGGATCAGATCATATCAGACAGGCCCATGCTGATCGTATCGTACTGTGGTTGGGTCGGCTTAGGAAACAGCAAGTTCACGGAAATGGCGGTGGAGTCGTTCAAGGGAAGAAGCCATCTCGAACTCGGAAGCATGGAGAGAGATCCCCAGACGAACGAGCCTACGGGTGTTTTCCACAACCCCAGCGATCTGATGCTCCTCGCGGGCGAGCTATCGCTCATGATACGCGAGAAGGAGATGGATGGCCTCCGATGGGTTTTCCACCAGCTCCCGAAGTACGGCATCACGAGCGTGCACGAGGCACAATCGGATTTCAGGGCTCTCGAGGTGTACCGTAAGCTCAGGGAAGAGGGCGGGCTGCTTGCCCGTGCTTACATCACCTACAACTACGAGAAGACGACCGAGGAGGACTTGCGAAGGGCCTCCGAGATGATCAAGGACTCCGACGAGTGGATCCGGCTGGGAGTGGCGAAGCTGTTCATCGACGGGGTCCCCAACTCGCACACTGCCGCCATGCTCGATCCGTACAGTGACGATTCGTCCACGAACGGCGAGGCGCGGTACACGCCCGAGGAGTTCAACGATATCGTCACCACGCTCGACGGCATGGGTTTCCAGTGTATGACCCACTCGTGCGGCGATAGAGGTGTGAGGATCGCTCTGGATGCGTACGAGCACGCCGCCGATAGGAACGCCCCGCGCGAGAGAAGGCACAGGATAGAGCACGTCGAGACGGTGTCCGAGGAGGATATTCCACGGTTCCGAAAGCTTGGCGTGATTGCCGCCATGCAACCGATTCACGCAGTACCCGGCTCGGACACGTCGTTTGAGCGGACCTTAGGATCCGAGAGGGTGAGCAAGTCGTTTCCGTGGAGAAGCCTCGACGAGGCAGGAGCGGTTCTCGCGTTCTCAAGCGACTGGAACGTCGTCGACATGAATCCTCTCCCGGGCATCCAGGCCGCGGTCGCGAGGGACTGGGGCACCGGCGCGAGCCAGGCGGTCAGCCTTGAGAAGGCCATCGAAGCATACACCTTGAACGGAGCGTACGCCTCGTTCGAGGAAGACATCAAAGGCTCTATCGAGGAAGGCAAGCTCGCTGATTTCGTGATACTCTCCGAGAACCTGTTCGAAATCGAGCCTGAACGGATAGGGGATGTCGAGGTGTTGATGACGGTAATCGGTGGCAGAGAGGCCCATCTGTCCGGACGGCTATAGTCCATATTGCCCGGACGACGCGTCTATCGCTTCCTTAGTTTGGGATTGAAGATTTCGTCAAGCGCGTAACCGATGAAAGTGAAACCCATTACCAGAAAGACTATGCAGAGCCCCGGCATGATCACCCATAGATAGAGGCCGTTGTACATTGCTTGAGCACCCAGCGCATCCTCAAGCATGTTGCCCCACGTGACGTCTACCGTCGCGGCGGCTCCCATCCCGAGGAAGCTGAGGGCGCTTTCGGAAAGGATCGCCAGCGCTACCGTGAGGATTGCATTCGCGAATATCAACGGAAACACATTCGGAAATATGTGCTTTCTGATGATGTGGAATTCCCCTGCCCCAACGGATTTCGCCCTCTCGATGAATGCCCTCTTCTTGACAGATAGAACCTGAGTTCGCACTATCCTCGCAGTACCAGCCCAACCAGTTATGCCTATCACGATAACGATCTTGTATACGCTGGGTCCTCCGGGAAGGACCGCCACAAACACGATCATCAGCACCAACCAAGGCAGCACCAGGAAGACATCGGTGACCCTCATCAAGACCTCGTCTCTCCAACCGCCCCAGAATCCGCTCAGAAGGCCGACTATCGAACCCAACACCATGGAAACGGCGGCGGCTAGGGTGCCAATCATCAGGGAGATTCTAGCTCCATATATCAACCTGGCAAGAACGTCATTTCCTCGAGAATCCGTTCCCAACCAGTGTTCTGATGACGGATCGGTGCCAGTTCCGTATGAGGCCACCTCATCATGCGGACCATAGGGATAGTCCCAACCTCCAACCGTCGAGAAGACCCACATGATCTGCGCTGGGAACGCCGCCATCGCGGCGAATACGATGAGTATCGCGAGCCCGACCATGCCCATCCGGTTTCTCTTGAACACTCGTCCTGTCTCTGCAACCTTCTTGCGGATGAGCCTCATCCTTTCTGCGAATGGCCCGGACAACGTGAAATTCGTCTCAATCACCTTTCATCAGTTCAACTCAACTCCACACGAGGGTCCAAATACATCATTACCATATCCGAGACGAAGTTGGCGATTATCACAGTGACCGCTATCAGGAAGAACGCAGCCTGGAGTACTGGCCAATCCTCTTCATTGACCGCGTCTATCGTCGCCCATCCCACTCCAGGGTACTCGAAAACCCATTCCACCATGAACGCCCCGCCAACGATGTACGCAACGGTTAGCGCAATCAGTATGAGCATCGGCAACATTGCGTTTGGCACAGCATGATCCTTCAATACCGCCTTTTCAGACAGACCTTTTGCTCTTGCAGTGGTTATGTAGTCCTCCGTCATCACATCAGATAGAGAGCCACGCATCACGAGAGAGAACGTCGCAATGTACACGAGCACTAGACAGGTCACGGGCAAAACCAAGTGGTGCAAGAGATCCTTAATTGATGCAAGGGTGAACTCGAATTGTTCCCCAATACCCAGCGCTCTGGAAGCTGGGAAGATCTCCCACGTTTCGGCAAACGCCATTACCATTATCATGGCGAGCCAGAAAGTGGGCATTGCATAGAAGAAGAGCGAGAATGCAAGAGATCCAGAGTCAAACAAACCGCCTCGCTTCCATGCTGCAAGAATCCCAATGAGCATGCCAATCACAATCATGAAGACTGAGGCAATGCCAACAAGGAGCAGAGTCCACGGAATGTAGTCTAAGAGGTAATCCATCGCCGGAACCTTGTGAATGAACGACTCGCCGAAATCAAGAGTGACGACGCCCTTGATGTATGTGATGAACTGCTCGGACATAGAGTCGTCCAGGTTGTATCTTTCGATCAGCATCTCCTTGTACTCACCGGGAATACTGGGATCAGACGGAACCATGAACTGCAACGGGTCGCCAGGCATCATCCGAAAGAGTACGAAGTTGATGCATATCACTAGGAGAAACGTGACGACCAGGCTTATGACTCTTCTCAGTAGTATTCGCCTGAAGTTTCTCATGCGTTGGCTCCACTCGTCAAACCCGTGTCTTAGTCTGCGATGTTGTCATCTCGTGGAAATGGTCGATTGAAAGGGTTTGAGGGGGTTGTGCGACCTGTCTACGCCTCAGGAGGTTCCGGTGGCTCTTCCGCCTGCTCGGGAGCCGGTTCGTCTTCTTCTGGGAGCCCGAGTTCCGGCTCTGAGCCCTTCTTCCGCTTCAAGAGAAGAGCCACAGCCGCCACCGCCGCAATGATCGCGAGTGCCGCTACCGCGGCGATTGCAGTGGTGCTCCATCCCACGTCATCCTCCTCCTCGTCCGGAATGGGGTCGATGGTCAGCGAGATGGTCCTTTCGCTCCACGACGGATTCTCATGGTCCTTATCGTCCTCCACCCCGATCTTCACATCGAAATTTCCACTGGTGGTGTACGTATGGGTCAGCGTTACCGTGAAGTTGTCGCTGCTGCCCATGTTATCGACCGTTTCCTGTGTCTCGTCCTGCGTGTCCCCGAAGATGATCTTCACGACCATCGGGTCGCCCTCGGGATCGCTGACGTTCACGGTGAACGTTATCTCGACACCGACCGTGGTGTTCTCGGTTGGGCTGTATTTCGGTATATCGTTGATGGTCGGTTTGAGGTTGCTGCCTACGGTCACCGTCGTCGTCTTGGACACGTTGTGATCCGTCAGACCGGTGTTGTCGTCCGCATACGCCTTCAGCGTGAAGGTCGCTACCTCATGGTACTCATGCGAAGCCGTGTAGGTGCTGTTGCCTTCAGTCCATGGGGAGCCATCTCCCCAGTCGTACCAGACCGTGAGGTCGTCGCCATCAGCATCCGAGATCATCATTGGCGTGATGGTGAAGGTTTCGTTGTACATCGCGGAGTAGCTCCCTGCGAGCTGAATGCTCGGCGGCGAGTTCTCCGGCGGCTCCTCGACCAACAGCTCGAAGGTCTTGCTGACATTGAACGTTCCGTCGTTCACATGCACCGTCACAGTATAGGTGTCCACATCGACGTAGGTGTGTACCGCAAGGATGGACTGAGGCCCCGTCGTGCCGCCAACGGTGGAGTCCGTGTAGTCCTCACCGTCTCCGAACTCCACGGTGATCGTCAGGGCGTCTCCGTTGCCGTCGGCTGCCCTCACGACCATCTCGACCGGTTGTTCCTGAATGGCTGGGTCCGGATCCGCAATCAGCTGAATGCTGCTCGGCGGGAGGTCCCCATCCAGCGATACAACGACTTCGACCGTCGAGGAGATGTTGTGCCCGGGCTCACCCGTGAGGTCATCGACCCATACCGTTACCGAGTAAGTGTCGGGCGTATCCCACATGTGCCACACGTCGTCAGTGACGACGGCATTCGGGTTCGACGAAGTGTCGTACTCCGTCACATTGAACGTACCATCGTCCCACTCCCATGTGAACTGCAGCGTGTCCGGGTCGGCGTCCCTGGCCGTCACGCTCAACGAGGTCCATATGTCCACATTGGTGGCGACGTCAGCGACTGTCAGCGCATAAGGCGGCGAGTTCCCAATCACGGAATAGGTTGTGAATGTGAACGAGTTGTTGTGGCCTGGCGCGTCGTAGCCGTCATCCACCCACACTGTGACCTCGTAGCTCCCAGCGTCATCGAAAACGTGCGTCTGCTCGTCCGTTACGGCTGTACCGGGCGTGCTAACCGGTATGGGCGTGGTCGTGAACGACCCGTCGTCCCAGTCCCAAGTCACCGTGAGCTCGGTCTCCTCGGCGTCGCTCGCAGTGATCGACCATGTCGTCGTCTCTCCGATATACGCCTCAGGGGGTGAGCATGACGGGTCACTGATCACCGGCACGAAATTGGTTAGCGTAACGACATCTACCAATGCTGTGCTGTTCCTGACGTACGTGCCGTCCGTCACTGAGACTGTCAGTACTAGATCGCTCGCTAAGGTGTCGTAGCTGTGACCGACGCTTGCCTCGAATGATGTGTCGGTTCCCGTGTCGTATGTGTAGACCTCCTCGAGGCTGCCATCACCGAAGATCCATGTGACTTCGAGTGTATCTCCATCTGAGTCGTGTATCATCACGGAGAAGGGCGTTTCCTGATCCCGCTGCACCTCGTATGAGGGGGCGAGTCCTATGTCAAACGCCGGCACTCCCTTTGGCTCGATCTCGAAATAGTACCAGAACGAACTAGGAGTTATTCCGGATTTGATTTCCATGTCGGGGAAGTTCTCGTAGTTGTCAGTCCGGTAGGCAATCAGGCCGGCCGGATACACAAGGGAGATGTACGGGCAGTCCCGATACACCATTTGCTGCATCTCGCGGACTATCGCCTGTCGCTCGAAGATATCCATCGTTTCCTGCTGTTCCAACCACAGCTGGTCGTAATAAGGGTTCGAGTAGAAGGCATCGGACCATTTGGTGTTGTCGCTTTCGTCCAAGGGTATCTCATCCGTGGTCAACACGGACAGGAACCATGTTGGGTCGACGTCGGGCCACCAGCTCCAGATGAACATGT
>JAEHCM010000013.1 GCA_020696365.1 Thermoplasmata archaeon | reverse complement strand
CGGTCTTTTTCATACGAGACCCGATAAAGTTCCCGGACTTCATACATACGCAGAAGCGTAACCCGGTCACTAACGTAAAGGACCCTGACATGTTCTGGGACTTCCTGTCACTCACACCGGAGTCAATCCACCAAGTCACCATATTGTTCTCAGATCGTGGCATTCCCGCTACCTATCGGAACATGAACGGGTATAGCAGTCACACCTACAAGTGGTACAACGAGAAGGGGGACTACTACTGGGTGAAATATCACTTCAAGACGGACCAGGGCATAGAGAACCTCACGAGAGAGGAAGCCGCGACCACGCGAGGCAGAGACCCTGATCACGCGACGAGGGATATTTACGACGCGATTGCCCGTGGAGACTATCCCTCATGGACTCTCGAGATGCAGATAATGACTCCCGAGCAGGCGAAGGACTACCGGTTCGACATACTTGACATCACGAAAGTTTGGCCACATGCTGATTTCCCTCCTATGAAGATCGGCAAGTTGGTGCTGAATCGCAATCCAGTGAACTATTTCGCTGAGGTCGAGCAAGCGGCCTTCTCTCCGAGCAACCTAGTTCCTGGCATCGCGGCATCCCCGGACAAGATGCTCCAGGCGCGTCTGTTCTCATATCACGACACACACCTCCACAGGCTGGGACCCAACTATCACCTTATACCAGTAAACGCGCCGAAGAACGCGCCCGAACAGAGTTATCAGCGCGATGGTTTCATGCGCACTGATTCGGGCGGAGGCGGAGGTCCGAATTACTGGCCGAACAGCTTCGATGGACCCGGACCAGACATTTCAGTGAAGGACCCCTCGTTCGACGTCTCTGGGAAGGCTGACCACCATCCCTATTCGTATCCCAACGATGATTTCGTGCAGCCCGGCAATCTGTACAGGGATGTAATGACCGAACGGGATCGCGAGAACCTGGTGGGCAATATAGTGAGCCACTTGAGCGGAGCGCAGAAGCGCATACAGCTTCGACAGACCGCCCTGTTCTTCAAGGCAGACCCAGACTATGGTCGACGGGTGGCCAATGAGCTTGAGCTTGACACGGAAGAAGTTGAGAGGCTGGCGCACATGTCTCAGGAGGATCGGGCGAAGGTTACCAAGTAACTCGGCTCGTTTCTCACTGTCAAGGAATTCAGAGGGCACCTATTGGATGCCCCTGGCTTTGAAGATTATAGCTCTAAGCTTTATTTACCATCAAATTCGGGGTTAATGTCAACATCTGCACACTGGGAGATATTTATGCAGGCAAGGAGAGTCGACTCTGAAACGCAATGACTGGCCATACCGCGCCGAAGTATATTCCGCCGAAATCGCCTTTGCCATAGGCATGGGCTGGGCGGACATCTCGGCGGATTACAGCTCGTGAGGCCGGAGAAGCGCAGAACATACGGGGCCGGCGTGCCCCATCCTCTCAAATTTTCCGTATAAACTCCCTTAGGAAATACTTTCTACAACCTCGGCCATCAGAGAGAAGGTCAGTATCCGGATTTGGTGCGTGACTAAGGGGGGAGCAAGATGCAAATGAAGAGAGGGTTCAGTCTAGCAGCTGTGGTTGCTGTTTGCATATTGATATCTACGAGCATGGTCCAGGGAACGAACGGTCCGCCCGTGAACGATTCGGGCCCGCCTGTGAACGATTCGGGCACGTGGACGGTCATGATATACGTGGCCGCCGACAATAATCTCGAGAGTTATTGGGAGGGCGCGAGCCTCGCGATGCTCCTGAATTTGCCAGGCACCGACGCAGTCAACTTCGTCGCATACGTGGACCTCTTCAGCATTCCGGGAACACAGATTGTTGAGATTGACGGCGGCAATTGGGAGGCGGTTGAGACTCTGGAGGAGAAGAACTTCGCAGATGACGAGACCCTGAAGTGGGCGCTCTCCGATGTCTCAGTGAGATATCCTTCTGACCACCTCGCGATGATCGCATGGGATCACGGAAGTGCGTGGAACGGTTTCTGCGGCGACGACACCTCAGACGACTGGATGTACCTCGACGAGCTGTACGCGGCCATAGTAGGCGCTCAAGTTCACATCGACATCATTGGATTCGACGCCTGCGCAATGGCGAGCGTTGAGACGATCTACTCGGTGGCGATGACCGGACTCGTGGACCTTGTTGTAGGGTCCGAGGAGCTCGTCGCCGGTGACGGATTCCCTTATGACCTGATGTTCGCTCCACTCGCGGAGGACCCGAGCAGGACGCCACCCCAAGTGGCGACCGACATGATCGACGGTTGGGCGGCATACTACTCCGAGATCACCTGGGGATGGTACGCAACCCTCAGCGCGGTTGATGCTGCCGCGATCCATGAGAACGTCGGAGTGATTGGCGCCTGGACAAATCTGATGTTGGATAGGCTGGTGCCCTACAGCCACGATTACCGAATGGCTCTGAAAGACTGTGAGTTTGTGTCGTGCATAGCGCACTATCAAATCGACATGGTTGACCTTGGACGACAGCTGATATCGAACCCGACCATCGCCGAGGACCAAGAGTTCGTCGATGCTACCGAGGACATGATGGAGGTTATCTCCAACGCGGTCGTCGCCATGTACAACCCGGAACCGAAGGCTGCCTGCTCTGGAGTCTCCATGTACTGGGGCTACCACAACTGGGAATGGCGACTCTACTGGATGGACTACATGGACAACGTCCCCTTCGCAACTGAGACGTCCTGGGGAGAATTCCTGTACGAGTACAACTCCCTCACGTGTGGCTGGTTCCCGGTGAAGTGACGGCCTGGACACGCAGCCCGACGCCCGGCCTATCCTATCGGGCGAGACGTCGATATGAAGCGGATAGAGCGGACGCCCCTGACCTTCCGCACTTTGCCCAGTATCTCCCTGAGGACATTGTCGGGGCCTCTGGACTTGAAGATTAGCGCTACCAGTTCTGCTATCGTGTTGGCGACTTCCGGGTTGATATGGATGGCCATGCCTCGCGTCAGGTCACCTTCGCAGTCCTGAAGGCGCGCCAGGCAAACACGAAGGTGAGCCCAGCGAATACGAGCAAGACTATGAACGACAGTATGATGTCGCCGCCCGTGTACTCATAGTGGGTGCCCATAGCTGTGAACTCGTTCCCCAAAGCGAAATACCTGATTCCGTTCACAAGATAGGTCAACGGGTTCACGGACGAGATTGCCTGGAGCCAACTCGGGAATGAACTCGTGGAGTACAGTGCGTTGCTCGAGAACATGAGAGGTAGTGTCAGTAGAGTCATCATTGCCTGAACACTCTCCATGCTCTCTACCCTCATGGCCAGGCCTGAAGATAGGAATATGAAGCCAGCGGCGAACACCATTACGAACGCGAAGATGCCGAGGATCGCGATGATTGTCTCCCAAGCCGAGAAGCCCGAGAAGAACTCCACTCCCAGGACAAGGCCGAAAACCATTATCAATCCGACTTGGATGAATGACTTCGTAACACCTCCAAGGCCCACCCCGATTTGTATGTGGTACGACGGCATCGGGCTTGCCAGCATCTCCTTCATGATCCCCCAGTTCTTGTCGAACAGCAGTCCCATGCCGCCAAAAAGACAAGTGAACAGGGCAGTCATGGCCATGACACCAGCTGCCATGAATGTAAGATACTCAACTGACATCACTCCGGGAACGGTGGGCGTCTGGAGCAGGTCGTTGTTGAAGTTGCTGGTCATCGCTATGCCAAACAGGAGGAGCCACAGAGCGGGCTGGACCAGTGCTGCGAAGAACTGCCCCTTGAATCTGACGAATCTGATCATCTCTCGCCAATAGATCGTCAGGAACTCCCTGCCCATGTCTAATGCCTCCTCCTTCTGTGAAACATGTTCTCGGCAGACTCAGCCCTCATCTCTCTCCCGGTGTAATGCACGAAAACGTCGTCGAGGGATGGCTTCTTCATTTTTACGCTGAGAATATCGATACTCTCATTTCCTATGGAGCGGAGAATCGCAGGCATTACCTTGCTACCATCAGCATTCAGTATGAGTTCAAGACCTTTCGAAGTCTTCTTCACCTCAGTGACATTAGACATTGCTCTGGCGATTTCCGCAGCTTTGACATCGTCCCCTGTCTCAAGGTATATCATGTCCTCCCCGAGCGTGTTTTTCAGGGACTCGGAGGTACCTGTGGCGATTATCTTGCCATAATCAATGATCTCTATCCTGTCGCTGAGTGCGTCGGCTTCGTCCATGTAATGGGTCGTCAGGAATATCGTCGTCCCTTCCTCGTTGATGCCCTTGATGTAGTCCCATATCTTGTGACGTGTTTGTGGGTCCAGACCTATCGTCGGTTCGTCCAGGAACATGACTCGTGGTCTGGTCATGAGCCCTCGTGCTATCTCGAGTCGCCTCTTCATCCCTCCGCTCAGGTGCTTCGTCCGCACGTTGACTTTCTGTTCGAGCTCCACCAGTTCGATTAACTCTTTCTCCCTCGCAAGCCTTTCCGCTCTCGGCATCGAATAGATGCGCCCGTGGAATTCCAGTGTCTCTCGAACTGTCATGTCTCTGTCTAGAACCTCGTCCTGGAACACGATGCTTATCGATTTCTTCACGGATTGACGCTTCGTTCGAACGTCAAACCCGCATACATGTGCTGTTCCTGCCTGGCATGGCAGTTGAGTCGTCAGCACGTTGATCGTCGTGCTTTTCCCTGCTCCGTTGGGGCCGAGGAATGAGAAGATTTCACCCTCCTCCACTGTGAAACTGACTTTGTCGACAGCCTTCACGTCCCCGAACGAGTGTTCGAGGTTGCTTACCTCAATTATTGCATTGGCCATTTCTTTACCACTAGTTGATCTGCCCCATGTTTTCACCATTCCAAGGTTAGGCCGACATTCCGCTCGTGTTCATCCACGCTACCATTCCCCGGAGTCTCGCAGCGAATATCAATTTTGTCCCTGTTCTCTCTAATCCGTAGCAAAGGAAATAGGGGCTGATGCAACGATTCATACGAAGGTCGGGTGGTCGTATTCGGTTGGGACTCGTTGGCGGGAAGAAGAGGCGCGCCTTGGTCATCGCCGCAATCTCTGGGTCCTCGCACTTCCCTGCTACTTACGAGAGACATGTGTGCCGGCATGTTCTGAAGGGAGTATCGCAACTACCGTCATGACTGATTCAAGTCGCCTTGCCTAAACGAGGCAATCTGGTGCGGCACACCGAGCACTGTGGAGATATAAGAGAAAGTCTGGGGATGCCACGAGGCGGGATCATCCCCAGAGCCGCAAAGCGGTTTCTTCAGATCAGGTCGACGCCCCAGTACGCTTCCAGGAACTGCAGCCAGCCGTCATCGGGGAAGTCGAAAGTCTTGTAGACTTCGAACGTCGACGCGTAGCTTATGGTGAGGAAGCTGGCCGACTGAGGAAACAGTATCCCCAAGCCCTGATAGCCATAGTTCTCGCTGTTCATGGTTCCGCCCATCGCGGGAACGGCCAACTCGTACACTTCCAGGAAATTCGTCGCGTTCCGTTCGACTTCCGAGTTCTTGGGCGCCGCCTCTGCGATCGCCTGTACGAAAGTCGGCAGGTCGATCGTTCCCATGCTCCGGGCGCCCCAAGGCATGATAGATTCGCGCTGGGCTGCTCCGATGATGCGTCCGTATTCGGGAAGGTCTGTCGTCAGTGCATCCAGAAGATAGCCGAACTCGGCCGCCAACAGTTCGATCTGGTCCAGGGCGATGACGGATTGTGTCGTCAGTATCTCGGTCTTGTATGGCGTGGTTGTGAAGAGCCTCTCGAATTCCTCTACGCAGACCAGTGAAAGATCGAAGGGCGTCATGTCTGGGTCATCCACGAGCCTCTCGAGTATCCAATCGTATGGGAATCCCCTGTAACCGATGTAGCTCTCGCTTGCCACCAGGTACTGGGTGTCAAGGTTCTTGGCGTACTCGAACGCTACCTCAATCTGCCCTATCGAGCACTCGTCCATGGCGAGAACATCGACCGTGTGGTCCTTGAGCACGTCTATCAGTTCATGATGGGTCAGCCAGTCGCGCACCCCTTCAGACGTGTTCTCATCGACGCCGACGCCCGCGGTCGGGCTACCGTGGTCCCAGAAGAATATAAGCGTGTGCTCGGCAGGATAGTTCGTCTCGGCGTAGTCCAGGAAGTTATCGAACACGGCGGGATCGCCCGTGTTGATCTCCTCTCCATTGAACTCATATTTCTCCTCGAGAACCTTGTCCCCGGGCACGATGTAATACAGGTATGCTGGCTCATACAGCTTGTCCACGAGTACGAGGACGTTGACTTCGTCGCTAGAGCCCACAGCCTTGAATTCGTCAAAGTCTTCTTCAGTCAGGTCATTAAGGTTGTTATCGGCCTGCATATAAACAAGGATGTTCCAACAGTCCATATCTTGTCTGTTCGTCCCTGAGGTCGCATGCCCGACGGCGGAGACCGCGAACACCAAGGCTAGAAGCACACATAACGATTTCTTTGCTCCATGAGTCATGATTACTACTCCCCCCTCTAAAGCGAGGTTCCCATGAGGGGAACGATAGGCTTACTCCTTAAGATTTTCCCCTACTGACTCCCTGTCATAGTGCAAACTTCAATCAGTCAAGTCGAACGCCAAGCATCGGAGCCTACAGATTACAAATCTTCGCCGGAATCCGCGGCTCATGTCTGATCCTCTACTCTGCTAGGCCGGACGGTGATTGGTGGGATCAGGTAGCCTACGAACCCTCGCTCAGGTCTGATTCACATGGAGCCTCTGTTCTATGGTCCCCAACCCGGTGATTATATCGACATCTGGTCCTGGTTCGCAGCCTCAGCAGGTGAATGGTCACTGCGACGGCAACGGCGATAAGGACCGCACGGATTATCAGGTCGCTCGTCGCGAAGACGACCGACAGCAGAATAAGGGTCCAGAGGAAGGCTATCGAGACGACCGTTGCCCTCTTCGACACACCTCGTCCTTCCATGTAATCTCGCAGATAGCCACCGAAGTACCTGTTTGCCACCAACCAGTTGTACATCCTCTTCGAACCTCTGAGGTAGCAGGCGGCTGCGATGAGGACGAAAGGGGTCGTCGGCAGGACGGGCAATATGATCCCGACGACTCCGACTGCCAATGACAGAGTGCCAGCGGTGGTCCACAGGAGTCTAGTGAGCCTGCTCCGTGCGACTTTGACCTCCGAGGCGTTCAATGAACTCCTATCAGGAACTCTTTTCATGCAGTCTACAATCCAGTAGGTTAGGAATCCACATGGTCGGATAAGCTTCTTTCTGCCCCTATCCATAGCCCGCTGGGCGAGATTCCAGGGGCATGTCGAAGTTGTCGCCGAGTCAGGATTTATGTATTATATGCGGATAGCTCATTGTTGCGGCAGAGAGCCCGCGATTGAAAGGAGGAATTTAACTTGGCCCGCGCACGTATGAAGTTCTTGACCACGGAAGAAGCAGACCTCATTCATTCTCAGAGCCTGAGATGCCTGGAGGAGCTGGGCGTCCTTATCCGGAGCGAGCGAGTCCTCCGACTCTTGGAAGACTCAGGGGCAGATGTGGACTACGACAAGCAGCTGGCTAGAATATCAGAGGACATGGTATCCGCCGCTATCAGGAAGGCTCCCAAGGAGGTCACTCTGTCAGCGCGCGACCCGAAGCACGACATGAATATTCCCGTTCAAGGCACCCCGTACGCAGCGAATTCGGGTCTCGCAACGTATATGACCGACCTCGATTCAGGCGAGAGGAGGAACGCATCGCGAGCCGACCTGGCGGATTTCGCGCGCTTGGTCGACGCTCTGGACTCGGTCGACTTCTTCTGGACCGCGGTGGTCCCAATGGATGTTCCGGACCGGTCACATGCAACCCACCAGCTCTGGACCTCACTTCAGAACGTGACGAAGCATGTGCAGCAAGTCGAGGTGATGGATGCCGAGGACGCGAAGACCCAGATCGCCCTAGCATCGCTAGTAGCAGGCGGAAAGGAGGAGCTGAGGAAGAGGCCTTTGTTCTCCGTCGTATGTTCTCCCGTGTCGCCTATGTCGTTTGAGAAGTGTGCCGCAGAGGCCCAGGTGGAGCTCTCGAAGGCTGGAATACCCATCGTGTCCATGACCATGCCACTGTCCGGACTCACATCTCCGGTCACTGTCGGCGGTACGATCAATCTGGTCAACACGGAGAACCTCGCGAGCCTGGTGATATCCCAGACTGCTGCGGAGGGTTCCCCGTTCATCTACAGCTCAGCCGCTGTTCCTGGCGATATGCGGACGGGAGAGGCGGACTTCGGCGCTGTCGAGCTTCCGTTCATAACCGCTGGTCTGGGGCAGATGGCTGACCGATACGGTATCCCGCGCATGATAGGGGATTGGGGATTGTGCAATGGATTGAAACCAGGGATAGACAAGTCGTTCTCCGAGGTCTCGAGTGTCGCACTTGACACGTTCTCGGGCGCGGATCTGCTCTGTGGGATGGGGTCGGTGGATGGTGCGAAGGGCGTCTCCTTGGAGCAGCTGGTGGTCGACGCCTATACATGGAAGAACTGGCGATTGTTCCTGAGAAGCGTGGTCGTCGACGAGCTGGCGATAGCGTTCGACGTACTCAGAGAAGTCGGCCATGGAGGCACCTTTCTCTCTCACCCTCACACGCTCAAGAACTTCAGAACCGCACTCGCCTCGAGAGACGCGACGAAACTGTCTTGGGAAGCGACCCTGTCGGACAGAATGGTGCCCGAGGCCAGGGAAATTACGAAGAGGATATTGTCCGAACACAATGTCGACCGGTTGGACTCCAAGGTCATCCAAGATGGAGATGCACTGATGCGCCGTTTCGAGGGCCTTTAGCAGAGCCCTGTCAGCGCTTCGAGTCGTGCTTTACCCTCAGAGTGGCGAGATCTCCGCCATCCCCGCGGTGCCGATGGTCTCCTCTCCCATCTCCAGCGACATCGGCGGAGGCTTCTTGTGGCAATCGGAAAGCCAAGTCAGATAATCCCCACCTTCGCGTTGAGCGCAGTTCCTGGTCGTAGAACCCACCCAGGTCTCGGACAGCGTTCGTGACACTTGGCACGGCGACCCGAATGCTGTCGGTTGGCTTTGAGCTTTCCATTGGCGTTCATTGCCGAGGCGACCGCCACCAACAGTCACTAATAGGGTGAACGGCAATAAACGAGCGCCCGTAAGGGCACGTGGGTGGAAGGTAATGGCATGAGGGTGCTACTCTCGACCCCTCCTGGAAAGACGACCGAGCTGTGGCCACCTCTGGGTCTTCTTTACATAGCCTCGTCCTGTATGGCGAAGCGCAACGACGAAGTCAAGGTCATCGATGCTTTCTGCGAGAACCTCACGGAGGACGAGCTTCTCCAGCACATCGTCCGCGAGAGGCCTGAAGTATTCGGCATTAACTGCTCGACGCACACGTTCCTCGACACGATCAGCGTGCTGAAGCGAGTTCATGATACGATCCCTGAGACCAAGATCGTCTTGGGCGGATTCCATGCCACGTTCGCCTGGGAGCGAATACTGAAGGCGTACCCATTCGTGGATTATCTGGTTAAAGGCGAGGGGGAGAACTCTTTTCCGGAGCTGCTTGACTGTCTGGAGCGAGGGTCATTCCCCTCTCGGGTGGACGGCCTGAGCTACATAGAGGATGGCAGGATTGTGAGCAATCCCGAGGTCGCGATAGAAGACCTCGACTCCCTCCCGTTCCCCGAGAGAAGCCTTGTGCAGAATGTGGAGTATGGCTATTTCCACAAGAACATCAGACTCACCTTCGGCAAGTTCACCACGATCTCCAGCTCTCGTGGATGTCCGTCTAGGTGCTCGTATTGCTCGTGCGCGGCCTTCTCCAAACGCAGATGGAGGGCCCGCAGTCCAGAGAATGTCGTGGACGAGCTGGAGATGCTCCACTCCGATGGTTACGAATGCTGTGTGTTCGTTGACGACAGCCTGATACTCAAGAGGGATCGAATAGAGAAGATATGCGATTTGATCCGAGAAAAACGCATCAGGATGAGATTCTACTGCGAAGGCCGTGTGGACGAGGTGTCACCTTCGTTGATGAAGACGATGAAGCGTGCGGGGTTTGACGTCATATACTTCGGGATAGAGAGTCCTCAGAGGCATGTGCTGGACTACTACAGGAAGAACATCAACGCAGACATAGCGCGGAGGGCAATCGAAGAGGCGAAAAGGGCAGGGATGATCGTCGTCACTTCCTACATAATCGGTGCCCCTGTCGAGTCCGCTCAGGACATTGAGCGCACGGTCGATTTCATACGGACGACGCGGTCCCATGGCGTCCAGATAAACATCCTCGACTGCCTGATAGGGACTGAGATATGGGACGGTCTGGAGAGAGACGGCGTCGTCGGTCCCGACGATTGGAGAACCAACCACAGGATATACGAGTATGACGAGGGCGGCGCAACAAGGGGTTATCTTGAGGACAAGGTGAACAGCGGCTACTCCGCCCACCTTGAGTCCTGGAAGAATGTGAAAGGCCTTGCGGAACTCGTCCGGACAATGGCGAAGAACAAGACCGCTCGGACGGTCGTTGCAAAGAACATCATGAATCCCGATGCAAGGAAGAGGATATCCGACGGTCGACGGTTCCAACAGGATGAGTTTGTCGTCCCGGTCATCGGTCGCACAACGAGTCACGATTGATATGTTTCCATATCGTCTTGGGGGTCAGCTCGTTCCCCGGAAGATTATTCTCAATTCACTTTTACCATTTTCACCTGGAACCCTGCAAAACATTCTTGTGGCACCCTTTGGCGTCAGTATCATAACCCAATGGTGGGGGCTCTCACCAACTGGTACGGGCAAAGCCGCTACTCTTAGGCTCCTTGGAGAGAAATATGAAGATCAGGGAGGGGTTGAACGGTCCAGCGCTTATGACCGTTTCTCCCTGCTCGCCACGGCAGCCCTTGCTGAATCCTTCATCTCACGCGCGTGCTTCTCGACGAGGTCGAGCGCGCCATCCTCGCCCTCCGACAGCCCGCGAGCATAGATGTCTATCAGTGCTGAGCCCTCAACAACGCCTGAGGCCCCAGCGGCTATCGCCTGCCTCACCTGCTCCTGGTTCGATATCCCGAACCCTATGGCGATCGGCAGGTCGCTCTTGTCTCTGAGCCTCTTCAGCATCGCAATCGCGGAATGCGGGAGAGAGTCTCTCTGTCCAGTGACCCCTGAGATGGCGACGGCGTACACGAAACCACGGGCAGACTGCAGTATCTGCGCCATGCGCTCGTCGTTAGTTGTGGGCGACACCAGCCTGATGACGTCGAGTTCGTGTGCACCGGCGATTCGTTCGAGATCAGCCGATTCCTCCATGGGCAGGTCGACGGGGAGTATCCCGTCAGCGCCTGCCTCGGCAAGCCTCTTGCAGAATATATCCAGCCCCATCCTGATGATGAGATTGTAGTAGGTCATCACGACAATCGGCGTGTCCATTCCGTCGGAACGCGCCCGCGATATCAGATCGAACAATGTAGCGACTTTGAACCCTGACGAGAGCGAGCGTACCATCGCAGCCTGGATGGTGGGGCCATCGGCCAATGGATCGGAGAACGGTAGGCCAAGCTCGATCACGTCCGCTCCTGCTCTGGAAAGCCTCCGCATGAGCTCACCGGTGAACTCGACCCCGCGATCGCCGCAGCATACATACGGGATGTACGCGCCCTCTTCAGACTCTGCTAGCCTTTCGAAGGTCGCGGCTATCCTGCTCATAACCTGCCCTCCAGCTTGGCGATCTGTGCCACGTCTTTGTCTCCACGTCCCGAGAGACACACGACGATCGACTGGTCCTTCGAGAATTCCCTTGCGATCTTCGCTGCCAGGTGTACTGCATGTGCGCTCTCGAGTGCGGGGATTATGCCTTCGGCCTCGGAGAGGAGATGGAACGCCAGAACCGCTTCTTGGTCAGTCACGCCGAAGTATTTCGCCCTCTTGGACGCGCTGAGGTGCGCGTGCTCCGGTCCGACCGCCGGATAATCAAGACCTGCGGCCACTGATGAGGTATCCGACACCTGTCCATCATCGTCCTGGAGTATGAGCGTGCGAGAGCCGTGGAGCACTCCCTCTTCGCCGACCACGACGCTGGCGCAATGCTTCCCCGTCTCGATGCCGTCGCCTGCCGCCTCCGCCCCGAACATCTGGACGTGCTCGTCATCTATGAACGGATGGAACAGGCCTATCGAGTTGCTGCCGCCGCCGACACAGGCGACGAGCGCGTCCGGAAGTCCACCCGTCTCCCTCGCCATCTGCTCCTTCGTCTCCGTCCCTATCACGGACTGGAATTCCCGGACGATGGTCGGATACGGGTGTGGGCCGACTACGCTTCCTAGAAGGTAATGCGTGTCCTCGCTCGTCGCCGCGTAATCCCTCATCGCCTCGTTGATCGAGTCCTTCAGCGTGCGCGACCCGGATTTCACGACGTTGATCTTGGCCCCTAGCAGGTTCATCCTGTAACAGTTCAGCTTCTGTCTCTCGACATCCGTCTCTCCCATGTAGACCTCGCATTCGAGGTCGAGGAGCGCGCACGCGGTGGCGGTCGCGACTCCATGCTGCCCAGCACCCGTTTCGCAGATCACTCTGGACCTGCCCATCCGCTTCGCCAAGAGTGCCTGGCCGATTGCGTTGTTGATCTTGTGGGACCCCGTGTGTGCGAGGTCCTCTCGCTTGAGGAATATCCTGGCCCCGCCTGCCCTGTCGCTCAGGCTTCTCGCGTAGTACAGCGGCGTGGGTCGTCCAGCGTAATCCCTGAGCAGGGACTGCAGTTCAGCCTCGAACTCGGCTGTCTGCGATATCTGCTGGTAATCTCTCTCGAGCTCCTTCAGTGAGGCCACTAGGACCTCTGGCACATAGAATCCGCCAAATCCTCCGAAATAGCCTTTGGCTCTCACAGCCTGCACCTCCTTATGAACTCACGCACCAGCTCTGGGTCTTTCCTTCCAGGGGCCGATTCGACGCCTGATGAAACGTCCAGAGCGTACGGTCCCATCACCTTCGCCTGCTCGAGGTTATCGATGTTCAGACCTCCAGCGATAATCGCCCTGCGACAGCAGTCGACCGGTGTTTGGGCGTAATCGAAACCAGTCCCGGTTCCAGGCACGCCGTTCTCGAACAGGAGCGCGTCGGCGTGCTCCGCGTATGCTGCGGCTTCGTCCCTGTTCGGTCGGACCGCCCTGATCACCCCGATGCCGCTTTCCCGCACGGAGTCCAGCGACCGTGGGTCCAGCGAGTGCACCTGTATGATGTCTGCCTCGCTGCGCCCGACCATGTCCAGAGCTGCCTTATCGTCTGATGGCAGGCAGACGAGGACCGATGTGGTCATCGGACCGAGCGACGCACATATGTCTGCTATCCGGTCTAGGGCGGTGCTCCTGCTGCGGCCGGGGACGTGCACGAAGCCAAGAGCGTCTGCGCCCGAATCCTCACAGGCAAACGCGTCCTCGGCGTTGGTGATGCCGCAGATCTTGACTTTCATGCTCGTACCTCCGCTGCCACATCGACGGTCCTCCGGACCGTCTCCTCTAACCTCTCTGCCTGCATGAACATCGAACCGATGAGGACGCCGTCGAAACCCTTGAGAGCTCCCACATCCTCGGGCGCCCTCATTCCGCTCTCAGCAATCACGAGCCTTTCCTTCCCGAGCAGCTCCCTGAGTTTCTTCGTGCGTTCGATGTCGACGTCGAGCGTCCTCAGATCCCTTCCATTGACCCCAATTATTTCAATCATGTCTGTCGACTCGCATGAATAGACCTTTTCGAGGTCAATCTTGTCATGCACCTCGACGACGGGTTCGAGCCCCATCTCAAGGGTGGCGTCGACGAGTCGATCGAGCGTGTTTCGATTGAGCGCCTTAGCAATCAGGAGCACCGCATCTGCTCCGACGGTCCGAGCAGTGAGCAACTGCCTTTCGCTCACGACGAAATCCTTGAAGAGCATCGGCATGGAGACCATGGCCCTGAATCTGGAGAAGAGGTCAGCGCTTCCGCCGAAGAAGTCCTCCTCCACGAGTACGGACGTGCAGGCTACGCCCGTGCCAGAGTAGACGCTTGCCGTCATGTCCGGGTCCGGGGGAACGTGGAGTCCTATGGTGGATGGCGACCTCGGTTTGTACTCGCCGATGACTGCGAGCCCGCGGGAGTCAGCGATCGAATCGGAGAATCTGGCCTTGGACTTGGTGACATCGGTCGGAGTGTCCGTCTTCGGACCTGTGAGCACCTTCATCATACGATTCAGGACGAGCACCGAAAGAACACTGGGCTCCTGAATCAGCGTGCTGTCGAGCCCTTCCAGACTGGTCTTCCCACGCTCGATGCCGGATATTCGGGAGACGAGGTCCGCCGTTATGTCGCCGCATCTCGACCTGAGCGTATCAGGCAGGATGCGGCGGCCGGAGAGGTCTGAGGCGTTCATGTTCTTCTGTGCATCTCCCTCGAGCGCGTTGCACGCCTCGCAGAACGATTTCAACTTGTCTAGCCCCTTCTTGGCGGCCATGGCCTCAATGGCGATGGCGAACCCCTCCTCGAGGTTCGATGCTCTCTCTGCCACCACTAATGCCGCGGCGGAGTTCATCGCAACGACATCCGCTCTGGGAGAAACATCGCCTCCGAGGATAGATAGCATCATCCTAGCGTTGTCTTGCGCCGACCCGCCAGCCAGATCGGCTGGGGCCGCCATGTCTAGCCCGAAGGTCTCCGGGGTGATCTCGTATTCGTGCATGTCTCCATACCTGAGCTCGACGACCTTCGTAGGTCCGGTGTTCGTGATCTCGTCCATCCCAGCTCCGTGCACGACCATGACGCGTTCAGATCCGAGGTCGTGCATGACCTCCGCGATGGTTCTTGCGATGCGAGAGTCGTAGACCCCGATCAGCTGTCTCTTCACATCCGCGGGGTTCGACATCGGCCCGAGGACGTTGAAGAATGTCCTGATCCCGATCTCCCGCCTGGTGGCCATCACGTTCCTCATCGATTCGTGGAACCGGGGCGCGAACATGAAACCGATACCGGTCTCCTTGACACATCTCTCCACATCTGCCTGTGCGAGAGCGATCGGAATCCCCAACGCTGTCAGCACATCCGCGGAACCCGACCTGCTCGAGATTGCTCGATTCCCGTGCTTCGCAACAGGGACCCCGCACGCAGCAACCACGAAGGACGCTACAGTGCTGATGTTGAACGTCCTCGCACCGTCTCCGCCGGTTCCGCAGAGGTCAACAGCTCCTTCGGGTGCCGAGACCCTCTTTGCCTTGCTCCGCATGCATTTGACGAATCCAAGCAGCTCGTCCTTCGTCTCTCCCTTCACACGCATGGCCGTCAGGAAAGACGCCATCTGACTGGGCGTCGCCTTCCCGGACATCATCTCATCCATGATGCCCTCTGCCAGGTCGACCGAGAGGGCCGTCCCCTCCGCTGCCAGGCGTATACCTTCCTGTATCATCTCTTGCACATCCCAAGGAAGTTCGAGATGAATGTCCTGCCATGAGACGTCATCACCGATTCAGGGTGGAACTGCAGCCCGTAGATGTCCTTGTCCCTTGCCCTCAGGGCCATGATCTCCCCCGTCGTTGAACGGGCGAGCACATCCAGCGAATCTGGGAATCCTGAATCCGACACGATGAGCGAGTGATACCGCGTCGCCGAGAATCTTTCAGGCACTCCATCGAAGAGCGGATCTGATACGTGCACAACCGGACACACCTTCCCGTGGACGACCTGGTCTGCCCTGATGATCGACCCGCCGTGGACGAACGCGATGGCCTGGTGACCCAGACAGACTCCGAGCAGCGGCCTTCCGAAGCCGTCGTTGGATATCACGTCTAGGGAACGGTTCGCGTCTCTCGGGTGGCCCGGGCCCGGAGAGACCACATAGCCGTCGGCCTCTCCCATCATCTCGTCCAGCTTGGGTGAGTCGTTCCTCTCGACCTTGACCGATGCCCCGAGCTCGCCGAGGTATTGTGCGATGTTGTAGACGAATGAATCGTAGTTGTCGAGTATGAGTATGTCCGTCATCGGTTCTTCCCTCCTCCCGACGCTGATATCGCCTCGAGCATCGCGCCCATCTTGTGCTCCGTCTCAGCGTACTCCCGCTCAGGGATCGAGTCCGCGACGATGCCCGCACCTGCCTGGACGCTGGCTTTGTTGCCTGAGACGACAATGGATCGGATGTTGATGCCGAAGTCCATGTTTCCAGTGAAGTCGAAATATCCCACGGTGCCCGCGTACGGTCCTCTGGGCGCCACCTCTAGCTCGGATATCAGGTCCATCGCCCTGACTTTGGGGGCACCTGTGACCGTCCCTGCTGGGAAGCATGCCTTGAGGGCGTCGAACGCGTCTCTGCCTTCGTCAAGCCTGCTCTCGACATTGCTCACGATATGCTGGACGTGCGAGTACTTCTCGACAGACATCAGCTCGTTCACTTTGACCGTTCCGAAACGAGACACTCTGCCCATGTCGTTCCTGTGAAGGTCGACCAGCATCAGGTGCTCGGCCCTCTCCTTCTCGTCGAGTAGCATCTCCAGCTTGAGCTTCTCGTCCTCCTCAGGGTCCTTCGCGCGGGGCCGAGTGCCGGCCAGAGGACGGGTCGTCAGTCTGTCGCCCTCCAGTCTCACCAGCATCTCAGGCGACGACCCGAGAAGCTTGACTTCGCCGAAATCGAGATGGAACAGGTAAGGCGAGGGATTGAGGCTGCGGAGTGCCCGGTACATCTCTAGCGAATCGCCTTCGAACCTGAAATCCGTCCTCCGGGAAAGGACCGTCTGGAATACCTCGCCGTCTTGGATGCACTCCTTGGCCCTCGAGACCATGTTGCAGAACCTAGTCTCGCTCGTGTTGGACTGTCCCTCACCGATCGATATGTCCAAGGGTGGAGCGGGTCGGACCTTTGCAAGAGCGTCCTTGAGTTCATCCATCCTGCCATGCGTAATCAGGAGGGTCTGAGAGTTGAGATGGTCCACGCACACCAGGTGCTGGGGAAGGATGAAATACATGTCTGGGAGTCCGTCTGCGCTCCCGTTCGGCTCCTTGATCTTCTCGAAGTACCTCACCATGCCATACCCTACGTAGCCCACCAGGCCTCCTGAGAAGGGAGCGATGTCCGACGTCCCGCAGTTGAACGAGCTGGAATATGCTCTGAGGGCTTCGTACGGATCCTTCTCTCTTCTGCTCCAGCCGTCTATCTCAACCGTCTCGCCAGTGGATTTGAAGGTCGAAATCGGATCGACGCCGATGAAGGAGTATCGCGATGTCTTGCGGGTTCCCTCCACGGACTCGAGGAGAAACGTCTCCCCCGGGAACTGCTCGCGCATGGAGTAGAATATGGAGATTGGATCCAATTGTGGCCCAGCCGATATGGAAACGCTGGTCACCAGGTTAGATGGTCGGCCGTCCGTTCCAGATGTGCCGCCATCGGCTCTTTTACTGGCATGTTTGTACATCATGGGATTGTTAAGAGCATTGATGTATTATATATTGTTTATTGGACTAAAATAAGCAACACTCTGCTTGGGACAGTTCATGCGAGCCATGATTTTGTGAGTCTGGAGCGACCTTTTCGAACGCATCATGCGACGGATGGGAACCATGACGAAGGCGGCTCTGAGAGAGGCGCTAGCTTTGATTGAGTGATTCGAGTGGCTGTTGAACCCACTCCGTAGTTGGTGGGGTGCACGAAACATAAGTGAAGGATAAGTCGCACCGAATAAGTGTTCCAGAGGCGAACACCAGCACAGTCGTTCGAAGCCTTAATCAATCATGAACACATTACTTTACTGAAGGACGAATATAAGCTCGTATAAGTCTGTCGGAATGGGGACTTATACTTCGCTTATGGATGAGGTTGATTATGACACTGACGCCGAGGGAAGCTGAGATACTCGACAAGGTTCGAGATGGTATCAGCTCACCGACCATATTGGCCACAGAACTTGGAATATCCCAGTCCGGTGCGACCCAGGCGCTCCAGAAACTCGAGCGGAAGGGAGCGCTGACCAGGATGAAGATGGGAAGGAGCGTCGTCTATCGCCCAGTGGAAGAGAAGTCCGCCACCCCCTCGCCGGAACTGGAGGAGGATCTTGAGCTGATCAAGGAATCATATCACTCGCTGTCAAGGGTGTGGTCGCATGTCCTGCGTCTCGACCTGACCCAGGATGAGCTCGGGAATGTCAGAGAAGCCAGGAACATGCTGGAGGAAATCCTGATTCGGAGGGGCAAGAGCCTCGATTGAATCGGTCCTTGTCTCCTTCGACCTCAGCCCGTCATCTCAGAGCCTCTCGGGCCTTCTCGATATTGTCCACGGTCAGGGCCATCTCGGTCATGCCATTCTCCTTGCTGAGGATGTATATCGAGTCGACGTTCACCATACTCTTAGCCAGCTTTCTGGCCATCTTGCCGAGTTCACCCGGTCTGTCTGGCAGACGAATGTTCATCACCTCGTTCTCCTCAAAATGGATCCCGAGCCGCTTAAGGGCGGACCTGGTCGTCGCCTCGTCTTCTGTGACGATGCGGATCTGGGGTCTGGACTGGGTCCTCTCGCTCGATATGGCCTTTATGTTCACACCATTGTTACCGAGCAGTTCGCAGACCTTCGCTAGCTCTCCTGGTTTGTCCTGTACATATACATCGAACTCCTTCAACATTCGACCCCCGTCTCTCTATGTCGGTCGATGGTCAAAAGAGTTCCTGTCGGTCTTTCGGCAATGGTGGAACAAGCCTCCGGAGGCTCGTTTGTGGGCTATCCTTGATCACAATGGGCCCGTCTGGACCGGGAACGATTACCCCAACATCCGTTAGCGGTTTCACATCCTCTGGAACGACGCTGTCATGCCACGTTTTAATACTCTCCGTCCTATTCCGACGCTGGTATACGATGAGGGCGCTCCTCATACATGCGGACAGGTTCGAGTACGAGTCGAAATCTCCGACCAAGGTGGCGGAGGAGCTTCCGGAAGGATACTCCAAGGAACAGTCTTTCCAGGAGGCTCTAGTGGTGTTCTCCACGGTCGAGCCTTCCGACGAAGACATCGCCGCCGTAGCAGAGAACGTCTCATCGGACGTCATAGAGGTCTGTGGCAAGGTCAAGGCGGAGCGCGTCGTGCTCTACCCCTACGCCCACCTGAGCCCCCGCCTTGCCGGGTCAGGGCTCGCTATCGCTGTTCTCAAAGCGGTCGAGGAGGCCATCAGGTCCAAGGGCGTGGAGGTCCACCGTGCGCCGTTCGGGTGGTACAAGGCGTTCGAGATAAGGTGCAAGGGGCATCCCCTCTCGGAGCTCTCAAGAGAGTACACGTCCGAGAAGAAGGCCGGGAGGGAGGAGGTCGTCGAGAAGATC
This sequence comes from Thermoplasmata archaeon, assembly GCA_020696365.1. Taxonomy (GTDB): domain Archaea; phylum Thermoplasmatota; class Thermoplasmata; order UBA10834; family UBA10834; genus UBA10834. The sequence goes on along the minus strand of JAEHCM010000013.1, from coordinate 9,028 downwards.
TCGAGCAGCTACCTCATCCTGATGCCAGACGGTCGGGAGATACCTGTCGACATGGGCGACGTCGCCAGCCTCTCGACGCTCGCGGACGACCATCCCCTGAAGAAGTTCATTCTGTCAGAGGAGATCGGCGGGTCGAAGGGTGTGGAACCCCCGTCGATCAAGGCCATGCAGAGGCTCGAGCTCGTCGACTACGAAGAGGCGAGCGACAGCGGGCATTTCAGGCTGTACCCCAAAGGCCATCTGGTGTTCAAGCTGCTCGAGAGCTGGGCCGAGCAGATCGCGGTCGATAGAATCGGGGCGATGCAGATCGACACGCCAATCATGTACGACTGGTCCCAGCCAGACATCAGAAGCCAGGGTATGTCCTTCCACGAGAGGCATTACACGATCAAAACAGAGGAGAACAAAGAGTTCGTGCTGCGGTTCGCGGGCGACTTCGGCCTCTTCCGGATGATGAAGGACGCCACACTCAGCTACAGGAACCTCCCGCTCCGGATATACGAGTTCTCGAAGAGTTTCAGGCTGGAGCAAAGGGGCGAGCTGTCTGGTCTCAAGAGGCTCAGGGCGTTCCACATGCCGGATGTGCACTGCTTCGACAGGGACATAGACGAGGGCTGGAAAGAGTACATGCATCTCTACAGGAACTACTCGGACCTCGCGGACGCGACGGGCGTGGAGTACGCTGTCGCCTTCAGGATCGTCAAGGATTTCTACGACAAATACAAGCAGAACATCGTCGAGTTGCTGAAGTACTCCGACAGGCCGGCGCTGATCGAGGTGCTCTCCGAGATGAAGCATTACTGGGCTGTCAAGCATGAATTCAACGGCATCGATTCCACCGGTGGCGCCGTGCAACTCAGCACAGTCCAGCTCGACGTCGCCGATGCCGAACGGTACGGGATAGTGTTCGTCGACGAGGACGGCAAGAAGAAGGGCTGCATAATCTGTCACTCGTCGATAGGGTCGATCGAGCGTTGGGTGTACGTTCTTCTGGAGGAGGCCCTGAAGCAGAAGAAGCCTAGTCTCCCGTTCTGGTTGTCGCCCACCCAGGTGCGGCTCATACCCGTCGGCGAATCGTTCCTGCCGGACTGCGAATCGTTCTCCAAGGCCCTCGGCGCGAGGGTCGACATCGACGACACGGGCGACTCCATCGGCAAGAAGATTCGGAAAGCCGAGAGAGAATGGATCAACATGATAATCGTGATAGGCGAGAATGAGAAGTCCTCGGGGCGATATCCCGTCCGTCTCAGGACTGGTGAAATGAAGGACATGACCAAGGAGCAGCTCGTCGATGAGATCCGCAGGCTCTCAGAGGGTTATCCTTCTGCGAGGCTTCCACTGCCTGTCATGCTCTCGAAGAGACCGGTCTTCCGGGGCTGACGTCTCATCTGTCGTCTTCGTCTCCCCAGATCAGCTTGTGTAGCTGGGGTAGCACCCTGCCCTGCAGGCCGTCCTTCAGGACCTTCTCTGCCAGCTCCTTAAGGTCCTTTCCGCCCACGGGGGTGAGGATGACCTCGCACTTGGGATTGTACTCATCGATGACCTTCTTGGCGAACTCGTAGTCCGCGCCGTCCGAGATGACGAACTTCAGCTGGTCCGTCGGACCGAGGAGCTCGATGTTGTCATACAGCATCTTGCCCTCCTCTCCTGACGACGGGCACTTGATATCCATGCTGATGGATAGTTTGCCGTCGCACGGCATCTCGTCCAGCGGGATGGCTCCGCTGGTCTCCACGACCACGCTGTGGCCGATATCCAGTAGCTTCTGGATGAGTTTCAGCGAGTCCTTCTGGGCGAGCGGTTCCCCGCCCGTGAGGCAGACGTCCCTCGTCCGGTACGTCTGGACGCGCTCCACGATATCGTCGCTGGACAACTCCTCCCCCTTGTCGAAGGCCTGTGGTGTGTCGCAGTATGTGCACCTCAGGGGACAGCCTGATGTCCGGATGAACACCGTGGGAGTCCCGATCATCAGTCCTTCCCCCTGTATCGACCTGAAAACCGAGTAGATCTTCATCCCTATCCTCTCCTCTCATACTCGATCGGGTCATCCACGCCGGCTTCTCCGAATCCCTTTAGTCTCAGGCGGCAGGAGTCGCAGACTCCACACGCTTTGTCCCCTCCAGCGTAGCAGCTCCACGTGAGTTCCAGTGGGACACCTAGGCGGACGGCCTCCCTGACGATCTCCGCCTTGGACATCTCCAGCAGGGGTGCGTCGATCAGGACCGCCCTTCCGTCCACGCCTCCCCTGGTGCCGACTTCCAGCATCTTCTGGTAGGCGTCGATGAACCGCGGAGTGCAGTCGGGGTAGTCACTGAAATCGACGGAGTTGACGGCTATCACGACCCTATCAGCTCCCACGCTCTCCGCGATAGCTGCTGCAACGCTCATGAACACGATGTTCCTCGCGGGAACGTACGTACTGGGGATCGATGACATGTCGCTCTGCTCATCAGCGCCTGTAGGGATGTGCATCGTCGGTTGCGTCAACGAGCTATTAATGTGTTTCCCGATGTCCAGATCGACTGTGATGTGGCGTTGGACGCCGTAGTGGTCAGCGATCTTCTTCGCGCTTCCGAGCTCCTTGCGGTGCCTCTGCCCGTAAGAGAATGTGAGAGCGACTATCTCGCATCCGCGCTCGATGGTCTGGGCAAGCGCAGTGGAGGAATCGAGGCCTCCCGAGAGCAGAACAACAGCCTGAGTCATGCCGAGCACTTCCGATCAGGACCTCAGGTCCGTGCCCGTCCAGGCGCCTTGCCCCTCTCCCTCGTCAACGCCGATCTCGACCCTGGTGACGTTGTCCGGGAAGTGGACCTTCTCCATCACTCTCGCTAGGACGAAGTTCGCGAGCTCCTCCGCGGACGCCACGCCGACATCCAGTAGCGCGCAGTCCTCTGTGGGGAACAGGTATTCCTTGCCGCTGAGCGAGTAATGGATAGCCGTCTCTTCCACTCTGACCCCTTCGTCCCTCCGAGGTATCAGGACCTTGTGGTCGAGTTCCTCTGCCACCTTTCGAAGGAACTCCTTGATAATGATGAAGTCCATGATCACGCCCCCGGGTCCGATGCTACCCTCTATCGAGGCGTTTATTGCGTAATCATGTCCATGCAGCCTTCCGCACTTGTAGTGTCCCGGGATGATGTGGGTGGCCGAGAAGGTTATCTTCGAACTCCAGCCGTCTATCTCGAGTCTCATCGGGGCAAGATAGCCCTGGGTTCGTAATAAATGTTTCAGGCCCCGCCGACCCGGCCGCATCCCAGCTTCGACAAGCCGGCGGCCAGCAGGATTGGTTCGACGAAGTCCTCCTTGGCCCTGGACGTGTCCACGAAGACCCCAGGGAGATTCAGGACGGGCGCACCGTACGCCCTGCCAGCACCGACGAAGTGTAGCGCCCTGAACATCAGGTTGCCGGTTACGCCGTCGGGCGCGACCAAGATGTCGCACTCTCTCGCGGCCTCCTCGACGAGGATCCCATGATGCTTGGCATCGATCCCATCCGCCCTCAACCTGCCGACCAGCTCGACACCTTCCTCGAGGCTCCTGCGGATGTCCTCCCCGCGCCCGCCATCCTCAGTCCTACCCTTCGAGAGAACGCCTGCCTTCAGGGACCAACCGGTCGGGCGGAGGTAGTCGATGGTCGCCAACACGAGCTCCATGCGCTGGTCTAGGGTCCTGCCTTCGTCTATGCCAACGGGGGTCAGCAAGAATGCCCTGCCGTCGGCGGAGCCCAGGACCGCGGTTCTTAGTATCCTGTCCAGGTCATACGCGTCGCGGAGCTCCCCGAGGACGTCCTTCGAGCTCATGGCGCCCCTCACCCCTCCGTCGATCTCCCGCCTCAGAAGAGCCTGCGACATCTCGGAGGGATCGTCGTACCCGACCAGCTCCACGCCACCACAGCCCCTGTCGCTCAGCAGGGAAGCCGTCGATGACAGCATCTTCCCCATTAGACCAATGCCTATTCTCTCGTCGGATGTACACCCGGTCGCGAGTAGGCTTTCAAGGTCTATCACGCTGCCACCCATCCCATCTTCAGAACTCGTCTTCCGTCATCTGGTCGAAGGTGTAGTTCTCCCACTTGCGCACTCCCAGGACGATCTCTAGTTCGTGTGGGGTGAGCAACGGCTTGTCGTACAGGGCGACGTCGTCTATCGCTATCCTGGGGCATGCGGTCGAGACGTAGGCGTCGAACCCCAACGCCCTGAGCTTCTCGGGGTCGAACTTGTCCATTAGCACGAGGCTCGCATCCTTCCTCTTCCATCTGAGGAGCTTCCGGAGCTCACGCGCCCGCCTCAGGCGCCTCTGGCCGACCTTCTCGCCGATGATGATGCCGAAGGATCGGGCCCTCTCGGCCCTCTCGATGGCCGCGTGCCTCTGCCTGAGTATCTTGTCCTTAGCCTGCTCGATCTCCCGCGGCTCCTCCAGGTTCGGGTCCAGCACGACTACCTTCTTGCCGGTCGCCAGATGCACTCCCAGCCCGTGGAAGGTCCCGCTCCCGATCAGCAGGTAGCTGCCGACATCCTTCGCGATGGCCGTCGCGGTGGTGTAGTTGCATCCGAGTATCTCGCCGACATGCGATATCCTGGAATCTCCCTCGCCAACCTTGACCTTGATCCCCATGCCTTCGAGACCCTCTATCACATCATCCAGTTGAGTGAGGTGTTGCGAGGTGGCTATCACCCCTACGGGTTCCTGGAGCATGCCGACCGTCTGCTTGAGCTGGTTCATCACCGGCACATTGGCCCTCGCAGGGACGAAGATGACCGGCTTGCTGAAAGTGAGGGCTGGTATGGGCGAATGGCCTACGTTGACGACTGCATCGACCAGCTCGAACAGCGACGACGGCACGTCGCACGCCCCGAAGCAGGGTTCCGCAACGAGCATGACCTCCGCCCCCGCCTTGTTCTCGATGTCCTCGGCTATCTGGTACGCCCTCTTCTTCAGGCCTTCCGGTACCTGGAGGGCGACTATGCGCGCCTTCAGCCGCTTGATTTCTGCAACCGCGCTCGCGAGGTCTATGTCGTACATGATATGGTCAGTCACTCTGAGGCCAGGACCCTGTAAGAACACACGGGCAAAGACCTCACGTGGGGTACTCACGCCATTCGTAAAAAAGATTGTGTGGCGGTAGGTAGTTATGTGACTGGACAGAGATTCATCCTGGTCTCACTTCGCAGGGGCACTTCCCCGCTCCACCGCTATGTAGCACGGCGACGGCAGCTTGATGGCAGCCCTCTTGAGTGCCAGTTTCGCGGTGTTGAAGTGGTTCCGGGTGGTTTCGAGTGCTATGATCTCCTGGTCGCGAGTCACACGTGCCGCCGTCCCGATGGCCTTGCCGAAGGCGTTCCTCATGCCCTGTGAGATACGATCCGCCCCCGCCCCCGTAGCTATCTTGTTCTCCCTGAGGACTTGGTGGGGGTACACCTTGATCTTCAGGTGGTATCCCGACTGGCCTATCTTTTTCGAGAGAAACCTGTTGGCAGAGATACGGGCGGCCTCGAGAGCGATATGCCTTATCTGACACTGCTCGACCACGTTCAGCGTCAATCGCACCGGGTAGTCCGCCTTGGTGCCGTGCTCGAACTGAGTAATCCTGCTGGCCGGGACTCCACCCATATACTCTCTTCGGGTGTAGGCCTTGCCCTTTATCTCCCTGTACATGCTGTTCGGCTTGCGCGACATAAGATTACCTGGTTCGAAACGCTCTTCAGGATTGCGCAATAATGATATTCATATATAAATCTCACTGACCATCCGGAGGATGTGGGTGGTCAATGCGTCCCGTCCTGGCTCGTCTTCGGCAACTGTTCAAATAGCACGCGTCTGATTGCGCTAGTCGATGGCCCGAAGGCAGCTGAGCAGAAAGGACGCAAGAAATCTCGCGGAGCGGCAGGTCGACCGTCTGTTCGAGCTGGCGGAACGCGAGGCGCGTTCGGGGAACGACGCCAGAGCCACACGGTACGTGACACTGGCAGTCCGGGTGTGCGAGCGGTACAAGGTGCCCGCGAGGCATAAAAGGACGTACTGTCCTTCATGTCGTGCGTTCCTCGTCCCGCCCAGGAACGTTCGTGTGCGGACCGGCGACCACCGGCTGTCGGTGAGCTGTCTCCGGTGCGGGCACATCCTGAGGTTCCCCCTGAGGACGGGAAGAGGTAGGTGACTCGATGGACGCGAAGAACATCCGCAGGTTGAGGACGGAGGCCCAGGCTCTGAAGGCGACGCTCCATGTGGGGAAGGATGGTGTCACCGAGGAGGTGGCCACGGAGCTGATCAGACAGCTCAAGAAGAGCCGCCTGGTGAAGGTTAGGCTGCGGCCGTCGAGCGAGATGGATCGTGCCGAGGCTGGGAGAGAGCTCGCACGGGCTTCGTCATCCACGCTCGTCGAGGTGCGCGGCAGGACGGCCGTGCTGTCCCGGTGAATGTATGTTCAATAAATGTGCAATCGAACGACGAGGTTCACAGACGATTGATGAGTAAAAGGAGGTGTGCTGGGTGTTGGACGCGAGGTTGATCCGCGAGGACGAACAGATCGTCCGGAAGGCGCTGTCGGACAGGAACCACAGCATGGAAGTGCTAGACCGGTTCCTGGAACTCGACGCCGGATGGAGGGCTCTCACGGAAGAGTCGAACGGGCTCCGGAAGCATCGGAACGAGGTGGCTGAGGAGATCCCTCGGCTGTCGTCCGACCCGAAGTCCGCCAAGATCGAGGAGATGAAGGCTGTCTCCCAGCGGATCAAGGAGATCGAGAGCGAGCTGGTCGCCCTGGACGCATCCCGAGAGGACAGCCTCCTGAACATCCCCAACATGCCAGACCCGAGCGTGCCGGTCGGCAGGGGCGCCGAGGACAACATCGTCGTCCGAAGCTGGGGCGAGCCCAGGAAGCACGACTTCACCCCGCAGACGCATTGGGACATCGGCACCCGTCTTGACATCATCGACTTCGAGAGGGGGGTCAAGGTCGCAGGGACCGGGTTCTACGTCCTCAAGGGGGACGGTGCCCGGCTGGAACGGGCGATGATCAACTACATGCTCGACATCCACGGAGTCCAGGGGTATACGGAGGTGTTCCCGCCGGTGGTCGTCAACAGGAAGAGCTGCATAGGCACCGCATCGCTGCCGAAGATGCAGGACGACATGTACTGGATAGAGCGGGACGATCTCTATCTGAACCCGACTGCCGAGGTCCCAGTGACGAACCTCTACCGCGGAGAGATTCTGGACGGTTCGAAGCTGCCCATATATCTCACCGCTTACCTCCCCTCCTTCAGGCGCGAGGCGGGGAAGCACATCGAGACGAAAGGCATCGCGAGGGTGCACCAATTCAATAAGGTGGAGCTCGTCAAGTTCACGACGCCCGAGACCTCCCAGAAGGAGCTGGAACTGCTGCTGGCGGATGCGGAGGCGGTCCTGAAGGGTCTGGAGCTGCCGTACAGGGTGCTGCTCCTTTGCACCGGGGACCTCACCTTCGCGTCGACCAAGACCTACGATATCGAGGCGCACTCCCCCGGCATGGAGCAGTGGCTGGAGGTCTCATCCTGCAGCGACTTCAAGGACTTCCAGGCGAGGAGGGCGATGATCAAGTTCAGGCGGGAGCCGCACCTGAAGAGCGAGTTCGCCCACACCATCAACGGCTCCGGGATAGCTCTGGCACGTACGTTCGCCGCCGTATTGGAGAACTATCAGAACCGGGACGGGACCCTCACCGTGCCCATGGCTCTCAGGCCTTACATGAAAGGGCAGGAACTCATCCAATAGCTGGCCGACGTCTGGGCCCTGGGTCCGATGGATCTTCATTTCTCAGGCCTGATAATCAGCCATGATTGTCAGTCAAGCATAGCCAGTCATGACATCTTTCGAATTCAATTCCGGGGAATTGTGCTTTTCTGTACAGTTGTGCCTCGGTGGTGATGATGCCTCCGAGCGAAGTGCTTTGAGGACTTCTAGCCGGGCATCATCCTCATTCTTTCGGCAATAGTGTTTCTCAGTGGTCTGCGTCGATTTGTGTCCGAGCATCAGCGATACCGTATCTATAATTGCGTGCTTGTCGAGCAATATCTGGCCGTAAGTTCTTCTTAGTGCCTGGGGTGAGAACTTGATGCCTGTCTTGTCCGATATTTGGTCGGTCCAGCAGTTCATGACACCCGGATTAAGAAATTTCCTGTGGTCCTTGATGGAGAACACCAAAGGCGTGGTCTCCTGGACGCCTCGCTTTCTTAGCTCGATCTCCCGTGCCTGGAGATAGCGAATGCATGTAGCCCGTAGGCGGTCAGGTATTGGCACCAGACGCTTCTTGCCATATGTGCGCTCTCCTTTGGGGTGTCGTACCCAGAATGTCCAGTCCTTGGTGTTCAAGTCCTCTCTGTGTGCCAATAACAGTTCACCCCTGCGGTCTCCGGTATAGGCGTACATGGAGAGACAAAACAACGCACATTCGCCCGTCCAGTCTGGGATCTCCTTTGCGGCGGCCAGAACGGTGCCAAGTTCCTCCAGACTTAATGAGGCCTTGCGCTCAGTGTAGACTTTGGGGAACGCATGGGGCTGTTGCGCTCTTATCTTACCCAGGACACCGTTGCCGACGAACTCTAGTAGCTTCTTCAGAACACTCAGCCGGTGTGCTTGTGTGCCATTGGATAGTCCTTTGGCCCTCATATCGGCCACAATAGCCATGACTTCCTGTTCTCCCCAGCGTTCTGGATCTGCTTCTAAAGTCTTGTCGTTCTCACGCAATGAAACATAGGCTGCGTTGATGGTGTTCAGGCACGAGAGACGCTGTTTCAGCGTCGTTGGCGCATAGTATGGCTCCATTGCGGTCATGTACTCATTCATCCTGGACTTCAACGGGTAGCGGCCCATAGACCTAGCCCCCCGTTTCCGTCCTGGTCGCTTTCTTCGCTTACCACTGAGGTTGACACCATTGCGACATTGCCGAGTCGCATGGCTTCCCTCAGCAGGGGTATTGGCAGGAGGTAACGTAAATCTATCGGACATTTCTTAGGCCGGGGGAAACTCAGGGTGTTTCCCTATCGCCGTTCAC
>JAEHCM010000012.1 GCA_020696365.1 Thermoplasmata archaeon | reverse complement strand
ATCTCGAACATATGGGGGATAGGAGACACATACAGGGACTTCGTGGTGGAAGCCGAATCCGACGCGGGCGTGGAGGGGACAGGCGCCATCCTCACGCCCTACATAGCGTTCGCCGCGATAGTGCTCTCAGTCGGATCCTTCGCCGCGGTCATGTATCACAGGCATGCCAGGGGTGGTCCGGGCCATCCCGCGCACGGCCTCGGTGCGGCCGTGACGGGGCAGCAGGACCCGTTCCCCGTGATACACCCTCATCCAGGGGAGCATTTCCCGGTGGAGCGCGGATTCATCTACCTGGTGAAGGAGAAGAGGCCCCGGGTGTCCTTCGACATGTTCAACGAGGCGGTCAAGCACGACGCGAAGGGCATGCTCGTGGTGCGGGAGCACCCGAACCGCCTGAGGCACTCGCACGACTTCGATGCGGAGAAGCTGCTGTGGCTCACGCGCAGGACGGGCGTGGACCACATCGACCCGACCGAGCTCAGCCTGTTGAACCTCAAGATAACCAAGTTCGTCGAGAGCATGGATAAGGCCGTCGTTCTGATAGAAGGGGTCGAGTACCTGATAACCCAGAACGACTTCGAGAGCGTACTCAGGTTCGTCAACCACATGCACGATTTCGTCCTCACCCACGATTGCGCGGTCATACTCGTCATAGACAAGCGGGTGCTCAGCATTAGGGAGCTCGCGCTATTGGAGAGATCGACGAAGATAGTCGAGCCGTACGATGACCAGGAATCGTCATCGGAGAACGGGTCCATCGGAACCGTGGCGTGAGACTCTGTATCCGCGACAGTCAGTATGCGGAAAGTTCTAAATCGGGGAAGGCCTTCCCGAAGTCTGCGGGGGTCCGTCGCACTGACCTCCGCGTGTCCCGTCGGTGGGTATGGCTCGGATAGATGCATAGTCTGATCCGGCAGCGCCCGCCCTGGCGAGGCGATGCATGGCATCGGCTGTGCGGGGGAGGAGAAGCCAGTGGATGCGCTCATAGCTACAGCTAATAACGGACCGAACCACGCAGTGGGCATCATCCTCATCACTGTAATGCTCGGGCTCAGCGGCGCCGGGAGCGCGCTCGCGTACATCGCGGTGCATGCCGACGCTGAGAGCGCTGGCTGGTCATCTTTCTCCTCTATGGCCTATCCTCGGGCGTGGCCCGAGGTGGTTTCGCTCCCGGGCGGAGAACTCGTCGCCATAGGCGGCCTGTCGGTGAACGGCCCGACCGCCACGACCGAGGTCTTCGACCCTGATGGGGCGTCCTGGAGCCCAGGACCGACCATGACGAGCGCCAGGCTGGGCCACACCGCGACGCTGCTCGACGACGGCATGGTCCTTGTTACGGGCGGGGAGACGGAGGCCGGAACCACATCGTCCGCGGAGATCATCGACTTGGCAACGGGAGCGGCATACGCCCTCCCGGACATGAACTTCGCACGGACCGGGCACTCGGCGGCGAAGCTCCCTGACGGCAAGGTCCTGGTCAGCGGAGGCACGGACTGGATGACTGGGACGCGCGTCGAAGCGGAGATATACGATCCTGAATCCCACTCATGGCTCTACGGCGGGTCGATGCTCAACCCGAGGGTATTCTTCTCCATGTGGACGCTCGACGACGGTTCGGTACTAGCGGTCGCAGGCGACGCCTCAGGGACGAGCGAGGTCTACGACCCACGGACGAACTCGTGGGGAGACGGAGCCACGATGGTGAATAAGAGGTACGACTTCGCGTCCGTCGTCACCGCCTCCGGGGACGTGTTGGTCGCCGGCGGCCTATCGGACGGCGTCATGCTTAGGTCGTCCGAGATATACGACCACGAGACGAACTCGTGGTACAGCTCGGGAAGCATGATGGCACCGAGGGCGCACTTCACACTCTCCCCACTTGCCGATGGCAGGGTACTCGCCGCTGGTTCATGGAGCAGTTCGACGGGAGCGACGGCCACCGCCGAGGTATTCTGTCAATGCAAGATGGCCTGGAGCTCCGCCGACTCGATGCTGCAGGCGCGTGGCGCGCACGGCGCCGCGACCCTGACCGATGGCAAGGTGTTGCTCATCGGTGGCAGGTCCAGCATTGGCGTGACGGCATCGACCGAGATGTACACGCCGCCGACCTCGGAGCCGGAGCCGCCACCCCCTCCGCCTCCACCGCCGCCGCATTGCCAGCCGATCGACATACTACCGTTCGTGATACAGGTCGCGCCCGAGATGCCCGGGCACTCCGCGCACGGGCTGGTTGCCAAGATACTCGTCGCGCAAGGCTACTTCGAGGCCGACAACATCGAGGATTGCCTGCACATACTCACCGCGTTCTACAACGAGGTGAGGGCGTTCCTCGGAAGCGACCACATGACCGAGGAAGGGGCGGAGATGCTCTACGACGCATACGCGGCCGTCGTTGAATGTCTAGGGGGGACGCCGCAACCCGAGATACCGTGATATACGGATTATATCACGACTATCGGTCGACGTCTGCGCAGCTGCCCAAATACATGGTTAATCATGCCGCTGTCTGACGCTAAGTGGGGTATGCCAGCAACCCGCTGTCTGACACAAATGATTAAAATACTTAGAAGTCGCATAGGGGTAAACACTCGCAATGATAGTCGAGTGAGAGGAGGTGAGCGGATCAGGCTTAGCAAGCGTAAGTTAGCCACGGTTGCTGCGACAGCTGTGCTCCTATTGAGCATAGTACTGTTATGGGCGATGATTGGCGGCGATGACAAGCCAGATATCACGACCGACATACCGGAGCAGCCGGACTCAAATCCTGATGATGGAGCCGACAACGGTGACTCGGGAGACGACGGCACCGATGACGGCGACCAGTCCACCGACGGCGACGACCAACCGGACGACGCTGGGGAAGATGACAAGACCGAAGGCAACGACCCTGATGAGGAGAGTCCTGATGAGGAGGACCCTAATGAGGAGAACCCTGATGAGGAGAACCCTGATGAGGAGGACCCTGATGAGGAGGACCCTGATGAGGAGGACCCTGATGAGGAGGACCCTGATGAGGAGTCAGCGCCCTACAGACACCGCCACCGCAACGGTGAGCGGAACGGAGCCCCAGATGTCCAGAACACCAACTGCATGGAGGACGAGGAGCAGAAGGAGGCCGTAAAGATTATGCAGCCCGAAGCCAAGTTCGAGAGCGAGGACAAGGGCGAGAAGTGCGGCCAGAATGATGCTACCCCCGACCCCGAGCCTGCAGTGGAGGAACCGGTGATGGACGCCGACGTGGGAGAGGAGCAGAATCAGGAGCAGAAGTCCGATGGACCAGACAGTGGTAACTCGCAACGAAACTGCCCGTAAATGAGCGAATGTGGAGACAAGGAACAAGTGGATGAGATAGGGACCGTCGCCGAAGGATCGCGCTCGCCCCCGGAATGGTCGCGAACAACCGTTCTTCGAGACTGTCAAGATGCTTCGGACCCGACGACGTCTGCGTACCCGGCTCTCCTGTGCTCGCTTTGCAAACCTTTTACCGTTTTCTGTATTTTAATCGCATCAGCATGGGCGATGATCGACCGTCACGCCACGGACGGACCCTGCTGAGGCGGGGCTGGCTTCTGACCGTCGTATCGCTCGACCACGACCTTCGCCATCTTCCAGACGCCCGTCAGGTAGTAGTGGTATGTCCCCGCCCTGTGGAACGTGACGCTCCAATAGTCCCCCGGCGCGACTAGCAGGCCAGACCCGAACAGGCTGTCCGGATGCTCCCCCGATTCGTCCACCCTCCCGCTCCTGACGGCCACTCCCGGCGGTGGGGCCCAGGTCCTGTTCACCCAGACGACCTTCGTGCCCTCGAGGATCTTCAGCACGAGCGGGACCGCCCGATCACCGACGATGTCCACGTAGCTCTCGAACCGCGGGGGCGGGGGCGGAGGTGGCGGCATATGGGCGCTCCCCTGCGTCGGATCGTACTGGCTCAGGCTCGAGTGCGTCTGCACAGGCCTGACGACAGCAGGGGGATGTGATGCGACCGTCCTCACACGCTTCCGTTTGGGCCGCGCGACCGCTATGATGACGGGGATCGCGACGAGTATCGCGAGTATCAGAAGGAAGTTGATGAGGCCCAGGTCGTTGAATATGTAGTCCTGCACGTCCTTCAGGAACTGCAGGAATAGGTTGTCCGAAGACGCCTCGTGCACGGGCATCTCCAGAACCTCGGATGCGTAGTCCGCGCCATCGACCGTGGCGACCGCCTGCAAGTAGAGCGTGCCGTTGCCCGGGAGCGATGGAAGGTCGCCGACGCTGAACACCGCCCATGTCGTCCCTGAGAACACGGTCGTGGGGTTGTCTATCGCGCTCGAGGTGGTGCCCCAGTAGAGCGTGGTGCTCTCGATCATCCCGGGGTCGCCCCCGCTGACCATCCACGATATCGAGTAGGTCGCGTTCGGCTCGACGAACTCCGGATAATCGGTTATCGTCACTCTAGGAGCAGAGACCGTCTCGACCGCGCGGAACGCATTGACTATCCCCCAGCCCGTCGTCGGGTCGTAGGCAGTCTGCGAGATGTCCGTCGCCGTCTGGTTGATTATGCTGGATATCTCCTCCGGCTCTAGCGCCGGAGAGACGGTGAGCATCAGGGCCGCCACACCCGCGACGTGCGGGGCGGCGGCGGAAGTGCCTGAGAGGTATTGGTAGCCCGTCCCGCCCTGGGTCGAGTATATCATCACGCCCGGCGCGACGACGTCCAGGTTCGTGCCGTAGTTGCTGAAGGACGCCCTCCTGTCGGTGTCGTCCGTCGCGCCGACGGCTATCACCTGTGGATATGCCGCTGGATAGCTGACCACGCTCGTGCCGTCGTTGCCCGCCGCGGCGATCATGACGACATCGTTGTTGCGCGCGTAGTTCACAGCGTTCACCATGGTGGTGGATGTGCCCTCCACGCCGAGGCTCATCGTTACTATGTCAGCGCCGTGGTCGACCGCCCATCTGATGCCGCTCGCGACCATGCCGTCCGTGCCCTCGCCGCTCTCGTTCATGACCTTGACGGCCATGAGACGCACCTGGGCCAGGCCAGCCATGCCCACCGCGTTGTCCGTCACCGCACCGATTATGCCTGCCACGTGCGTGCCGTGGTAGGTGTACAGGTTGGCGACCCAGTCGTCACTCGCGTCGTACCCGTGGATGTTGTCGTCCATGGGGAACCAGTTGTCGTCGACGATGTTGTATCCGTGGTACCCGTCATCGTTGGTCCACATGTTCGCCGCAAGGTCAGGATGGTTCCAGTCGATGCCGGTGTCCAGAACGGCGACGACCACTTCGTGCGTGCCCATCGTCACGTCCCATGCCTCGTAGGCGTCGACCGTGTCGAGCGCCCACTGATAGGTTGTCCCGGGGTCGTCTGGCGTGAACAAAGTCCGGACCCGGTTCTCGGACGACACGCTCACGACGCCGTCAACCGATGATATCTCGAACGCCAGCTCCTCTGCCGCGCCTCCGGAGTCGACGGAGAGGATGCCAGTCGCCTCACACGAGAACGACACGCTCAGCCCCCTACGGTCCACAAGGTCCATCACCGACCAGAACGAGACGGGGTCGGAGGTCTCGACGACGAGTGCGGCGTGCGGGTCGGTTATAAAGACACGACTGGGGTCGGGCGAGGCGGCCGCGTCCGGGCTGAGATGGAGCAACGGCATGAGCAACGCAAGCGACAGAATCGGTATGATGAACCGCGAGATGCGATGTACCTTCAAGCGACCACCTTACGCAATCGACCGGCGGAAAGACTCCAGGACGGATGTCTTGGACTTACGACTCATCCTAGAATTCAATCAAACCGTTCCAGCCGATAAATACGTTTCCTCATCATTATCTGTTTCGATATTATTCGGTTTGGCCGAACAGAGGCCTCACAAGGTTCATTACAGGCAATGCATCTCACGCTTTCCATGAATATCCTGGAAGCCCTCGCGTTAGGCATCATCCAAGGCTTGACCGAGTGGCTCCCCGTGTCCAGCTCTGGCCACCTCGTGTTCGCGCAGGAGCTGTTCCACCTTCCAGCAGGGGAGAACCTGCTGTTCGACCTCATGGTACATCTAGGGACGGTGCTGGCCGTATGCGTCTACTTCCGCAAGGAGCTGTGGAGCATACTCGCGGCCATGACCTCTGGGAGCGGCAGGTCCGAGCAGGAGAGCCAGCTCAGGCGTCTCGGGGCCATGATCGTCGTGGGGACCGCCCCGATCGCGGTGCTCGGCCTCGTCGTCTCCGACAGCATCGAGGACCTCTTCGATCTCAGGTTGGTCGGCATAGCACTCCTCGTGAACGCGGCGGTGCTCGTGCTCGCGGAGAGACTGTCATCGGAGAGGAAGAAGGATATCCACCTGGTGGACGCGCTGGTGATAGGCGTGTTCCAGGCCGTGGCCATCATCCCGGGCATCTCGAGGAGCGGGTTCAGCATATCCGGAGGCATGTCCAGGGGCTTGCAGAAGGAGACGGCCGCCACGTTCGCGTTCCTGCTGTCGGTACCCGCACTGCTGGGCGCATTCGCCTACGGCGTGACGACGCTCGAACGGTACGAAGCCGATGCGACCATGCTCTTGGTCGGGGCAGTGGCTGCCTTCGCGGTCGGACTGGTGTCGATAGATTACCTCCTCAAGGCGATTCGCGGCGGCAAGCTCTGGATATTCGGCGCGTACTGCGTGGTCGTCGGTCTGGCGGCTATAATCATCACGCTGTGAGAAGCAGTCCGCGGGTCGGTGGCGCAGAGGGAGGTCACTCCTCGTCGAGAGCCTTATCGATCTCGATCGCCAGCTCCGTCTTCTTCCGCTCGGTCTCCTTCCGTTTCTTCTTCCAGAACGGAGATGCGATTATCACCACTATGACCGCGGCTGTCCCGCCGAAGAGGACCCACCTCCAATTCTGCTCGATGAGGCCCTCCACGGGGTCGGCGACGAGCGGGTCCGTGCCGTGAACGAACTCCTCGAGGTTGGAGTAACTGTCGCCGTCCGGATCGCTGGACGCCGTCCCCGACAGACCGTTCAAGAACTTCATCTCCCACCAATCAGGGAGGCCGTCCAGGTCGGAGTCCACGAGGACGCAGACGGCAGTGAAGTCCATCCCTTCGCTATCGTTGTTGTCGGTCACTGTCAGCTTGATCATGTACAGCCCGGTCGTCATGAACCTGTAGCGCGGCGTCTCGCCGAACAGGAGCTGAACCTCGTCGTCGTGCTCCACCTCCCAGGCGTACGTCGTGATGGTCCCATCATCATCGTAGGACTCGGACCCGATCAACTGTAACTGGCTGCCGTTCCAGGTGAACTCAGGCGTCGACGATATGATGGCGACAGGGGCGCCTTCGACCTGCAATATGGACGCGCGTGACTCTGGCTGGTCCGGCCCGGAGCCGCATAAGTACAGCCCCCCGACGACCAGCACGGAGAACATAGCAACCGATAAGACGCAAACACCGAGCAAACTGCATTCTCTCGAGGAATCCGTCGTCATGTACACCTCACAGTAACTCGGCACGCCCAACCAACCATGACCATGATCTGCCCCTACGTCGGACTGGCGCTCTGCCAGCCTGCACTGAACGAACGCGGGGTATGATTCATTTGACGAAGATATATTACTTCCCCCGGACGACACGCTGGACGCAGGTGACCCCTCGACATCGACATGTGTCCGACCCCATGTTCAGCCGATGTGACGCGAGATCCCCCGAACAGAAAGAAATAAGTCCGGATAGTCCCTTGCAAAAATTACGGTCTAGGTCCTGCATCGAGGGCCGCATCTGCATCGGACGGTTCTTCCACATGACGGATGACGACATGAGGCTATTCGGATGTCCCACCTGCGGGTTCAGAGTCTCAGGCAAGACAGACGTCTGTCCCAGATGTAGCGCCCGGTTCGGCAAGGAGGCGAAGTTCGAATGCCCGTTCTGTGGCGAACCCGTCGAGCGGGACACCGAGGTGTGTCCCTCATGCAACATCAGATGCGTCGACTTCGTCACGAAGGCGGAGGAGAAGGTCACCAACGAGAGCATAGACGATCTCCTGACCGAGATAATCGAGATGGAGGCGAAGAAGGTCAAGGAGGAGGCGAAGAAGCTCTCGTGCCCGAATTGCTCGTGGATGGTCGGCGAGTCGGAGGAGAACTGCCCGAAGTGTGGCAATGTCTTTGCCGAGAACGTGACCTACATGTGCCCGGTCTGTGCGGGCCTTGTGCACTTCGAAGCCACCAAGTGCGAAGAGTGTGGGTCCGTGTTCGACGAGGAGGAGAAGGATCTTGAGGAGCCGGCTCCGGAAGAGCATGCGACCGCAGATGAGGCCGTCGTGGTCGGAGAGCCGCCCGCCACCCCTGAACCGGAGCCCCAGCGGGAGCCTGAGGTCGTCGAACCGCCCCCAACGCAGGCGGTCGAGAAGGAGCCTGAACCCGTGGCAGAGGTGGCCGTGCCCGAGGAGGCGCCCGTTTTCGCAGAGCCCGTAGCTGAGGAGGCGGTGGAAGAGGCGAAGGCAGAGGTAGCGGCCGACGAGGTGCAGAAGGAGGAGCCTGCCGAGCCGACGGTCACGGTCAAGCGCGTACGACGCAGGAAGCTCAAGGCGAAGCCGGAGAGCTGACGGGACGGCCCATCGGCTACATCCCTCTGCTCGAACGTGACGCGTTCCGAACCATGGAAAGCCCGTCGCCGGAACAGGTATGGCGCAAGTGTTATCAGATACGAGAACGATAAGTGATGTCGTCAATCTGAATGGGTCGTCTGCCCGGAGCTGTTTCCAGGAGGCTTGACTTGCCAGAGCGAGGCGAAAGGTCCCCCCGACCCACAAAGACCCTCGATTGCATCGGACTGTATTGTCCCGAACCGGTGTTCCGGACCAAGGAGTCTATCTCCGAGGTCCCCATCGGTGAGATCCTGGAGGTCTTGGCGGACGACCCTGCTTCTGAATCCGACATCAGCAGCTGGGCCAAGCACGCCGGACAGGAGCTCATGGACACGGAGAGGGTCGAAGGCGGATTCAGGTTTCTTATACGACGGAAGTCGTAGAGATCCGGAGGAGATGGTCGGAGTGGCGAAGAAGATACTCTATGTTCAGACATCGGGCCCGGACGCCCCTGAGAGGCTATACCCGCCCTTCGTGCTCGCGAACACCGCGAGGGCGATGGGGTTGGAGGCGACCGTGTACTTCCTGGGAAAGGGGATACTGGCGGTCAGGAAAGGCGAGCCGCAGAAGATACAGCTCGGCGACTTCCCACCGCTCAAGGACGTCATCGACCAGGCCATCGCGGCCGGGGTGCAGGTTATGATATGCTCGCAGAGCGCCAAGCTCTGGGGCACCGAGGCGAGCCCTGACGACTTCGAGCAACCCTCCAAGATAGTGGGGGCGGCCACGCTGAACGACCTCGCCCTGGAGTACGACGCGGTGCTGACCTTCTAGCCGGACACGCGGATCAAGAGGGTGCAAGGATGCAGGAATCATGACCACGGCGAACCAGCGGAGGAGAAGGGTGTACATGGATCATGCCGCAGCATCCCCCGTCGACGGCAGGGTGCTGGAGGCGATGATGCCATACTTCTCCGATCTGTACGGCAACCCTTCGTCCCTCCACAACACAGGCAGGGAACCGCGGAAGGCGTTGGAGGACGCCCGCGAGAAGGTCGCGAAACTGATCAACGCGGGCAGGAAAGAGGAGGTCGTGTTCACATCGGGCGGGACCGAGGCGAACAACATGGCGATTAAGGGTGCCGCCATAAGGGCACGAAGGAAGGGTATGCACGTCGTGACCTCCACGATAGAGCACATCTCTGTCCTGAACATCGCGAAGTTTCTCCAGAAGAACGGCTTCGAAGTCACCCACGTCCCTGTCGACAGGGTCGGCTCGGTCGACATCGGGGAGCTGGAACGGGCGATCAGGAGCGACACGACCTTGGTCTCCGTGATGTACGCGAACAACGAGATAGGCACCATACAGAATATCGACGAGATCGCGAAGATCCTCGAAGGCAAGGACATCGTCTTCCACACGGACGCCGTGGCCGCCGCTGGACGGATACCCATCGACTTACAGAATTCCAGGGTGGACCTGATGAGCATGTCGTCGAACGACATGTACGGCCCCAAGGGGGTCGGGGCGCTGTTCGTCAGGGACGGCACATCCCTCGAGGCTGTGACGCAGGGCGGGGGCCAGGAGAGAGGACTCAGGTCGGGCTCCGAGAACATACCAGGCGTAGTGGGGTTCGGAGCCGCCGCGGAGATCGCCACCAGTGAGATGGACGGCGATGGCGAGAGACTGACGAAGCTGAGGGACCGGCTGATAAGCGGCATCGAGAGCGGGGTGGAGGACGCCATCCTGAACGGCCACCGGACCATGAGACTCCCGCAGAACGCCAACTTCAGGTTCAGGTACGTCGAGGGGGAGGCGATGCTCCTGAACCTCGACATGGCGGGCGTCTCCGTATCCTCAAGCTCGCCGTGCACGTCGAAGAGCCTGCTACCGTCGCATGTCCTGCTGGCATGTGGGATACCCACAGAGGAGGCCCAGAGCGCCGTCCAGTTCACCCTGGGCAGGGACAACATGGACGACGATGTCGACCACATCGTCGATACGCTTCCGGGCATAATCAAGAAGCTGAGGGAGATGTCGCCCTTCAGCGCGAAGAACCTCGAGGAGATGCAATCGAGCGCGGGCCACAGGGACGCCTGCGACCGTCACGGAAACTGATCATCGTGGGTCTTTCCGCAGACCGTGCGGGATGATGAGCCAGCACGTGCGTACGCATGTAGTGTGTTTATATATGCGGGACATTAGTCAGCACAATTTTACGAAACTTATATATAGACACTAATAAATAATCACCTGGATGGGAAAGCCTATGAAAAGTAGGATTCTATGTGTAGCGATTGCGCTGAGCATGTTGGCTGTAGTGTTCACGATCGTCCCGCAGGATGCGGAGGCGGCCGTGGACTACACAGGCACCGTGCAAACGACGGATGATGAAGGAACCCCCAAGGATGCTTTCGTCACAGGTGAAGAAGTCTATGTGCTTGTAGAGACATTCTACATGGGCAACCTCTCTGTGGAGAACATAAGGGTGCAACTCCGAGAAGTCGACGGAGGCATGGAAAGCCAGTTCACTGCCACCACAGACGATCCGGAGAATGGGACGTTTGAAAGCTGGCCGGCGGTGTCACTCAGCACCGACTTCGACTTCGACGGCGAAGCGGTAGCCTGCGACGTTGTGGTCGAAGTCAACGACGGATGGTCGTGGACGGAGGTCGCCAGGGTGCCGATCCAAGTGAGGAACGAAGGGCTGACACTAGACCCTCCGTCATCGGAGTACTACCCAGGACAGGAAGTGCAGATCACGATTGTGACGGGCAACCTGGCGGACTTCTACATACAGCTCGTCAACGACACCGACGATGAATTTGAGAACTGGCCCAACCTGGAGGCCGTGGACGGATGGTACAGCACCGTGTGGACAATCGACGACGACATGCCAGACGGACGGTACACTATGAGCATCCATGATGAGATCACCGACGATGAATGGGATACAGATCTATATTCCAGAACCTTCTACATCCAGAAGTACGGGCTTCTCGTGGACAGCAACCAGTACTATGTGCTGCCAGGAGACACCGTGACGGTCATCTATAACGTCGTGGAGATGGCCACTCTAACACCCTATGCAGGTGCGACGATAGCGTACACCGTGGAGTGGCTCAACGAGTCCGGCAACGACACCTACGAGACAGGCGAGATGCCTGACTCCTCCGGAACGTACGAATTCGCGATTCCCGACGACATAGCCCTCTACTCGGACATCGATATGACATTCTGGGCGAACGACAGCGACGAGAGGAGCTCGGAGAGCGGGCTCTGGTTCACCATCGGAACGATCAGCGCCGACCTCAACGTCGGCGACGGTCCGTACATCCCCGGTGACTCCGTGGGTGTCGAGGTGGAGGCGTGGATCGGAGACGACTGGTGGTACGACAGGCTCGTAGGAGCCGAGGTGGACATCACGGTCGAGAAGAACGGGACCATGATATCAGCTTACAGCGCATCCGGACTGGTCACCGATGTCACTGGAGTCGTTCTGTACGAGTTCGACCTCAGCACGGGCGCGACGAAGGGCACATACTTTGTCACTGCGACGGTGTCCAAGCTCGGCTACGAGGTCGTCAGGATGGCCAGTTTCGATGTCGAATGGGAAGGCGAGCTGACCGTGACCTTCGACAAGGACTACTACTACAGCGGCCAGACCGCAACGTTCTCGTTCAAGGTGATATGGAACGCCGAGGAGCTGGACGCGAGCTCAGTGTTCTACACGGTCCACAACGACTACGGGATGGTGGCCACGGGTAACACGAGCAGCGGCGAGGGCACCTACCTCATAGACGACAACTACATCGGCGAGATCTACATCGAAGCTTTCACTGTGCTCAACGGCTACTTCCTGGACGGAAGCGATAGCATCGTGGTCCACATGGCTCATGTCGTCATCTACGCGGCCGACGAGTACTACCGCGCCGGAGACACGATCCAGTACGTGTACCAGGTGGTCACGGAGATAGCCAACGCGACGGTATCCTACACGGTCACTGACGAGGACGATACCAGGGTGGCCGAGGGAGACCTACCCTTTGCATTGGAGGGATCGGTCGACTTCGTCGTGCCTCTCGTAGAGCCATCCGGGTCGTACGAGGTAAGGATCACGGTCGACGATGGGCTTGGCCATGTCGTGAGCGACTCAGCCACTGCGTGGCTGTACGCCGAGTACGAGATCCAGATATGGGCGGAGTCCAGCGCAGGGTTCACCTCGAGAGCGTTCGAGCCCGGGGCGACGATCGTCATCGAATACAGCATAACGAACATCGGTGCGGCACATCTCGATGTGTACAGGATCGTGTTCTACGCGTCCTACGACTACATCTACCACAACATGCTGGTCAGCTCCCCGACGGGCACCTTCGAGATTGAGGTGCCTGAAACGGCGGGCGACGGGACGTACTGGATGGATTCTTCGCTCAGGGACCCGGTGAACAACGATTGGCTCTCCTCGGACTCCATGAGCTTCGATGTCTTGTCGGAGCAATCGGTCTGGGACAAGGACGTCGGAGGCCTGAGCCTGTTCAACGTGCTGGTCCTCCTGCTGCTCCTGGTGATGGTGGTACTGCTCATAGTGGTGCCGTTCCTGAGAGGCAGGATGGGCTCCGATGAACTCCCGCCGCCTAGGGCGATGGAAGAGGAGGAGGCAATGGCGCCGGAAGTAATGGAGCCGGAGCCAGAAGAGATCCCGCCTTCCTGACCGGAGTGAGCTGTATCCGAAGCTGACGGACAAACCCCTTCCGAAAAACCTTTTCTTCTTCTATTCTCCAGTGCACTGACGACATCATCCAAGCATCTCGGCTATGCCGTCCCTAAGAGACACCTTCGTGGAGAACCCGAGCAAAGCCTTCGCCTTGGACATGTCGGCCACGCTGTGCCGTATATCGCCCTTCCTAGGAGCCGTGAGCTCGGGCTCTACGTCCAGTGATCCCGCGGATATGACCAGCCTCGCAAGGTCGAGAATGCTCGTGGCGACCCCGCTCCCGCAGTTGAACACCTCGCCCGAGATGTCGTCCTTCTCTAGTAACAGCCCGATGAAGGACGCCACGTCCCGCGCGTGGATGAAATCCCTCGTCTGCAGGCCATCTCCTTCGATGATCGGCGCCTCGCCCGCCTTCACCCTCCGGGTGAACTTGGTTATCACGCCCGAGTACGGGCTCTCCGGGTCGGCCCTTGGCGAGTAGAAGTTGAACGGTCGCACGACGACGACGTCCACCCCGTGTGATTTGGTGTATGCGAGGGCGAACCGCTCGCCCGCGAGCTTGCTTGCCCCGTAGTTGCTCATCGGCTCTGTCGGATGAGCCTCGCCAACAGGGATGTACTTCGGGTCTCCCAGCACTGCAGCGCTCGATACGTAGACGAATCGTCTGACCTTGCGGGCAGCGCATTCTTGGAGGAGGTTGATCGTGCCGATGACGTTCGTCTCCGCATCGGATACCGGGTCCTCCAGGGAGCGTTCGACGCTTACCTGGGCGGCGCAGTGGACGACCGCGTCGACGTCTGAGAGCGCTTCGCGCACGTCCCCAGGGCGCCTGATGTCGCCCACGAGCGGCTTCAGCCCCGGGACGACGGCAGGCTTGATATCCATACCAATGATCTCGTGCCTGTCAGCCAGAAGCTCGCACACGTACGAGCCCAGCTGACCAGAACTGCCAGTGACCAGCAACTTCATGTTCCATCCGACCTGGACCAGACCCCCACCCTATCAGGTCGCGCCAAGTCAATCATCGTCAGCGGTAATAACCCTTGGGTCTCCTACAGGGTGGTGAAAGGATAGAAATAGCCTACTTCGGATATCGAAGATGGTCTCAGACATGAAGAAGAAGCTGATGGACATCCTGGCCTGCCCCGTGTGCAAGCACCATCCGCTGGAGCTGACGGTCTCCAAGGAAGACGAGAAGGAGGTCCTCGAAGGGAAGATAAGGTGCGCAAAGTGCAACATCGACTACCCTATCGAGGACGGCATACCCAACATGCTTCCACCGGAGTGACGTCGCGAGTTAGTAAGCGTCGTTCTTGTCGCAGCTGCTCTCAAGGACCCACTTCAGCAGTTCCATGCTACGCGAGGCAGCGTCCTCGAGCTCCTTCTCCAGCGCCTCCTTCTGGTCCTGGCGGACCGTGAAGCCGCTCGGGAAGTCGAAGTTGAATGTTATCAAGACATTGTCGCCGATGTCCTTGAACTCCCATGCGTCCCTCAGCCTTATCCCTTTGGTCGTCTTGAGCGTGACCTTACTGTTCTTGATGAACTCCGTCACATCCAGAGAGGTCTTCATCTCTAACCTTCCCAGGACGATTGTGACATCGAATGACGCGCCGGGGCCGCATTGGACGAGGCTGGTCGGCTCGACGTTCAGAAGCATCGGCATGAAGTCCTTGATGTTTCTCCAATCCGCCACGTACTCGAAGGCACTGTCGACCCTGCACGCAACCGATGCGCGACGTTTGCTGGAGATCATTGGGACGCAACAAGGAACATTCCCATTGATATATAGCGATTGCAGGAGGTTGGGGGACTCGCCGGAGTATGAGCGCCCTGGAAGACCATGTGAAAATCGCCAGAAGGGCATCCTGGCTAATCGGCGTCCGTCCAAAGCACAGATTAGGACGTTGCCAGCGTCGTCCATGCCAACAGATTGATATCTAGGTAGCATCTGTTCCCGTCTCGCCTATGAGCGGCGCCTGTGAGGACACGAAGGTGAGCACGACAAAGATCCTCGTCGCGGACGAGATATCGAAGAGCGGCATCGAGTTGCTGAAAGGCGAAGGCTACGAGGTCGACGTGAAGACCGGGATGAAGGAGGACGAGCTATCCTCAGTCATCGGTGGATACGACGTCCTCATAGTCAGGAGCGCCACCAAGGCGACCGGTAAGGTCATCAGAGCGTCGAAGCTGAAGGTCATAGGCCGCGCGGGGATCGGGATCGACAACATCGACGTGCCAGCGGCAACCGAGCGCGGCATCCTCGTCATGAACGCCCCCTCCGGGAACGTCGTCTCGACCGCCGAGCTCACCATCGGGCTCATATTCACGCTTGCGAGACGCATCGCGGAGGCCGACGCCTCCATGAGGAGGGGCGAGTGGAAGCGCAAGGAGCTGAAGGGCGTGCAGGTATCCGGCAAGACGCTCGGGATAGTCGGCCTCGGAAGGGTCGGCGCGGAGGTGGCGAAGCGCGCGTCCGTCCTGGGCATGACCGTCGTCGCCTACGACCCGCTCGTGTCGCCCGAGGTGGGCGTGAAGCTGCATGTACGCCTTGTGAGCCTGGAGCGACTGCTCCAGGAGTCTGACTTCGTATCGATCCACACACCCCTGACAACGCAGACGGAGAGCCTCATAGGCAGGAGCGAGCTATCCAAGATGAAGAAGAGCGCCATGCTCGTGAACTGTGCCAGAGGAGGCGTGGTGAACGAGGACGCATTGTTCGACGCGCTGTCGCAGAAGGTCATCGCCGGGGCGGCCCTGGATGTGTACATGCAAGAACCGCCGAAGGAGTCGAAGCTCGTATCGTTGCCCAATATAGTGCTCACGCCTCATCTGGGGGCGACGACGATCGAGGCGCAGGAGGAGGTCGGCTCCGAGATAGCCGAGCAGATAATCGCCTATCTCAAGCGCAGCGACATCAGGAACGCGATCAACCTACCGGCGAAGCTCGACCCCGAGCTGATGCCTTACATGCCCCTCGCGGAGAAGCTCGGCACCATGATATGTCAGCTGGGACAGTGCTCCGCAGGAAGGGTCGAGGTGTCCTGCAAGGGGGAGCTGGCGCAGAAGGATATCAGGATCATATCCGCATCGGTGATCACGGGCATGCTGAAGCCCATATCCGAGGAGTTCAACGTCAACTACATCAACGCGTTCGACCTGGCCAAGTCGAGGGGGATCGAGGTCGTGTCATCCACCTCCGACGAGGCGGGGCAGTACAAGAACCTGATACGTGTGGTCCTGCACGCGAACGGCGGCTCCATCTCCGTCGCGGGCACGCTATTCTCGGATAAGGGACCGCGTATGGTCGAGATCAACGACAGCATGGTAGACATAGAACCCGAGGGCAACTTCATTCTCATAGGGCACGAGGACAGGCCAGGCATGATAGGCAGCGTCGGGACCATCCTCGGCGACAACGATGTGAACATCGCGAGCATGGAGGTCGCGAGACGGCAGCCGCGTGGACCCGCCATGATGATTCTGCACATCGACGAGGGGCTCACGCCCGAGGTGCTCGAGAAGGTCAGGGCGATCCCGAGCCTCAAGAGCGCAACATACATCAGGCTCTAGGTCTTCTACGCCGACACACCGACCGCCTGATGGACCGCTGATATGATGCAGAAGAAGGATGCGATATCTAGGCGCATAAGGATCGAGATACGTGACGCCACTGAGGAGGACCTCAAAGGCATAGTCGAGCTCTGGGAGATGCTGGTAGAGCAGCATCGAACCTATTCTGATCATTTCGCCATCGCGAGGGACGGCAGGAGGAAGTGGGCGCGTTACCTTCGTCAGAAGTTCACCGAGCGCAGCACCAAGCTCATCGTCGCCGAGGAGAAGGGGGAGCTGGCGGGGTTCATGATGTGTCTCCTATCGCCCCAGGAATCGATATTCGCCGAGAAGGCCACGGGCGTGGTATCCGATGCCTTCGTCCGCAAGGACAGACGCAAGAAGGGAGTCATGAAGGAGATGCTGAGGGTGGCGCTCAGGTGGTTCGACAAGAACAAGATGAAATCAGTCCAGGTGAGCGTCGCCGCCGCGAACCTGGAGGCGCGCGCCGCCTGGGGACAGCTGGGCTTCAAACCATTCCTGGTGCGGAAGAGGCTTCAGATGGACAAATCTCATGCGCGGCTTCTGCTGAACGACAAGCCTCCGAAGAAGGTTGTCCGCAAAAAGAAGGCTGCCGGAAAACGATGAGAAGGGGTTGCGAAAGGGTTTTCGGAATCCGCAGGCCGTCGGAGACGATCACGCCAGTGCGTTCTTTAGTCTCTCGAGACCCTTAGCGATGTTTTCCTTGCTCGTGGCGTACGATATTCTCAGATGCTGCTCACCGGCCTCTCCGAACGCGGCGCCGCCGGTTACGGCTACCTCCGCCTTGTCCATGAGGTGTAACGCCATCTCCTCGGACTTCATCGGGTTGTCGTACCTGGGGAACGCGTAGAACGCCCCCTTGGGCACATCGCAGTGCAGCTGCGGTATCTCGCCTATGAGTTTCATCACGAGGTCCCTCCGCTCCTTGAACTCATTGACCATAGCGTTGACCGGCTCCTGGGATCCCACCAAACCCGCCAAGCCGCCGTATTGAGCGAAGGTCGTCACATGGGTTATCGAGTGCTGCTGGATCTTGTTGACCGCCTTGAACAACGGCTTCGGGGCGATGAGCCAGCCCATCCTCCAGCCGGTCATGGCGTATGTCTTCGAGAAGCCGCTTATCGTGACCGTCCTATCGAACATCTCCGGCTCCGCAGCGATCGAGTAGTGCTTGTGCCCGTCGAACACTATCTTCTCGTATACCTCATCTGACAGCACGACCAGGTCGTGGTCCTTGGCAAGGTCTGCTATGCCCTTTATGTCGTCCTTGGTCGCGATGGAGCCGCAGGGGTTCGACGGTGAGTTGAGCAGAATCATCTTCGTCTTCGGGGTTATCAGCTCGGCGACGGCCTCCGGCAGCACGCGCCACTCGTTTTCCTCCTTCGTGGTGACGGGGACCGCCCTGCCCCCGGCGAGAGCGGTAGCAGGCTCGTACGACACCCAAGCGGGGTTCGGGAGTATGACCTCCTCCCCCTCGTTCACGGTCGCCATGATCGTCTCGAATATCGCGTGCTTGGAGGGGGCCACCATCACATTGGATGCGTCGCATGGTATTCCGTTCGCGGTCTTCGACGACCTGGCTATGGCCTCCCTGAGCTCCGGAAGCCCTGCCGCGTTCAGATACCGTGTCTTGCCCTCGTCGAGCGCCTTCTTCGCGGCCTCGACGATATGCTTCGGCGTGTCGAAATCCGGCTCTCCGACGGTGAAGGAGATGATATCCTTTCCCTCGGCCTTTTTCTGGCCGGCCAGCTCCTTCATCTTCATCGTTCCGGACTCTTTCACTCGATTTATGCGTTCCGCGATCATCCTTGTCGCCCTTTCAGAGCAAGGAGTGCTGCCGATATATAGCATTAGTGCTCAACTTTCGGCATATCGCCAGCGCGTAGCCGTGTGGAGAACCGGGCTCTGCCCAACGCGCCAGAACCGCAGAATTAGATGAGAGGCCTGCCAGGAGATGCTTTCCACTGGCAGGTCTCATTTTGGGGTTTGCACGCCAACCTTCGACGACAGCGGTCTATGGACTCTCACTACGCGTCCGCGCAGCATGGGCAGTTGCAGTTGTCGCATGTGCAATCACAGACGCCGTCACAGGGGCAGTCACAGACGCCGTCGGAGGCGGTCAACGCATCCTCACAGCTTCCGTCCTTCAGCTGGTCCTGCGTTTGGTCGCCCAAACCAGTCTCGCCTTGGTTCTGCATTGCTGCGACAGTCACCGCACTGCCGGCCAGCAGAACCGCACCGAGCACCAACGCCATCCAGGCCTTGCCTAGCACCCTCTTCTCCGCTTTCTTCCCTGCGATATTCTTTGCCAATCCGCTCTCGAACTCCTTCCTCATTTCCTTATCTCCCTCATGTGGATCCAGCGACGGGCGCCGCATTGACCGGGGCTCCTCGGCCGCATTCTCCATTAGTATTCTGAGAACGGTTCATCCGTCCTTGATTCCATCAACAAGGGTGTGTATGTAAGTCATTTGTGGAACAAGATTCAATCATTGGCACAATCTTCAACATGTCCGCCTTTGGGAATCGAAGAACGCATCTCCGGACCAGCGCCGATAGACGCAAACCCTATTATCCCGCGAACGCCTTCGAACGGATCGATGACGTTGAGGACGGGTAAGCTGCCACCTGGATTGCTCGCCAAGAGCATCCGCCACACGGGCGCGCGCGACGGGCGCGTGCTCCTGGGCCCAAAGCTCGGAGAGGACGCCGCGATAGTCCGCATCGGGAAGGACAGGCTGCTCGTGCTGAAGACGGACCCCGTCACCTACGCATCGGACATGATCGGCCACTACGCCGTCCACATCAACGCGAACGATATCGCCACGAGAGGTGCCACGCCAGCATGGTTCCAGGCCACGATACTTCTCCCTGAGGGGAGCGACGAAAAACTCCCGGAGGAGATATCGCGTCAGATATCGTCCGCCTGCTCAGAGCTGGACATCGCGGTTGTGGGCGGCCACACCGAGGTCACCCCTGGCATATCGAACCCGATAGTCGTCGGGGACATGCACGGCCTGATCGAGAAGCGGAAGCCGGTCCTCACATCGGGAGCGCGCGCGGGGGACACGGTCGTACTCACGAAAGGGGCAGGCATCGAAGGCACTGCGACGATAGCGAGGATGAAGGCGACCGCCGTGGAGAAGCATATCGGCCCTGCAGCCACAAAACGCGCGGCCAGGTTTCTGTTCAAGCCGGGCCTATCAGTCATCCCCGAGGCGAAGACGGCTCTAGGGTTCAAGGTGACGGCGATGCACGACCCGACCGAGGGGGGCGTGCTGATGGGTTTGTACGAGATGGCGTCAGCGTCCGGGAGGTCCATCGAGCTACGCGCCGACGACATACTCGTGCTGCCCGAGACGAGAAGAATCTGCGAGCTGTTCGGAATCGACCCGCTCGGCCTGCTGGGCTCCGGAGCACTCCTGGCGACCTTCAGACCTAGAGATGCCGAAGAGTACATCGACGCCCTCGACTCGATGGGCATCAGAGCGGCCGCTGTCGGAAGCGTCGTTTCTGGAAAGAACGGATCGAAGATAGTCAGAGGTGGAAGCGTCACTCCTCTGGTTTCTTGCGAGCGCGACGAGCTCCTGAGGATTTCTTAGCTGCGGGTTTCTTAGCTGAGGATTTCTTTGCTGCAGGTTTCTTGGCTACGGGCTCGGCCGGCTTCTTCTTCGTTGACTTGGGTGATGGCTCGGGCGCTGACTTCGCAACCTCGAGCGCCCGCAATGTCTTCGATGCGACCGTCCAGACCTTGAGCACGCGCCCACCGAGCGGGACGCGCTTCGCCTTCAGCTTGCTCATGTCCGAGCTGAAGGTACCCTTTGAGAAGCCTCCCATGATAATGACCACCCGTTCCCCCTCGGCTGAAGAGACCGCCTCCTGGAGGGAGGTTTCCTCGCCTCCGGGATCGAGAACCAAGACGGAGTCGGGCTTGAGGGCGGCGACCAATGTGGCGAGAGGCGCCTTATGGCGCAGCTCGAGCAACGCGTTCTCCCTGGAGGGCACGACCTGCTGATCGAACAGCTGCTCGATCAAGCCGACGAACCTGATGTAGTTGGGTGGGAGCCTCGTCTCCGGTTTGACGGCGACGACGTCGTCGTTCCGCGTGTGGACGAACACCCGCAGCCTACCCTCGGCGTTCGCGTCGCTGTCGAGGCTGAGAAGAAGGAACATGTGAACTAGGTCCGGACGACCTCTCCTGTCGCCGTCCTTCAGCTTCCTGAAGGCAGGATGATGATGGGACGCGTCGAGCAGCATCTTCTCCGGGATCTTGTTCCGGGCGCGCGCGCTGTTGAGAACGCATCGTTCTTCGACGATCCTCGTGGGCACGAGTTCCAGCTCGGCGTCGGCAAGTATGAGGAAGTACTGTCTCACGTCAATACCTCTTTGAGCAGATTATTATCCTTCGCGTAGACGATCTCCTGAGCTATCCGTCTGCCGGTCGACAACCCGGGCTCTATCAGATCGGAATACGGCGAGCCCGATATGAACGGGTTGGTGCCAGCCACTATCCTGGACGATATCTCGAACACCTTTATCTCCATCGAGTCCGTGACGATGCATTCGAGGCAGAACGGTCCGAGCATGCCACCGAACAGTTCGATCGATGTCTCGACGACCTTCTCGGCCTGCTCCAGAAGCTTCGGCAGGAGCGATTCCCTGAGGACTATCGGAATGTTGCCCGTGACAACGAAGGTCGGGCAGATGCCGAGCTTCTTCAGCTCCTCCTGCGCCCCCAGCTTGTACATCTCATCTATGTTCGACTCGTCCCTGCGGTCGACGCTGAGGAACTCCAGTACGCCCTTCCTGAGCCGGTAGCCTTCCTGCCTGATGGGCGAGTAGAAGAAGTGGACATAGTACCTGGTCCCGAGCACATACTCCTGTATAGAGAACTTCTGAGAGCGGTCTATCCCCAGCTTGAAATCGGTGTAGTCCTTCGCGATGAAGAAGCCGCGGCCGCCCTTGGCACCGTCGTACTTCACCAGGACAGGGCGGTCGATCATCTTCGGGTCCTCTATCTTCTTCGGCATCTCGATGCCGGCGGATGTGAGCCAAGTACGTTCCTTCTCGCGGTCGCTCTCCCAATCGAGCACGCGCCTGTTGCCGAAGGTCGGCACCTCGAGCTTCTCGAATATCTTCGGGGACATGTACTCTACGAACGACCCGTGGGGGACGATGATGACGTTCCTCTCCACGAGCTCCTCCGACCGGTCGACCAGCTCGGGATACGAATCGACCTTGAAGAACTCGTCCGGCTTGCCCCTCGGGAAGGCATCGTAGAACTTCGTGTTCTGACCGATGGTTATGCCGAGGGTCTTGAGGCCCTCCTTACGTGCGCCGTCGAATATCTGAAGTGAGGTGTGAGAACAAGCGGTAGCGATGGTCAGGTCGTCCTTGTCGTAGGAGTCCACGATTCCATCTATACGCTTTTTTGGAACCATTAACCGCAGAATCCGAACCTCTGATATAAAAGTTGTTATCGACACCGTCCGCTCGAGGGCTGCCGGCAGTCGGTCGTACTAGCTGATGCAGCCATCAGTGTCTAGGAATGTGGCGCGAATGTCCGAATCAGAGCCCAATTTACATATTAGATATTCTTATAGGCATTCAAGGCACCGCTGTTTTGGACTCCTGGAATTCTATGAAAAGTCGATCCGGAAAGGGCGAGAGGAACGAGGTCGGGCGCAGGCGACGGCTGCTCAGAGGAGTCAGTGCGAACGTGGTTCTGCTCGGGGTCGTCAGCCTCCTGACGGACCTGAGCACGGAGATGATCATACCCATCCTCCCGATGTTCCTCTTATCCCTCGGGGCCACGGGATTGATTATAGGGCTGATCGAGGGGGCGGCGGAGACGACGGCGTCGCTGCTAAAGGTCGTCTCCGGGTGGTACTCGGACAAGATGCGGCGGAGGAAGCCGTTCATACTCGGAGGGTATGGCTCGAGCGCGCTCGCCAAGCCCCTGCTGATCCTGGCCACATCCCCGTGGCATGTCCTTGGCATAAGGGTGACGGAGCGCATCGGAAAAGGTATCCGGAGCGCCCCTAGGGACGCTCTCATCGCCGATTCCACAGAGCCTCAGTCGATGGGGATCGCGTACAGCTTCCACAAGTCGATGGACTCGCTCGGGGCGCTGCTGGGCGTCCTTGTACTGATAGCGTTGGTGTTCGGCATCGGCGCCAGCTTGGATGCCGGCCTGACGGAGGAGGACTACAGGGTCGTCTTCGCAGTCGCGGCCGTGCCGGCGCTGCTCGCCGTCCTAGTGATCGCACTGTTCGTGAGGGATGTGAGGGGGAGGACAGAGCCGCCCAAGACTTCGTTCGTGTCCGGTATGAGGGACCTTGGAAGGCCGTTCCGGCTCCTGATGGTGGTCGTGATGGTGTTCTACATCGCTGAGATCAATGTGGCGTTCTTCATACTGAAGGGTCTGGACTATGGCCTCTCGGACCTGGAGGTCATACTCCTTTACGCGCTGTACAACTTCACGTTCTTCCTGATGCCCGTCACCTTCGGCAGGATGTCGGACCGATTGGGCAGGAAGCCCGTGATAGCCATGTCGTTCGCGCTGTACGCGGTGACTTGCCTGATCATGGCAGGAGCGGGCCCGTGGTGGATGCTCGTGCTCGGCTTCGGGGTGCTGGGCGTCTACAAGGCCGCGTCAGAGGGGGTCTTCAAGGCGTACGTGGTCGATCTCGTCCCGGAAGAGTTGCGGGGGTCCGCCCTCGGAGCGTTCCACACCGGGATCGGACTAGTCATGTTACCAGGGGGCATCATCGCAGGGCTGCTTTGGGACCAGCTCGGCCCCGCCCCCATGTTCCTCTACGGAGCCGTCGTCGCTGCCGCCTCGTTGGTCCTACTGGTGACGATGGCACCGCCAGACAAGACACCTGTCAGCTCTGGATGACCCCAGTGACCCGTGCGCGCCTTCCTCCTATTTCATGCCTATCGAATAGGTACAAGAATGACCGGGCAGATTGGGGCGCAACAAAAGGGGGCGAGCGCTTGCACATATCGAAGAACTTCGCGTACGGTCTGATGGTCCTCGCCGCATTCACATGGGGCACATCTGGAACCCTGACCGTGCTCGCGATAGGGGAGGGGGCGACGGCGAACATCATCGCCCTGTACACCGAGATATTCAGTGGGCTCCTGTTCCTGTTCGTGGTGCTGGCTTTCGACCGACCCTCGCTCAGGATGAGAAGGGCGGACCTCCTGCCGTTCTTCATATTCAGCACTATCACGGGGGCGTTCTTCTCGCTCGCATGGTATAACTGCATAGACCTGACCTCGGTGACGACCGCTGTGATACTCCTGTGCTCCTACCCGTGCATAGTCACGGTCGCGTCCGTATTCATGCACGGTGAGAGGCTGACGCTGGGGAAGGCGATCGCGCTTCCACTGACTTTCGGCGGTTGCGTGCTCGTTTCCGGCGCGTACGACCCGGAGGCGATCAAGGTGAACGCGGTCGGAATAGGCCTCGGCATATTCACCGCGTTCGGCTCGGCGGCGTACTACCTATGGGGCAAGAAGTTCCTGAAGCGTTACTCGGCCAACACGGTCGCCCTCTATTTCTCAATCATGATGATCCCGACGCTAATCATCATCACTGACCCGAGGGAGTCGTTGCTGCCGTCGCTCTCGGCTAGCGCGTGGGCCCTGGTGTTCCTGCTAGGCCTGATACCCTGCACCCTAGGGTTCTTCATGTCCATGGTGGCGCTGAAGCGCATCGAAGCGAGCAAAGCGAGCATAATGGCGAGCCTCGAGCCCGTGATGGCGGTCGCACTGGCCGTCATCATCATCGCAGAGGTCGTCGAGGGGCTGCAGTACGTGGGGGTGGCGCTCACCGTCGCAGGCGTAGTCATTCTCCGCATTGTCAGGCATAAGGGTGAAGATGCCCCCATCGAAGAGCTGGCGAGGACATAGGGGCACGAGAGCAAACGGGAAATACGCAGCTAGACATCATGTTGCAGAGGATCTCGGATGATTGTCGCACGCGTTCCCAGCGGGATTCCAGGCTTGGACATGGTGCTGCAGGGCGGTATACCGACCAACTCGACCCTAGCCCTTAGGGCGGAGGCGTCCAACTACGCCGAGGCCTTCCAGCAGCAGTTCATCATTGAAGGGCTCAAGCACGGGTTCCCTGCGATATACTGCTGCCTCGCCCGACCTGTGTCGAGCGTCCTCAACGCGATGAAGCATCAGGGGTTCGACGTGATCGAGTACATCGCCAACGATCAGCTGGTGTTCATCGACTGCTACTCCATGCACAAACGCACGTCGCTCATGGGCGTGGACAAGGACCTCCAGGAGAAGATCGTGACCGTGATCGAGGTGGACGACGACCAGATGCTCCAGGACGGGTTGGCGACGGCCGTCGAACGCATGCCCAACCTAAGGGGGCTGAGGGCGGTGTGCGAGAGCGTCCCCGGGGCGCTCACCGGCAGGACGGCCGTGGAGATCATGAGATGGGGCAGGAGGGCGTTCGGCGACCTGCGGGCGTTCCAGACGGTCGCGCTCCACACATTCCCGACCGGCGTCAGGGAGGAGCTGTTCAATCTCATGGCGCCGGACTTCGACGGCGTCATAGACCTGAAGATCGATAGGGGTTCTGACCGCGTCCGATACTTCCTCAGCATACAGAAGATGAGGATGACGGTCGTGCCAGCGAAGATGCACGAGTTGGATATGAACAACGGCATCGTCACGCTGAAGACCATAGAGAAAATAACCTGAGGGCAGTTCACCGGAGGTCGTTCAGCCAGCGCATCACGAGGTCCTCGTACTCCGACATGGATGTGTGCACGAAGTCATCGGAGACGTAC
The DNA here is from genome assembly GCA_020696365.1 of Thermoplasmata archaeon. GTDB lineage: Archaea > Thermoplasmatota > Thermoplasmata > UBA10834 > UBA10834 > UBA10834. The sequence continues at coordinate 2,849 of JAEHCM010000012.1, read as the reverse complement.
ACCTCGACGGGTACGGAATAGTTCAGCTGCGTGCCGTTCCTGCGCACCATGAATATCATGTCGTTCCCGTTCTCCTTGCAGTTGACCCTGAGCAGCGCGCCGTCCTTCAGCTCGTACTCCATCTCGAAATGGCCGTCCACGCAGTTCATGCGCGACGAGTCCACCAGGAACTTCAGGGATATAGCTCGCGCGCCATGCTTCCTTACGAGAACCTGATTCAGGGTCGTTACGAGAATCATGTTGCGATCGATCGTAAACCCCGCCTCAGGGGACCTAACCTCCATTGGCCATACCCTCGGATGGCCCAATCTATGTCATTCGGCCGCCTTAAGACTTTCTGGGGGGTTCTCAGGAACGGTAATGACACAGCTGGTCATCCGAAGAGCTCGACGTCGAACGCCGTGAAGAGTGCGTATATGAGAAACGCGCGCGTGACCCCGGCGAGGATGTTCGTGAGGACGAACCCCCACAAGGTCATCAGCTTGCCCTCCTTGTTCAGGACGGAGAATATGTACAGCGGGATGGTGTCGACCATGCCGGGTATGGACATGATGGCGTACATCGCCACGTAGCCGTACCTACGCACCAGCTTCTCGCTCTTCGCCAGGAGCCAGCGGTACCAGCCCCACCTCATGGCGTACTGCCCGACCGTCTCGTCTATCTTCCTCCCGAGGAAGAAGACGACGAGGGCGCCCGTACCCTTCCCCAGGCCCAGGACCCCCGCCTTGATGGCGATGTGTATGCCGGGGTTCACCACGAGCGCGATCTCGACTGGGATGGGGAGGATGATTGATGCGGCGACGCAGAACAGGTAGAATATGATGAGATACGTGAATGGATCGGCCTGGTTGGTTGTCAGGAAATCCATAAGCTGGGTCCAAATGTCCGTCATGGATGCTATGGCAAGCGCCTCGCTTTACTTCTAAGTTGTCGTGGAATCCCTTCGGTCCGGAGGTGCTCAGAAAGGGGGGAATTAAAGCGTAGCCAGTAAAATAAAAGAGGCGTTGAATAAATGCCAAATGCTTATATGCATGTAACATCATCACCACATCTGGGATGTGCAATGGCTAAGGCCGAAGGCAAGGATGCAGACTGGTTCGCTGTTCTCGATGAAGAACTCGAGAAGAAGATGCTCGAGATTACGGACAACGCCGTCGAGCAGAACACACAGCGGTCATCTATAAACAAGAGCATGCTTGAGGACTTCTTCAGGATATGGACCAGGTTCAACAAGATCAACGTTCACTTCAGCCTCTCGCCTGAGAACTCCTCGTTCGCGCAGTTCGTGGTCTATCCCGAGGATTGGAGCTTCAAGCCGGACTTCGATTTCATGGGCGTCGACAACATCTCGCTCACAGACCGCACGCAGGGGCGCGTCGGCGACTCGGTGAAGGTGTGGTACTACAGCGTCGAAACGACGGTCCACCTCAGGATGGTGTTCGAGTACTGCGAGGGGGAGCACTACTACAAGTACGCCGGCTGGAAGAGGATATTCAGCCAGTACGTGCTGCTCGACGTGCCGGTCGCCAAGTTCGACCTGAAGAAGTACCACGAGGTCCTCGCGGACACGATCAGGGCATGGTACGAGTCTCACCTGAGGAGGGACAGAGACATCATCCTGAAGCACCTCAGGGAGAAGCACGAGAAAGGAGAGACCTTCACGCAGTGAATCGACTCTGGACCGTTAGGTCTGGCTCGATTTCAGTCAGAGGGCTTCTGCACAGAGAAATGGATTTTTCATCGGTTTTCCTCGTGAGACGCGAAGTTCAGGTTGTGCGACATGCAAACCCGATCGACTGGCTCATCTCTATCTAGGGGATTGATACAGAACTGGCCTCGAACCTCCGGATTGCACAACTTGCATCATTGACGGAAGCGCTCGCTTTTAAATACCTATTTGAATACCGTCGGGGCGGTAGGGGTTTCATGGCAGTGATAAAGATAGAGAATGTTGTCGCCTCAGCATCTCTCGGGGCGGAGCTGGATCTTCCGGCGATTGCGCTTACACTTGACGGTGCGGAATACGAACCAGAGCAGTTCCCGGGGCTGATATACCGACTGAAAGAACCGAAGACGGCGACGCTGCTTTTTAGGAGCGGTAAGGTCGTTTGCACGGGCGCCAAGAGCCTGGAGCAGGTCAAGACAGCCGTCGGCAAGGTGGTCAAGCAGATAGAAGCTGCTGGCGTTGTGGTCAAGAAAGAGCCGGAGATCGTGGTGCAGAACATCGTTGCCACAAGCGACCTCGGGGCGAAGATCAATCTCAACGCAACAGCCATCACCCTTGGCCTTGAAAGGATCGAGTACGAACCTGAGCAGTTTCCAGGCCTCGTGTACCGTCTCGAATCGCCGAAGGTGGTCATGCTTCTGTTCGGCAGCGGGAAGCTGGTATGTACCGGCGCCCGAAAGCCTGAGGATGCCGAGATTGCCGTCGATAAGATCACAGAAGAGTTGAAGACCGCTGGCCTGCTTAAATAGACTGAGATAGTAGGCCCATGCGGGTCCCTATCCGGGACGACATCTTCACCTACCTCGAGTCGAATTTTGGCCATCAATACTAGCTGAATCTCGATTTCGTGATCTTAGCGCCGAACTGACCTCGAACCTCCGAATTGCATAACTTGCATCATTGAGGAAGCGCTCGCTTTTAAATACCTATTTGAATACCGTGGAGCCGGTAGGGATTTCATGGCAGTGATAAAGATAGAGAACGTTGTCGCCTCAGCATCTCTCGGGACTGAGCTAGATCTTCAGGCGATCGTGCTTGCACTTGACGGTGCGGAATACGACCCAGAGCGGTTCCCGGGGCTGATATACAGACTGAAAGAACCGAAGACGGCGACGCTGCTTTT
>JAEHCM010000011.1 GCA_020696365.1 Thermoplasmata archaeon | reverse complement strand
ATAATCATACAGCTCCTCCGCCGTTGGCTGATAGTGCCAATCCTCGCTGATCGGCGATATCAGGGTCGAGCCGGGCTCTCCCAAACCAAGGTAGAAGTTGTCGTTGATGTACGCCTTGTCTGTGGCCATCGTCATAGCCTGTCTTATGATCGGGTCGAGCCTCGACGGATTCGGCCCTGCGTTGTTGTGATTTATGAGAACACCAGTCCAGTATTGAGTGCATTTCGGCCCATCATAGGTAACAACATCCTCGAGCTGGCCACTCCACACTTTATTCTTGAGCACGATGTAATCGTGCGGCGGAAACTGCGCGACGTCCAGAATGCCCACCTCTAGCGCAAGCACCATCGCCGTGGCATCGTTGAAGAAACGCATTCGGAGCCTATCGAACGAAATCTCAGGTGCGCCTTCCATCTCGTCCTTCCAGAAGTAGTTCGGATTCTTGACGAGCGTAAGCTTGTCGCCCTGAAGGAACTCGTCGTATATGTCCTCCGTCGCCATGAATGGTCCGGTGCCGACTATCGGCGGGTCGGAGTCGTCGAACACGCCTGTCCAGCTGAAGCTGATCTCCGACGGCGACCAGGTTCCCAGCTTGTGCTCGGGCAGAATGGGGATCAACAGGGATGATCCGAAGGCAACAGGCATCGGCTCGCCGGTCGCCCTGTCGTAGAAGTGTACCCTGACCGTGTAGTCGGCTATCTTCTCTGCGTAGTCGATAAAGTACCCATATGGCTGGTATACCCACATAATCTGGTAGTATTCGGCGTTCAGGTTGAGAGTGAAGACGACGTCATCTGCCGTGAATGGTTCTCCGTCGTGCCAGTAGGCGTTTCCCGTGAGATTGTAGTCCCAAACGGATCCATACGGTTCGAAGCCCACTGCTATTCTCCAAGCCAGCGCCAGGTTCGGCGCAGACTCGAGGTTTTCATCTACCGATTGAAGGCAATCATAGACGAGCCCAGAGAATATTAGCGATGCTTCCGTCAAACCGACAAATGGATTCAGGCTGTCCACCTTCTGCAAGAAACCCATTCTGAGTACGGTTTCGCTAGAAGTCTCGCCCTCAGACGAATCGGCTGCAAAGGCAGTTCCGATGATTGTCGTGGCGACGACGATCGCAAGAGTCACTGATAGATGTGATGACTGCCAGTTTGCACCTAATATGCTCATACGAAATCCTCCATAGCCAAGCTGTTTCGAACCAGATAATGTTCTCAATAAACTCCTCGACTATATATCTGTTGAGTCAGTGAGGATTTACGAGTCAACGGAAGCGGAACGGCCGTGGCTGGGATAGCCCCCTACTTCCGATACCGTTACTGCACCTAGTCTGTTGTATTTAGTCGTGAGAAAAGGCCATAGGGGCGGAAGGGCACCGGAATAACAGTCAAGAGAATGGCTTTCTGTCGCGACAATCACAATGATAATCGTCTTGACAGTCTGGAGGCGAATATGACGACCGTCTTGAGATGACACCAATCACCTCGGCTGGGGATGACGCTTCCTTCAGCCGGTCGAGGCAAAACCAGCTTGCACGTGCAGGCACATTTCGCCTGTCTTTCAGGCTCACTCCAGTATTGGGAACTTTTTCACCCATGGCTGTTCCAACCACCACTTCCCAAGCCCGAACCACTGACCTGATCCGATGAGAGCGAGCAGTATCAAGGCAATCAGATATACGATGTGATCATCCAGAATCGGGTTGTTCTCAGGTGGCAAACGCGAGGACCACATAAGAAGCATCAATGCACTTCCCGAGATGGCGGCTATCTTCATCCCTATGCCGAGTACCAGCGCGACCCCGAGCATGAGCAGAGCGAGCATGAACAGGACGTCGACAGTCGTGTTTCCAGAGAAATCCTGGAAAAGTCCACTGAATGGCCCTGCAGTCGCGTAGGCCAGAAAACCAGATGTGGGCGATCCGCCGTTCACCCAAGCATTCTCCGAGGACGTCGCGTAACCTAGTCCCAATGTCTTGTCGAGAAACGCCCACAGAAACGTCCAGCCAAGGGCCAATCTGAGCGCCGCTCCAGCATACTCCCTCTTCGCAAGCCCAGCGAATGGCATCTTCAAGTCACCACTTCCACGACTAGCGCTATCTTACTCTAGCTCTCAAACAGCTTATTAATCTGTAACCGAAATAAATCAAGGAAGGGCTTGCTCCCTCCCATGAGAAAAGGCCATGGGGGCGAAAGAAAGAATGAAAGGGGTTTGAGCCCGAGCGCAATATACCCCTTGATTGAGCCCGCGTCTCGGATTACTGGCACGCTGTCTCGGCTATACCCACCGGGCCCGCCTCCCATTCAAACCACGGTCTATGAGATGGTGGCAGCAGCTGTCTGGAATGGCAAGAGATTTTGGAAAGAAATGAGAGAGGGAGGGGTACCCCTCCCTCTCTGGTGTTTTCAAGGTTTTGCGCTAGGCGTGGAGAGCTGTGAGGAAGTCTCCCCAGCCAGTGTCAGCCGCGAACTGAGTGTCCAGGTAGTCCGCTCCATACCAACCCCAGTCGTTGTCGGCTGCCCAGTAGAGCGTGATCCCTCCGCAATCGTCCATCTTCGGTCCACCCGCGAAGTCGACCACATATGCCAGCACGTCAGATTGCAGCTGCGTGGTCAACGACCTCAGGGTTGCGTCCGTGATACCACTCTGATCCAACAGGTTATATGCGAGGTCGTACAGATCAACGAAATACGGTATCGCCGTCATCGCGTGGCTCTTCTGCACCGCATTCAGGTAGTAGCTCTCGTACGTTGGCAACATGTCCATCATTCTCGTCGACCAGCTGTTGAAGTTGCTCATGCGAGCTCCGAACTCGGCGACGTCGATTGAGGCAAGGGTCATCCTTCCTCCATTGGTCTTCCCGTAATGAGTCCCCCACTCCTCAACCATGACGGCTCCGAGCTCTTGCGGCGTCATCGTCGGGTCGTCGACCAGTGTCGTGAGGATATCGTCCAGTGGGAGCCCGTCTCCAGGTCCGTACTCCTCCGACGCTACCATGTACTGGACCATATCGGTCAGGGAGAGAGCGTAGGCGACCTCTGCCATGGCCATGTTGCACGCGTCGAACGCCAACACATCAACCATCACGGCTGCATCGGTGAACGCACTTTCCAGGTCGGTCATGTTGATGGAGCTAGCCGACGTGTCGTCGGCGCAAATATACTGCCATCCGAAACCGTGGTCCCAGAGGCTGAGTCCGAAGTTTGTCGATGGCCAGAGCGTCGTTGCGCGGTCAATCCACCATGATAGTGTTGCAGGATCTCCCGTATCCATCTCTCCGTACGTCTCCACAGTGGTGACAGTGGATCCGGAAACCTTCACGATCTCGATGGTGGACGTGGATTTGAAGTCAAGTATAGCCACCAAGTTCACATCATCACTCGCTGGGACCGCCTGCAAGAAAGGCAGGGTCGTCGTCTCCCAGTACGGCTCAAGACTGTTGTCCGCGGCAACGTAGATGGCGAAAGTCCAAGTCGCCGCTTCCGCTTTGCTCGTGGGTGCCGTCATCAAGACGCCAGGCACCACGAGGATGGCCACCAGGGCCACACTCAAGATACTTACTCTACTTCTGTTCATGCCCAATCATATCTCCTATGGGAACTCAACAGCCGCCTAGGTCCCCACGGCAGGATATACGTTGTTTGCAGTACTTGAATCTCTTTGCGATTGTTAACATCGCTATGGCTGCTACGGAAACAACCGCTACTGTATGATTGAGATGCCTCCAGGTTCTTGAACCGTCTTAGAACCCGACCGATGCCGTCCTCGTTCGTTGGCTGGGATGGTTGGGTGAAACGCGGAAACATGAACGAAATGGCTGTTTTCGAGCAAATCTCCTCTTCGACCGAGAATGGTGTCTAGCTAACCCGGTATCTCCATTGTCAACATCAACTGAACCGATGATTCGCCGCCTTTTATCGCATTGACATATCTGCGGTTTGTTAACATTTGTAAATCAGTTGAAGGATCACGCAGCCCGAAGCACGACCCCCTCCGATTTCGGACAAGTCAAGCCGATTTTCGAATAGAATCATTAACCATATGTATTGCCATTGTCGCGGCGCCGGAAAGCGAACCACGGTTTCAACCGCGGTTGGGGGTAGACTGAGATGATCTTCGAAAAGAGAATGCTAGCATTGGCGTTGTGTTTGACTTTGGTATCCGTCGCTCTTTTGCCCGGGACGATTGAGGTCAGCGATGACCGCGTATCGTCCGCATCGGGCACTGGTTCTGGAGGCATGACGCAGAATGAGGTCGCGGTTCTCGCTGGAATCGACGTTGACAACGCCTGGTCTGAACTCGAGTATCTTGCGAGCCTAGGTGAAAAGGTGGGAGGAACGGCCGAAGAACTGTTCGCACAGCAATACGTCCTCAGTCGTTTTATGAACATGAGTCTTGACGAAGTCGTCATTGAGCCGTTCTCCACTTCAAGTTGGGTTCATCACGGGACAACCTTGAACATCATCTTCCCCGAAGTGGAAGAGATTCCAACAACGGCCTATGGCGGATGCTACTCGATCTGGGGAACAGAGGACGGTGAGCCCTACTATTTCGGGAATTCGAATGACGGCAAGAGCTTGATCTCCCAAGTGGTGGATGTTGGACGAGGAACTCTGGCCGAACTCGATGCGATAGGCGACCTTGCCGACGCTGTCGCGCTCGTGTTGAGAGATGACAACGTGATCCCATATCCAAGCGTAACAATCGAGGAACTCGCACTTCACGGTGCGTCAGCCGCGATATTCTATGGCTACTACAATCAGTATCCGGCTTCGGACGGCATCAAACAGGATGGGGTCGGGGGCTCTCTGCCTGCGCTCTCCATATCTCGGGATTCGGCTCAGCAGATTCTAGATTTGACGCAACACGGCTCTGTGACCGTCCAGATAGATGGCTCGGCCGACCTGATATCCGCGGAGAATGCCCAGTCGGCGAACGTCGTCGGTTACCTGAACGGATCGGTCCACCCCGATGAGTACATAGTATTCTCGGCACACGTCGACACGTGGTGGTCGGGCACGAACGATGACTGCTCCGGAGTGGCTGCCGTGCTTGAACTCGCGAGGTTGTTCTCCGAGTCCAGAGCCGATGGGACTCTCATGAACGAAAGGACATTGGTGTTCTGCTCGCTCGGTGCCGAGGAATTCGGCGGCCCCTCTGATTGGTACAGTTGGATCGTCGGATCCTACGAGTTCGTGTGTGCGCATCCCGAGATTGCCGATGGTCTGGTATTGAATCTCAACGCAGATATGGTCGGTTTCGAAAAGACGAATGGACCGTATTGGCTGGAGAATACCTGGGAGATCAACGATTTCGTCAAGGAAGCCATCACGGATTCAAAGGTGGATGCAACCTGGTGTAACCCCGTCTATCCGTATACGGACGCCTGGTCGTTCACCGCGATCGCAGGCGGCTCCGCCGTGCAGGCGTCGTGGGTCGAGGGCATAGACGCTTACTATCATACCCAGCTCGACGACCTCACGCAGTCCAGCTCTGAGTCTATCAAGGACATTCTCGACTTCTACGCACTGATGGCTATCAGGTCGGACACGACTCTGGTCCTGCCGATCGACTTAATTCCAACGGTGAACTGGATGTCCACGTGCGTTAAGTCGCAAGCACCATCAGTTCCATCGGAGGCCGAGTTGTTCGACCGCGTGGAAGTAGCGTTGAGGGACCTGAGAGACGATGTGATGGCGATCAACAGCTATGCGGATGATCTGCGTGATGCCTACGAGGCTGCTCAGACCGAGGAAGAGCGGGCTGTGATCGTCGTGGAGGCCGGTGTTCTGAACGATGCTCTGATCGACGCTCGTCGAATCATCAACTCGTGGTCCATCGGTCAGGGCGGCTCGATGGGCTCTTGGGACGTCTTCCTCCGCCCGGCCCAGCATGTGCATGATTATGTCAGTTTGAGCGATGTGATCACCGACTTATCGGCAGGCTCTACCAACAACGCAATCGCCGCGCTTCGTGGGATATACACGATGGATTGGGCCCCGGTCTGCAGCCTTGAGACCTACGAGCTGGTGATGAGCTGGATGATAAACGACGAGATGTACTGGGCCGACGATTTCGACCAGCAACAGGCATATCTAGATGTCTACTGGGTTTACTTGGGACTCACGAGTGAGACCCTCACCGATAGCGTGGCACAGCTCATTCTTGAGGACATGAGAGATGATATCCTGATCCCGTGGCTGCAGGAGGACCTGCTGACCCTCGAATGGGCGTGGACAGAGGCGGGGAGTACACTCTCCGCAGTCCTCGTCTGAATATCCGTCCATTATCGGTGTCGTCTCAGCACGACGCACCCGGCGACGGGCAGCTCCGACTGGGAAGCCGGTTGAGTCCAGCGGGGACCCTGCCGTCTCGGCTGAATGTGGCATTTCCAGTAGCGTTGCGCCAACCTTTTGACTGAGCAATCCAATCACGGTTCGATGCATGGGCTGCGATTCCCATCGGGTGAGTTCACAAGACGAGTGCGTAGGATTCGCAGAAGAATGCTCGACCGTGGATTGGACGCCCTGGCGATATTCTCCTCACCTGGCAGCATGAGATATGGGCAGAGGGGTCACGTGCTGTATGTTTCTGGCTACGAGCCATACTTCGGCGACACGATGGTTCTTCTTCCAGCCGAGAAGAACGTGGACCCGCTTCTGCAGATAGACTCCGCAGACTACTTCCCAAGCGATTGCACCTGGATCGAGAATGTTGTCGGCGCGCGGGACCCTGTCGCCACGCTGAGGGAGTTTCTGGACGGAGCGACTCCGAGGCTGAAGATGATCGGCCTTGTAGGCAGCTCGTCGACGCCCGCCGGACTGAAGGGCCGACTCAAGAGGAGCCTGGGTTCGTGCAAGCTCGTGGAGGCTTCCGAGATACTGGAGGATGAACGCGCGGCGAAGACCGAGTTCGAAATAGATTCCATAAGAAGAGCGTCAGGGATAGCGAAAGCCGGCTTCGAAACGGCACTCGGATACGCCAAATCCGGGATGAGTGAGGCGGAGATAGTCGCAGAAGTGGAGAGGGTCTGCCGACTGAGGGGCTCCGAGGGATTTCCACACAACACGATGGTGACGTCAGGCAAGAATCAGAAGCATCTTGAATGGTGGTGGTACTGCGGCGGGCGGAAGCTCAGGAGGGGCGACCCATGGAATCTCGACTTCGGGACCATGTTCAACGGATATTGCTGCGACATCGCGCGGTCGTTCTGCCTCGGGAAGCCGAGCGACCGGCATATCGATTTATACGAGCGACTGGTGGAGGCCGAGGAGGCCGCGAGACTATCGATGGTGCCAGGAGTCATGGCATCCGAGGTGAACAAGGTCGTGACCGAGGAGATGGAGCTGACATTCGAAGGCGATTTCTCCGGTATAGGCCACGGCGTCGGCCTGGAAGTCCATGAGTGGCCTTTCGTCGGATACGAGTACATCGAGAACGATCGCACGTACGCGGACAGGAAGCTGGAGAAGAACATGGTCATATCCGTTGAGCCACAGATCTATGTGAAGGGACTCGGCTACATGCAGATCGAGGACGAGTTCGTGGTCACTAAGAGCGGAGGGACGCCTCTCTCCACGATCGCTAGGGAGCTGTGGTATTGACCGATTTGGCCAACTTAGGAGGAGTGTGAAATGGAGGATTCGGAACCGAGTGTTACGAGGGTGGAGAATGTCAAGACCGAGGTGTACAGGGACGGGATGCTTACCAAGTACGTGTCAAACGAGGCATGGGACTTGGGTCTCTACTTCATGGAGCCCGGTCTTACCACGATTGTCTTCTCAACAGAATCAGAGGACGATGGAACAGCGGACGAGTGGTACGGGCGAGCATTTGAGTTCTACCACATCGTGCAGGGCGAGTTCACCGTCTGGTACGGCAAAGATGCCGAGAGTCTCAGGAAGCGGGAAGCTAAGAAGATCGTTCTCCACGAGGGCGATGTCGTCTCTTACCTTCCTGAATGGAAGTACATGGTGCAGAATACGGGAAAGATACCTGGTTCGTTCTTCTGGGGTAAAACTCAACCTCCGAAGGACGCGAAGATGCGTGAGATAGAGATGTTGAGTCTCATCGAGTGACTCGCGATTCCCTGAACAATCAAGACGCGAACAGTGCAAATCCTGCGATTTCTCCCTATGATTCCTTAGCCCTCAAAAGGGTACACTTCTGGGGTCCCGCAAGGGGGGGGTCAGTCACAACTATATAGGGTTGCGCCTTTACCATTTCGGCCGCTGAGAAGTGTCAGCTGCGGCGGGGGGATTAAATAATGATGAGAAAGTGCAGGCAGCATCTTCTGATGTTCTGCTCAATAGTGGCGGTTGCCGCGCTCGCAGCTCAGCCTGTAATCGCCGGCAGTGATATGGGATCGAAGAATGGAAACAACCAACAGTCGCCGACGTGGAGGGTGCTGGTGTACCTTGACGGTGACAATAACCTGGACACAGTCCTTGGCGGGGACGAGGTCGGGGTCGTCGAGACGGACCTCCTGGAGCTGATGGCTGTCGGGTCGACCGATAACGTCGATGTCTTCACGTTGGTTGACAGGTTCGCTGGCCCGGCCGTACTCTACAGGGTCCTTCCCGGGGCTCTCGAGGAGATGACAGATTACGTCTTCCACAACCAGGAAGTGAACATGGGCGACCCTGAGGTCCTTGAGAGCTTTGTGTCGTTCGCCTTCAGCGAGTCTTCTGCCTTGTACACGATAATCGTGTTCTGGGACCACGGAACGCCGTACTACATCGCATGGGACGACAACCCGTCCGAAGAGGAAGGGGCCGAGCCTGACTGCTTGACGCACAAGGAGGTCACCGAAGCTCTGGATGGTTACCGCATCGATATACTCGGTGCCGACGAGTGCCTCGTCGGTCAGACCGAGGTGGCCTACGAATACAGCGTTAACGCGGATGTCGGCTACCTTGTCGCGAGCGAGTGTTACACCGGCTGGAGAGGTATCGCATACGACAGAATCCTGGAGGAGATAGAACTCGATAGGGACATCACACCTGAGGAGCTGTCTATCGCTATGACCGTGCATTTCACCGATATGATGCTCGACACTCCATACCAGGCGGAGATGGTGAACTCGAAGGCGGCCGTTGACCTAGGAGAAATGGACGCCCTCGCGGAGTCCATAGGCTACATGGCGGGTCTCATGGTCGATGATATGGATAGCTATCTTAGCGTTATCAAGGCAGCCCAAGCATCTGCGCAGATCCTGTATGGCACGAATGCGATCGCAAGGGTAGATCTTGGTGCGTTCATCGACAGCCTCGCGCAGAACGTGGACGACCCGGCGGTGAAGTCGGCCTGCGAAGCCGTCATGGATGCTTACAACACAGCTGTAATCGGACTCGGAACTTCGATGATCACCGAGGGTTTGCACACCGGCCTTGGCATATACCTGCCATTGACGCCGAGCCACTCCCTCGAGGAGCTCATGCTCAACGGATCCTTGGAGGAGTACCAGTCATATGCCTTCCCACAGCTGGGCTGGATGGACTTCATAGAGGCTTACTGGAGCGCGAACGGCGGCTCGGAGACGGGACACGCATAGTCCCGCGCCGCAGCCACTTCCTCTAGGTCAGCCCTCTGAGATGCGCCATGTAGGGGCGGTCGAAACAGTTTTCCCGCTCCTACCCGATTTCCCCAGTAAGGTGACGGCGTGAAGTGTCCTTCGTGCGAAGGCCGGATGGTACGTGGTTTCGTCGCAGCCATATCCGTGAAGCGCAGCGATTCGACACGTTTAGAGTGGTTCGACACGAGGCCCAGAATGGCTTCCGTCGGTGGAAAGCCAGTGACGGGCTATGGAACCCCGGGAAGTTCCGAAGGCTATCGGTGCGTTGAGTGCGGTGCCGTATTTCTCCGCTGAAGAATGGGTAGATCACTGAAGATGTCGTAATGAAGGAAAATGACGGGGATTCAGGGTGTCCACACCCTGAATGATGAGAAGAGGTTTGAGGTGGGACCGTTTCCAGACAGGGCGGGAATCTGCTCAGTCGGCCCTGTCCTTGTTCACGATCTTGATGCATTCCTCGACGATATCGAAGCCCGTATCGAGCTGCTCTTCCGGTATGTTCAGAGGCGGGATGTATCTCACGACGGAGCGGCCGCACGGTAGCAGCATGACGCCCTTCTTGAACGCCAGCTCCGTGATCTTGTCCCTGCTCTTAGCCGCGTGCTTCTTCGTCTTGCGGTCCTGCACGAACTCGTGCGCGAGCATCATGCCGACTCCTCTCGTGTCGCCGATGACCTCGTACTGGTCCTGCATCTCCTGAAGCCTCTTCTTCGACTCTGCACCCAGCTTGGCCGCGCGGTCTATCAGCTTCTCCTCCTCTAGGACGCTGAGCGTAGCGAGGGCCGCCGCGTGCGACAACGACGCACCACCGAAGGTATTCGAGTGTCTGCCATACCTGTCGAACGCCAGCTTGGCGTCTATGATGGTCGCTCCCAACGGCAGGCCGCCCCCGAGCGACTTCGCGCTGCAGATGATATCAGGCACGACATCGAAGTGCTCGAACGCCCACATCTTGCCGGTCCTGCCCATGCCGGATTGGACCTCGTCGTCTATGAACAGGCACTTGTGCTTCCTTGTCAGCTCGAAGACCCCCTTGACGAACTCCTTCGGAGGGACGACATATCCTCCCTCTCCCTGGACGACCTCCATGCTGATTGCCGCGACATCGCTCGGCGGTATCTGGTTCTCGAAGTAGATGTCCTCGATCGCACTGACGCAGTGCATGTTGCAGCTCGGGTATTCGAGGTTGTACATGCATCTGTAGCAGTATGCGTATGGCACGTGGTACACGCCAGGCATCAGGGTGGCCGTGTAGCCCTCCCTCTGGACCCACTTGCTGGCGGTGCACGACATCGATCCCGTGGTCCTTCCGTGGAACGCTCCCAGGAATTCGACGATCACCTGTTTCTTCGTCGCCGACTTGGCTATCTTGATAGCGGACTCGAAGGACTCCGAGCCTGTGTTCGAGAAGAACACCATCTTCTTGTTGTCACCAGGAACGGACTTCGCGAGCCTCTCGGCGACCTCGTTCTGCAGCTTGCAGTAGAAATCCGTACCAGCGACGTGCGTGTACTTGTCGACCTGGTCCTTGACGGCGGCGACGACCTTCGGATGTCTCGCTCCGATGTTCAGAACGCCGACACCGGCGTAGAAGTCGATGTACATGTTGCCATCGACGTCCTCGATGACCGCCCCCTCGGCCTTCTTGAAAACAAGCGGCCAGGATTTCGTCGCCTTCACAAGCCACTCCTCGTCCTTGGCGACGGCCTTCTTCGCCTCCGGGCCCGGAGGCTCCACCTTGATGTTCGGTACTTTCGTCATTAGAAACATCTCCTTGGTCGGACTGTAAGCACATGCTTGATAAATCGGTTATGGTTTTACACGCATTATTTGGGTGGAAATCTGCCGATTTCGAACATCTGGATACGATAACCGTACGGATTCAGCGCAATCGGGGCCATCGACGCTATCCGCACCCGTCGCACGCCACAGGAGGCCCTTCGATAGCGGTCAAACGACCGACTGGACCCAAAACGTATATAAAGGAGCCATATTTTAGGGGATACCTCCACAGAGAGGTTGCTATCGTGAAGTATACTCGGTTTGAGAAGGCAAGGATCATCGGCGCGAGGGCCTTGCAGATCAGCATGGGTTCGCCGGTGCTGGCGGACATTGCGGACAGCGTGATCGACCCGATCGAGATAGCCATCATGGAATACAATAGTGGCGCGATCCCGATGACCGTCAAGAGAAGTGGCTGAGGTTTTCAAATGGAAGAGCAAGCCGTTACTGAGATCGAGGCGTCAGGGGGACAGGAATCCCGGCTTCTCATACCCGAGGATGTCTACCTGACATCCGGCGTGCACATCGGCACTCAGCAGAAGAGCGCCGACATGAAGGATTTCATATTCAAGGTTCGATCAGACGGATTGTACGTGCTCGACATCAAGAAGACGGACGAGAGGATACGGGTCGCCTCGAAGTTCCTGGCGCGATGCCCGCCCAACATGGTGCTCGTCGTCTCGGCGAGACAGTACGGACAGAAGCCAGCGAAGACATTCGCCAAGGCTACTGGTGCTGGCATCGTCGCGGGAAGGTTCGTTCCTGGTTCGCTCACGAACCCGATACTTCCATCTTTCGTCGAACCCGAAGTAGTCCTAGTCACCGACCCAGCGGCCGACGAACAGGCGCTGTCTGAGGCGTTGAGCGTTGGCATCCCGATTGTGGCGGTATGCGATGCCAACAACGAGACGAGGAACGTCGATCTCGTGATACCCTCGAACAACAAGGGTAGGCGCGCTCTGGCGACCATCTACTGGTTGCTTACGAGGGAGGTCCTCAAGGCGAGGGGAGCCATCCAGGCCGATGAGGATTTCAAGATGACCGTGGATGACTTCGAGGCTTCCCTGTAGCCACGTGTCTCCGACGGCGTCCTTGTGGGGAAATCTAATATTGTCTGCCAGCCATTGCTATGTATTGACGGAGGAGGGTCTCGTGTGAGACGTCCAGCTGTGGCAGGTCAGTTCTATGCCGGCGACAAGGCGGGTCTAACCCGTGAGGTCGAGGAGTGCTTCAAGGGGCCGCTCGGTCCGCAGCTTCTGCCGACGCCTAGGAAGGGTCCTAGGAAGATCGTCGGTGGAGTCGCCCCGCATGCAGGGTTCGTGTTCTCCGGCGGCGTGGCGTCCCATCTCTACGCGGAGATAGCCGCGGACGGCGTTCCCAAGACATTCGTGATACTCGGGCCGAACCACACAGGACGAGGTTCCGGCATCGCGCTTTCCACGGAGGATTTCGAGACCCCTCTGGGGGTGGCCAAGGTCGACCAGGAGCTGGCGCAGGCCCTGAGGAAGGACCTCGTGGATGTCGACAACCAGTCCCATCACTCCGAGCATTCTATCGAAGTGCAGCTCCCGTTCATACAGTTTCTGTCGCAGGATTTCATGTTCGTCCCTATCTGCATGACATTCCAGGACTACGACGCTGCGGTCTCGGTCGGCGAGACGATCCGGGATGCGATCAAGGACCGGGATGCAGTCATCGTCGCATCTACGGATTTCTCGCACTACGTGAGCGCCGCGACCGCGAAGGCGAAGGACGCTATGGCGTTGAAGGCCATAGAGGAGATGGACCCTAAGGGATTGTACAGGGTCGTGATGGATGAGAACATATCCATGTGCGGCTACGGTCCTGTGATGGCGATGCTGACCGCCTGCCGCGGCGGAAAAGCCAGGATTCTGAAGTATGCGACATCGGGCGATGTCAGGCCGATGAGGGATGTGGTTGGGTACGCGTCTGTGGTCGTTGAGAGATGATGGCGGCCGGATCACATCTGGGGTTCTGCTGATTCTACTCGTGGCGAGCACCATATGGGTCGCGCTCACCGTTACGGCCCCGCTGCTGGTCCCATCAGACACGCTTCTTGATCTCACGGGAACGGTCGGTATGCGGGAGAACATCGCACAGTTCGAATCATTGAGTATCGTGCCTCGGACCATCTACATCATAGGCGATCTCGAGTGCCATCAGATAGCCGAGCGGAGCTACTTCCTGAACGGCAACCAGATGCCTTTCTGCTCGCGGGATCTCGGCCTTTTCATCGGGCTTGCCCTCGGTTTCGGGATAGCCACGTTCTTCTTCCTTCAGCCGAATCCGATATGGCTGCTCGTCGGCTTGGTCCCGATCGGGCTCGACGGCGGCCTTCAACTCGTGACGGGTTACGAGTCGACGAACCCTCTGAGGCTTGTTACGGGCATTATCGGAGGCGCGGCTTTGGCACTGCTTCTCGCGAGCTTCGTGCTCGCTTTTCGGGAGGATGCGAAACGAACAACATCTTCCGAGCAGGAGAGGCTTCAGGAAAATTCGGACACGTCTCTGGATGGAGGCGTTGAAAGTCGATTCGACGAAGCCGACCAATAGCGGATTGGATGCTGGAATCCCGGGTGAAACGAAGCAACTATTAATACTGCCCAGTTCGATTCAGAGGCGACGGAGGCGGGGCGAGGCTCGGCTTCTCATAGAAGGAATGGTGAATCATGTCAGAAGCACAAGCTCAGCAGCCTAGGAACTGTGTGTCTTGCGGTCGCTCGATATCATGGGATGCCAACGTGTGCCCGTATTGCGGTCATGACTTTCGTGCGCAGGCGTATGCAAGCCAGCCGAGGGGAGAGACGATTAGCAGCGGAGTCAAGATACTCTTCTACCTGCTTTCGTTCTTCATTCCGATCGTGGGCTTCATCATCGGAGCGATATACTACTCCAAGCCTGAGCCCGAGCTCAAGGAAACGGGCAAGATGTGCCTGATACTTGCGGTGCTGTCCATCGTGATAGCCGTCGTATGCTGGGGCGGAATAATCGGGCTGGGATTCCTGGCTACGTGAGACCAGTGGGCGGCAAGCACTGAAACCCGTTGGTTTCGGGGGGTTTCCCCCGTACCCATTTTCTTATCTCTCATTTCCACGCGCATTTCGCGTGATGCGCTCGCTGAGAACTATTAATCCTGGATGATTCCATCCCAGGTGCACATGGGAACGCTCGAGTTGGTCCTGACATTCCTCGGTTCATCGTTATGTCACCAGCTCGCGGAACGCTCCTATTTCATCGACGATTTTCAGATGCCCCTCTGCGCGCGCTGCCTCGGGCTGCACCTCGGTTTCCTCATCTCGGCAGCGATCATATTGGCTCGCCGTGACCCACGCCTATCGGGCCTGCCGGGCCTCCGGTCGTTGGTGGCCCTCGGGCTGATCATGTTGCCGGCGATGGCCGACGTGGTGTTGTCGTACACAGGGATAGTCGATACCAACAACGCGAGGAGGGCTGTCACGGGAGTCCTGTTCGGGACGGCGCTCGCCTTCCTCATCGTACCGTTCATTCGTTCCCTTCTGACCGCGTCCGGGCCGAGGGGCGCAAGCCTGGGCAGCCCATCCCACTGGGTCATGATGGCAACGGCAGCGGTCGCGACTTGCGCGCTGGCTCTATCAGTAGAATCATCAGAGTGGCTGTTCTATGCCGTTGCGATCGCAGGGATCGCCGGAGTGTTCGCCACGATGTTCTCGCTGATGTTGGTCCTGACCACGTTGGTGACGGAGGGAACAGAATGGAGGGGCCCGGCGAAGGTGGCGACATCCGCGGTCGTCACACCGTTGCTCCTGATTCTGCTGGCTCTGCTGCACGACGCCCTCCGTTGACCGTCTAGATCTTCTTCATCATGCCAAGCTCGGGCTCGTACACCTCGCCCTTGTCCAGCAGGTTCGATATGATCTCCTCGAGGCGGACCTTGTCTATCTTCTTCGCCTTCGCGGCCTCGACGATCTTCTCCCATTGAGCGCCCTTCGGCCCCTCGTCGAGCGAGTCGATTATGCCGAGGACGATCGCCTCCTCGTCTCCTCCGACCTCGAGCTCCTGTAGCTCCTCCGCAGCGTCGTCTTTCTCCTTCCCCGTCGTCTTCTTCTCTGGGGATGGTTCAGCAGGAGCCGACGGCTTGGGACGCCTCTCGCCTGAAGGCACCTTCCTGCCATCGGGCAGGATCGTCCTCAGGGCGTCCTTGACGGATTCCCTGAAACGGTCCAGGTCGACCTCCTTGTAGTACTCCAGCGCGAGCACGACCCCCTCCGCGAGGTTCTCGGGATAGCCCAGGCGAACGAGCTCGCCCGCGCTCGGCTGGTCCATCTTGAGTGCCTCCTCGACGGCGTCTATCCTGACGAGCGTGCTCTTCGCCGTCTCTAGCACCCAGTTGTCGCGCGCCTCGCCAGTGACCTCTCTTATGCGCTCCGGACGTATGCTGAGGTATGTCACGCCCTCTTCGGGCGAGTACGCGCGGCTCTTGCCGACTACCGCAGCGAACGCGGGAGGCGATATCTTGGACAGAGAGACCGCCGCCTCGGGCTGATACTCCCCCGCGGAGAGGTAGAACGTCCCGGTGGGGTCCTCCATCCTCGCGCGGTAGCGCGGTCTGCCCTCCTCGCCGACCTCCTCGACCTCGGTCACGACGCCGACGACGAGCATGCGGTTGACCCTGGCACCGAGAGGGGTGACCACGTACGCCACGGGCTTCTCCCCCTCGCCAGAGTGCTCCATCGTGGACGAGGCGTACTCTTCCGCGAATACGCGCCATGAGACCTCGCGTATGTTCATCTGCTCTCCTCCAGCTCTATGAGGAGTCTCTCGATCTCCTGCCTCGCCTCGGGCACCTTGAGCTCGGCCTCCTTGGTGATCATCGACAGGCCGTAAGTGTCGGCCGTCACGTTGCCGCTCGCGTCAATAGTCCTGAACAGCAACGAGTCCTCCATCGAGTCCTTGATGCCATCGGAGCTCATCGCCTGCCGGGCCTTTTCCATGCAATCCTCGAGCGAGAAGCCCATGAGCTTCTCGGTGAGCTCCCTCCCGAACACGGCGCTGACCGAACCCGTGCCGTCGTCTATGACCGCCTTAATCCTCAGGTCCGGGTAGCCTTCCACCTGTCCGTGTATCTTGCACGTGCCCTTCTGGAGGGCGCGCTTGCACTCGGGGCAGCGCATGATGAGCCCGGAGCCGTCCCTGACCTCGATCACGGTCCCTCTGACGGACACGCCCGCGGCCCCTCCTCTGCCCGCGACATCGGAAAGCGGAGTTATGCTGGTCTTGCTCAGCTCCTCCAAGGTCGGAAACTTCTCTTTCAAGCGCAGCACGTCTGCCCTCTCGTCGAAGTTGAGCTGCGGGATGCCCCGCCAGCTCTTGACCGTGCCTCTGGATATCTTCAGCAGCTCACCCTGCTTGAGCTTGAAGTCCGTCCACGCCGTGTACTGTATCTTGCCCGACTCGTCCGCGAGCGTGCCGGAGTATATCGTCTTGCTCTCTCCTTGGACCGTCACGTCACGCGTCTCGACCGATAGGATGCGCGCCTTGACCTCGACGAAGCCCATGCTGTCCCTGATCTGGCCTATGGTAACGACCTTGGGCGGTCCCTGGGCGACATCCGAGGCTTCTATCGTCGAAGGGTCCTCCTTGCTTACGGCGACCCTGTTCCCCAGATGCACCTCCACCCTCCCCTTGTACTCCTTGGTGTAGGCTCCCTTGACGGAGATGACGTCTCCCTTGTCGAGCTCGAGCCCCTCGGGCTCCCACACGGTGTACGGCAGGGTGGTCGATTCGTCTCCGAACAGGCCGTAGACGATCTTCTTCTTCTCTCCCCTAGCGTCGATTATCTTGTCGTTGGCGGTCAGGACCCTCGCGACGAAGTCCACGTTCGGTTCGTTCGGCCTCAGCTCGCCCAGCTTCCTCTGGAAGCCGGCGGTGAAGCCGTTCATGTCTCCGCCATACTTCTTCACGATGGTCTTCTTCGCCACAGGTATGCTGAGCTTGTACTTGTCGACATAACTGCGGAGCTCCGCCTCTATCTCTTCCTCTGACAACTTATCCCCGAGCGCCCGTGCGATTTCCTGAACATGGGGCGCTAGCTTGTTCTCTTCCATGATATACCCCCTATCATTCTAGCAGCCGTTGGTCATCCTATGCTGCTGATTATCCAAGAGCGCCCGAGCATATAAATCGATTTGCCACGGGCAGGCGAAACTAATCCTCCCGTCCTGCTAAGTCGGCTCTGGCCGCATACTCCCTCACGCTCTCCGCATCCCATACGATCAGGGATATTCTCTCCTTCCGCTCGAGGGTCGTAATCGGTCTGTATGTCTCCTCCAGCCTGTCCATCGCGTGGTCGTGCACGTGCTCCGGGACCTCCCAGATGTTTGAGTAAATCCTAGTCCTGTAGCGTTCGATGGCGTCCGCTTTGAGGACCGTCTCCCTGCTGTCCGCGACATCGACGACCTTGACCGGCTTGATGATCCGGACGAGGTCCCTCTCCCTGAGTCCCGGATGCTTGACCTCGTGGCCTAGCTCCGCACAGGCCTCCTCGTAGGTCCTCTGCAGCTCCTCGACCTCACATCCCTCCCTCTCGGTCGCGACGGACGCGTACCGCTCCGATGTGACCCTGCCGACCTCCGAGAGCACCTTCGGCCAATCGCTTATCAGGTGGGTCACGTGGACGCTGACCGAACATTGGAAGCTCCCGTCAGGGAAAGGCAACGCCATGGCATCCGCGAGCAGCAGTTGGTCGAGCCCCTTTCCCCTGGCCTTCCCCAGCATCATGCTCGAGACATCGATGCCGACCACGTCGAACCCGCACGCCCGCATAGGCGCTGCCAGCCGCCCAGTCCCGACACCGATATCCAGGACCCGCCCGTTCATGGGGAGGTTTATCTCGACTGCTGCGGCTATGCGCTCTATCACTCCAGCGGCGTACGCCCTCGTCTCGTCGTAACGGTCGGCGACCCTGTCGAATGAAGCCCTCACATCTCGCACCTTTTCGGTCCGGCTCCGGAATGGTCGGCGTTCGGTAATTTTGGTTCCGGTCGGCATGCTTCCCACGCGTGGGCGAGGCGCCGTCACTGTCCGTCGTTTCGAAAATCCATCGATAGACCTGGGATGACACGGCAAAAAATATCATGCCGCCTGAGACGACTTCGAAAGTTTCTCAGCAGCCGGAGTACGGCTTTCGTCGTAATGTGGGCACACGATAAATACATAACATCACATTACATTCGCTGGAGGGTCGTGGGAGAGTTTCAATGACTACTGAATTCGAGCTTACCGTCGATGGATCGAGCGGGAACCTGTTGACTGCATTCGACTTGTTGGCTGAGCACCAGGTCAACCTTGACACCATTGCCACCGCGAAGGTGGACGACAAGTATGTCATGAAGTTCCTGACCGGGTGCGAGGAGGAGTGTCGTCGGACGTTCATGAAGTCCGACCTTCACTTCAGCGAGAGGAAGGTCATCGTGGTCGAGATGTACAACAAACCCGGCCAGTGGATGAAGGCTGCGCGCGCGCTGGTGAACGCTGGCGTGGGCATCGAGACCAGCTACCTCAGTGGCCAGAAGTCCGACAAGCTGAGGTTCGTGTTCGGCGTGGACGACTATGATAAAGCCAAGCAAGTGATAGGCCAGATCGCGGAGTACTCCGTGGACTGACCTTGTCGTGCAGGACCCTCCAACATCCTCATCGGAGAGAGCAACATGTGTGAGTCAGCAGTGTATCTGATACGGGGCGAAGTGAAGTCGCTTGTGATGCAGGAGGCGGCGAAGGTCGTGATCACTGACGAGGGCGCGGTCGTCGTCAACTCCCTCGGAGAGAGGAAGATCGTGAAGGACGCGGACCTGCTCGAGGCTAATCTTATCAAGCACGAGATACTTCTCAGACTGAGATAGGGCTGAGGCGCTTGGGCTACAAGGTGGCGGTCGCCGGCAAGGGCGGCGTGGGCAAGACGACGGTCGTGGGCTCCCTAGCCCGCATCTGGGCGCTGGACGGCATGAAGGTGCTAGCCATCGACGCCGACCCCGCGTCGCACCTGCATTCCATTCTAGAGATACCGCCGGAGAGCGTGCCCCGCCCGATCTCAGAGGAGCTGGATCTGATCGAGGAGCGCACGGGCGCCAGACCCGGGGCTGCCTCGGGCCCGTTCTACAAGCTGAACCCGCGCGTGGACGACATTCCCGACCGGTACTCCGCGGTCGGAGCGGAAGGCGTCCGCCTCGTGGTCCTGGGGACGATAAGGGCTGCGGGCTCGGGGTGTTTCTGCCCGGAGAACTCGGTCCTCAGGAGCCTCATAGACCATGTGATGCTCGAGAGGGATGAGGCCGTGCTGGTCGACATGGAGGCGGGGCTGGAGCAGTTCGGTCGGTCCACCTGCAGAGGCGTGGACCTGCTTATGGTGATTGTTGAGCCTGGAGCGCGGTCGGTGGACACGGCCGGCAGGATCGTCGCCCTCGCGGGCGAGATGGGCATCGGCAGGACTGCGATAGTCGCCAACGGCGTCCGGGACGAGAAGGACGAGGCTGCGGTCCGCAGATTGTTGTCGGCGCACTCGCTCGAGCTGACATACGCTCTGCCGTACTCAGAGGCGGTCGCCGACGCGGACCGCGATGGCAGGTCCCTGTTCGAGGGGGACTCCTCTGATGATTGGATCCAGGCCGTCAGACAGCTTTCGAATGAAATTCTGAAGATTATGGCCGAATAGCCCGATGCGGTGTGCGTTGGACCGGACACGGTGCTTCTACGGCATCGGCCGACATCGAGCCCACAACAATGTTTTTGTAGGAACATCTGCATTCGTCAAATGCCGAGCGCTGTGCTACAGTTCGAGACTAGCCAGGAGTATGCCTCGTGGAGGTCACGGTTGACTATTGAGTTCGGAGCGTTTCGCGTGCTACTGCAAGTTGTCATCCGGCACGAATTCAGAGCCCACGCTCTGCGCGCGCTAGTTCGCGCGTGTTAGGTCGATGTTTGATGGTCTTTCGAAGGACTGTCGCATCGACCCGGCCGCCCACTTACGACAGGCTGTGTTCCAAGGCGGTCCTCGGATGTGCGCGGCCGGAGCAGGAGAGCTGTGCAGATGACGGAGACCAAGGGAAAGGACCAGCCCAAAGTATCTGATGCGTCGAAGGGTGAGAAGAAGGACCGTATCTCTGGTCTGTGGGATCGCAGCTGCTCCGAGATGTTCACGAGTCTCAGGGACGCCGGGGTGTGCTCCATTCACGACCGGGCGGACAACCAGGGTGCCCAGTGCCGGTTCGGTCAGCTCGGTCTGTGTTGTAGGATATGCCTCCAGGGCCCATGCAGGATTAACCCGATGGGCAAGGAGCCCACGTCGGGCATATGCGGCGCCCGCGACTACACGATAGTCGCGAGGAACATAGACCGGATGATAGCGGCGGGCACATCCGCGCACTCGTACCACGGCAAGGAGGTCTCCGAGGTACTGTTGATGGTGGCCGAGGGCAAGGCACCAGACTACAAGGTCACCGATGAGGCGAAGCTGGCTGCGGTGGCGGATAAGCTAGGGATCGACTCTGGCGGGAAGGACCCGGCCGCGCTCGCCAAGGCGGTGGCCCTAGCCGCCTTGGAGGATTATTCGCGCCACACTCACGAGCCGCTCTCGTTCCTCGAGTCCACGGTCACGAAGAAACGCATGCACCTGTGGGACACGCACTCGGTCATGCCGAGCAACATCGAGGCGTGCGTAACCGACATAATGCACAGGACCTCGATGGGCGTTGACGCCGACCCGATATCCTTACTGTTCGCAGGTATCAGATGCGCCCTCGCTGACTACACGGGCGCCCAGATATCGTCCGACCTCAGCGATGTGCTCTTCGGCACGCCGAAGGTGGTCCTGAGCGAGGCCAACCTGGGCGTCCTGGACGACAAGAGCGTGAACGTGGCCGTGCACGGCCACAACCCTATCCTGAGCGAGATCCTGGTGGAGGTCGCCCGTGAGATGAAGGGCGACGCCGAGAAGGAGGGCGCGGCAGGGTTCAACATCGTAGGCGTCTGCTGCACGGGGAACGAGATACTCATGCGCAAGGGCATACCGATCGCGTCCAACGTGATGGCTCAGGAGCTGGTGCTCCTGAGCGGGCTGCTCGACGCCATGGTACTCGACTATCAGTGCTTCATGCCGGCGCTCTCGACACTAGCTAGGTGCACGCACACGCGGTTGATCAGCACGGAGGCGGCTGCACGGCTCGTGGGGGACACGCACATAGAGGTCACGCCCGAGCGCGCCCGGACGGCCGCGAGGGAGATACTGCAGCTCGCGCTCGAGGCATACGGGCGGCGCGGCACGAAGAAGATGCTTCCAACGGTCAAGCCGTCCAAGGTCGTCGCGGGGTTCAGTTTGGAGCAGATGCGCGACCTCTTCTCCAAGATGAACCCTGACGATCCGTTCCAGCACCTGGTCAGCAACATCCTGAAGGGGAGGATACGTGGGCTCGCGCTGTTCGCCGGGTGCAAGAGTACCAGGACGCAGTCCGACGAGGATGTGCTGACCATCGTGCGCGAGCTGGCGAAGCGGGACGTGCTCATACTCGCGACGGGCTGCAACGCGATCGAGCTGGCTAAGGCGGGATACATGGACCCCGCGAAGGTGGATGAGCTCGCGGGGGAGGGCCTGCGATCGTTCCTGTCGGAGCTGAGCGAGGCGGCGGGCCTGGAGGGCCTGCCGTTCGTGTGGCACATCGGTTCGTGCGTCGACAACCCGCGCTACTCGAACCTCGCGACCGAGGTGGCCAACCGGCTCGGTGTTGATGTGCATCAGATACCGTTCGTCGCGGCCGCCCCTGAGGCGATGCACGAGAAGGCCGTGTCGATAGGTACATGGGCCGTCGCAATGGGGTTCCCTGTCCAGGTCGGCACCATCAACTACCTCTACGGCAGCACGCTGGTCACGGAGGTGCTGGAGAACACCGCGAGGGACGTGTACGGCGGCTATTTCATATTCGAGAAGGACCCGGTCACCGCTGCGAAGCGTCTCTACTCGGCGATAGAGTACAGACGCTGGAAGCTGGACCTCACGGACTCGGATATGGAGCGCAGCGCGGAGTACATACCTGAGAAGGGCAGGGTCACGCACGAGCAGTTGTTCAAGATGGCCGTCGAGGGCTCCATCATCGCCACAGGGTACGCGGACTTGCTTCTGAGCCGCGCCGTGGCGAAGTACGGTTCTGACCAGAAGATAGAGTTCCCCGAGACGGGCTACCAGCTTCCGAGCCTGTTCGCCTGGCTCGGCAGGGACTGCAACACCCTTGGCGCGCTGCCGAAGCTGTTGGGGGAGGCGAGGGGCAAGATAGTCGAGGAGCCCACCATGGAGGCGGCCGTCGCCTCGGGCGAGGCGACGATGATAGCGGCGGAGATAGTCGAGGCGCTGAAGTACATCGAGACGCCGACGCCGTACGAGGGTACCGATTACTGCGGGTTCGTCCCGGACAGGATACTCAGGCAGCTGGGCATAGCGTTCGTCGACGACACGATACCTGGAGCCGCGGTATTCGTCGGCAAGGCGAGTGACCCGAAGAAGCTGGCCGCGATGATCCGGGACTGTCAGAATAAGGGTATGCTGATAGTCGCGTCATACGACATCATCAAGCAGCTGAAGGACGAGAAGATCGCCATGGGCCTCGAACGGATGCTGTACCCCGTCGGCGAATTCACGCAGATCATACACGGCCTCAACTTCGCCATCCGGGCGGCGCTGTCGTTCGGAGGCGTACAGAAGGGCGACCGTGAGGGGCTGTACAACTACCTCGTGAAGCGTCCGAAGGCATTCGTGCTCCAGCTCGGGCCGCTCGACCACATCAAGGTGGCCGCCGAGTTCGCCGTGATGTTCAACGGCTCGCCGACCATCACCGACCAGGACGTCGAGCCGATACCCGACAAGTACGTCGTCCAGAAGAACCTCGAGGAGATGATCACGACCGCCATCGAGCTCAGGGGCTGCAGGATCAAGCTGGGCGCGGTCAACCTGCCAGTACCGTACGGCCCCGCGTTCGAGGGCGAGACCATTCGTCGGCCGGACATGCACATCGAGGCGGGAGGACCGTCGAAGACGGTCGCGTTCGAGCTGCTGAAGATGCGCGACGCCGAGGAGGTCAAGGACGGCCAGGTCACGCTCATAGGCAAGGACGTGGACGAGATGGCCGAGGGCTCGTCGACCCACCTCGGCATATTCGTGAACGTCTACGGCAAGAACATGCAGAAGGACTTCGAGTCCGTGCTCGAGCGCAGGATACACCAGTTCGTCAACTTCGCCGAGGGTGCGTGGCACACGGGCCAGAGGAACCTCCTCTGGGTCCGTCTGAGCAAGTCGTCCGTCAAGACCGGCCTGCGCCTGAAGCACATCGGGGACATCCTGGTCACGAAGCTCAAGGAGGAGTTCGGCGCGATCGTGACCAAGATCGAGGCCACGATAATCACGGACGAGGCGGAGCTGCGCAAGCATGTCGAAGAGGCGACCCAGGCTTATGTCGAGAGGGACGCCCGCATAGCGGACCTGACGGACGAGAAGGTCGACATGTTCTACACGTGCACTCTGTGCCAGAGCTTCGCCCCAGGACATCTGTGTATCGTGACCCCCGAGCGGCTCGGGCTGTGCGGTGCGATAAACTGGCTCGACGCCAAGGCATCGTTCCAGATAGCCCCCACGGGGCCGAACAGCCCCGTGCCCAAGAAGGAGGTCATAGACGAGGTCAAGGGACAGTGGGCAGGCGTGAACGAGGTGGTCACGGAGAAGACCCTCGGAAAGCTCCAGAAGTTCAACGCGTACACCATGATGGACGACCCGATGACCTCATGCGGATGCTTCGAGTGTATCGTCGCCGTCTCGGCGGACCTGCAGGGAGTGGTCGTGGTCAACAGGGAGTTTCCCGGCATGACGCCCATCGGCATGACCTTCTCGACGCTCGCAGGCTCGATCGGGGGCGGCATCCAGACGCCCGGGTTCATAGGCGTTGGGAGGAGATACCTCGTCAGCAGGAAGTTCATCACCGCGGACGGCGGTTTCCTCAGGATAGCCTGGATGCCGAAGGACCTCAAGGAGGCCATGAAGGACGAGCTGACCAAGCGCGCCGAGGAGCTCGGCGTGCCGGACTTCGTGGACAAGATCGCGGATGAGACGACCGCGCGGACGCCGGAGGAGCTGACGGAGTGGATGGCCAAGGTGGGCCATCCGGCGCTGAAGCTGCTACCTATGATCAACTGATGGTTTCGGGGGTGTATTGAGTTGGGTTTCGAGTTGCCGAAGGAGAAGTACGGAGGTAGGATCAAGGAGGTCGTCATCGGAGCGACCAAGGAGCAGGGTGGCACGAGGAGCAGGAGCATAGTCGCAGGCGGCTCCAACGGCCTGGCGTTCCACAAGTTCGAGAGCGAGTCGCCCAACGGGCCGGTCGTGGTCATGGACGTCGTGGACACCGTGAGGATGGTGCCTGAGAGGCTGCTGGAGTCCATGGGTTCCGCCCTGAACGACCCCGTCGAGTGGGCAAAGAAGTGCGAGACCGAGTGGGGCGCGGACGCGTGCGTGCTCAAGCTGCAGTCGGCGAACCCCGAGGAGGAGGACCGTCCGGCCGAGGAGTTGGCGGCTACGACGAAGAAGGTGCTCGAGAGCGTCGGCCTGCCGCTGCTGGTCTACGGTTGCGGGTTCGAGGAGAAGGACGCCAAGGTCATCGAGGCGGTGTCGAACGCCGCCAAGGGTGAGCGGCTGTTCCTCGGGCTGGCGGAGGAGAAGGCGTACAAATCAATCGCGGCGGCGTCGATGGCGAACGGCCACGGGGTCGTGGCGTTCTCCAACCTGGACATCAACCTCGCGAAGCAGATGAACATACTGCTGCTCGACTTCGGCATGAAGCCGGAGAACATCATCATGGACCCGTTGATGGCAGCGCTCGGCATGGGGCTGGATTATTCCTACTCGAACATAGAACGGCTCCGGCTAGGTGCCCTCTCGGGCGATCCCATGCTGCAGATGCCGATGATATGCGACTGCTCGTGCGCGTGGGACGTGCCCGAGGCGGTCGAGGAGAACCCCGAGCACGGAGAGGCCGAGCTGCGGGGCATCCACTGGGAGATGCTGACCGCTTACGCCGCCGCCGTCGCGGGGGCGGATATGGTCATCATGCGTCACCCGAAATCCGTCAAGCTGTTCAGGGACGCCATCGCCGACATCTCGGGAGGTGTCTAAGGTGCCGACCGCGATGGAGATATACAAGCTTCTGCCGAAGACGAACTGCGGCGAGTGCAAGCTGCCGACGTGCCTGGCGTTCGCCATGCAGCTGGCCAACCAGAAGGTCTCGCTCGATGCGTGCCCGCACGTCAGCCCCGAGGCGAAAGCCGCGCTCGAGGAGAGCGGTTCCCCTCCGATAAAGTCGGTCAGCTTCGGCTCGGGGGAGTTCGTCGTGGAGATCGGCGACGAGACGCAGCTGTTCAGGCACGACAAGACGTTCTATCATCCGACGGTCCTGGGCCTTATCGCGGACGATGCCGAGGGACTCGAAGGCATGAAGGCGAAGATGGATGCTGCCCGCGCGGCCGAGTTCGAGCGTGTCGGGCAGATCATGAGGGTGAACTCGGTTGCGCTTAGGCATTCGACCGGGAACCCTGACGAGTTCGTGGAGGCCGTCAAGGCGGCTGCCGCGAAGGATCGGCCTGTCGTGATAATGTGCGAGGACGCCTCTGTCGCGGCGAAGGCCGTCGAATCGTGCGCAGACAAGAGACCGCTCCTATACCGTGCCACACCTGCCAACCTGGACCAGATGGTCGAGCTGGCGAAGGGCAGGTCGCTCCCCCTCGTCTTAGGAGGGGCGTCCAGCCTGGACGAGCTTTCGCAGATGGCGGACAAGGCCAAGAAGGCCGGGCTTGCGGACATCGTCCTCGAACCCGCCGCCGGATCTTCCGCGGAGACGCTAGAGAACCTGACGGCCATCAGGAGGGCGGCGGTCAAGAACAGGTTCCGACCGTTCGGTTACCCGACGATGATGGTGCTCGGGTCGTCCGAGGCAGACCGCACGAGAGCGGCGCTGGGCGTGATGAAGTACTCGTCCGTCGTGCTCATGGAGGAGCTGCCGCGCGAGTTCCTGTACCCGCTCCTGGCGCTCAGGCAGAACATATTCACCGACCCGCAGGTGCCGATCCAGGTCAAGGCCGGTCTGTACGCGGTGGGCGAGCCGGACGAGAAGTCGCCGGTGCTGTTCACCACCAACTTCTCCCTCACATACTTCACGGTGAGGGCGGACATACAGAAGAGCAAGCTACCTGCGTGGCTGCTGGTCGTGGACACGGAAGGTCAATCGGTCATGACGGCGTTCGCCGCCGGCAAGCTCACGCCAGAGTCCGTGGCGAAGGTCATCGAGGACGAGAAGCTCAAGGAGAAGAACGTCCGTGGGGAGATCATCATACCGGGCATGGTCAGCAGGATGAGCGGGAAACTGAACGAGCTGACCGGGCTGAAGGTCACCGTAGGGCCGAGGGAGTCATCGGGTCTGCCGAAGATGATGAAGTCGCTCTCGGGATGACCTAGGACTTACTCCGAGCGGATAACTGGTCTGGGTGTCGGGCGTCGGATAATCCGAATGAGCCGGTCATCACATACTTGACACGGGTTCCCGCAGGACGATTCACGCCCCGTCAATGAGCGTGAGGCACGGAATGTCGGTCACGGTGGTCTTCGAGTTCAAATCCGGGCCCTCGCACTTCGCCATCCGAGTCTCGGAACCATAATTCACATTCGTTCTCGAAACCTCTCTGACGGAAGCCGCGACGAGTTCCCACAGAAGATTGACCCGTATCTTCCTCGAACGACCGTCCTGCAGAAGCGTAGTAACGAACGTCACATCTCTCTTCGATACAATCGCAGTGCACGCTTGCTCGTGTGCCAATCACCGGATTTCTTCACCGCAGGGAGCTCCCCCTGTCCTGCACGCAGTCGCAAGTATTGTGCAGAATAGGGGCCTTCTTTCTCGAAGTCCTTCAGCGGCTTGAGCTCGTCCAGTGCTGTTCCGAGCTGGTCTAGCAGGTCCAGGATCGCTCTTGCCATCAACTCCTCGATGAGAGCTGTGAGGTCCGAGAAATCTCCCGAGTGACCCTTCCCCATGGACGAGAGATACCGGGCTCTGTTCGGAGGGAGGACATGGATTGGAGGCCAATTGTGTTTGAGCAGATGGAGGCTCAACAACAGCCGGCCCACACGTCCGTTTCCGTCGCTGAATGGGTGTATCGATTCGAATCGGTGATGGAGCCAAGCTCCGAGCGCGATGGAGTCTTCTCCCTCAATGTCCCTCTTCTCGTATTCTCGAATCATATCGTCCATCTCATCGATGACTCTCTCCATGCGAGGCGGGATGTGTCTGGATCCGATTATTCTGACATTCACCCGCCTCCACCTGCCCGCATCGACCTTCACACCCCTGAAGACAGATTCGTGCAGTTCGAGGATTGTCTCAAGGCCAATCGGATGAGATTTGCGTCTGATCAGATCGCGGAAGACCCTTTCGTGCTGCAGGGTCTCGATGACATCGTTGATCGGTCTGCCACCGATGCTTCGCTCCTCCACCACGAGCTGCCTGACCTCGTGCCAAGTCAGAGTATTCCCTTCGATGGCATTGGTGCCCCAGGTGTTCAGAGCGCTGGTCCGTTTCCAGACGTCGTCTGGAAGGTCCTCAAGAGGTGTGCGAGTGATCAGGGTATCCCTGAGCGATTTGAGTATGCTTTCGCGCATGATGTGATATCAAAGCATATACTATATATAAATAAATATGCGTTACCTGCACTATTAGTTCATGGGCATAGTATCCAGAACCGGGGCAAACCTTCTTGCCTGTGAAGAATCCCACCCCGATTCGTCTGGTTTCTACCTTAGAATACCATCCGGTTCCGGGTCAATATCCGGGCCCTGACAGACGTCATCGCCTCGCGAGTTCGCGCCCCTCATCCACAGCCTTGGTGATGTCCTGGTACGCGGGATCGTGCTCAGGTATCTCCAGGAGGGACTCGCTCCCGACACTGCCAGAGCGTATGGCGGCCGAGTTCCTCACGGAGTAGACCGCGTCGAAACCGTCGAGCCTATCCAGCCCCGCGGAACTCGGCGCGACCATGTTCCTGACGAGCGCTATTCTGCCTATCTCCAAGTCCATCTCACCAGCGAGCGACGCGATCCTTGAAGCGGACTCCAGAGCTGCTTTGGATGCGTCGGATACGATGAACAGGACATCGGACGCCCTCGTGGTCCTCCTGCTCAGATGCTCCATGCCCGCCTCGTTGTCGATGACGATGAACTGGTATTTCTCTGACAGGGAGTCGACGAAGGTCCGCAATATGTTGTTCACGTAACAGTAGCAGCCTGGCCCTTCCTGTCTTCCCATGGTGAGGAGGTCGAACCCGTCACCCTCCGTCAGCGCCAATCGTATCTGATAATCCACGTGCTCCTGCTTGGAGACGCCAGCTGGCAGCTTGTCCGCTTCCGCCAGCAACTCCTCCCGTATGTCACCTATCGTCCTGCCTGGAGTCACACCGAGCTTCGCGTGAAGGTTGGCGTTGGGGTCGGCATCGACTGCCAGGACCACATCGCCAGTCGCCTGGTGAAGGTGTCGTATCGCGAGTGAGGAAAAAGTCGTCTTGCCGACACCGCCCTTTCCCGCAACTGCAATGGTGAACGCGCTCACTCCGCTCCCTCCGGCAGCTTCTTCTCCCTGAAGCTCGGGAACTTCTCGAGGTCCGTGTGCGGTATGAAGAGCGAGGACGAGAACTCGTCGTAGAAGTCGTTGTCTACGCTCAGCTCTATGTACGTCATCTCCTCGAATATCTCGACCATGTCATTCCTCATGTCATCGGACAGCAGCGCGAGCCTCGCGCCCTCCAGGGCGCCGTTGCCGATGAACCTGTACTTCTCCCTCGGTATGTCGGGAAACATGCCGATGGAGACAGCGCGGTCGATGTCGAGGTGGTTTCCGAAGCCTCCTGCTATCACGAGGCTGTCGAGGTCGTCCAGGTCCTCGTCCATCTTCTTCAGGAGGACGGTCGCCGCGCCGAAGATCGCCGCCTTCGTCCTGAGGACGTTCTGGAGGTCCGCGTCAGTCACGACCAGGTCGGTTGTCGCTCCATTTCCGAGCCTGTCCCGACGCTCGACGACGAACTCCACCCCCTCATCCGTCCGTCTCACGCGGTCCGTCGGAAGTGCCTGTATCCTGGCCTTGCGGTCGATCACCCCGTGCTCGTACATCTCGGCGACGAGGTCTATGAGGCCGGAGCCGCAGATGCCGTTCGGCGGCTCGTCGCCTATGACATGATACGAAGAGGTGAGGTCGTCGTTGACTCTTATGCGGTCCATCGCGCCGTGCATGGCCCTCATGCCGCACGAGACCTCTCCTCCTTCGAAGGCCGGCCCTGCGGAGCAAGCACACGAGACGAGCCATTCGTCGCATCCGAGCACGATCTCCCCGTTGGTGCCGACGTCTATCAGCATCGTGATGTCGTCGCCCCTATGCATGCCGCTGGCGAGCACGTCCGCCACGACGTCGCCCCCGAGGTAT
Source organism: Thermoplasmata archaeon (assembly GCA_020696365.1). Taxonomy (GTDB): domain Archaea; phylum Thermoplasmatota; class Thermoplasmata; order UBA10834; family UBA10834; genus UBA10834. The sequence goes on along the minus strand of JAEHCM010000011.1, from coordinate 3,661 downwards.
CCCGCCCGCGACGGGAACAGGAGCACCTCGCTCGATGGGTGTATGTCCAAGCCGAGGTCGTAGCCGCTGCGCGGAGGCATGTGATGCGCGACCGGGACATACGGCTCGAGCCGTATGAAGCGCGTGTCGACGCCGACGAAGAAGTGAGTCATGATGGTGTTTCCCGCGATCGACGCCCCGACCAGGTCGTGCGTGGTGACCGGGCTCTCCCTGCCCCTCGACACATCGTCGAGTAGCTTGCTGATGACCGAGTTGACGGTCTCGCGTGCGAGGCTGGTCAGTTCCCTGCCTCCCCCCTCCTCGCTGTACATCATGCGCGCGATGACGTCCTCGCCCCTCGATATCTGCCTGTTGTACTCGGAGGCGCTCGCCACCACGTTTCCAGTCAGCAGGTCGATGAGCTGTCCGACCACCGTCGTGGTGCCGATGTCGACCGCCAGCCCGAGGAGGCATCCGCACTTATCGCCAGACTCGAGGCGCGTTATCTCTCCCCTTCCCTCTAGGTCGGCGACGGTAGCCGTGACCGTCCAGTCTCCTTCGCGTACGACGCGCGACATGTTGCGGAGGGTGATGATCGGCATCTCCAGGTCCCTGTCGCCCAGTGCCCTCTGTACCCTCTCGAAATCCGCGGTGTTGTCGTACAGAGTCGCCTTCGGCAGCTCCAGCAACACCTTCTTCAACCACGGTGACAGCCTCGTTACTGGCGCCTCTAGGGTCCTTACCAGTATCTGATGCTGCCTTATCCTCGAGCGCGGGAGGACCTCTACTTCTAGGTCGCCGGTGACTGTGGCCTCGCAGGCGAGGACAATCCCGGAGTCCCTCTCGTCAGCGGTAAGGGTGCTCGTATCGCCAGGATCGAAGGATCCCTTGGGCCGGACCTTGCACCGTCCACACTTTCCAGTGCCTCCGCACACGGCGTCTATGGCTATCCCCGCAGAGCGACACGCCTCGAGAACAGTGACGCCTCTGGCCACATCAGTGGCGACGCCATCAGGCGAGAACCGCACCGTGCAGCCGTCCTTCCTTTCCTCACCAGACATCTGGGACCAGCCCCACGCAATCGATTATCGTGCGTATTAACTGTTGTGCTCCTCCAGGAGGATGACAAGGGCCGAATGATTGATATTCGAATAATGGTCTACCGCTTCGAAGCGTTGATATTGACGGGGGTTGAGATATGATAGTTGTAGGCGAGAGAATCAATGGACAGTTTCCTCAGGTTTCCAAGGCCATAGACGCCCGCGATGCGAAGTACATCCAGGACCTCGCGGCCGAACAGATCGACGGTGGAGCGAACGTGCTAGACGTGAACACCGGCCCTGGCAGGGACGACGCGCAGGAGGCGATGGCGTGGCTGGTGAAGACGATCCAGGATGCGTCAGATGTCAGGCTGTGCATCGACTCCCCGGGCCTTAAGACGCAGAACGCAGGCCTGGCGGCGTGCTCCCGCGAGCCGATGATCAACTCGACCACTGCGGAGCAGAAGCGTATGGAGAAGTTCTTCCCACTAGCGAAGGAGCACAACGCTGAGATCGTGTGCCTGACGATAGACGAGAAGGGCATACCCAACTCGACGGAGGGCAGGACCGAGTTGGCGATGCTGCTGCTGGCGACCGCCATGGACCAGGGTATCCCGCCGGAGAAGGTCTTCCTCGACCCTGTGGTACTGCCGATATCGGCCGCACAGAACCAGTGCCCGGGCGTGTGCGACGCGGTCACCGCCTTCCGGACGTTGAACACACCGCCCCCGAAGACCATCGTGGGGCTGAGCAACGTGTCGAGCGGTGCTGAGGAGCGGTCGCTGCTCAACAGGATATACCTGGCGATGCTGCTGGGGAGAGGTTTGGACGCTGCGATCGTCGATCCGAACGATGTCGATCTCATGAAAGTGGTCAAGGCGTCAGAGGTATTGCTCAACCAGAAGCTGTACGCGCCGTCGTTCCTGAGAGCATGATCGACCGGCTGCCGAGCGGCAGGAAGCACGCATACGAGGACGCCCTCGAGAAGGCCTGGAAGGACGTTTCGTCGCTCGATCTGGAGGCCATATCGTCCGAGCTGGGGTCGGGCGCCGTATCCGACGGCCGAGCGGTTCTGATCAAGATGCTGGGCGAGGCGTGCACCGTGGACATCTCCTGTAGGACCGTCCGGTACGATTCCCCTGGAGACCGCGATGTACCTCCTTACCTGCAGATTCTGATACTCCATTACCTGTTGGGCCTGTCTGCGGCTCCCCTCACGAACCGGTTCGTGTCCTTTCGCGAGCTCGACGGCGGCGCATTGTACTATCCCGCCTTCAAGACGAGGGCGATCGACCCGCTCGTGAAGACGTTCGGCACCGAGCCCGAGCTGCTGAGGAAGATCGCAGACTCTCTCGGGGCGGAGCCCCTCAGCATCGGACAAGTGTCTTTCAGGCTGAACTTCTTCGAGAAGGTGCCAGTGGCGGTGGTTCTGTGGCTCGGAGACGCAGAGGTGCCCGCGTCTGCCAGCATCCTGTTCGATGCGAGCGCCAACCGGATACTACCCACGGAGGACCTCACCGTCATCGGAGGTGTGACATCGAGGACGCTTGTCAAGAGATCGCAGCAATGAGGCGGTCGTGTGGCAAACCTAATAGGCTTTGCAGACATTCCCAGCATGCGTTCGGAGTCAGGAGGCGGGAGATTGGGAGAAACGATAGGCAATAACGTGACGCCTAGGATTCTAGGTGTGTTTTTCGTAGCAGTGAGTTTGACGATACTTGCGGTCGCTCCAATGCAGTCCGCAGGAAGTGCCGATGGACGACAGAAGTTCGCGTTGCTTGTCGGGGTATCGGACTACGACCCGGTATGCAGCTATGGGGATCTGAGATACTGCCACAAAGACGCCCAGGACATGTTCGCCCTACTTGTGGACGGATACGGCTGGGATCCTTCGAACATAATGATCCTCGTGAACGAATCGGCCACAGCGGAGAACATACTGAGCGGGATATCCTGGTTGAAAGAGGAGTGTTCGAACCCTCGCAGCACCGCTTTGTTCTACTTCTCGGGCCATGGAAGCTTCTTCTGTGACAAAGCGGCGATATCCGATCGCGACGAGCCGGTCGATGAGTGCATAATGCCGCACGATGGCAATCCACAGACATCAGAGAACATCATATTCGACGACACGCTGGGAGACCTCCTTGACGACCTCAAACCTGCCAGGGTCATACTCGTGCTCGACTCATGCTATTCCGGCGGATTCATCAAGGAGACGGGATCCGAAAGCAGGATGGTCCTCGCCTCCTGCGGCGAGAGGGAGATGTGTTGGGAGGGCGCTGAGACCGGCAAGGTCCAGATCGAGAACGGCGTCTTCACACGCTGCATCCTCGATGCGCTGGGAGGAGCCGGTGATGCGGACGGCGACGGCAGGGTGTCCATCGAGGAAGCCGGCGGTTACGCCATGATACATGTCGGGGACTTCACTCCGGACGTCCAACCAGAGATGTTCGACGGCGTGGAAGGGGACACATACATCTGAAAGACGCTTAAGATATCGTTCTCAAGCTTGACCGCCGTCTCGCAGTCAAACGATTGGCAAGACAGCTAGAGGATGGGAAGGGACGGCTATGGGGGCTCGCATGGCCTGCTATCTCAGTCTATTTAAGCAGGCCAGCGGTCTTCAGCTCTTCTGTGATCTT
>JAEHCM010000010.1 GCA_020696365.1 Thermoplasmata archaeon | reverse complement strand
AGCCTCTGGATCAAGTACGACGGTGCCAACCCGACCGGCTCCTTCAAAGACAGGGGCATGACCGTCGGAGTGACAAAGGCCCTGGAACTCGGCATGAAGGTCGTGACGTGCGCCTCGACCGGGAACACATCGGCGTCTCTCGCTGCCTATGCCGCACTCGCGGACCTCGATTGCGTGGTACTGATACCCGAGGGGAAGATCGCACTCGGAAAACTTGCACAGGCGATGATGCACGGAGCGGACGTGCTGGCCATAAGAGGCAACTTCGACCAGGCACTGGACATGGTCATGAAGGCGTCCGAGGCCCTTGGCATGTATGTTCTCAACTCGGTCAACCCGTTCAGGATAGAAGGGCAGAAGACCGCAGCCTACGAGATCTGCGACCAGCTCGGGGGCACGAGCCCCGAGGTCCTGTACATCCCGGTGGGGAACGGGGGCAACTCCTCAGCGTACTGGAAGGGGTTCAAGGAGTACGACGCCATGGACATGGTCTCTGGCTGCCCGTCCATAAGAGGTGTGCAGGCGGAGGGGGCGGCACCGATAGCTGCGATGTTCGAAGACAACAGCACGGAGCTGACGCCCGTGGATACGCCGGACACCGTCGCCACCGCCATCAGAATTGGCAACCCTGCGAACTGGACCAAGACGGTGAGGGCGCTCAGGGAATCGGGCGGGACCGCATTCGCCGTTCCCGATGAGGAGATACTCGAAGCGCAGAAGTTCATGGCGCGCCTCGAGGGTATATTCCCTGAACCAGCCGGAGCCGCTGCACTCGCAGGCCTGATGAGGGATCTTGAAGAGGACCTCGTCGACCGGGCGTCGCTCATAGTCTGCGTCTCGACAGGACACGGACTGAAAGACCCGGAAACCGCCATATCCCAGTGCGTGAGACCCAGAGTGATAGACCCGACGATGGAGGCGCTCTCCAGAGTCCTCGGAGGTTCAGAGGAATGAGGATCGTACTCGTCGGCTTCGGCGTCGTCTCGCGCAGCTTCGCGGAGATAATCCATACTCAAGCGAGCGGCCTCTCGAGAGACCACGGTATACGTCCCAAGGTGGTCGGCATCGTCGACAGCAGGGGCGCCGCAACCTCCGCAGATGGCATCGACATCCAGACGGCCCTCAGATCGAAGGAGGCGACAGGGACGCTCGAGGAGCTGGGGGCGAACATCTACACTGAGGGGAAAGGCGCCCTCGACGTCATAAGGGAGGTCGACTGCGAGGTCGTCGTCGAGGCGACCCCCAGCGAGCTGACGAGAGGAGAGCCCGGGTTGACCCATGTTCGCACCGCGATGAAGGAGGGCAGGCATGTGATCTGCGTGAACAAGGGCCCTCTGGCGATCGCCATGCCGGCACTGATGGAGCTGGCCAACCACAACGACGTCATGTTCAAGTTCAGCGGCACAGTGGGAGGAGGAACACCGGTCCTCGACCTCGCCAAGAAGTGCCTCGAGGGATGCTCCATCAACTCGATCAGGGGCATCCTCAACGGGACGTGCAACTACATACTCACCAAGATGACCTCGGAGGGCGTCGAGATGAAGGACGCGCTCGCGGAGGCTCAGAGGCTCGGATACGCGGAGGCGGACCCCACGGCGGACGTGGGCGGCTTCGACAGCGCGTGCAAGCTAGTGATAACATCGAATTACGTATTGGGCACATCCCTGTCGATCAAGGATGTGGACATAACGGGAATCACCGGCGTGACGAAGGAGGACATCGCAGCTGCAGAGGCGGATGCTAAGGCCGTGAAGCTGATAGGCTTCGTCGGAGACAAGGCCCGGGTGGCCCCTGAGCAGGTGCCGGTCACACACCCGCTCAACGTCTCAGGAACTTTCAACGCCATCACATTCGATACGGATCCCGCAGGAGAGATTACGTTAGTTGGCAAGGGAGCGGGCGGCAGGGAGACGGCGAGCTCCGTGCTACGCGACCTGATCGAGATCAGGAAGGAGTTCACCAGATAGAGGCGTGATGTCGGAGAACCCGGGTGCAGGACGATGAAGATAGTCATGAAATTCGGCGGTGTGAGCGTGGCCGACGGCGAGAGCATGAGGAACGTCGGCAAGATAGTCGAGAGATTCCGAGCCGAAGGGAACGAGCTCGTCGTAGTGACATCTGCCATGTTCAACGTCACGAACTCCCTCTTTGATGCTGCCAAGAGAGCGGGCAAGGGGCAGATGGAACACGTCCTCAAGTTCGTCGAGGACACAAGGGAGAGGCACATCCAGAGCGCAAGGGATGCGATGAGCGACAAGGAGGTGCTAGAAAGGACGATCCAGGTCATCGAGTCCAAATGCGATGACCTGAAGAACATACTGCTCGGCATCGCCCACATAGGTGAGCTCACGCCCAGGTCCAAGGACTTCGTCGTCGGGTTCGGCGAGCGGTTCTCCGCGCCGATACTCCAGGGCGCCTTGGAGGATCTGGGGATGAAGGCGAAGGCCATGACCGGCGGGGAGGCCGGGATAATCACGGACGATCACTTCGGCTGGGCTGAGCCGCTGATGAATGTGACGACCCTCGAGGTCCGGCAGGTGATAGACCCGCTCGTCGAGAATGGGGTCGTTCCAGTCGTGGGCGGGTTCACCGCCGCCACACAGGACGGCACACAGACGACACTCGGACGAGGCGGCTCGGACTTCACCGCATCCATCATAGGCGCGGCGATCCGGGCCGACGAAGTGTGGGTCTGGAAGGATGTAGAGGGGCTCATGACCGCGAACCCGATGATCGTGAAGGACGCACGCATGATCGACAGGATATCCTTCTCCGAGGCGATGGAGCTAGCACATTTCGGAGCCCAGGTGATACACCCGAAGGCCCTGGAGAGCGCCGCTAGGTTCCAGCTGCCGTTCCGGGTCAAGAGCTTGTCAAACGCAGACGGCGCCGGAACGCTGATAGTGAAAGAGGTCAAGGTCAAGGACGGCAACGTCGTGAAGGCGATAACGAACATCGATGATGTCGACCTCATAACGGTGAGCGGCGCTAGCATGGTGGGCACTCCGCGCCTGGCTGCGAAAGTGCTGGAGATACTCACGGACGAGGATATCGACGTACTGATGATATCGCAGAGCTCCTCAGAGGAGAACATCACGCTCGCCATACCGAAGGACGACGGCTCCAAGGCCCAGAACGCCCTCGAACTATCCCTTCTGGGGTCCAAGCAGGTGCGGGAGGTATCGATCGAAGCCGGCCTGAGCATCGTGGCCGTTGTCGGAGCCGGGATGAGAGGCACGCCCGGGGTGGCCGCTCGCGTGTTCGGGACGATGGCCGCCAACGACATCAACATCCGTGCGATAGCCCAGGGATCATCCGAGCTGAACATATCGTTCATAACCAGAAAGCAGGACGCGCCGAAGGCGATAGCCGCCCTTCACACCGACTTCAAGCTGGGAGAGTGCGCCTGAATGGAGAAAGGCAGGCCGACCCTCAGGAGCGAGGCGATGAACAAGGGCGTGTCCAGGGCGGCCGCACGCGGCCTTCTCCGGGCGACAGGGTTCGAGGATGATGACTTCGACAAACCGCTCATAGCAGTCGCGAACTCGTTCAACACGATCGTACCAGGGCACATCCACATGGGCCCGCTCGTCGCGGAGGTGAAACGCGGGATAGAGGACGCGGGCGGAAAGGCATACGAGTTCGGAATCCCGGGGATATGCGACGGAGTCGCCATGGGACTTCCCGGTATGAGATACTCGTTACCGTCGCGCGAGATCGTGGCCGACGCCACGGAGGCGATGGTGGAGGCGCATGTCGCAGATGGCTGGGTCGGCGTCACGAACTGCGACAAGATAACTCCTGGCATGCTGATGGCGTGCGGCAGGATGGACGTCCCCTCGGTCATGCTCACGGCAGGCCCCATGATGCCTGGTGAATACAAGGGGCGGAGGCTCGACGTCATATCGATATTCGAGGCGGTCGGGGAGCTCGCCGCGGGACACATAGACGATGACGATTTCAGAGAGATAGAGAGACGGGCGTGTCCAGGTGCGGGCTCGTGCGCCGGACTGTTCACCGCGAACACGATGGCATGTATGACGGAGGCGCTCGGGCTGAGCGTTCCGGGTTGCGCAACCAGCCACGCCCTGACGGAGACGAAGAGGGAGATGGCGTACGAGACCGGGAAGCTGGCAGTCGAACTGGTCCGCAAGGGTACCCGGCCGAGGGACATCGTCGACGAGAAGAGCTTCGAGAACGCCGTGAGGGTCGACAACGCGATCGGCGGCTCGACCAACACATGCCTTCACCTCATCGCGATAGCCAAGGAGTTCGGGGTCGCCCTCGACCTGGATGTGTTCGACAAGGTCTCGCGGGTAACGAAGCACATAGTGGCTCTGCGACCGGGTGGAGAGCATTTCATGATAGACCTTGACGAAGCGGGAGGCATACCAGGCGTCTTGCACGTACTGATGCCCGCGTTGCACGACACGAAAACCGTGTCTGGCAAGAGCATACTGCAGATCGCCGGGGAGGCGAAGGTCGCGGACAGCAGCGTGATAAGGAGTCTGGACAACGCCTACCACGAGGAGGGAGGCATCGCGGCGCTCAGAGGAAGCCTCGCAGAAGAAGGATGCGTCGTCAAGCAATCGGCAGTGGTCGCATCCATGCGACGTTTCGAAGGGCCTGCGAGAGTGTTCGACTCCGAGGACGATGCGACGAAGGCGATGCTAGCGGGAGAGATAAGGAAGGGCGACGCGGTGGTCATAAGGTATCAGGGTCCGAAAGGCGCCCCGGGGATGCCGGAGATGCTCGGACCGACATCGATCCTCGCCGGCTTGGGCCTGGGCGAATCTGTCGCGCTCGTCACCGACGGAAGGTTCTCAGGGGGCACGAGAGGCCTCTGTATCGGCCATGTCTCCCCGGAGGCGTATGTCGGCGGGGCGCTAGCAGCTCTGCGGGACGGGGACATCATAAGAATAGACCTCGACGCGAGGGATGTCGATGTTCTGATATCCGAGAGGGAGGTCAAGGCGAGACTGAAGGAGCGAAGGCTGCCCAAGCAGAAGATCGACGGATACCTGCGGAGATACAGGGACCAGGTATCGTCAGCCAGCCTAGGAGCCGTCCTGCAGACCAGCAGCAGATGATCCGCGCCGAAGAGGCGAGCATGTGAGGACCGCTCGAAGGGTGCATCGAGACTGCAGCGAGAAAAGTACTTGGTCAAGCGATTCGTTCCACCCCTTGAAGGTTATTGGGGAGTGTTGATGCGTGAGCGACATTGAGCACTGGGTCGGGGTCGTCGCCCCGAGACTTATAGGATTGGCGCTCATCGCCTACTCGCTCTTCCTCGTCTACCGCGCCAGAGCGCAATTCTTCATGGTGATCAGAGGCCTGGTCGTGGCCTCGTTCATTGCGGCGGTGGCGCTCCTCTGGATCTACGAGACATCGATGTCCCTTGCCGCTACCGATGACTGGAGCCATCATGTGATCGTCAGCATATCCTTCGTAGTGGTGGCCTCATGGCTATCCGTCTGGGTTGTGACTGTCACGACCAGGCATCGCACATATTTGGACGCGTCAGCCTTCAGAAGATTGATCTTCGCTAGACCGGTCAACCCGATAACCGTGTGGGGCATGATAGGAATCCTGATACTCGTCGCAGCGATGGCCGTCCGTCCGGAGAGCGGCGAGGACCTCAGGAGGGAAGCTTGGCTCCTTGCGGTCGTGCTCGCCTACATGGTGGCATCCATCGTTTTCGACCTGATCATGCCGATCACGGCGAAGAGGAGAGGGGAGCTGAGAAAGCTGACTCCCGAGGAGAGGCTCAGCCTGGGACTCCTTGCGGTAGCGTGGGTCGGGATGCCCGTCGCAGAGTATCTCTTCGACATCTATCTCCGGGCGACCACGGATGTGAACTTCGACGCTGCTCACTCATGGACGTTTCTGGTCATGTTCGCCATCCTCCTGAAATCGGTCACGAGCCGGAGGTTCTCCGCACTCATCATCGACGCCGAGGTAGAGATGACCGAGAGGGGAGGGTTCAGGCCATACGACATTCCCCGAGGGGTGTACCTGTTCGAGGACGAGACCAGCAAGTCAGCGACCAAACTGTTCGTCGAACTGGTCACCCTGCCTCTCCGGCCCGATGTCGCAATACCGGAGAAGGATAGCGCTACATCGGACACACTCGCGTTCCTCATACCGAAAGGGCTGATGATAACGAGAGTCTTCCCGGAGCGCATCAGGGAGGAGTATCACCTCCAGGTGACTCCCATCATCTGGCTGACCGAGTCCACTGGCGACAGGAGGATCCCTCCTACGAGCATAGCGCTCATGACTGATGCGCTGATCAGGTTCCTGGAAGGCAACCCGAACAGCATAGTGCTGATCGACGGAGTCGAGTACCTGCTCACGTTCAACGACTTCAACAGGGTGCTCAGATCGCTGGACTCGCTCAACGAGACGGCATGGATAACCAAGTCCAGATTGATAATAACGGTCAACCCCGAGGCCTTCGATTCCAAACAGGTCGCGATGCTTGAGCGGGACCGGATAGTCATCAAGGGAGAGGAGGGGCTCGAGGAGCTGAAGGATTCGTCCAAGAAGCTCGCTCAGCAGGAGTAGCGGGAAACGTCCAGCCTACTCGTTGTTCTCCATCCATCCGCTTGCCTTCTTGTATGAGCCGAGGACTTTCACGAACGCACCCGACTTGAGAAGGCCGCCGACCGCCGCGTGGCAGTCTGGGTCATCCATACTCCCGTCGAAGTCCGCGTAGAATACATAGACCCAGGCCTTGTTCCTGCGGGGCCGGGACTCCAGTTTGGTCAGGTTGATGCCTCTCGAAGCCAGCTCGCCCATGGCCCTGTGCAAGGCCCCAGGGACGTTCTTCGTGGCGAACACGATCGATGTCTTGTCCGCGTCCGGGACAGGCACGGGGTTCTTCTCGAGCACGAAGAAGCGTGTGTAGTTGAACGCCTCGCTCTGGATGTCTTCCTTGAGTATCTCCAGGCCGTACACGCTCGCCGCGCGCCTACTGGCGATCGCCGCCTGGTCAAGGCGCTTGGACTCGGAGACGGCCCTGGCGCTGCCGGCCGTGTCGTAGGTTGGGATCACGTGCCAATCGGGGTGGTTCTGGAGGAATTTGCGGCACTGTCCGAGCGCCTGTGGGTGACTCAGCACTTCCTTGACCGATGCAAGGCCTGCGCCCGAGTTCACCATAAGGCAGTGCTTCACTGGCACGATAGCCTCCCCGGACACGGTCAGGTCGTGGTCGAGGAGAAGGTCGTTCACCTGGGTCACGCTACCCTCCAACGAGTTCTCGACGGGAACTATGGCATGCGTGACGGCATCCTGCTCCACGGCCTCGAAAGTCGTCTTGAAGTCCGGATACGGTTTTGTACGCACGTCGTTCCCGAAGTATCTGAAGCACGCATCCTCGGAATACGCCCCCTTCTCACCCTGGAAGGCCACCACCAGATTCTCTCTCTCCAATGTGATCGTCCAGCGTACACCTATGTACGTATTTCTACCCTTCCCAGGGGACATCGGGACCAGCAGCAAGAGGCGATGTACATAACTGTCCGGAGGATCGGGCGTCCCTTGAATATTCATCCGCAAAGATTTATACAGGTTCAGGCCATCCTAGAATAGGCCGTCCCTAAGGGGATTGGCCGCACCGCATTGAAGAGGCGAAGAATGGTAAACGAATCCAGAGGTCTGCTGCTTCTGCTGCCCTTGGGGCTTATTCTTCTAGCCTGAGTGCTGTGCATTGCTGAATTCTGGGGAGTATTCCGATGTCGACACAATCTCCGAGTGGGAGTGCTGGAAAAACAGGTGATGGCGGCTTCAAGATCCCCGACACGGGGGTCTTCGTTAGTGAATACAATAAGAAGATCTTCGAGGCCACGAGGATGCCCGAGAGGGTCAAGATACTCGATACGACCCTCAGGGACGGCGAGCAGACGCCCAATGTGGCGCTGTCGACCGATGACAAGCTGACGATCGCGCAGGCGCTGGACGAGCTCGGAGTGGACATCATAGAGGCGGGCTTCCCTATCAACTCCGAGGGGGAGGCAGAGGCGGTCAAGAAGATCGCAGGCGTCGGACTCCAGGCCGAGATCTGCGCGCTGTGCCGGGCGAGCAAGCAGGACATAGACGCTGCTATAGGCTGCGATGTCGATTCCGTGCACATATTCCTCGCCACGTCCAAGGTCCATCTCGAGAAGAAGCTGAAGATATCGAAGAAGGAGGCGGTCGAGAAGGCAGTGACGGCCGTCCAGTACGCCAAGGAGCACGGACTCATCGCCGAGTTCAGCTGCGAGGACGCGACGCGTACGGAGCTGGAGTTCCTGCACGAGGTACACGGCAACATCGAGAGCGCCGGCGTCGACCGAATCGACATTCCAGACACCGTCGGAGTCATGACACCTCCGGCCATGATGCAGTTCGTATCGGAGATAAAGAAGAAGACCAAGGTCCCCCTCGCGGTTCATTGTCACGACGACTTCGGGTTGTCCGTGGCGAACTCACTCGCCGGAGTGAGGGGGGGCGCGGAGGAAGTCCATGTCACCATGAACGGCCTGGGCGAGAGAGCGGGCAACGCCGCCCTCGAGGAGGTCGTGATGGCGCTCGAGGCGTTCTACGGCATCTCCACGTCGGTCAACACGCGCAAGCTCGCCTTCGTGTCGAGACTGGTCTCACAGCTCACCGGGGTCCGAGTACAACCGAACAAGGCCATCGTCGGCGAGAACGCGTTCGCGCACGAGGCGGGGATCCACGTCCACGGCATACTCAGCGAATCCTCCACGTACGAACCTATGCGTCCGGAGATAGTCGGGAAGGAGCGGAGCATAGTCATGGGCAAGCATTCGGGCGCCCATGCGGTCGAGAGCAAGCTGAAGGAGTACGGCCTCTCGCTGGACAAAGACCAGCTCAAGGAGCTCGTCAAGAAGGTCAAGAAGTACGCGGAGTCAGGCAAGAGGCTGGACGACGCCGAACTCTTGGCCCTGGCGTACGACATCTACGGCCAGGATACCGAGCCAGTCATCAAGCTGGAGGAGTTCACAGTGTTCACCGGCCTCAACTTCACGCCGACCGCCACGGTCGTGCTGAACATAGACGGAGACGTCAGGCGGGCGTCCGAGACTGGCGTGGGACCGATCGATGCCAGCCTCTGCGCGATGAGGAGCGCGGTCTCGAAGAACATCGTGCTCAAGCAATACAGGCTCGAGGCCATATCGGGCGGGTCGAACGCGCTCTGCGAGGTCACCGTCAAGCTCGGCGACTCCGAAAACCCCGGCTTGATCTCCCTCGGGAGGAGCGTTGGATCGGACATCGTGACGACCAGCGTGGACGCGACCGTTGAAGCGCTGAACAGGCTCTGGGTCTGCAAGCTGAGTGCGGATAGCAGGGATAACAGCAGAAGGGCTTACTGATACGGGGACCGTTTAGGGTTGAAGCACAGAGGGTGAGTTCAGATGGGCAAGACTGTTGCGGAGAAGATACTCTCGAACAAATCCGGGAAAGACCTCGAGGCCGGGGACATCTCTGAGGCAGAAGTCGATTACGTCATGGTCAACGACATCACTGGGCCTGCGGCCTTCGACGAGTTCGACAAGCTCTGCACACCGTTGTTGAGGGACAAGGTGGTCCTGATACCAGACCACTACGTACCCAACAAGGACATCGCGTCGGCAAAGCAGGCGAAGAAGATGAGGGATTTCGCCATGAGACACGAGGTGACGGACTACTTCGAGGTCGGCTCCGGAGGAGTATGCCACCAGGTCATGATCGAGCAGGGGTTCGCCGCGCCCGGAAGGCTGATAGTCGGCGCGGACTCGCACACTTGCTCATACGGCGCGCTCGGCGCGTTCTCCACGGGCATAGGAAGCACCGAGGCTGCGACCGTGTTCGCGAGGGGGGTCCTCTGGTTCAAAGTGCCAGATTCGATGAGACTCTCGGTCCACGGCGACCTTAACCCGTTCGTCATGGGCAAAGACATCATCCTCACGATAATCGGAGACATCGGGGTGGAGGGCGCTCTGTACAGGTCCGTGGAAGTGACAGGTGAGACGGTCTCGACTCTTTCCCTATCAGACAGGATAACCATCGCTAACATGGGTATCGAGGCTGGAGCGAAGGCGTGCATCATCCCGCCCGACAAGACGGTGGAAGATTATCTCTCGGGAAGGGTCCGCGGGGAATACGAATCCGTGCTGGCGGATGACGATGCGAACTACGTGGATTCCAAGGAGTACGATGCCTCGGAGATCGTGCCTGTCGTCGCCAAGCCCCACCTACCAAGCAATGTAGCACCGGCAAGCGAGGTGGGCGTGGAGATAGACCAGGCATACCTCGGGTCATGCACCAACGGAAGGATAGAAGATCTTAGGATCGCCGCTCGAATCATGAAGGGCAAGAAGGTGCGCAGAGGAGTCCGGATGATCGTCGTCCCTGCGACCAACAATGTGCTGGAACAGGCCATCGACGAAGGGCTGGTCAAGGTGTTCATGGATGCTGGGGCATTCATCTCGGGGCCGACCTGCGGGGCGTGCCTGGGAGGACACATGGGCGTCCTCGCCCCTGGCGAGAAATGCGTCAGCAGCACGAACCGCAACTTCGTGGGCCGCATGGGCGACAAGGACTCAGAGGTCTATCTGGCCAACCCAGCGGTGGTCGCGGCGAGCGCGGTGGCCGGAAGGATAGTCGACCCGTCGGAGGTGACAGGATGACCGGGACCATGGAAGGCCGGATCTGGCGCTTTGGAGACAACGTCGACACCGACCAGATAATCCCAGCGGAATATCTCGTCACTATGGACAGCTCAGAGCTGGCCAGGCATGCGTTCGCGAAGGTACGTCCAGGGATGTCCGAAAAGATGATGCAAGGTGACATCGTTGTCGCTGGCAGGAACTTCGGCTGCGGTTCGAGCCGGGAGCACGCCCCCAGGGCGCTTCTCGGAGCAGGTGTGTCCTGCGTCGTGGCGGAGTCGTTCGCTCGCATATTCTTCCGAAATGCGATCAACATCGGGCTCCCGGTGATCGAAGCATCCGTCGAGGCGGCAGAGGGTGAGACGATATCCGTCAATCTCGAATCTGGTAGGATCGTCGTCGAGTCGAGCGGGAAGCAGTACCAGTTCAAGAGCTATCCACCGTTCATCACGATGCTCGTCGAGAAGGGTGGACTGATACCATACACCAGGGAGATGCTGCAGTGTCGAGAATAGCGGTGATACCAGGAGATGGGATAGGCCCTGAGGTCACGAGAGAGGCGCTGCGGGTCCTCGATGCGGTCGCCCGGAGTGACTCCATTTCGCTCGAGTTCGAGGAGTTCCCGCTCGGTGCGGCACACTACCTGGAGACCGGGGAGGTGCTGTCGGACGAGACGTTGGAGCGCCTGGAGGATAAGGACGCGATGCTGCTGGGGGCGCTGGGAGACCCGCGCGTCAAGCCTGGGGTGCTCGAGAAGGGCGTCCTGCTGCGTCTCAGATTCCACTTCGACCAGTTCGTTAACCTAAGGCCAGTCATCCTGTATGACGGCATACCATCCGCGCTGTCTGGAGACAGGCGCGGCGTCAACATGAGGTTCGTCAGGGAGAATACGGAGGATTTCTACGTCGGCCTGGGAGGAAGGGTCACCCGGGGCGCGTCAAGGAACGACCTCGTACTCAAGAGGAAGGCATACGAGGCCAAGTTCGACATAGGGATAGACCTCAAGGACGAGGAGGAGATGGCGTATCAGATCGGGGTCATCACGAGGAGCGGCGCGAGACGGGTGCTGGATTACACATTCGGCCTCGCGAAGTCGAAGGACATGAGCCTGGTCACATCCGTTGACAAGGCGAATGTGCTGACGGAGATGTACGGCCTCTGGAGAGAGGAAGTCGTCGAGGCTTCGGCGCGTCACGGCGTGCCGAGCGAGTTCCAGTATGTCGATGCCGTTGCGCTTCACATGATAAGGAATCCGGAAAGGTTCAAGCTGCTCGTGACGCCGAACCTGTTCGGAGACATCCTTACGGACCTGGGAGCCGCCCTTCAAGGTGGGCTCGGGTTCGCGCCTTCGGGCAACATCAACCCTGATGGAGTGAGCATGTTCGAGCCGGTCCATGGCTCTGCACCAGACATAGCGGGCCTCGGGCTCGCCAACCCGGTGGGCGCCATCCTGTCGTCGGCACTGATGCTCGATACGCTCGGGCACAGCGACGCGGCAGCAAGGGTCGAGGGGGCCGTGCAGGACGTGCTACGCGGGGGAGAGCATAGGACGCCGGACATCGGCGGGACCACGTCCACATCGAAGATGGGAGATGCGGTCGTCGAGCGGCTGACAAGAGCGAGCCGCTGATATATGTGGAAGGGAATCGGAGAGTGGAGATAAGATGAAAGCGTTAGTTGTGGGAGCATCTGGACAGATTGGAGCAATGACTGTAAAAGACCTCGTCGACCACTACAAGGCCGACGTGGTCGCCGCCGACCTGAACCTGGCTGGGGTGAAGAATGTCGCTAAGTCGACGAACCCGAACAAGGTGACGCCGGTCCGGTTGGACGTCTCCGACGAGAAGGCGTTATCAAAGGCTCTGAAGGGCGTTGATGTCGTACTCAACTCTGCGTGGTACGAGCTGAACATGAAGATCATGACGGCTGCGATCAAGGCGGGAGTTCACTACACGGATCTCGGAGGATTCTATGACTGGACCCTCAAGCAGCTCAAGCTGAACAAGAAGGCCGAGGATGCCGGAATCACATGCGTGCTCGGAATAGGTAGCACACCAGGAGTGACGAACGTCTGCGGCGCGGCCGGAGCGAACAAGCTCGATTCGGTCGACGCCATATCCATATACTGCACATGGGGGACCAAGAAGAAGTCGACGGAGGCGGCGATGCCCGCATATTCCATAAGGACGGTCATCGACGAGATGACCCAGGAGCCGGGCATAGTGGATAAGGGCAAGAAGATGAAGGTGCCCATCATGTCCGGGAAGACCTCGGTCGTCATGCCCGAGCCCGCGGGTAAGGTCGTGGCGTACTACATCAAGCACTCCGAGCCTGCGACGATGGGGGACTACATCGGCAAGGGGACGAAGCATGTAAGCTTCAGGATAGGGTTCCCGGAGGTCGACTTCGCCACTTTCAAGACGCTGGCCGAGCTGGGCTTCGGCAGCGAGAAGATGCTCGATGTCGGTGGGTGCAAGTGCTCGCCGAAGGACTACATCACCGCGATGTACACGGACGCCATCTCGAACGCTAGGCATTCGAGCGAGGTAGTGGACGAGTTCGACTACCTCAGGACGGATGTGACTGGCAAGAAAGACGGGCTCCCGGCGAAGTGCACGCTGTTCGTGCGCACCTGGAACGACCGGAAGACCGGGCTGTCATCGGGGAGGGACACTTCGGTCCCGCCATCGATCACGGCGGACTGGCTCGTGAAGGGCAAGATCAAGAAGACGGGGGTGCTGCCTCCTGAGGCGTGCCTGGACCCGGAGCCGTTCTTCAAGGAGCTGGGCAAGCGGAAGATACTCGTTGACGAGGAGCTGCAGGTGTCCTCGAAGTTCTACTAGAGGGACTTGGGAAGGCGACGACCCGAACACGCCATCCGAGAACAAGTCCGATGCTGGTAAGGTTCAGAGCATAGTCCCAGCTACGGTGCTGTGAGCGTCGTGCGTCGGAGAAAGAAACGGGCGCCGGTGCATCGCCGATGCGACGAGTGGTGATTTGCGCATAGTTATAAGTAGAGATAAGCCGATTTGAACCAAATCAGAGCATAGAGGTTGATGGGATGTCACAGCAAGTTATTCCTCTGTCGAACGAGAAGTCTATAGAGATCGGCGAGTTTCTCACAAACAACGTATCCAGAGCGGTAGTGTTCGCACTGCTCCACAAGCAGCCTTTGACGAGACGTGAGATAGAGAGAAGCCCGCTGACGAACTCCATGAGAAGGTTGTCCCTGAGCGCCCAGACGAGGAAGCTCAAGGACAAGAGCAATATCCAGATGCGGACGCTTCTCTCGAAGGGCGTCGACTGTGGAGCCTTGGTGACGATCAGTTCCAAGAGGCAGAACTACTACTTCCTCAACTCCGACCTAAGGATCGATCCCGCACCCATCCGAGGCTCCGTCGACGATGAGGAGGACGTCTCGCTCAAGGTGTACCTCGACCGCTCGTTCGCCCACTCACCCGGGCAGGCGCTGCTCCCGTCGTGGGGGACGCGGGCAGACCGTACCGTCCTCCCGGTACCGTTCATCGACACACCGAAATCACTCGTGCTGTGGATGAGCTGGCTGACCACCAAGACCAGGAGACAGATCCTGGATTTCATCAGTCACAACGACGCGGTGACGAGGCCGAAGCTGAGGTCGGGCCTCGGTTTCTGGGCCGACAGGATAGTCGCCAAGGAGGGGTTGCCAGCTGGTATCCTGGAGAAGGTCGACGGCCGTATCCGTTATCAGTTCTCCACGTTCTCCTTCAGCAAGCTGAAAGTGAAGGAGGAGGGGGACGGGGACAGGAAACGCTCATGGACCGCATTCCCGCCGTCCTTCTGGCTGACGAGGACCTATGAGCCGATCCGCTGCGTGACCGGCGCCTCGAGGTTCATCGGGAAGGGGAAGCCAGATGCGACACCGATGACGGTGTTGGAGGAGCTCGCCAAGGAGAATCCCACCATCGTCGACAGGAACCGCAAGGAGTTCCTCGAAGTCAACTTCCTCGAGCGGATGAGCTTCTATGCCGAGTACCATTCGGGAGGAGATCCAGCCGTCAAGATATCCGCGGACGCGCTCGTCCCCGAGAAGGTGGCCTTCAACTCGCCCGACCATCCGCTCGTATGGATATCCACGACCGACGAGGAGGACGCCGGAGCAAGGATCGATTTCAAGCACGAGGCTGCATTGATGCTGCGCTCAAAGAAGACCCTGGACGAGCAGATAGAATATCTCGAGTCCATGCTGGAGAAGCTGGCGATGGACAGGATAGGCGCACGGCTGGAAGAGCACGAGAAGCTCCTCGCGAAGGATCTGGACAAGCTCAGAGCCAAATCGTTCAGCCTCGGCTCGGGATCCATCTCCGCCGTGGCGAACCTGGAGCTGGACAGGGAATCAGTACAGCTGGAGAAGGAACACTTCGAGAAGTTCATGGAGATACTCATCCCCGGCTCGGTCAAGCGGAAGAAGAAGGCAACGCGGGCAGCCGAAGACCCCGGAGGCGAAGACGACAGAGATACGAAGAAATGAACAAATGGTTTTCCGGAGGCCAGTTGGAAGAACGTGCTGACCCCCGCATCCGCCACGTGAAGCTCACTTGGAGAACTTCACATCGAGGCGGATTCCTTCCTGCGCCTCAAGTCTGTCAAGGTCCGACCTGCTGACCGCGATCTCGCGTGGATGTAGATTCGAGTCCGACTCGATCTGCATCTTCGCCTCGTGGTCCTTGTGCCGCAGCATCACGTGCTCCCCGGACTTCGCGCCCTGCCTCTTCAGCAGGTCCTCGTGTATCCGGACGATGCCCGATTTCAGGTCTGATGCTGTCCTTGTCCTCAACATCTTGGTCGAAAGATACGCTCCAGACAGCGACGTGCTCTCCTTTCGGAGCTCGTCCGCGACCCGCCGCCTCAGTTCGTCCGAGGATACGTCTCCCTTCGGCTCGGTCTGCTCCGCGACTCTCTTCGCGACCTCGGGAGAGGCACCTGCTCTGCGGACCGATTCCTCGAGCTTCTGCCTGTCGAACTCCTCGGGTTCTCCGGAGCGCTTCCTCACCTTCGCCAATTCTTCACCTCCCGTAGTAATCATGCTGACTCGTCGGTGATAGTTCTTTCGGCGAGAGCCAGACATATTTATTCTGTTGTTTCACAATTTAATCCTCGTATATAACCAGACCTTTCATTCGTAACACGGCCCGGTTGGACGCTCGACTGAAAAACCGACCGAACCGTTCAACGCACGACGGGTTGAACTCGTGACTGATGCTAACACGTTGCCCACTCACGCGTAGTACACCCGAACGATTAATGTACGGAAGTGTGCGTTCTGTGTACGATGTTCCCGAATAGGGTGGCGTCGCTCCAGTTCTCCGGGATACGGAAGCTGTTCGAGGCAGCGCCTCCAGGAGCGATCAACCTCGGCCTTGGCGAGCCGGATGTGCAGCCCCCGAAGGAGATGATTGAGGCTTTCAAGGATGCCCTGGACCGTGGGAAGAACAAGTACGGTCCCAGCGCAGGCATTCTGGAGCTGAGGAAGGCGATAGCTGAGAACCTCAAGAGCTACAGAAGGGACGTCCAGTTCGAGAACATCATCATAACGGTCGGAGCGACGGAAGGCATGAGGATCGCCTGCGAGACCATCCTCGGAAAGGGGGACGAAGCGCTGATTCCGAACCCGGGCTTCATAATATACGGTCCGGACGTGACCCTCGCTGGCGGAACGCCTGTCGAATACACTCTCAGCGAGGATAACAACTTCTGGCCGGATCCGGACGAGATCCAGGGACTCTTGACCCCGAACACCAAGGCGATCGTGGTGAACAGCCCGTCGAACCCGACGGGGGCCGTGTTCCCCGAGCACGTCATCAAGGCGATCTGCGACATCGCGTCCGATAGGGACCTGTACATCCTGTCGGACGAGGTGTACCACAACTTCGTCTACGAGGGAAAACACGTGTCCTTCGCGCGCTTCCACGACGATACGATAATAGTCAATTCGTTCTCCAAATCCCTCGCGGCCACGGGATGGAGGATAGGATACGTCGCGACGTCCAAGGAGATCGTCGAGCAGCTGGCGAAGGTGCAGTACTACACGCTAGCCTGCCCGCCGACAGCCACCCAGTATGCGGTTCTCGAAGGCATGAAGATACGCAAGAGGTTCAGGGAGAGCATGCTCTCCGAATTCAGGGCGAGGCGAGACCTCATGATGAGGAAGCTGGCTGATATCCCGTCGTTTCGGACGCCGCCCGTTGACGGCGCGTTCTACGTCTTCCCCAGATACACCCAGGAAACCACCTCGGACGAGTTCGCGCAGAGGTTGCTCAGGGCTGGCGTCATATGCGCTCCAGGGTCTGCGTTCGGCACGCGTGGGGAGGGGCATCTGAGGTTCTCGTACGCCAACTCGCAGGAGAACATCGAGAAAGGGATGGAGATAGTGTCCGAGGTTGCGGGGACACTGTGAGCCAGCACGCGATACCAGCAGAGTTATATTACGCTCGTTATCTTTAGGATGCATGCCTGAGCAGGCGGCCGGAGGGGACGACCAGCCGAAGCGGCTCATGAGCCCGAAGGCGGCTCTCTCGGTCACCAACAACGTTCTCGGTGCGCTACTTAGCACGACCGCCCTGATATTCATAGCGAAGAACATGGGAGCCGATGTTCTCGGCATACTCGGCTTCGGCGTTGCAGTCATCGGAGCACTCAGCTTCCTCTCGGATTTCGGAGTCGGTTCGGTCCATGTCCGCCAGATGAACTCCAGTGAGGACCCGAGCAAATGCATCGGGGCGTACGCCGTCATCAGGCTCATCCTCCTAGGCGTGTTCTCGGTCGCCACTCTGATCATGATAGAGTCCTGGAAGGACGGAACCGCAGGCGGGATGATGCCTAGCGGCGTGACGCTAATACCGACGGTGACGGACACGATGTACGTGTTCCTCGTGTACTACGTCCTGCTCGGGATCAGCCAGATCGCCACCCACACATTCGACGCCATCGGCGCGGACGCCAAAGTACATGTGCCATCGATCCTGGAACTCGTCGTCCGAGTCTCGTTCGTGATATTCATAGCGCTCTCGCCTTTGGGTGCGAGCACGAACGCGCCGGCGTTCCTCGCGTCAGCGTATGCTGCGGGCATAATCGCATCGATGATCCTCGTGGCGCTCCTGATGAGGCCCTACAGAATCTCCATGCCCGACAAGGAGACGTTGAGGAGGTACATCACATCCCTTGCGCCTGTCTTCCTCGTGTCCGTAATCATCATAATCGACCTGTATCTCGACAAGGCGGTCGTCGGCTACTTCTGGGGTGAACACGAGCTGGGACTGTACTTCGGCGTACAGAGGATGGCGATCTTCGTGGGGGTGTTCTCCTTGTCCGTTGCCACACTGATCCTTCCGTCAGTCACCACATACTTCGTCAGGAGGGACACCTCTGCTAGCTGGGACGTCGTGAACCAGGCGGAGCGATACGTCTCCCTGATAGTCGTACCCACTGCGGCGTTCTACCTGATGTACGGCTCGGATATCCTAAGGGTGTTCCTATCCGAGGAGTTCGTCGTCGCCGTGAGGAGCATGGACATGTTGGTCATGGCAGGCGCGGTCGTCGCACTCGTCATACCCCTTCGCTCCGTCCTCGCAGGGCTGGGAAGACCAGGAACATTGTTCCTCATCGGCCTTGTCGGCGTACTGCTGCAGCTGGCCCTTCTTCTCATCCTCGTGCCAGACAACCTGTTCGGGGTCGAGATGTTCGGCCTTAAGGGGGAGGGCGCCGCAGGTGCCCTTCTGATCTGCTCGATATACTACTTCTTCGTCCTCAGGTACATGGCCTGGAAGGTCGGCAGGATGCTCCCTCACTCACGCTCCTTCAAGCACATACTCAGCGCTATAACGATGATCGGCGCGATGTACGTCGTGGATTGGGCGCTAATACCGACGGTGGACTGGCTGGCCCTCATGCTGCTGGCCGTCGTGGGCGTGTCCGCATACGCGATTTCCTCGTACTTCATGGGAGAGCTCGAGGCCTCGGACTACAGGTACTTCAAGACGATGCTGAACCCCCAGGATACGATGGAATACGTCGTCAACGAGCTGGTCGGCAAGCGTGGGCAGTGAACCGCCCAATTCGTTTTATAGCATATGAACGGAATTACGACTGGGAGGGAGCACGGCATTGTCTGAGGAACTGTTCATAGTCCACGCATCCGAGATGCTCACGATGCGAGGGCCATGCAGGCCGAGAATCAAGGGAGAGATGTCCGACCTTGGCATCATCAGAGACGGAGCCGTGTACATCCGGGATGGACTCATCGAGGCGGTAGGTGAGAGTCCCGACATCCTTCGCGACAATGGCGCGCACGGAGTCGACGTGATCGACGCATCCGGAAAGACCGTCATGCCTGGGTTCGTCGATCCGCACACGCATCTGGTGTTCGCCGGCTCACGCGAGTTCGAGCTCGAGATGAAGCTCAAGCGCATGAGCTACATGGACATCCTGAGAGAGGGCGGTGGCATCCTCAGGACCGTGAGGGACACCAGAGCGGCTTCGCCTGACGACCTTTTCAAACAGTCGAAACGGCGGCTCAGAACGATGCTGCAACACGGCTCGACGACCGTCGAGGGAAAATCCGGTTACGGTCTGGACAGGAAGACCGAGTTCAAGATCCTCGAAACGATGAGGAGACTCGACGAGGCCTGCGAAGCCGATGTCGTCCCCACATACATGGGGGCGCATGCGGTTCCGCCGGAGTTCTCCGACGGCGCGGACGAGTACGTCCAGTTCATCATCGACGAGGTGCTGCTGGACCTTCCTGAATCCGGCCTCGCTGAGTTCTGCGATGTCTTCTGCGAGAAGGGGGTGTTCACCGTCGCACAATCGAGAAAGGTGCTCCTCGCGGCGAAGGCTCTGGGGCTCGGACTGAAGGTGCACGCCGACGAGTTCGAGCGCACAGGAGGGGCGGAGCTGGCGGCGGAAGTCGGGGCCGTATCCGCAGACCACCTTGCGAGACCTTCGGACGACGGCATAATGGCGATGGCGAGGAAACAGGTGGTGGGCGTGCTCCTGCCCGGCACTCCGTTCTCATCGATGCTCGACGATTACGCGGAAGCCAGAAGGCTGATAGAGTTGGGAGTCCCCGTCGCGCTCGCAACGGACCTCAACCCGAACTGCTGGAACCCATCGATGCAGTTCACCATGACCTTGGCCTGCTACAACATGAGGATGACCCCTGCAGAAGCGCTTGTTGCGTCAACGATAAACGCTGCGGCCGCCGTGGGGCTCGAGAAGTCCGTCGGATCGCTCGAACCGGGGAAGAAGGCGGACATTCTCGTGATGGATGTCCCGAGCCACGCTCAGATACCTTATCAGATGGGCGTCAACCTCTGCGAAGTCGTCGTTAAGGATGGACGACCAGTCTTCTCGAGAGATGGGACGTGAACGGACCCGCTAGATCCTCAAGATGATTATGCCGAGCACTACGGTGCCTATCCCGACCCATTCCTGGAAGGTCATGTTCTCCCGCAAGAACACTAGCGCTAGCAGAGTCGTGAAGACCGCATTGGACGTGGCGATCGCGGCCGTGGCGCCCGTCGACATCTCGCTGTGTGACATGGCGAACGCGAAAGTCAGGATTCCTACGCCGAGGAGAAGTCCTGCTGCGACAGGAATGACCAACTTCCAGTTCATCGTGATGGGATCTCCCCTGACGAGAAGGTAGGCGAACAATACCACTCCGAGGATGCCCATGGCGACCAACATGACCGCAGCGAACATAGTCGGGTCGATTCCCTTGTTCTTCTCACCATAGCTTATCAGAAAATTCGTCGTTCCCCAAAGCAGGAAAGTGCATACTGCGAAAAGCAATGCGGATGTCAACATGGTCCTTCGCTCCACGGGGCTGCGTAGAGATGGTTCCAATAAATAGATTTAGTCGATTCAGAGCGGATGAGGGGTGACTACCACCGAGCGGACACAACCACGGTTCCATACGAACTTGCAGGCCACGTCCCGAAGCACTGGGCAGTGCGACAGAGTGGACTATAATGTGAAGATGAGAGCGTGACCAGGGACCAAGAGAACGAGAAGTTGTTTTAACTGAGGACAACGAATAAATAGCCCGCGGCGCTTCCTCGCCATGTGTTCGGAACGGAGAGGAAGTTGAAGGGCGTCTGCCTCGGTATTGTCGGCATGATGCTTCTTGCATGCTTGACCATGCTCATCTACTGTGCCTCTGAACCAAGTTCAGCTTATACGACTCGATACACTGGCATCTACATCTACAACGACAGCCAGTTCACGTCTGAGAATGGTGTGACTGGCGGGAGCGGGATTGAATCCGACCCATATATCATCGAGGATTGGTACATCTATGTCATGCCGATAGGCACATGCATTGAAATCATCAACACCCAGGCCCATTTTGTGATAAGAAACTGCAGCCTCCGAGGGGATTCCTTTTCCGTGGGCCCAAACATAGTCGAATTCGAGAATGTTCAGAACGGGACGGTCGAGAATGTAATCGGATCCGAGATGGGGAGCGGTAGTGGAATAGTCGCGCGCAGTTCATCCAATCTCACAGTTACGAACAATTCCCTCCATGGAAATGGACGCGGCATATATCTGAGCGGATGTCACGACATCGCGATAACCGACAATGATCTCACCGACAATAGGGACGCGGGAATCGTGCTCGCGTCATCACAGAATATCCTGGCTCAGGGCAACCGCATCAATGATAATCTTGACCCAACGGGATATGGAGGCGAAGGAGTCACCCTGACGGGCTGCTCTGGTATCAACGTGACGAGCAACATCATTACTGGCAATAGTGGAGTGGGCCTGTGGGAGCAGTCCAGTAGTGGGGTGACTATCTCGAACAACACCCTTGCCCTGAATGGTTGGCACAGAGCCGGATATCCCCTTACTCGCAACACCTCAGGAATCTACATGCACGAATCCACCCACACGAACCTGAGCGGGAACAGCCTCACGGGAGAGGGGATATACATCTATCACGCGAGTGCGGAAGAGTACACTACAATTCTCTTGGATACGTCGAACACAGTCAATGGCGACCCGGTGAGGTTCTTCAGAGACTCAGTTGGCGTGCGTTGTGAAGGCATGCCCACCGGACAACTCATCGTAATCAACTGTTCTGACCTGAAGGTCTCGGGCATTGGTATAGGGCCCGCGAGTGTCGGAGTGATGATTAAGCATGCAGCCGACGTCGAGATTTCGGATTGCCACATCTATGACAACAAGTTCAGCGGACTCGAGCTGTGGGACATAGCTAATGTGACGCTGAGCGCATGCAATCTGTCGGGGAACAACCGCGCTCTCAGTGCGACTGAGTTCACGAACCTCACTGTGAGCAGCTGCGAGATTCACGGTTATGGCAACGTATATCTCACAAGAGGAAATCATGCGAATGTCTCCGGCAGTATTTTTGAGAACCCGTTCCTCCGGAGTGGCTCAGGGCTCAGTCTATCCGCCGTAAGCCACTTGTTCGTTTCGAAAAACCGTATCAGCGGGCACGGGGTAGGAGTGCGCAGCGATGGCTGCGACGATGTCGTCATTGAAGAGAATGATGTCTTTGACAACGAGGAGGGAGTCTTCCTATCGGATTGCTCTGAGATTCTGGTAGTCGACAACAATCTGACGTCGAACGATCTTGGACTTCGTCTAATCTACTGTTCAGGTGGCACGGTGTACCATAACAACTTCCAGTCCAACATCTACTCTCAAGCACCAATCTACACGAACGATGACAATCGCTGGAACGAGTCCTATCCGGTCGGAGGCAACTACTGGAGTGATTATGCCGGAATGGACGAACACAGTGGGCCGTCTCAAGATATGCTAGGAGCAGACGGCATTGGGGACACTCCATACTCCATATACACAGGAGTGGACGACCACTATCCATTGATGCGCCCCATCAACGTCCCGAACGCGATCCCAGTTGCATTCTTCACCGTGGAACCCTTAGCGGGTGATGTCACTACCGTGTTCCAGGTCAACGCGTCAGGATCATGGGACAGGGAGGACACCATAGACGTTTTAGAGGTCAGGTGGGACTGGGGGAATGATAGCGTTTGGGATACCGTTTGGTCTACAGACAAGACTGGGCAACATCAGTATGCTGAGGAGGGCGAATATACAATCAGACTCGAGGTAATGGATTCCGGTCTTCTTACGGATAGTGCAACAAGACGGGTTATTGTTGACGAGCCTCCGCCAATAGCAGACGCGGGCACAGATCAAGCAGTCGATGAAGATACTCTCGTCATCTTTGACGGAAGCGGTTCAACGGACAATGTTGGCATAGTCAATTACACTTGGACCTTTTCGGACGGTACAGCGAAGACGCTATATGGAATAAGCCCAGGCTACTCATTCACCACACCTGGAGCGTATGAGATCATGCTGAACGTCTCAGATGCTGATGGGAATCATGCTGAGGATAACGTCACCATTACCGTTCTCGATACGACGAATCCAATAGCGGACGCCGGCACAGATCAAACGGTGGAAGAGGGCGACTCTGTTGAATTCGATGGCAGCAATTCAACCGATAATACCGGCATATTGAATTACGCTTGGACTTTCATTGATGGGACCGCGAAGACATTGTATGGTGTCAGCCAAACCTATGCATTCGAAGCTCCAGGGACATACACTGTCACGCTGAATGTCACAGATGCCGCAAGTAACTGGGACACTGATGCGGTCACTATCACCGTTAATGATACCACAATGCCATTGGCAGATGCAGGTCCTGATCAGAATGTTACGGAAGACACAATCGTAGCATTAGATGGGAGTGAATCTACCGATAACATTGGCATTGCAAACTACTCCTGGAGTTCCATCAAGATAATCGATGGAGTCGAAGTTGAGACATTTCTAATGGGTGAACATACGACTATTGTCTTTCAACATCCTGGAGAATATGTCGTAACCCTAATGGTAGTTGATTTCGCTGGACTTTGGGATACGGATAATGTTACAATAAGAGTCGCTGATATAACTCCACCAATTACCGATGCCGGTTCAAATCAGACAGTCGATGAAGACACTCCTGTCACCTTTGATGGCAGCGGCTCCTCCGACAATATGGATATTGTCAACTACACCTGGACTTTCACAGATGGAACCGAGAAGACATTATACGAAGTCGGTCCGACCTATACCTTCGAAACCCCCGGGACATATCCCGTCACGTTGAACGTCTCGGATACCGCAGACAACTATGCTACGGACACGATCATCATCACCGTGCTTGAGGTGAACGAACCACCGGTCGCCGATGCTGGGGCGAACCAGACTGTGACCGTCGGTGATGTGGTCACCTTCAACGGATCCGCCTCCACCGACGACAGCGGTTCGATCGAGAACTACACGTGGACTTACGCGTACGACGGCTGGGCGAGGGAGCTATACGGTGTTAGCCCGACGTTCACCTTCGACATCGCAGGGACATACATCGTGACGCTGACTGTCGAGGATTCTGAGGGCGAAACGAATACCGACACGGTGACCATCACCGTCGAGGAAGATGAGGAGGAACAAGAAGATGGGAAGAGCTTCATCGAATCCTACGGCCTAGCCCTCGGGATCGTCATCGCGTTGGCCATCATCGCGTTGGTGATGTTCTTCGTCCTGAAGGGCCGAAAGGGTGGAATGGCTCCAACCAGCATAGAAAAGGCGTCGGCGGGCGATCCTGTGGTCCCCGACGGGGGCCTTCGTTCGTAGAAGTCTTCGACGGCCCTGTCCGCGCACCGCGGATGTACCAAGACACAAGGCCCATTTTGTACCGGTAAAGAAATCCATTCTCTGAGGCTTCCTGCCAGATTTGAAGATTATGGCCCCCATGTTTAATTAGGGGCAGATTAGGGGTTAATATCCGGCCCTCGCGAAATGATGGTGATGGGCGGAATTGTCAGCAATCGTCATTCCGGCTGAGCCGCCAGCGCCATCCCCCGTGTTTGGGGTATATATATATGTCCAGAAACTATCATCGCGGCCAAGGCTCGGGCTTGGTCCATGAGCTCGTCTGGAAGGACTTAGAGATGGTCTCTGTTTGCATGCTCACGGAGTTGGAGAGCTATAGGAAGCTGATCCCGTTCAAGAACCCAGGCGGAATGGGGACGAACGCTCCTATGGTCGCCAAGGAGTTGGAGAAGCTGGGATGTCGGGTGGTCTTCAACGACCCTGGCTCCGATTACGATGTGCTCCACATCCACAGCCCTCTTCCGAACTCCTTCATGTGGGCGCTGAGGAGGAAGATAGCTGGGAAACCACTGGTGGTCCACGGACGGCATCTCCCTGAACTCATTAAGGGAGGGTTCAAGGGAGGCGACCTATTCTATCCGTTCGTCCGGAGATATTCGACCTTGTTCTACAACATGGGAGACGTCGTGCTCGGTGCGACTCCATACGTTGCCAAATCGCTCTCAAGAGACGGCGTTCGAGGGCCGTTCAGAACTATACCGAACGGCATCAACCGCGAGGTGTTTGTGCGCGACGCGAGCAGGGGACATGAATTCAGGAACAGTATAGGCGTAGGTGAGGATCAGAAGCTCATAGTCAGCGTGGGGTTGCGAATACCTAGAAAGGGCGTTGACACGTTTGTCAATGTTGCCTCGAAGCTTGTCCACAGAAAAGATGTCGTCTTCGTCTGGATAGGGGCTTCGGAGATGCTGCTGGAGGACGCGCTTCAGACATCGCCGCCGGCAAATGTGCACTTCCCGGGTCATGTCCCGTTCGACCGGATCGTGGACGTGTACTCCGCCGCCGACGTATTCATGTTCCCGACGAAAGCCGAGAGCTATGGCAATGTGATGCTCGAAGCTGCTAGCTGCGGCTGCCCCCTGCTGATCCGGGACATCCCCGTGTATGAGGACTGGGTCGTGGACGGCACACACTGCATCAAGAGCAGGACCGATGACGAATTCGCGGAGAATCTCGAACGACTGCTGGACGACGACGAGTTGAGAAGGCGGATGGTCGACGGTGCGATGCGACTGGCCGCGCAGCACGACATGAAAATCACGGCGGGAATGCTCAAGGAGCTCTACGAACAGCTCGCGGAGGGGAGGCTAGTGCCTTGATCGGCGAGGGGATAATCGACGCTTTCGCGTCCCTCGGCGATGTCGGAATGATTCTCGCGCTTGTCGCGATCATACTCATCGACGGCACGGGCGTGCCGACGCTCCCTGAGGTCTGGATGATCTGGATATTCGGCGTTCATTTCGATTCGATCGGATGGGCGGCCTTGCTGATCGTCGTCGCAAGCGTCGCCAGCCTCGGAGGCAACTTCATACTCTACTCCATCGTGAAATTCGTCGGCATGCCCAAGAGGATCCAGAAGGTCATGCGGAAATACACGGATTTCCTCATAGTGAGCGACGAGCGCCTCCTTCTGTTGAACAGAGTTGCGCCGCTGGTTCCGTACACAGGAGCGTTCATGGCGGTCTGCAAATGGAACCTGCGCAAATGCGCGATGTATCTCATCATAGGAGCGCTTGCGAAGTCGACGGTCGTGATAGCGCTGGCATGGCTTAGCTACGACACCCTCAGACAGGATATCGCACCATGGGTGGCGCTAATCGCCGTGGCCGTCGTGATATTGGTCAGCATCGTCGCGTCAGTGATCTACAAGCGAAAAATCGGAATTGGGGGGGGAACGCCGCGATCTCAGTCGTGATTCCAACATACAACGAGAAGCCGAATCTGCAGGAGCTCGTCCGCAGAATCGATGACGCCTGCAAGGAGGCGGGCATGGACGCCGAGATCGTGATAGTCGACGACAACAGCCCGGACGGTACAGGTGCTTACGCCGAGGAGCTCGGGAAGGATCACAATATCAAGGTCGTGCACCGGGCGGGGAAGCTCGGGCTTTCCACGGCGGTCATGGAGGGGTTCGAGGCCGCGACTGGGGACACACTGGTGGTCATGGACGCGGACCTGAGCCATCCGCCGGAGAAGATACCCGAGATGATAGGCAAGATCGAATCGGACGAGGCGCAGATGGTCGTCGGAAGCCGCTACGTCAAAGGGGGCGCCGTCGAGAACTGGCCCATCCACCGACGGATCATCTCGAAGTGCGCTACACTCCTCGCACGCGGGCTCACGAAGGTGAAGGATCCGATGTCCGGCTTCTTCGCGCTGAAGAGGTCGGTCATCGACGGTGTGGAGCTAAATCCCATCGGCTACAAGATCGGGCTCGAGATACTCGTGAAGGGAAAGTACGACTCGGTCGCGGAGGTGCCCATAATCTTCGCAGACAGGAAGGCTGGCAAGAGCAAGCTGGGCGCATCCGTCTACCTGAAGTACATCGATCACTGCATCCGGCTGTATGAACACAAGAAACCGTGGCTCGCGCGGTACATAAAATTCGCACTCATAGGCGGAATAGGCACCGTGATCAATCTTGCCATCCTCTGGACGGCTGTCGAGGTATTCTTCGCACATTACCTCTGGGCGGCGGTGCTGGCGTTCGTAGTGGCCGACACGAACAACTTCATATGGAACAGGTGGTGGACATTCAGGTCAAAGGGAAAGATCCACATCCAGTACTCTCAGTTCCTGCTTGTGAGCATGAACGGGCTGATGCTCAACCTCATCATCCTGAAGACCATCGTCGAGGACCTCATGCCCGCACTTGGGATTGGGGAGGACAGAGCGAGCGTCTTCCTCGTGATCGCACAGGTCATCGCCATATTCCTGGTAAGCATATTCAACTTCATAGCGAACTCCCTCTGGACGTTCAGCGATGACATCTGAGCGACCAGAAGGGTTCAGGCGGGTACGTAGTCGTGGACGCCTACGCGTCAGCGTTCCTCACATACAGCGTGACCGGGTCGATGCCGTCCTGGTAGAGGTCGAGGACTGCCCTCCCCTCGGGGATGACAAGCTCTGGTAGCGTGAGGGTATAGTTGTGGGATTCCAGGAATGACGGGAACCCCTCGAAGTCGTTCAGACGATAACATATGACGACCACCGCCACATCATACTCCGTCACCGCCTGACACAGCCGCTCCAGAGTGAGTTCGGGGTACTGTCGCTCAGCAACGTTGACCACGTCCGGCGGAGTCATGCGTCCGGCGTACGCCGCAATCATCGGGTCGCCACATATCACGTACTCCGTCTCAGATGAAAGCTCAGCAACCACATCGCCCCATATGATCTGCGAGGGTTCGCTTTGGGTCGCAAGGCCGTATGTCGAAAGGCCGCCCGAGATCACGATGGAGATGACGAACGCGGGGATCGCAACCCTCCAAGCGTACCCCCATTTCGATTCACTCACCTTGGATATGCTCTCCTCCGACGCCTTTTTAGCTTCAATCGATTTCCCGATGACCACGCCGGCAAGGATGGCGAGGGCGGGGCCGACGATCACCACATGGTGCAGGAACACCAGCGGTTGTACGATCATGAACGCGAGGATGACGAAGGTGGCTGTCAAGAGCAGACGCTCCCTCGGGCCACGCCTCCACAGGCGGTTCGCATAGGCGAGTGGCAACACGAGGGCCAGGTTCAGGCCGAAATAAGCGAGCAGGGAGAGTTTCAGGAAGGCATCGAACTCCCTGTGGCCCTGGTCGAATACCATCCCCTGGATCATATCGGAGGCACCAAGCGCAGCCATAAGGATGATCAGCGGCAACGCGGCCAACGACGCGACCAGGGTGATATCCATCAACGCAGTCTTCCGAGGCATCCTCCCCTTCAGCGCCTCGATGAGGATGAATATGATGATAGCCAACAGGGCGAGCCCGCCGATGAGTTTTATCGAGCAGGCAATCCCTGCGAGAACGCCTGCCAGTGCGAGTACCGCCATGTTCCTCCGTTCAAGGTGCAAAATGAAAACTGCCAGCGAGAACGCCAGGAACGATGCGGACATCGCGTCGAGCGAGAACAGCCTCGACTCCCGGACGAAGGCGAAATCCACAGCGAGCAGCGCTCCCGTGGCAATCATGGCATGGTCTCCACCAACCCGGCGCGAGACGAACATGCAGCAGGCGACCGCGGCGAACGACAGCATCGCGCTGAGAGCCCGCAGCGACACGACGTCCCCTCCGAACAGAGCACCGACGATGAACGCCAGGGGTGCCTGGTCGCAGGGAAGCTCGGAATAGAGGACGAATCCATGGTCCACCATCAGCACCCTCTCGATCATCACGCCCTCGTCGATGCCGTTGTTGGAGTAGCTCCAGCCGATATTGGCGAACCTGAGAATAACTGCGGCGATCAGAACGCACAGCGTAGCAATGATGACCCAATGTCGACGCATCGCTCCGATGATGACTGCCCACGACGAAATGCGGACCGATCCCCCTCTTGTCCAGGCGAAGGGTATGGAGAGTTCTTGATACTACCGCAGACGCGGCGCGGCTACAGAAGCTCCTGGAACTCCTTCACGAGGTCTGGATGCCTCTTCTCTACGGCCTTCAGGATTGCGTAGGTGGACATATCTTCTACGCCCACATCGTTGAGGGTCGCGATGATCTTGTCGAAGGTCTCATCCGACAAAGTGACGAGCTTCTCCTTCGCCATCCAGTTACGATAGAGATGGTTCTCGATCAGGTCGCGCCATCCGTTCTCGTAGCGCTGAAGGAACGTCGCGCTGAAGTCGTCCTCCTCCGTCGCCTGCGCCAGCACCTCACCGGCGACCTTGCCGGCCTTGCAGCTGTTCGATATGCCCCCGCCCGTTATCGGGTCGATCTGCCTCGCGGAGTCGCCGACCAGGAGCAGGCCATCGGTGACCGTCTGGTCTATCGGGGCGCAGACCGAGACCGCTCCGCTCACAACTTCGAGCGGACGACCCTTCTTCAGACCCGGATGCTTCTCGATGAAGCGGTCGAGGTATCTCTTCACCTCACCCGGCTCCTTCAGCTTCGACAGCTGGACGCCCAGACCGACATTGGCCGTGTCCTCGTCCTTCGGGAACATCCAGACATACCCGCCAGGTGCGACGCTGCCAAGGAAGAACTGGCAGTACTCGTGCTCCTGGTCGATGTTCGTGAGTCTGTACTGGAAACAGGTCGTCACGTCCCTCGGGGCAAGGCTGGTGTTGATCCCTGCCCAGCGACCGACCTGGGATTCGAAACCGTCCGCGCCGACGACACATCCGCACCGAACCTCGCGCGTCTCGCCGTACGATCTTATCTTCACGCCTGTGACCTTTCCATCCTCCATCAGGAGCCCGGTGACCGAAGTCTTGAGCATCAGGTCGGACCCGGCCTTCACGGCGTTCTTGGCTACCAGCTTGTCGAAGAACACGCGATCCAGGACGATGCCCACCTCGTCTCCTGCCATGTCCTCGGACAGGTAGAACGGCGTCCCGTTGGGCGATATTATCTTCGCTCCCTTTACTTCGCACGCGACGCTCTTGGAGTCGAGCTTCAGGTCCACCGAGTCGAGCCACGCACGGGATATCCCTTCCCCGCAACGCACAGGAGAACCGATCTCCTGCCGCTTCTCTACCATGAGGACCCGCGCGCCGTTCTGGGCGGCCCACCGCGCAGTCGATGCGCCGGCCGGCCCAGCCCCGACCACCACGACATCGTAATCGTTCATATTCAGCCGCCTCCGATCATCGAGATGGCGCCTACAGGGCATACCTTGATGCACCTCTTGCAGAGCGTGCAACCGTCTCCGAACTCGAGCAGGACCTCGTTGAGGAAGATCGCGTTCGCAGGGCACGACCCGACGCACGCTCCGCAGTGGAGGCACATCGCTATGTCAACCTCAAGCTCATCAAGTTGATCTTTGACCAATAAACCCACCTCATGTGTGCTCGTCGCCATGTCTGCGTCTCCACTCCTCCAGCGGAATGGAGAACTTCTTCTCGACCTCCGTCCTGTAGACAGGGCCAGAGTTGTATGCGCAGAACGGGATTATCCTTCCATCGGGCGTGGTATAGTGTATCATGCACCTCTTGACGCGCTCGATGTCGTAGTTGTATGAGTCCATGAAATGCATCGCGCCCACATACATCATCTGCCAGCTGAAATTGGAGAGCTCCGATTTGGTCTCCTCGGAGAGCACCCCCTTGAGAGATTTCAGGAACTGTGTCGAGCTCAGGCCCTCGGGGAGCTCATCCTTTCTCAGGTACTTCTTCAGTAGGGCGAACGCCTTGAGCTTGCTCAATGCTTTCATCTTCTTGCCCTCAGTCTTCTTGGCCAGCTCGTCCATCTCATGGAAGAGCGGCTCGACATCGACGAACCTCGTCACCGGGACGATGTTGTCCGGACCCTTGACGAACATGTACGTCGCGATACCGCAGTGGACGTGCGTCGTGAGCGTGACCTTCCTGTCGCCGTACAACGCCTGCCAGAGCTCGGAGATCGCTGAAACGGTCGGCACAGGGTACCAGTCGGTCATCTTGATCTTCCCTCCGGACTGCACCTCCATGTCCTTCGCCAGGTCCGGCAGCGTGTACCTTCCCTTCTCCCGCTCCTCGCTGCTGACCCTTCCCGTGAAGGCGACGGGCTGGAAGTTTACGCCTCTGATCACGTCCATGTTCTGCAAGGCGTAGCGGAGTATCGGCCATACCTGGTCCTCGTTGATGCCTCTAACGATCGTCGGGACGAGCACTATGGACGAGTGGTTCTCGACCTTTCTGAAGTTCTCGACCACTTTCTTCTTAATGTCGAGGAGGTCCCTTCCTCGAGCGCGCACATATATCTCAGGCCTGAGACCGTCGAACTGAAGATAGAGGGTGTTCAAGCCAGCGTCGCTCGCCTTCCTGCAGAACTCGACGCTCTGAGCGAACTTGATGCCGTTGGTCGCCGCCTGTACCTGGGCGAAGCCCATGTCCTTCGCGGCCGCGATGATGTCGATGAATCTCGGATGGACTGTCGGCTCACCCCCTGAGAACTGCACGGCAGGACACGGCACGGGCCTCACGTCCCTGACGACCTTGAGCATCTTCATGATCGTGTCGAAATCCGGTTCGAACACGTATCCAGCTGCATTGGCGTTCGCGAAGCATATCGGGCATTTGAGGTTGCACCTGTTCGTGAGGTCGACGTTGGCTAGCCCCGTGTGGCTCAGGTGAAGGTCGCAGAGTCCGCAATCGAACGGGCACTGCTTCGCGTCTTTTATCGCGGGGTTCTCGACGCCGATCCCGTCCTTCGCCCAGGACTCCACACGTAGGTACATCTCGACATCGGACCAGACCACATCGCTGAAGCTCCCATGTTCGGGGCAGGTCTTCTCCATGACGACCTTGCCCTCCTTCTCCTTCAGCGTGGCCTTGATGACGGTCAGGCACTCAGGACACAGGCTCTCCGTGGTCTTCGGAAGACCGGAAGCTATTGCACTCTCTCTAGTAAGCATGAGTGATCCCAATCCTGATACGTTAATTCTTACAGATTGACTTATATGTTATGTAGCCGATGTCGCTACAAATGGACCTGAAGTCGTTAGCATCGATAGCCGGCAAGGACATAGACGCGCTCCTGGAGGAGTACGCCAAGATATCTGGAACACTCTCGAAGCTTGGCCTCTCGGAGTACGAGTCCAGAGCGTACATCGCCCTCGTCGCCGCTGGGTCGACATCTCCGACTTTTGTAGCGGAGATTGCACAGATTCCACGGACATCGGCGTACAAGACCCTCGAGAGCCTTGAGACGAAAGGCTACGCCCGGTCCAAGGCAGAGCGTCCGCGCACGTTCGCAGCCGTCGACCCTTCGGAGCTGGGGGAGGCATTGGCGGCGGAAGTGCGCGAGACGTTCCAGAAGATCGAATCCATCAAGGACGTCCTGTCCGAACGAGGGGTCCCTCAGATGATCTACACCATCCTCGGAAAGGACAGGGTCCTTGAGAAGATCGGCGAGATGATGGACAAGTCCGAACACAGCTTCGTGATCTCCTCACCATCGATAGCGGAGTTCAGACGCAAGCTGGGCAAGAGGTTCACGAACGCATTCTTGAGGGGCGTGGAGATCACCGTCATAACCAGCCCTTTCGTGAAGGTTCCGAAGAAGGTGACCTCGGTCCGGAGGAAGGGGTTGATCGCCACAGACGTCATATCCGACGGGAAGACCGCACTTCTTGCTGCGCCGGACCTCTCAGCGTGTGGCTACACGGACAACGAAGCCCTTTCGTCTCATCTGCAGGATTTCCTGCGGATCATGAGCGAGAGCGAGGTCTGAATCCCCAAGAGGACCTGCGCTCCTTCTTCGTCTCCGCCTTGATTATCGTTCTTATCAGGAACGGAGCGTACAACGTGGTGGCGATCGAGACGAGGACTATGACCGAATACGTCTCCGAGCTGATCGTCCCCATGCCGTAGCCGATCATGGCCACCACGATACCGACCTCACCTCTGGGCACCATGCCTGCGCCGACGATCAGGGCCGTCTTCTCACCTCTGGTGGCGGCTCCAAGAGCACAAGGCCCCAGCTTGCTCAGGATCGCCACGACCGTGAGCACAATGGCCAGAGGTGCCACGCTCGTGATGTTCGTGAAATCCACCTTCGCACCCATGACAACGAAGAAGAACGGCACCAGGAACACGTTCAAGGGTTCGAATTTGTGCTCGAGCTCGTATGTGTTCTTCGTATCGGAGAATATGAGCCCCGCGAAGAAGGCGCCGATGATGGCCGCAAGGCCGAAGAAGGAGGCCGCCGCCGACAGGCCGAATACGACCACCAAGATGATCACGAACGGGGCTTCCTTCTGCACCAGCTTCTCCAGCCAGCTATCCCTCTTGAAGGCGTGGGTCTTGTAGTGTATCGACCAGCTGCCGTTCACGGCACGGTCGTGCCTGACATCTTTCTTCCCGGAAGCATACCGGACCATCCTCGTCCCGATTATGGTCACGATGGCGACGAAGCACACGGCCTCCGCAATGACGATTATTATGTCGACGTTGCTGAGCGAACTGCCAGCTGCGGTGCCGCTCACGAGGGTGAGGACGATCATCGCGAGTATGTCGTCGACCACCGCCGCGCCTAGGATGATTTTCGCTTCGGTCGACGCGATCAGGCCAAGGTCCTGAAGCACCCTGGCGGTTATTCCCACGCTCGTGGCGACGAGGGCGGCACCGATGAACATGGCTTCCGTTGATTCGAAGCCCAACAGGAGTGAGACCCAGTATCCGAGCACGAACGGGGCAGCGACGCCCAGTGCCGCCACCGACGCGGCGACGAGGCCGACCTTCTTCAGCTCTGACAGCTTCGTCTCCATCCCGACGGAGAACAACAGGAAGGTGGCTCCCAGCTGAGCCAGCACGTCGAAGAACGTGTGCTCCGCTGTGATCAGGTTGAACAGGGTAGGGCCCAGGATGACTCCGGCCATGAGTTCGCCCGTCACCGAGGGAAGCTTCAGCCTCTCCGTTATCTCGCCGCCGATCTTCGCCGCGAGAAAGGCGATGAAAATCAAGACCAGAGTCTCTTCAGTCTCCACTGCATCCCATCCGATGAGTCGAATGCAATAGTCGATATAA
Source organism: Thermoplasmata archaeon (assembly GCA_020696365.1). Taxonomy (GTDB): domain Archaea; phylum Thermoplasmatota; class Thermoplasmata; order UBA10834; family UBA10834; genus UBA10834. Next base: position 6,338 of record JAEHCM010000010.1, on the reverse strand, counting down.
AACTTTGAGCCCAGCTGAGGCAGGCTGCATGTAACTGCAACTGATTACACGTTAAGCGTAGCCAGGTAGGTCGGTTTTTGAAATCAATTCTACGGTTCTACGCTCGGTAGGCTTTACCGACGGGTGCCTTTGGTCGAATGCTTTTAGCACATCGGCCATAGCGTCATCGGCGTTCTTACGGCAATAGTGCCTCTCAGTGATTAGCGTGGATGCATGTCCTAGCATCAGCGACACGCTCTCGATGCTCGCCCCATCATCGAGCAATAGCTGGCCGTATGTCCTTCTCAGCATGTGAGGATGGACGGGGATACTCGTCCTCTCGGACACGGATTTGGTCCAGCGGTCCACGGTCGATGGGTGCAATGGTTTGGTGCTGTCGCGCATGGAGAACATCAGATAGGGGGCTGATAGGACTCCGCGCTTGCCTAGCTCGACTTCTCTCGCTTTCAGGTATCTGATGCACCGCTCCCTGGCGGGCTCGGGTACCGGAACGACGCGCTGCTTGCCGTATGTGCGCTCGCCCTTAGGGTGCCGTACCTTGAACGTCCATCTCAGTATGTCCAAGTCCACTCTGTGTGCTGACAGTAGCTCGCCCTTGCGAATCCCCGTGTAGGCGTACATGGCAAGACAGAATGACGCACACTCGCCAGTCCATCCGGCCATCTCCCTCGCAGAGGCTAGTACGGTCTCCAAGTCCTCTGGTGCCAACGCGCTCTTACGCTCATAGTTCGCTTTGGGGAAGGCCCACCGCTGTTTCGCCCTCATCCTAGAGAGGGTGCTGTTCCCTACGTAGTCTAGTAGGAGCTTGAGAGCGCCCAGGTGTTGGGTCTGTGTGCCCTGTGTGAGTTCCCTCGCCCTCATGCTGGACATAATGGCTGTAAGCTCGCGCTCCCCCCACTTGATAGGGTCAGCGTCTAGTGTCCGGTCGTTCTCGCGCAATGAAGCATAGTCGCGCTCGATGACATTGAGATACGCTCGTCGTACCTTCAATGTCGAAGGCGCATAGTACGGTTCCATCGCGGTCATGTATTTCCCTATCCATGTTCTCAGAGGGTATCGGCCCATCGACCTCGCCCCCCGCTTCCGTCCTGGTCTCTGCTTTCGTTTCCGTTTCCCACTGAGGTTGACACCATTGCGACCTTGCCGAGTCGCATGGTTTCCCTCAGTAGGATAGTTGTGAGTTCTCAGCGTAAACTTATCGGTCTCTTTGTAAGCCCCATCTAGGGCGCCCGGTTTGCGACCCTCTTGCTTCATCCCTCAGCTCCGACCCCGCTTAGTAAGGCCCTACAATCGTAGCAAAGATGTTTACAGTTCCAGGGCGGTCTGGCTAGCAAGAGTAAAGCTGTCAACATCCCTGCAGAACCATCTGGCTTGACTCTCTCACGAGAACAGTAAACCTCGCGAACATCGAACTCATCCGAGACTCGGCAGAACTCGCAGTTCACTCCGCATCCCCCTTGTCCTCTTCGCAGCCCTCAGAATCGCGGTTAACCGCTCGAGGAGCCTCATTCTCCACAAACAGGAGCAGGGCTAGTCTGATTGCCTCGCTCTTGGTTAACCCCGCCCTTCTGGCCGTCTCACAGAAAGCAGCAGATAGTTCTGAAGACACCTTGGCGCCAAGCGTGGGCTTCATTCCTGCGTCCCCTCCCCAGGTCTGTCAGCATCTGCCGCGTTGCATTCGACAGATTCTTCGTTCTCAGAAATGAGACAGCTGGCCATCGGGTCCCCGAGCTTATCGAGGAACTCCTGTCGAACTGTCGGCGCATTCAATGCACTCACTATCCGGTTGGAGAGCACGGTGTTGTCGCCGGTCGGGATTTCTTCGCCTCCAAACGTAACTCGCGACACATTGACAGATGACACAAAATTCGATACCTGCGTGTCTATGCCAGCATTGCTGATAATGTCCTTCTCCAATCTGTCAAAATCGATGCCGACAGATGCTGACAGTTTGGCAGATGACACAGACCACTTGTGAGCCTTCTCTGAGTCGTCCTGAACCATGTAACCCGCCTCATGGAGGGGATACAGGTAGTGCCCCAGCAAAGTCGACCGTGAAATCGGCTTGTCGTGTTCCTTCGCCCACTCAGCTCTTATCTCCTCGATTGTCTTTCCCACGCCTTGGGGACAGACCCTCGCGAAGAAGTCGGCATGTGCATCGATGACATCGGCACCCAATCCGGTTATCGTCTGGCCTATCAACTCCTCGGCAACTCTGCAGACTATCTTCAGGTCATCCACTGAGGCGACCACATACTTCTCCTCAGTCGTCTCGACGATGACCCTCTGACGCTGATGCAGAATCGTGCAGGATTCCAGCAGGCTGAGCACCTTCTCGAAATCCCTCATGGACCTCGCATCCTCAGTGCCGAACTCATGAGCGAGAGCAGGCGCGAAGAGGTTCAACACCTTCATCGGTTTGAGCGATGCAAGAGCATCCTCCAATGTGCTGAGCATTGCATCCGTCTTCGTATCTGAGAGGAAGTTCCAGGGGGCAGCGGCTCTCATTCCGCGCTGCATGTTCACCTCTTTGCCATGCTGTTCAGTGTAGCACGGCGTGAGCCTGAGTTCGCGAGAGGTATCCTCCCCGTCACAGGACGGGTTGACGCTGAGGTCTATGAACACTGGCCATCCTTTCAGGACGACCTTCTTAGTCTTGTGCTTCCCCTTATTACTCTGCGTGATGTTGAAGCTCACCTCATCCATGTCATGAGACCTTATGGGCTTCATCAGCTCCAGAAACTTCCCGCTCGCTTTCGCCTCAAGTAGCACTATGACCTTGCCCCTCAGGTCGATGACGTAGCTACCGTCATCCCTTGCTTCTGCCCAATCTGTATCGTGCACCAGCGAGGTCTTGGAGAAGTACGCGGACACAAACGCAGGACCTCTGAAAAGCCTGCACACTCTGCATACCAGAAACGACTTTCCTACACCTGCGAGACCACCAGATGATGCGTTCAGCGGATTGTTACAGAGGCGGCTCAGGAACACGAGCAGGAGAGCGACCAGCATGGGGACCTGACGGACTACGCCTGACATTCCGAGGGCATCAACGAGTCGTTCCAGCAGATGAGGGTGGGTAAGCTCATCCTCGGTTGCGGTTCTTACTCCGCTGCATGAGCCGTCTTCCGAAGGCGGAGGTGTCTCAGGAGTCTCCATCCTCGTCACCTTCAGTTTGTGTTGATTCAGTTACTGGTTCTCGCTTTATCCAGAGTTTTCCTGGATAGAGTATCCGATAGACCGTCCTGAGCTGCCATTCCTTCAGCACGGGGGTGATTTCTTCCACGGCTGCCTGCAAGTTCATCACATTGCCGCGCACGACGAATCCGAGGCTCGCATCGCACGACAGACCATCTGGGTCGCTCAAGATTCCGCTTCCGTTTCTTCTCCGTTTTTGTTCAGATTCCATTCAATTCTCCTGGGACGTTAATTCATGATAACTCTATTTAACTCTTACCGGTTAAGTGCAATTCCCTTCTCGGCGCAACGGCACTATGCGCGAAAAAGAGCACGTCTGCATCTCATATGAGAGAAAATCCCATCTCATATGAGAGAAAATCCCTCGTGAATCGATGCAAATGAGAAATTGCATCGCAGAATTTGCATCGCATGTGAGAGACTGAAAGAGCGAAATATCATCGACATGTGAGCACGTGTCACGCCTAATTTTACGAGGGAAAAACTCTCATATGCGATTTCGGGCCTAATCGCCACTCGTATGCGATTCCGAGGCGAACCGCCCGAGCTTAAGAAAATATAGCTCTCTCGGGGCGCTTCGGCATTCGTGTCCCTACTTTTTCTTATAACCCTTAGGGAGCGATTGCGAGAAGGAAAGCCGCGATGTTATCCCATATCCGTTTGAGGAACTTTCGGACCTTCATAGACGCACACCTCAAACTCTAACGAGCCAGTAGAGTATGGTCGTGACCACATACAATGTGAAGAACGGCCCCCCGAAATTCAGGAAGAATGTCAATGCGTCGCTGCGAGACAGGGGTTTCCGAATCAATAGAAGGACAGCGACTATCCCAAGGACGATGAATGGCAGAAAGAAAATCATCTCGGGGAAGTAAGGGGACGGCCATGGGGTCCAATCGGCAATCGAATTTATCACATAGGCCAGCCCCACACCTATGACAGACCCGGTTACAGTGGCTACTAGGCGGATGGCGTTGGTATCCTTCTTCATTTTTCACCTTCAAGATAAAGATGGAAGGGGTTCAGAGGGTTTGACGGTCTAAGACTCGACGGCTGATGTCTTGCGTCTGGAGGTCCATCGTAGCCAACATGCGATGACGAGCAAGGGAACGGCCCCTACTATCATGGGGGCTGCTATCGGTGCGTCCGCGACCAACCCGAAAGAAACAAGGAAGACGACGAAACCAGATAGGAACGCCAGAAAGCTGTACGTGGCATGCCTGCTCCGCTTCGCCTTTCCTTGGAACACCAGAAACAAGAGCAGAGCCACTATGCTGACCAGCCCCGCAATGCTTCCGACAATCGCTACTATGTTCACCCTTTGTCCTCCTACTTCTTCTTTAGGTCAGTCAGGATGCCGTTGGCTTTGCCCAGTATCCCGATACAATGTTCTCTGGAATCATGCCTCCCTTCACCCACCTGTGACTGCTACAGGATTAACCCTGTTGATATTTAGGATTGCGCGTCTCCTGACGAGCCTGATGAGCTGTGAGATGAAACGGTCCTCCCTAGGCCCCGTTAGGAAACGACATAGCCTCGGATGCTAAGTACAGTGGGGTTCGCCCGTCTTTTTGAGGGCAGGGGGTCCCCACACATACCAGGTAGAGGAGGAGCGGATTCCAGGACTGCTGGATACCCCCTCCGATACCATTAATTACCACTTCTCACAGATAGGGTATTAAGACGCCCCGCTCAAGGCGGTTTTTCCCACATTTTACTGATGAGAATCAGTGCGTCAGCGACCGCTCTCGCGACCATCAGACCATCTCGGAGAATCAGCATGAGCCAGGCGTCTCGAAAAGGAGGTATGATATGCGAACAATAAGAACGACAGAGGAGTTTGAGAAGATATGGAGCGAGACAGAGGCGCTGATAGTCGATTTCAGTGCGGCATGGTGCGGACCATGCAAGCAGCTCAAGCCGCTGCTGAAGATGCTCGAGACGGAATTTCCGGACCTAGTCTGCGTCAAGGTCGATGTCGATGAGCACGAGGAACTATCGGAAGCTCACGAGGTCCAGTACATGCCGACCTTGCTCTTCGTGAAGGGAGGAAGAGTGCTACACAGGATGGTCGGTCTCGAGAGCTACGAGGTCCTCAGCAAGCAAGCGAAGCGACTTCTCAAGCCCGCCAGAGGCAGGTGACAGAGCATGAGCCATGACCTGTATACACGGGGTGAGAAGGACCACTTCAAGGTGAACATGTACGGCTGGCCTCGGCTTAGGCTCGCCCTTGAATTCCTTGGTGCGGACGCCGAAAAGATGGTCACAGACAACAGTGGGACGTACGTCCCTGCAGCGACAGCGAGAGAATGGGCGAGCGCCATCGAGCAAGGAATCGACGGCCTCTGCACAGTTGTTGTGAAAGATGAGTTCCTGAAGAACGATGAGGGCTGGTTCTGGGTTCCGAGGAGCTTCGGCAAGAAGGAGGCTCACCAGCTCCTGAAGGACTACTACGGCCAGAGACAGATACGAAAATTCAAGGCCCAGGATAGCGATGGACGCTGGAGCAGCGAGCACATCGCCGTCAAGGGACACCGCTCGTACAGATTGATGCGGTTCGAGCCGATGTCGGAGGACCATAATAGCTTCCTTCTGAGGTTCGCCGGGTTCTGCCAGCGGAGCGGCGGGTTCTACCAGTGGTGAGAATGATGACCACGAACAACGAGGGGCAATTCATCTATGGGCATCGCAACGCCAAGAAAGCCTCGGTGCTGTCGAGGTTCGCGAAAGGAGTCCTCATCGGCGTAATACTGTACCTGCTGCTCCAGGTGTTCCTGGGATGGCCGTGAGGAGGGTGAGAAACGTGTCACGGAAAGGAGAGAGGTTCTTCGACACTTGGACCCCGGAGATGGCGTGGTGCCTCGGAGTCATCTACGAACGTGGAGCAGTGGATTCCGACCATAAGACGGTCGTCGAGTCATCCGACCTAGCTCTTCTGAAGGCCTTCAGAGAACTCGTGAAGGAGAGTAGGTTCAGCAGGGACAGGAGGAGCATCATCATCGAGTCGGCTCATGTCGGTGAGCGATTGCTCGACTTGGGGATGGAGAAGGGCGCCTTCAGTGTCCTACGGGTCCCGCCCGTTCCGGAAGAGTACGTCCGGTACCTCGTCCAAGGAATACTCGACACGCAGGGCTCGATAG